>NZ_WTYR01000001.1:0-629166 GCF_009827575.1 Alteriqipengyuania halimionae | reverse complement strand
GCCTCGCCCTTGAACTTGTAGACGCGGCTGCGCTTCTGGAGGAATTCGACCTTCAGATCGAGCAGGCAGCCAGGCTCCACGGGCGCACGGAACTTGGCGTTCTCGATTCCCATGAAATAGACGAGCTTGCCGGTCCCGGCGAGTTCGAGCGTTTCGATGCCGAGGATCGCGGCGGCCTGCGCCAGCGCCTCGACCTGCAGCACGCCCGGCATGATCGGACGGCTCGGGAAATGACCCTGGAAGAATTCCTCGTTGAAGGTCACCGCCTTCACCGCATGGATGCGCTCGCCCTTCTCAAGGCTACGCACCCGATCGACGAGGAGCAGCGGATAGCGGTGCGGAAGCGCTTCCAGCACCTTGATGATATCGAAAGACGTGTCGTCCGCCATCGCTGGCCCCTGTCGTCAAATGCCCGAAAGGGCGCTTACATCCGCGAATCGCTGCTCGGCTGCTGCTGAGGCTGCTGCTGCTGTTGGGCCTGCGCCTGCGCGGCCGCCATCAGGATCTGCTGAACCTGCTGGAAGACGGCCACAGCCTGACGCGAGGGCTGCCAATCGGCCGGCGGAACGGCGGCCACCGAAGGTGTCGATGCGTTGACGGCGTCGACGACCTTCTGTGTCATGTCGGCGCCAGGCTGCGCGAACAGGATGGCTTCGGGCGAAAGCAGGACCTGGACGTTGTTCTGGGTCAGGAGCTGCTGAAGAGCCGGGCTATAAGCACGCAGGAGCTGTTCGACGGCGTAGACGCGCGCGCGATCGATTTGGTTCTGCAGCCCAGCGATTTCTTCTTCGAGCTGCGCATATTGCTGAGCCTGGGGAGTGCCCTGGGCCGCGCGCTGTTCGTTCTCGTCGAGATTGCCGTCGCTGTTGGTGTCCAGCTGCTGAAGCAGGGTCTGCTGCTGCTGCTGGCGCTCCTGGATCGTGGTCCGCTGCGTCTGGTACGTCGTCGAAATCTGCTGATACGCTGACTGCAGAGCGGTCGTCTGCGCGATCGCCAGCGGCGAGTTCACCACGGCGATATTGCCCTGAACCTGTGCCGCTGCGGGCGTCGCGAGAGCGGCGACCGATACGGTCGCGGCGACGAGAAGTGCTTTGAATTTCATCAGAATTGCGTTCCTACATTGAAAGTGAAGGCCTTTGTGTCGTCGCCTTCCTGCTTCAGCAGGACGTGGGCGAAGTCGATCCGGAAGGGGCCGAAAGGCGAATTCCAGTTTACACCGACGCCGATCGCGATGCGGGGCGCGGCTGTGTCGCCGACATATTCCTCGACGAAAGGAGGAATTGTCGTGCCAAGCGCCAGGTTGGCGGTGCCGTCCGGCGCCAGCGGATTTGCGGTCACGACGGTTTCTACCGTGCCGTCATTATCAGTATCGTATGACTGGCTGAACAGGGGATTGCCGTCGGAGTCGCGCCTCGGGATGAGCGTGCCGCCGGGGAACGGGCTGGACTGCAAGATCGGATCGCGCAGGGCGAACACGGCGCCGATATCGGCGAAGATGGACGGCCGCAGCCCGAGTTCACGGGCCCCGGTGCCGAGCGGGATTTCGAGCTCAGCGCGACCGAGATAATACGCCTTGCCGCCGAGCGAGTCGTCGGTAATCCGCTCACGATCTTCGACGATGACGGGATTGCCATCCTCGTCGGCTACGATCGGCTTGCGCAGCACGCGCGGCCCGACACCTCGAATATCGAAACCGCGAATCTGGGGCTCACCGAGGAAAAACCGGTCCGTAAGCCGGACATTGTCGAGACCACGCGTATCGCGGTCGTCGAGCGAGCGGATCGCGCCGCCCTCCCCGCGAAGCGAAAAGATAAACCCGCTTCCAAGCGGGAAATACTTGGCCGCGTTCATCGACAGGCGCAGGTAGCTGACATCACCGCCAAGGCCGGCGAAACCGGCATTGAACGAGACCAGATGGCCGCGAGAGGGACGAATACGGTTGTCGAGCCGGTCATAGATCACGGACCCGCTGATCCGGGACGTGATCCGTTCGCCCAGTGCATCGCAAAGGTAACGGCCCGCCAGCAACGGCTCGCAGGTGGATACGCCGTCACCATCCAGATCGGCGAAGAACTGGTTTTCGTCGAGCGTCACGTCGTCGAAATTGATCGTGTAGCGTGCCAGCGCCGAGAGATACTCGGTGATCGGGATACCTACGCGCGCTTCGAGGCCAATCTGGTTCTGCGCATAGGTCGTGTTGCGCTGGTTATTGAAGAAGTTGAACGAGTTCAGATCGCGATAATAGACGTCGATCCCGGCCGAGATGTTGCGATTGAAGACATAAGGCTCGGTAAAGCTCAGCTGGGCGCTCTTCGAATAGCGAGAATAGCTGGCGCTTGCGCCGACCGTCTGTCCGCGACCACGGAAGTTCTTTTGCCGGATCGAGCCCTGAAAGATGAAGTTCTCGATCGACGAGAAGCCAGCCGACAGCTGCAATTCGCCGGTGGGCTTTTCCTCGACATTGGCTTCGAGGATGATCCGGTCGGGCGCGCTGCCTTGACGCTGCTCGACTTCGAACGCTTCCTGGAAATAGCCCAGTGAGTTGATCCGCGCATTGGTGCGTGCAATCAGGAAGGAATTGAAAGCATCGCCTTCGGCCAGTCGGAATTCGCGGCGGATGACCTTGTCCTGGGTCAGCGTGTTTCCATTGACGTCGATCCGCTCGACATAAACGCGCGGCGCTTCGTTGATGAGAAAGGTCACGTCCATCGTGCCGTCCTCCTTGTTCCGCTCGAAATCCGGACGGACATCGACGAAGGCGTAGCCAAAGGCACCTGCGGTTTCGGTGAGACGCTCGACGGTGTCTTCCACGTCCTGCGCATCATACCATTCGCCGGTCTTCATCGGCAGCTGGCTGGTCATCCGCTTCGAATCGAAATCGCGGATCTGGCTATCGACCTTGACCTCGCCGAACTTGTAACGCTCGCCTTCTTCAACAACGTAGGTGATAATGAAGTCGCGGCGATCGGGCGTCAGCTCAGCAACTGCCGAGACGACGCGGAAATCGACATAGCCATTGGTCAGATAGAATTTGCGAAGATTCTGCTGGTCGAACGCGAGACGATCGGGATCGTAGCTGGTCCCGCCTGACAGGAAGCGCAGCAAGCTGGCTTCCTTGGTCACCATCTCGCCCTTGAGGTCGCCGTCGGAGAAAACCTCGTTGCCGATAATGTTGATCTTGCGAACCTTGGACTTGGGACCTTCGTCGATTTCGTAGATCACGTCGACGCGGTTCTGGTCGAGCATGACCATCTTGGGCTCGACCGTGGCGGCGAAGCGCCCCTGCCGCTTGTAGAGTTCCACAATGCGATTGACGTCCGCACGCACTTTCGCGCGCGTAAAAATCTGCCGTGAGGTCAGTCGGATTTCAGGGAGGATCTTGTCCTGCTTGAGGCGATCGTTGCCTTCGAAGATAATGCGATTGACCACCGGGTTTTCGACCACGGTGATCACCACATTGCCCTGATTGTTGCGGATTGTGTAATCGGCGAACAACCCAGTCGCGGCGAGATCCTTCAGCGCCTGGTCCGCCGCCTCGGGCGTATAGGGCTGGCCGTTTCGCAGGCGGATATAGGAAATGATCGTATCGGGTTCGAGCCGCTGGGCGCCGACCACCGTGATCGAGCGGATCGTGTCGGCCTCGGCTTTCTGCGGCGCCATCTGCGCAGCCGGAGCGGACGCCTGGTCCGGCGCAGGTGTGGCCGGAGCCTCGTCCTGCGCGTGGGCCATGGCGGGAAAGCCGCCGAGCGCGGTTGCGGCGAGGAGCGCGGCAATCGAGCGCGATTTGAGGGTGAGAGTTGCCCGTCCGGAAACTGTTGCGGTCATTTGGGTCCCGATTGTTTTCGATGGTCCGGCGCCCCGGGCCGGTCGTTGGTTTCGTGCGCCATTGCCGACGGACAATGCGTGTCCGTCGCCCCTTGCCCGAAGCGTGTCAGAGTATCAAGTTCGCCTAACATCCGCGCACTCGCCCTCCCCGCTTTTCCGCCCTTGTCTATCCGCCGAAAACCGGCAGCTGGGCGATATCGTTTACGGTGACGAACAGCATCAGCATCAGCACGAATGCCAGACCGGTGCGGAACGCCCATTCCTGTCCACGGGGGCCGATGGGTTTCCGGCGGACCGCTTCGGCCGCGTAGAAAGCCAGATGCCCGCCGTCGAGCGTCGGAATTGGCAGGAGGTTAATGAATGCCAAGTTAATCGAGATCAATGCGATGAAATTGATGAAAGCCAGCGTCCCGAGCGTCAGCTGTTCGCCGGAATATTTAGCGATTTTTACCGGGCCGCCCAGCTCCTGAACAGAGCGTTTGCCGGTTATGATCTGGCCGATGCCGGAGATCATCATGTCGACGATCATCACGCTCTGCTTGCCCGCAAGAGCGACGGCCTCGACCGGTCCCGTACGCACGAGTTTGGGCGGCTGCGGGCGCGATTCGACACCGATCAGGCCGATATCGCTGGTGTTACCGAACTTGTCCGTCACGCTCATCCGTGTGGTCGTGATCGGAATGTCGATGTCCTGGCCGTCGCGCCGCACGGTAACGGTAATCGCCGTCGAAGGACGATAGGCGATCTCGCGCTGGACTTCGAAGAAGGTGCCGGTTTCCTCTCCGTCCACCGCAACGACCTGATCGCCGAGCCGGACGCCCGCTTCCCGCGCCGGCGAATCATCGGCAAACGCCGTCACCACGCTTTCCTGTTCGGCATCCTGCGAAACCGGCTTGCCGATCAGCATGAAGAACGCCGCAAAGATGGCGATCGCGACGAGCAGATTGGTCACCGGCCCCGCCAGCACGATCAGGGTGCGCTGCCACAGCGGTTTGAAATGGAATTGTTCGGCCCTCGATTCCGCCGTAACGCGGTCGAGCGCATCCCTGTCGGGAATGCTGGCGGGGTTCATGTCCCCGGCGAACTGGACATAGCCGCCCAGCGGAAGGAGCGATAGCTTCCACCGTGTGCCGCGCTTGTCGGTCCAGCCGGCGATTTCCTTGCCGAAACCGATCGAGAAAGCCTCGGCCTTCACGCCGAACCAGCGGCCGACGAGATAGTGCCCAAGCTCGTGCACCAGCACCAGCGGGCCCAGCACCAGCGCAAAGGCCAGCAGGTAGATCAGGATATTGGGGCTATCGAACAAGGTCAGATCGTCTCCAGGACGGCACGGGCACTCGCCCGCGCTTTTTCATCCAGCATCATAACGTCGTCGAGCGACTGTGGTGCCGGATCGTCCGAATGTCGTTCTAGCACGGTTTCATTAATCGTAACGATATCGGTGAACTTGCACCCGTCGGCGAGGAAACGCGCGACCGCAATTTCGTTTGCCGCATTGAGGACGCACGGGGCACCGCCCCCCGCCTCGGCCGCTTCGCGTGCGACGCGGGTCGCGGGGAACCGTGTCTCGTCGGGCGCTTCGAAGGTCAGCGTACCGAGTGCGGGCAGATCGAGCGGGGACATTGGCGTGTCCATTCGCTCGGGCCAGGCGAGCGCGCTGGCGATCGGCACCCGCATGTCCGACGGGCCAAGCTGCGCCAGCGTGGAACCGTCGCGGTATTCGACCATCGAATGGATCACGCTTTGCGGGTGAACGACGATATCGAGCTTGCTCAAGCCGACCGGGAACAGATGATGGGCCTCGATCAGTTCGAGCCCCTTGTTCATCATCGTCGCCGAATCGACGCTGATTTTCGCGCCCATGTCCCAGTTGGGGTGCGCGACCGCCTGCTTGGGCGTCGCCGCGTCGAGCGCGGCCTGCGACTTGGTGCGGAACGGCCCGCCGCTCGCCGTGAGGGTGATGCGACGGACGTCCTCGATCCGGTTGCCCTGAAGGCACTGGAAGATCGCGTTGTGCTCGCTATCGACCGGCAGCAGCGTCGCCCCATGCTGCGCGACGGCAGCGGTCATCACGTCTCCGGCAGAGACCAGCGCTTCCTTGTTCGCCAGCGCAACCGATCCGCCGCGCTCGATCGCCGCCATGGTGGGGCGAAGCCCTGCGCAACCAACGATTGCAGCCACGATGACATCGGCCGGTCGCGCCGCAGCCTCCACCAGCGCGGACGCGCCACCCGCCGCTGCGATCCCACTGGCCCCGAGCGCCTCACGCAGATCACCGAGGCATGCTTCGTCTCCGACGACGGCTATTTCGGCGGAGAACTCGATCGCCAGTTTGGCCAGCTCGCTCGCGCTGCAATTCGCGGTCAGCGCGACCACCTTCCAGGCGTCGCGATTGCGGCGAATAAGGTCGAGCGTCGAGGAGCCGACCGATCCGGTCGCACCGAGAATGGAAATCGACCGGGTCACGGATGCAGCGCCCACAGGAAATAGGCCGCGATCGTCACCGGCAGCAACCCGTCGATACGGTCGAACACGCCGCCATGGCCGGGGATCAGGCGCGAGGAGTCCTTCACCCCTGCCCGCCGTTTCAGCCAGCTTTCGAAAAAGTCGCCGCATTGCGCCAGGACCGCCAGCACCGCACCGATCGCAAAGGCGATGAAAAGCATCGGACGCAGCACGAATTCGCCGGTGTTGTACACAAAAGAACCCGCCGCGACCGCGCCAGCAAACACCATCCCGCCAAACAGCCCGGCCCAGGTCTTGGAAGGGCTGATCCGTGGGGCAATCTTGGGCCCGCCGATCGCCCTGCCGCTGAAGTAGGCACCTGTATCGGTCGCGATCACGACCGCCACCACCCCGATCGTCACGCCCAGGGGCAGGCTCGACAACGCCATCCCCGCGGCCGCGATGTAGACGAGGCCCAGCAGCAAGCCGATTACCGATTTGGCGGTGATCCCGAACGCCCGCATGACGAGTTGGGAAAATTCGAAGAAACACACTGCGGCGACCAGGGCGACGAAGATCGTCCATGCCCAGCCGCCCAGCCACATCGCCGTACCCGCGACCGCGATCATGACGATCGCCGAAGCCGCGCGCACGGGCAGATCGCTCGTGCGAACCGACAGTGGCACGCGCACATAGCGCTTCATTCCTGCCTTGAAGCGGTCGCGCTTGCGCATTCCATCGACCTTGCTGTCGGTTTCATCGACCACCAAAACGACGCTCCCTTCCCGTGAAATGCTCGAGCGCCTGTTCGAGGTGCTGCGGCGTGAAGTCAGGCCACAACGTATCGACAAACAGCATTTCGGCATAGGCCGCCTGCCACAGCAGGAAGTTGGACAGACGCACTTCGCCGCTGGTGCGGATGAGCAGGTCGAGCGGCGGAAGGTCGGCGGTGTCGAGATGGGCCGCGAGGCTTTCCTCGGTCAGGTCGCCTTCGCTTGCAGCCTGCTTCGCCGCGCGCACGATTTCCTGCTGCGACCCGTAATTGAGCGCCACCACCAGCGTACGGTCGCCATCGGCGGTCTGCGCCATCGCATCATCGAGCAGGGCGACGATATCGCCTTCGAGCGCGCGCCAATCGCCGATCACCTTGAGCCGGACACCGTTTTCGATGAATTCGGGCAGGTCCGATTTGATGAACCGCCGCAGCATGTTCATCAGGTCGGACACTTCCTCTTCGGGTCGCTTCCAGTTTTCCGAACTGAATGCGTAGAGCGTCAGACATTCGAGATCGATGTGCTTGACCGCACGGACGAGCGCCCGCACCGCTTCGACGCCGCGCTTGTGCCCCATCGCGCGCGGCAAGTGCTTGCGCTTCGCCCAGCGCCCATTGCCGTCCATGATGATCGCAACGTGTCTGGCACCAGCCATGACCGATTATCCGTTCGCGCCGAACGTCACTGCGAGAGGATTTCCTGCGTCTTTTTCTCCACCGCGACATCGGTTTCGGCGACGTATTTGTCGGTCAGCTTCTGGACCTCGTCTTCGAGCCGCTTGCGATCGTCCTCGGAGATTTCCTTCTTCTTTTCGTCCTCTTTCAGCATTTCCATGCCGTCACGACGGACATTGCGGATCGCGATCTTGGCCTTTTCGCCATATTCGCCCGCGAGCTTGGCCAGCTCCTTGCGACGCTCCTCGGTCAGGTCGGGAATCGGCAGCCGCACGGTCTGCCCGTCGGTCATCGGATTGAGGCCGAGCCCGGCCTTCGCGATACCCTTTTCGACCGCGTTGACATTGGCCTTGTCCCATACCTGCACCGCCAGCATGCGCGGTTCGGGCGCGTTGACGGTCGCAACCTGGTTGAGCGGCATCAGCGAGCCGTAGACCTCGACCTGCACGGGATCGAGCAAGGCCACATTGGCACGGCCCGTGCGCAGACCGGCGAGGTCGCTTTTCAGGGCCTCGACCGCACCATTCATGCGGCGGTCGATATCGGACTTGTCATACTTGGCCATCGTCAGCCTTCCTTTTTCACTATCGTCTGCACGCCTTCGCCCGCCAACACGCGTGCCAGATTGCCCTTCTCGCGGATAGAGAAGACGACGATCGGAATGTCGTTGTCGCGGCACAGCGCGACGGCGGATGCGTCCATGACCTTGAGGTTGTCTGCCAGAACGCGGTCGTAAGTGACCGTATCGAAACGTTGTGCGCCCGGATTGGTTTTGGGATCGCTGTCATAGACCCCGTCGACACTGGTGCCCTTCAGCAGCGCATCGCAGCGCATCTCGGCCGCGCGCAGAGCCGCACCGCTATCGGTGGTGAAATAGGGGGCGCCCACACCTGCCGCGAAGATCACCACGCGACCTTTTTCAAGGTGACGTTCGGCGCGGCGCCGGATCACCGGTTCGCACACCTGGTCCATCTGCACCGCGCTTTGCACCCGGGTTTCGACACCCAATTGTTCGAGCGCGTTCTGCATGGCGAGCGCGTTCATGACCGTGGCGAGCATGCCCATATAGTCGGCCTGCGCGCGGTCCATGCCCTGCGCCGCCCCGGCCATGCCGCGGAAAATGTTGCCGCCACCGATCACGAGACAAATTTCGAGGCCATTGTCCTTGGCCGCCTTAACTTCCTGCGCCAGCTCCATCACGAATGCCGGATCGATGCCGAAATCCTGCTCTCCCATCAGCACCTCGCCCGAGAGTTTCAGGAGGACGCGTTTGGCGGAACTGAGTGGCATGAAGGGATTTTCCGTTTGCTGGCAGGCTTGCGGCTCCTTAGCCATGATTGGCCGATGCGCAAAGGGAAAGGCCGGTGAGCGGTCTGTTGAAAAACGTGCCTTCCAAGGGCGCGCGCGCTCGAATCCCGAAAACAGCGAATGGCCGCAGAGGCAGGCACCATCCAGTAGCCGGTCGATCAACACGCAGCACTCGCCTCGCATCGCTGGCGGTCCTGCATCGCCGCTATTATAGGGCGCGTCATGTTTACGGCCTTCAACCAGGTTCGCACGTTCCTGCTCGCCATCTTCATGATCATGGCGGGAGGTGGATTCCTGTCCACGCTGCTGGCGGTGCGGCTCGAGAACCAGGGCACTGCCGCGCCGCTGATCGGCCTGGTCGGCACCGCATATTTCGCGGGACTGACGATCGGCTCGATGCGGATCGGGCGATTGATCGCGCAGGTCGGGCATATCCGCTCCTTCGCGGCCTTCGTTTCGGTGTTTTCGGCCAGCAGCTTGTCCTACGGCTTGTGGCAGGATGTCGGCTTCTGGACGGTGCTGCGCTTCATTGACGGTTTCGCGGTCGCAGGTGTCTTCGTCTGCCTCGAGAGCTGGCTTAGCGAGCGTACCGATACGCATACCCGCAGCCTCGCCCTCGCCGCCTATATGGCAGCGCTCTATCTCGGCCAGGCCATCGGCCAGTTCCTCCTCAACATCGGCCAAGACGCGCCGGTGCTGCCCTTCATGTTCTCGGCCATCCTGCTCTCGCTTGCGCTGCTCCCGGTTGTTCTCACCAAGGTACCGCAACCCGAGATCGGCGATCTGGAGCCACTCTCGATCCGGCGGCTCTATGCGATCTCCCCACTCGGTATGCTCGGCACTGCGGCGACCGGCCTCATGCTCGGCGCCTTCTATGCGCTTGCGGCGGTGTTCGTGCGACAGATGGAAATGAGCCTTTCCGATGTCGCTCTGTTCACGTCCTTCGCGATCGGGGGCGGCGTGCTGTTCCAGTGGCCGCTCGGCCTGCTGTCGAACAGGTTCGATCGGCGGCGCGTGATCGTGGCGATCTTTTTCGCCGCGGCGGTCGTCGCTGTCGCCATTGCGCTGTTCGGTGCCAATCGCGCGCTGCTGTTCGTTCTCGGCGGCCTGTTCGGCGGGATGGCTTTCGCGCTCTATCCGCTGTGTGTGTCGCATACCAACGACCACATCGAACCGCACGAGCGGGTGGGTGCGAGCGGCGGTCTCGTGCTGCTTTATTCGCTCGGCGCGGTGGCAGGGCCGCTGGTCGGCTCAATCGCCATGGCCATATTCGGGCCGACGGGATTGTTCGGAACGATCGGCGCAACCGCTTCCCTCGCGACCGGCTTCGGCCTGTGGCGGATCTATGCTGCCGAATCGGTCCCCGACGAAGACCAGTCCGCGTTCCAGAGCATTCCGCGCACGAGCGCCGTGGCACTGGGCGAGGACGAGCCGACCAGCGAAGATCGCTGAGCCGCTTCCTCTCCCGGGCGCAAAAACAAAAACGGCCGCCGGATCGTAACCCGGCGGCCGCTGATTTCGCAGAAGAGAGTGCAGCTTAGTCGCCGCGGGTCGCAGCCACTTCGGCAGCGAAGTCCTCGTCCTTCTTCTCGATGCCTTCGCCCAGCTGGAAGCGGACGTAGTCCTTGAGGACGATGTCCTTGCCGGCTTCCTTGGCAGCCTGCTTCACGACTTCGGCGATGGGCGTCTTGTTGTCCATCACGTAGATCTGGCTGAGCAGGGCGTTTTCCTTGGCGAACTTGTTGATCGCGCCTTCGACCATCTTTTCCTGGACCTGCTCGGGCTTGCCGCTTTCGGCGGCCTTTTCCTGAGCGATCGAACGCTCGCGCGCGATCACTTCGGGGTCGAGGCCATCGGCGTTGAGCGCCTGCGGGAAAGCCGCGGCGATGTGCATCGCAAGGCTCTTGCCCAGCGGTTCGAGCACTTCGGCACCGGCTTCGCTTTCAAGCGCTACCAGCACGCCGATCTTGCCAAGGTTCGGCGCGACTGCATTGTGCACGTAGGGGACGACCACGCCGTTATCGACGCTGACCGAACGGATCCGGCGGACCTGCTGGTTCTCGCCGATCGTGGCAACGTTGTTGGTCAGCGCATCGCCGACCGTGCCACCGCCCGGATAGGCAGCGTCGCGCAGTTCTTCGACATCGTCGCTGTTCGACTGCAGGGCAACCTGAGTCGCCTTTTTGACGAAGTCCTGGAACTGGTCGTTCTTGGCCACGAAGTCGGTTTCCGAATTGACTTCTACCGCAACGCCCTTGGTGCCTTCGACAGCAACGCCGACGAGGCCTTCGGCCGCCGTACGGCTCGACTTCTTCTGCGCGGCGGCGAGGCCCTTGGCGCGCAGCATGTCGACCGCGGCTTCCATGTCGCCATCGGTTTCGGTGAGCGCTTTCTTGCAATCCATCATGCCCGCGCCGGTGCGTTCGCGCAGGGCTTTCACGTCAGCGGCAGTATAAGCCATGAGGTGAATCCTTCTTGTCTGTGATGTGAGGCACCGGACGCGCCCCACTGGTGGGAGACGCCCGGCGCACTGGATTTGTTTTGTGACGGCGGGATGACCCCGCGCATCGGTCGCTTACGCGGCGGCTTCGGCCGGCGGGTTTTCCATGTTGCCCGCGTCCGCACCCTGCGAACCGCCCTTGCCCGAGCGGGCCGCTTCGGCGATCGCATCGCAATAGAGGCGGATCGCGCGCGCAGCATCGTCATTGCCCGGAACGGGGAAGGCGATGCCGGTCGGATCGGTGTTGGTGTCGAGCACCGCAACCACCGGAATGCCGAGCACGGCGGCTTCCTTGATCGCGAGATCTTCCTTGTTCGCATCGATCACGAACATGACATCGGGGATGCCGTTCATGTCGCGGATACCGCCAAGCGACATTTCCAGCTTGTCGCGTTCACGCGTTAGCTGGAGGATTTCCTTCTTGGTCAGGCCGCTCATTTCGCTGCCGAGCTGCTCGTCGAGCGACTTCAGACGCTTGATCGACTGGCTGATCGTCTTCCAGTTGGTCAGCATGCCGCCGAGCCAACGATGGTTGACGAAGTGCTGACCCGAAGAGAGCGCAGCTTCGCGGATCGGATCCTGCGCCTGGCGCTTGGTGCCGACGAACAGGACCTTGCCGCCCGAACGGACGGTCGATTCGACGAAATCGAGAGCGCGCGCGAAGAGCGGCACGGTCTGCGACAGGTCGATGATGTGGATGCCGTTGCGCGCGCCGAAGATGTACGGCTTCATGCGCGGGTTCCAACGGTGGGTCTGGTGGCCGAAATGCGATCCGGCTTCGATCAATTGCTGCATCGTGACGGTGGGAGCCGCCATAGGGAATTCCTTTCCGGTTGTGCCTCTGGGAAGCTGGAACCCGATTGCGGTTGTCCCGCGGCCGAGCACCGGTATGTCAGCGCTTCCCATGTGGATTTTCGCTCATGCCCGGATGCAGGATTGCGTCCGATTCACGTGCGACGACGCGCCGATAGCGTCACTCGGCGCCGATTTCCAGTTTAAATTTCGTCGCAAGCCGGATTCCACCGGACGCGATTTGTGTTGACATAACCGGAACAGGTGTGGAACAAACAGGAAACTGAAGATGTCAGAAGCGGAACATCGGACAAGATTTCGGCGTTCCATTTCCACAATCTTCAGGGGGAAACACTTGTTAGGCGAAGGATTTCGCGATGATTGCCATTCTGACGACCGCCCTGTTTTTTGCCGCCGGAGCTTTGGCATTCCGTGTTCTGGCACGAGATTCGGCGTACCTGCTGCGTCGCTACGGCGCATGGGACGCGGAAATGGCGCGGATCGATCGTGCAGCTCTTTGCGATCCCGCGGCGTTTTCCCTGCGTCGAAGCGACGACCTCAGGCGGGGCGTTCCGGCGCGCTCGACGCTTCCTTGTTCGCAGCGCGCTGCCGCCTGAACTTGCGATAGCGCAGGATGCTGTAAGGCACCGTTGCGAGATATCCGGCCGATACGATCGACAGCGCGATCCACGGTTCGAGGATCAGTGCAGCTACCAACAGCGCCCCGATCAGCAGCAATTCGAGCCGGATGTTCCGTCGCGGACGCAGCGATGTCCAGCTGAACGTGGCGACGTTGGAGATCATCAGGAAAGCAATAACTAGGAGCCAGATGCCGACGAAGAGCGGCTCGCGCAGTGCCGGATTGCCCGTCTCGAGCCACAGATACATTGGCAGAAAGGCTACCCCGGCGCCGACCGGAGCAGGCACGCCGGTCAGGAAACCGGCAGATTTGTGCGGCTGTTCGTCGAGATCGATGCGGGCGTTGAAGCGCGCGAGGCGAAGTGCACAGGCCACTGCCACCGCCAGCGCGGCGAACCAGCCGAGGCGATCGAGGAACTGTAGCGACCACAGGTAGATGATCAGCGCCGGCGCAACGCCGAAGCTGAGAGAATCGGCCAGGCTGTCTAGCTCGGCTCCGAATTTCGATTGCGCATTGAGGAACCGAGCGGTCCGCCCATCCAGCCCGTCGAGCACACCGGCCGCGAAAACGAGCAGAACGGCGGCGTCCCAGTCCTGCAAGATCGCGGCGCGAATGGCCGTCAGTCCGAGACACATGGCGGCTGCCGTGATCGCGTTGGGCACCAGCGTACGCAAGGTAAGCCCGCGCACCTCGCGTCGCTTGTTCATCGCATGCGGCTCTTTCATGGGCGAACCGTCATTGCGCGACGCCTTCGATCAATGGCTGCTCGCTCATTTCCGCAATCACCGTTTCGCCCGCGACCATTTTCTGGCCCAGAACGATCCGCGGCTGCGTATCGCGCGGGAGGTAGACGTCGACGCGGCTGCCGAAGCGGATCAGGCCGACGCGTTGGCCGCTCGCCACCGTGTCGCCCGGCTTGACGAACGGCACAATACGGCGCGCGACCAGTCCGGCGATCTGGGTGAAGCCGATCCGGCGCCCATCGGCCCGTTCGACGAGGATGTGCTGTCGCTCGTTTTCCTCGCTCGCCTTGTCGAGATCGGCGTTCAGAAACTTGCCAGGGATGTAAATCACCCGCTTGATCGACCCCGCAATCGGCGTCCGATTGATGTGAACATCGAACACACTCATGAAGATCGACACGCGCGTGACGGGTTCGTCACCCAGCCCTTCGCCGACCTGGCTATCGCCGGTGGCGAGTTCGGGCGGCGGCGGGACCTGCTGGATCAGCGTGACCAAGCCATCGGCCGGAGCCACGATCGCGTTCTCGCTTTGCGGCGTGACGCGGACGGGGTCGCGGAAAAATGCCAGCACGCCGAGCGAGAGGAATGCCAGCGGCCAGGCCAGCGTTTCCCAGGCGAACCAGGCGAACAGGAGACTGAGCGCAAAGACGGCCACACCGTATTTGCGGCCTTCGGGATGGATCGACGGCCAGCTCCAGCCGGCTTCGCCTTTCCCACGATTATCGACGAGTTGCGATGACATGCTCATGGCCTTAGGAGCGCGCGGGCCGCACCACAAGTTCCCGCACGCGCCGCATTATCCGCTTCAGCCGAGCGAGCGCCGCACTTCCGGCATAATGCGGCGGCTCACCGGGACCTCGCTGCTATCGTCCAAGACCAGCCTCCCCGTTCCCGCGGCATCACGCTCCAGGGCTGTGACATTTGCGGCATTGACGATGTGTGAGCGATGGGTCCGGATGAAACCCGATGGCAAGCTTTCTTCGAGGGCTGCCAGCGTATCGGACAGCAAACCGCTGCGCCCTTCGCCCCAATATGCTTCGACATAATCACCCGCGCCGGCAAAATGCCTGATGTCGCCCACCGAAACATATTCGGTGCGCCCCTTCTGCGAAACTTCGAGCATTTGCCGTTGTCGTTCCTGCCCGATCCGATCGAGCGTTCTGGCAAGTTCGCGCGCTCTCGCCTGCTCCCGGTGCCGCTCCCGCTGTTCGCTGGCGACCTGCTGTGCCTGCCTGACGAACAACGCCAGCAGCAGAGTTCCGAGCGCAAGATAGAGATAGAGATCGAGAAAGCGGTTGCTGGTGTAAAACATCACCGCGACGAATCCCAATGCCGCGACAGCGACCCAGGCGCCCGCTTTGTTTGCCTTGCGCCACGCAATCAATCCCGCAATGGCACCCGCCACCGCCACCAACGCGAACATGCCCAGCGTCTTGGCGTCGAAACCCGTCATCCACCACGCCAGCGCTGCCATTCCGCATGACGTCGCACCGATCGCCAGCAAGCGCGCTCGGTGGTGGTCGGGAAACAGCACTAGAAGGAGATAGGCTAGCAATGCCAGCGCCAGCGCGATCGCGAACGACAGGATCAGAGCCAGCCGTATTTCGTGAAACGGATAAGGATAGGAAACGAGATCCCGCATCGTTTCGGCTGCCAGTTGCAGCGCTGCGGCGAGCGATGCGACGGCAAGGATGGCGGACCCTTCGCGATCGTAGTCGCGCCAGGCGCTGACGCCGAAATACACCACACCGGCGATAAACAGTCCAAACGTCAATCATACCGGTACGAACAGCAGCAAGCGGTCGCTGGCCAAGCGGTACGGCGCTAGCGCAATCTGGTGTACGGGTTAGGAAAGTTTCATCCCGCCATGCAGGGCCGACATTCTGACGACGAGACGGTTTGCGCCGGGCCGCAACATATCTGGTGGGACGAAGAATACGACGTCCATCAAACCCGGGATTTCGTCGACCTTGGTCGCGGCAGGCAAGCCGTTGGTGCCGAGCGGCTCGCCGTTGAGCCAGATCGCGCTCGATGCCTTGGCCCGCACGAACAGTCCCAACGGTTCGGATCGCGAAAGCATCGCCCCAGGCACATGGAAAGGCAGCGCGATCCAAAGCTGGCGGCCCTGCGGATCGACTCGGCCCAGCGATTGCGTACGGCATTCATGCGACGCGAAATCCGGTTCGCTAGCAGCGCTGTCGACGCAAACTCGCGCCTCGGCCCCGTAAAGCGACACGACGAAGGGAGCGGTCGATGTCTCCTCGGCATTGGCCGGGGCGATGCATAACCACGCAAACAATAATGAAAGAACGATCCGCACTGCCATTTACCGTCTCATAGCGACCTTCGGCCAAGTCGTCGCTCCGCCCACCGATGGCTCCCTACCGCCGACCGGTAAATTCGCGATTTGTCCCCCAACGATCCGATATCGAATGCATCGAATGAAACCATCACAATGGAACGGATCGCCGATGAAAATTGCAGTCGCCTGCTTCGCCTTGCTCTTTGCCACGCCGCTCGCCGCTCAGCCTGCGGAAGAAGTTGCGATAACGTTCGAGGCGCAGGACGGGCAGCGTGTCGCGGCTTTCCGCGGAGAGGTGCAGGTCCCGGAAAATCGCAGCGATCCCGCGAGCCGGACGATCACCCTGTCCTATGTTCGCTTCCCGTCGACGAGCGACATCCCTGGCCCTCCCATCGTCTACCTCGCCGGAGGGCCCGGCGGATCGGGCAGCGGTACCGCCGAACGTGACCGGTTTCCCCTGTTCATGGCGATGCGCCGGCATGGCGATGTTATCGCATTCGACCAGCGCGGTACGGGTGGTTCGACGGCCTTGCCGCGATGCCAATCGTCGATCATCCCTTCGCAAACCGAAGCCCTGAGCGATGACGAATATGCCGAACTCCACCGGGCTGCCGCGCGCGAATGCGCCGCTTTCTGGCAGTCGGAGGGTATCGATATCGGCGGCTATACCACGCTCGAAAGCGTGCGCGACCTGTCCGCCCTGCGCCAGCATCTCGGCGCGGACCGGGTCGTCCTGTGGGGCATATCGTATGGCACCCATCTCGCACTGGCCGCTATCGACGCCATACCGACGGAGATCGACCGTGCGATCCTGGCCAGCGCGGAGGGCCTCGATCAGACCGTCAAGCTGCCCACCCGCACCGATGCATATTTCGCGCGATTGCAGTCCGCCATCGACACGCAACCGAATGCGAAGGCGCTATATCCCGATGTCAAAGCGCTAATGCGGAAGGTCCACCAGCAGCTCGAAAAAAAGCCGCTCATGCTCGATATACCCACCGGCGACGGCAGTGCATTTCCGTTTCTCTTTCAACGCCGCCACATGCAGCATCTTGCATCCAGCTTGATTGCCGATCCCGGCAATGCAGCGCTCCTGCTCGAGCTATACCGAAGCATCGGCCGGGGGGACGCGATGCCCATCGCACGTGTGATCGGCGCATGGCAACGCGAAGGGGAGGCCATTGCGCTGTCACCCATGTCCACAGCGATGGATGTGGCTTCGGGCATCAGCGCAGAGCGTCTGGCCCTGTTCGACATCGAGCGCCGCGATGCACTTCTGGGCGGCTATCTCAACTTCCCCATGCCGCAACTCGTCGGCGTTTGGCCCGAAATCGAACTCGATGATGATTTTCGCGACGGACCGGTGGGCGAAACCCCCGTCCTCCTGCTCACCGGCACGCTCGACGGTCGCACCTATCCCGAGGGGCAATACGAGGCCGTCGCCGGACTGACCAATGTTACCGCGATCACCGTGGAGGGGGCCGGACACAATCTGTTCATGACCTCGCCACAGGTAGAAGAGGCCATGCACCGTTTCATGCAGGGCGAAACGCAAGAGCGCAGGACGATCGAAGTTCCGCTACCCGACTTGGCGGCCTTGCCCGATTGGTTCGATGCTGGCGCTTAAACGACCGCCTCCGCGCTACAACCACAGCGCGGCGGCGCTTTGCCAAAACATGTAGGCGGCGACGACGAAAATCAGGATCGCGAAGACGGTTTTGAGCTGCCCCCCTCCCGACAAGCGCCGTGCAGTGATCGTGCCGAGATAGCTGCCCAGCACGCCGCCGATGACGAACACCAATGCCAGTTCCCAGTTCACCAGGCCCGAGAATGCGTAGTTGGCCGCGGTCGTCAGTCCGAAGGCCGTTACCGCGACGAGACTGGTGCCCACGGCTGCAATCATCGGCATGCGGGTTGCGGCGATCAGGCCGGGGACGATCAAAAATCCGCCGCCGATCCCGAAGAACCCGCTCACGAGACCGGCTCCCAGCCCGTAGGCTCCAACCTTGGGTGCGTTGCCCCGGGTGAGATCTGCGCCCTCGTCGCCCAAATCCTTGCGCGATCGAAGCATAAGCGCGCCCACCACGATCATCAGCAGAGCAAATAGAAACAAGAGCCCCTGCCCGTCGAAGTTCTTGCCCGCCGTCGATCCGGCAAACGCGCCGGCAATCCCGGCCGCTGCAAACACAAGCCCGGCTTTCCAGCGCACATTGGCCGCGCGGGCATGCTGGAACAGGCCGGTCGCTGCGTTCGCCGCCACCGCGAGTGCGCTCGTCCCGTTTGCGACGTGGGGCTGCGACACGCCGACGAGATAGACCATCAGGGGAACTGCGAGGATCGAGCCCCCTCCCCCGACCAGGCCGAGCGAGAAGCCTACCAGACCGCCGGACAGGGCGCCCAGGATCCATTGCATCGTATCGAGCATGGCGGTCAGCCCGGCTTGCGATCGACCAGTGCGTACACGGCCATCCCGGCAAGCATCGCAGCGACGAAAACCAGCGCAGGTTGCAGCGCCGTGCCGAGCGAAGCGATCGCCGGTCCGGGGCACAGCCCGGCCAAGGCCCAGCCGATGCCGAACAGAGCGGCGCCGCCCAGAAGCCGGCGATCGATGATCTGCGTCCCCGGCAGGTTGAAGCTGTCGTCCGCGATCGGTGCAGACATGCGTTTCTGCACCAGCCATCCGACCGCCATCACCAGCATCGCACCACCCATGACAAAGGCCAGCGTCGGGTCCCAGTCACCGAACAGGTCGAGGAAGCCGCGAACCCTTGCAGGATTCATCATGCCGGACAGCGCAAGGCCGAACCCGAAGATTGCACCCGAAAGAAGCGAGATCAGGGAGCGCATCACCAGGCACCTCCGAATGCGTTGACAAGGGCGACGGTCACGATTCCCGCTGCCATGAAGGTGAGCGTCGCGACGATCGAGCGCTTCGACAGGCGCGACATTCCGCACACGCCGTGCCCGCTGGTGCAGCCGCTGCCGAGGCGCGTGCCGAAACCGACCGCCAAGCCGCCCGCCACCAGCCAGCCCCAGCCGGGCGGGAATGTGGCTTCTACCGGGCCGATGGTCTGCGCGAACACGATCGCACCCAGAACCAGCCCGATCACGAACAGCGCCGCCATCGGCCAGGGAGTGTCCGACCGGCTGAGCGTCGCCGCGCGCGCCAGCATGCCCGAAACGCCGGCAATCCTGCCGAGCCCGAGCAACATGATGAGCGCCGCCGTTCCGATCAGCAGACCGCCGAGAAAGCCTTCGAGCGGGGCCGCGTTTGGAAATGCAGTCCAGCTCACAGCGCGTTCACCGGAATCTTGATGTAGCTCACGCCATTCTCCTCAGGTTCGGGCAAGTGCCCCGCCCGGATATTCACCTGCACGCTTGGCAGGATGAGTTTGGGCATCGCGAGCGTCTTGTCGCGGTCGGTCCGCATGGCGACAAATTCTTCCTCGGTCGTGCCATCCTTCACATGGACATTTTCTTCACGCTGCTGTCCGACGGTTGTTTCCCACGCATATTCGTCGCGACCCGGCGCCTTGTAATCGTGGCAAAGGAACAGTCGCGTTTCGTCGGGAAGTTCCAGCAAACGCCGGATCGAGCGATAGAGCTGGCCGGCATCGCCACCGGGAAAATCGGCGCGGGCGGTCCCGAAATCGGGCATGAAGATCGTATCGCCCACGAACGCCGCATCGCCGATGATGAAGGCCATATCCGCCGGGGTGTGGCCCGGAACGTGAAGAACGATAACCTCGAGTTCGCCGAGCGCGAAGCTGTCGCCGTCGTCGAACAGGCGATCGAATTGCGATCCGTCGCGCTCGAAATCGCTTCCGGCGTTGAAGATTTTCCCGAACACGTCCTGCACCCGGATGATATCGCGTCCGATCCCGAGCTTTCCGCCCAACTGTTCCTGAAGATAGGGTGCCGCCGAGAGATGATCGGCATGGGCATGCGTTTCGAGCAGCCAGGCGACCTTTAGCTCATTCGCCCGGACATATTCGATGATCCGATCGGCCGAACCGTTCGACGTCCGTCCCGATGCAGCCTCATAATCGAGCACCGAGTCGATGATCGCGGTTTGCCCGGTTGCAGGGTCGTGGACCACATAGCTGACCGTATTGGTCGCCTCATCGAAAAAGCCCGCGATACTCGGACGCTTCGCCTTGTCGGCACGCGCCTCGTCGATCTGCGCCTTTGCAACTGTGAGTGGCTGGTCGGTCATCCTCTGTCTCCTTCGCCCATGATATAGTGTATCCTTGGCAATGGTTCCAATCGGCGGTGCCGGTTTGTGTGATCGCCGAAAGCTTATAAAACAGAAAGACGTCGGCCGCTTCTCTTGGAACAGGCGGCGATACCCCCGGACTGGGAAGCCGTGCGGAGCCGTTCTTGATTGTCGATGTCGGGAAAGCCGGTGGTGGACAGGGCTGGATTCGAACCAGCGTACGCTTGCGCGGGCAGATTTACAGTCTGCTGCCTTTAACCACTCGGCCACCTGTCCATACCGGCGAATTGTGCGGGACGGGCCCGCTGGTTCGGCAAGCCCGCTGGGGGCCTCGCGCGACCGAGAGGCGCCCCATTGGCGAAGCGGCGCTTGCCTGTCAATGGCCTCGCTGGCAGGGACGCCCGACATATTCGGATTCGAGGACGACTACGTGGGTAAAAAGGGCAAGGAACGGGCACTGCGCGGGCGCGCCGGGCGAAACAAGCACGGACGCGGCAGCGGACGCGCCGGCAAGGGCGCGGTGCGCCTTTGGGGGCACCACGCCGTCGAAGCCGCGCTCAAGAACCCCGAGCGTCAGCATCGGAAGCTGTGGGCGACACGCGATGCGATCGAGGCGCTTGATGGCGAACTGCCGCAGGACTTCACGATCGAATATGCCGACAATCCCGATCTCGACAGGCTCGTCTCGCGCGATGCGCCGCATCAGGGGATCGTGCTCGATTGCGAACCACTCGAAACCGTGTTCCTCGAAGACGTGCTCGACGGCGATCCGAAGCGCCCGCTGGTGGTGCTCGATCAGGTTACCGATCCGCACAATGTCGGCGCGCTGCTGCGCTCGGCGGCGGCGTTCAATGCGTGCGCCATCCTGACGCAGGATCGCCACTCCCCGCCCGAAGGCGGCGCGCTGGCGAAAGCGGCATCGGGTGCGCTCGAAACGGTGCCGTGGGTGCGCGCGGTCAATCTCGCGCGCGCGCTGGAGCAGGTTGCCGATGACGGATACTGGCGTATCGGCCTTGCCGGAGAAGCGGAATCCACGTTGGGCGAGGCGCTGCCCGCCGGCCCTGTCGCACTCGTCCTCGGGGCGGAAGGACCCGGCATGCGGCACAATATCGCCGAGCATTGCGATGCGCTCGCGCGTCTTCCGATCAGCAGCGATATCGAAAGCCTCAACGTCTCGAATGCCGGTGCAATCGCGCTTTACGCGATAGCAGTACGCAGTTAGCTTCGCCCCCGTACAGAGGGGGATACATGACCGTATCGAAAAAGCGCTTCGGCGCGCTGGCCGCGCTGGCTGCAGGGTTCGTCGTCCTGGCCGGCTGCATGATGGTTCCGGGCAAGTTCGCATCCGAGCTGATCCTGCACAAGGATGGCCGCTTCACCTATCGCTATGACGGCGAAATCTATCTGCTCGCCATGAGTGAACTTGCCGAGGCCGGCGATTCGTTCGGGGGCGGAGGAGACGACGATGATGAATTCGTCGCCCAGCCCTGTTTCGAAGACGATTTCGGCGAGGAGATGGATGAGAGCGAACTCTCGGGTTTTCAGGATCAGACCACCGATGACGATGTGCCGGTCGTGACCGTCCGCATTCCCGATCCCGACACGACCGAGGAAGACCCCGATGAGGACGTCATGGTGGAAGTGGTCGTCGAAGATGGAGACGAGGACGAGGATTACGGCCTCCAGGAACGCGAATGCACGACCGAGGAACTGGCCGAGCAGCGCGAAGCCTTTGACGAACGGATGGAGCGCGCGGCCAAGCGCAAGGAACAGCAGGCGCAGATGATGAACCTGTTCTTCGGGGGCATCGATCCGTCCGACCCCGACGCGGCCGATGAGCTGGTCAAGCGGCTCGAGCGCCAGCGCGGTTGGAAAAGCGTCGTGCACAAGGGCAACGGATTGTTCGAAGTCAGCTTCGAGATCACGTCGGTGATGGGACACGACTTCGTGTTTCCGACCTTCGAACGCTTCCCGCTCAACAATTTCATCCTCACCGCCGCCGTGCGCGAGCCGGGACGGTTGCGGATTGATGCTCCGGGCTTTGCCGTCCAGGGCGGCACCGGGCCGATGGGCGGGGTGATGTCGGGCATGGTCGGCGCGATGCAAATCTTCGGCGACGACGAAGAGGCGGAAGCCGCGGAAAGCTTCCCCGAGCTCGACGGCACGTTCACGCTGGTGACCGATGGCGCCATCCTCGCCAACAACACAGACGAGGGCCCCGAAGAGGACGCCGACGGGATGCAGCGGCTGAGCTGGACGATCACCCCGCGCACCCGCACCGCACCGATGGCACTGATCGGGCTCGACTAGCGGGCGCCCATCCCTCTCACAAAGCAAAGGCCCCGCCGGATCGCTCCGGCGGGGCCTTTTCAGTCCCTGGATGGTGCGGCTTAGTTGACCGCATCCTTGAGGCCCTTGCCAGCCTTGAACTTGGGCTGGTTCGACGCCTTGATCTGCATGGTTTCGCCGGTGCGCGGGTTGCGGCCGGTCGAAGCCTTGCGATGCGCAACCGAGAACGTGCCGAAACCGACGAGGCGAACTTCTTCGCCCTTGCCGAGCGAATCCTGGATCGCATCGAAAACCGATTCGACAGCCTTGCTCGCGTCATTCTTCGAAAGGCCGGAATTGTCGGCAACGGTGCTGATCAGGTCATTCTTGTTCATGAAAGCTCCCCCTAGAGTGTCAATGGGTGTCGTGCCACGGTGGAATCACCGGTTGGCGAAGCGCCGAATTGAGACTGTTTTCCCTTCGGTGTCAAAGGCCAAATCGCACCGAAGCCGCCGAAATACGGCCATGTGTGCGATAAACCGTGACCGAGCGACCTCAATGAGCGGTCTGAGGTGCACCGGAGCCGGGCGCATGCGGCACCGGCTGGCTCGCCAGATCGTCCGCCTCGGTCCACTCGATCGCCTCGAGCTTCTCGACCAGCGCGCGCGCCAGCACTTCGTCGACATGCGCGACCGGGATAATCTCCAGCCCGTTCTTGATGTCGTCGGGAATCTCGGCGAGGTCCTTCTCGTTTTCCTCGGGGATGAGGACGGTCTTGATCCCGCCGCGCAGTGCCGCAAGGAGCTTTTCCTTCAGGCCACCGATCGGCAGCACCCGTCCGCGCAGGGTCACTTCGCCGGTCATCGCAACTTCGGGATCGACCGCGATGCCCGACAGCGTCGAGACGATCGAGGTAACCATCCCGATGCCCGCGCTGGGCCCGTCCTTGGGCACCGCGCCTTCGGGAAGGTGGATGTGGATGTTCTTGCGCTGGAAGATCGAGGGCTTGATCCCGTAAGCGGGCGCCCGCGCCTTCACGAAGCTGAAGGCCGCGGCGATGCTTTCGTTCATGACCTCGCCGAGCTTGCCGGTGGTCTTGATCTCGCCCTTGCCCGGCGTGGTCACGCTTTCGATGGTCAGCAACTCGCCGCCGACCTCGGTCCAGGCAAGCCCGGTGACGGCACCGACCTGCGGCTCTTCCTCGCCCATGCCGTGGCGGAACTTGCGCACGCCCGCGAACTCGCCAAGATTGTCGGCGTCGATCGTCATCGAGGTCGCTTCCTGTTCGAGGATCTTGCGCAGGCTCTTGCGCGCCAGACGCGCGATCTCGCGCTCCAGCGTGCGCACGCCCGCCTCGCGGGTGTAGTGACGGATCAGGCTGCGCAGGCCGTCTTCGGTCAGTTCGAACTCGCCTTCGGCCAGGCCGTGCTGTTCGATCTGCTTGGGGATCAGATGGCGACGCGCAATCTCGACCTTCTCATCCTCGGTGTAACCCTCGAGACGGATGATCTCCATCCGGTCGAGCAGCGGCTGCGGCAGGTCGAGGCTGTTCGCGGTGGTCACGAACATGATGTCCGACAGGTCGAGGTCCAGCTCGAGATAGTGATCCTGGAACTTCGCGTTCTGTTCGGGATCGAGCACTTCGAGCAGCGCCGAGGCGGGATCGCCGCGGAAGTCCTGGCCCAGCTTGTCGATCTCGTCGAGCAGGAACAGCGGGTTCCAGCTGCCCGCCTTCTTGAGGTTGGTCACGATCTTGCCCGGGAGCGAGCCGATATAGGTGCGGCGGTGGCCCCGGATCTCGGCCTCGTCGCGCACGCCGCCCAGCGACTGGCGCACGAATTCGCGTCCCGTCGCCTTGGCGATCGACTTGCCGAGGCTGGTCTTGCCGACGCCCGGAGGGCCGACGAGGCACAGGATCGGGCCTTTCAGCTTGTTGGTGCGGGCCTGCACGGCGAGATACTCGATGATCCGGTCCTTGACCTTCTCGAGCCCGTAGTGGTCGTCGTCGAGCACGTCCTGCGCGGCCGCGATGTCCTGCTTCAATTCGCTCTTTTCGCCCCAGGGCAGACCCAGCAGGACGTCGAGATAATTGCGAATGACCGTCGCCTCGGCGCTCATCGGCTGCATGCTCTTGAGCTTCTTGAGCTCTGATTGCGCCTTGGCCTTGGCCTCCTCGGTCATTTCCAGCGAGTCGATCTTCTCCTGCAGCTCGGCCAGCTCGTCGCCGTCCTCGCCCTCGCCGCCGAGCTCGTTCTGGATCGCCTTCAACTGTTCGTTGAGGTAGTACTCGCGCTGCGTCTTCTCCATCTGGCGCTTCACGCGCCCGCGGATCTTCTTTTCGACCTGCATCACGCCGAGTTCGCCTTCCATGAAGGAGAACACCATTTCGAGGCGCTTCATCGGGTCGGTCTCGGTCAGCAGCGCCTGCTTGTCGGCGACCTTGATGTTGAGATTCGCGCCCACCGCATCGGCGAGCAGCGAAGCGTCGTCGATCTCGGCCAGGTCTTCCCCGGCATCCTCGGTCAGCTTCTTGTCGAGCTTCGCGTATTCCTCGAACTGCTCGATCACCTGCCGCATCATCGCGGCGACTTCGGTGCCGCCGGCAGAGACGATATCCATCTCCTCGACTGCGGCAACGACCCTGTCGCCATCTTCACGCAAGCTCCCGAGCTTGGCCCGCGCCTTGCCTTCGACCAGCACGCGCACGGTGCCATCGGGCAGTTTGAGCATCTGCACGACTTCGGCGATCACGCCGACATCGTAGAGATCGTCGCCTTCGGGATCGTCGCAGGTCGGATCGAGCTGCGCGAGCAGGTAGATCAGCTTGTCGGCTTCCATCGCCGCCTCGAGCGCGGCAACCGATTTGTCGCGCCCCACGAACAGCGGCACCACCATGCCAGGCAGCACCACGATGTCGCGCAGGGGAAGGAGGGGGTAGAGTTTCATACTTGGCGTCCAGTGTCTGTCGCGGTGGCCTGATGACCACGCCTCTTGTCCGCAGATATGGGTAGGCCCTCCCGATGCTGCAATGCCGCAACACGGCCTAACTGTGGACGCGTGTTAAGCCTCGACCGCCGAAGCCTGAACCGTGGACCGGGTGTGACACGGTCCTGTGGAAGGAATCGGAGGGGCGTGGCGGGAAGCGTCATGGGATGAACCTGCCAGAGAGGATGTCTGTAGGACAGGTGATCCTCATTCCCTTATGCACGTTTCCCGTCATTCCAGCAGCCGCAGCAATGGCAGCCGACTGGTTTCCTCACATGCCCGGCATCTTGAAGCCCGGTGGCAGGCCCATGCCGCCCTGGATTTTTTCCATCTCGGCGGCGCTGGCGGCGTCGGCCTTCTGGCGGGCGTCGTTGAAAGCCGCGGCGACCAGGTCTTCGACCATCTGTTTCTCGGCCGGGGTCATCAGGCTTTCGTCGATCGTCACGCCGATCACGCGGCCCTTGGCCGAGCAGCGCACCTTGACCATGCCGCCACCGGCAACGCCTTCGACCTCGATTTCCTCGAGCTTGGCCTGGGCCTCGGTCATCTGCTTCTGGATCGTCTGCGCCGCTTCCTGCGCGGCTTTCATCATTTCTTCCATCGACTGCATGTCAGGCTCTCTTGCTCCAATTGGTGGGTCCGGTGCCGGTCTCTACACTTTCGTCGATCACCTCGGCATCGGGGAATGCCGCCAAGGTGGCTTTTACCAGCGGTTGTTCAAGCGTTTCGCGACGAGCCGCCTTGGCGGCGGCTTCGGCGCGCTCCTTGAGGCTCGGAGCGCCCTCGCCCTCTCCCAGCTCGACCTGCCAGCGGGTACCAGTAATCTTGTAGAGCGCATCGCGCAGTTCCGGGCCGAGATCGCCGGAAAAACCGGGAGCCAAGGCATAGGTGAGCGCGCCATCGGCGATATTGATCACCCGCACCCAGCCGCGCATGTTCTGCGCCGCGAGCAATTCGCCCGACGCCTCGACCTGGTCGACCAGCGCTTCCCACTCGGGAGCGGCGGCCTGCGATGTTTCGCTGGGCGCAGACGCGGATGTTCCCCCGGGCGGACCGGACGACGCGCCGCCTGCCGTCGGCACCGTGCCGCCGCCCTCGGCGATCATCTTCGCCAACTCGCCCGGATCGGGCATGTCGGCTGCATGGAGCACGCGCAGCAGCGCCATCTGCGCGCTGGCGAGCGGATCGGGCGCGACCCGCACTTCCTCGTACCCCTTGAGCAGGAGCTGCCACAGTCGATGCAGCTGTCCGGTGGGAATGTTCTCGGCATAGCCGGCGATCGCGGCGCGCTCTTCCTCGCTCGCCGCATCGGGCACGCGCCCGCCGACCTGCGCCACGGTGGCGCGATGGGCGAAATTCATCACCGCGCGCAGCATGGCGAGCGGTTCGACCCCCAGCGCGAACTGGCGATCCATCTCGTCGAGCAGCGTGTCGGCATCGCTTTCTAGCAAGGCATCGAACAGCGTGCGCGAGGCGGTGCGATCGGCCAGACCGAGCATTTCGCGTACTTGCGCAGCCGCGATGGTGCCCTTGCCCGCCAGATCGGCATGGGCGATCGCCTGGTCGAGGATCGAGAGCCCGTCGCGCACCGAACCTTCGGCCGCGGCGGCAATCATCGCCAGCGCCTCGTCTTCGGCCTCGACTTGCTCGGACTCGCAGATCTTCGCGAAATGCTCTTGCAGCAGGCCGGTCGATATCCGGCGCAGGTCGAAGCGCTGGCAGCGCGACAACACCGTGATCGGCACTTTTTCGACCTCGGTGGTCGCGAACAGGAATTTCACATGTGCGGGCGGTTCTTCCAGCGTCTTGAGCAAGGCGTTGAACGCGTTGCGCGATAGCATGTGGACTTCGTCGATGATGTAGATCTTGTAGCGCGCGGAGACGGCGGCATAGCGCACCGCCTCGATGATCTCGCGCACGTCGTCGACCCCGGTATGCGAGGCGGCGTCCATCTCGATCACATCGATATGGCGGCCTTCGGAAATCGCCACGCAGGGTTCGCACACGCCGCACGGATCGATGGTCGGCCCGCCCTTGCCATCGGGCCCGACGCAATTGAGCGCCTTGGCGATGAGGCGTGCGGTCGAGGTCTTGCCGACCCCGCGCACCCCGGTCATCAAGAAGGCGTGGGCCAGCCGGTCGCGCGCGATCGCATTGCCCAGCGTCTGGACCATCGCGTCCTGCCCGATCAGCTCGGAAAAGGTCTGCGGCCGGTATTTGCGCGCCAGCACGCGATAGGGCTGCGCGGTTTCCACCACGGGTGGAGCGGTCGGCGCGGGCGACGGCGCTGGCGCGGACGGTTCTGCTGGGGGAGGCGATGCCTGCTCGACCGGCGCATTCTCGGGCTCGGGCTCGGGCTCGGGCTTCGGCTCGGGCGTGGGTTCGGGAGCAGGCTCTCCGAACATTGAATTCTGCCCCGCCGCCTCGAGCTCCGCCGCGCTCGGCGTGTCGCTATCGGCCTCGGTTTCCCACGGCAGGCCCTGTGTATCGTCCGGTGAATCACCCATGCCGGGGATGGTAGGCGCACAAGCGCGCTTTGCGAAGCTTGACCTTTAGGTTTCATTTTGCAATCTATCTTGCGAAGGAGACCGCGATGAGTGTCGTCAAAGGGCGTATGACCGCCGACTTTTCAGGTCCGCTGGTGGTTTTCGTGATCGGAATGCGGATCAACCGTTTCCACAGGATTGGGAAATGGTGGCCGGTGCTGATGGCGATGCGCCCGATGCTGCAGGAGCTTGCGGCCAATCCCGACAGCGGTTTCCTCGGGACCGAATATTGCCTGCAGGGTCCGCGACAGGTGATGCTACTGCAATACTGGAGGGATTTCGATAGCCTCGAAGCCTATGCCCGCTCGCGTGACGACATGCACTGGCCGGCCTGGGTGGCGTTCAACAAGAATGTCGGAAACGACGGCACGGTCGGCATTTTCCACGAGACCTACACGGTCGGCGGCGGCGCCTACGAGAATATCTACGCCAACATGCCGCCTTTCGGGCTAGGCAAGGTGGGCGGGCTGATCCCGGCTACCAGCTCGCGCAACGAGGCGCGCAGTCGCATGCGCGAAAGCGCGCGCGAGGCCTGAGCCGTTTTTCCAGCGATGCATGAAAAGGAGCCGGGCGACCCGCCGCAATTCACCTGGGCTGCTTCCTTCCGGACCTGACCCGGTGAGCGAACGCTAACGTCCACCCGACTCCCAAGCGCCATATGGCGACATGGGCGGAGATTTTCAACAGGGGAAAATCGGCTCTTTGCACTTATGGCTGGCGGACGATCTCCGCCGCCAGCGCACCGACCTGTGCCATCGCGGCTTGCGCTTCCTCCGACTCCGCTTCGGGCCGGTCGTAATAGATCGACAAAACGTAGGGCCGGTCGCGTTCGGCCCAGAAGACCGCAACGTCGTTGTAAGCCGAACCGCAGGTCCCGGTCTTGTCGCCGACAACCCATCCCTCCGGAAGGCCGGCGCGGATTCTCGACATTCCCGTATCGGTGCGGATCATGTGCCTTACGAGGATCGCGCGCAGGCCGGGATGGACCGCGTCGCCGAGCATCACGTGCCGGATCAATTGCGCCATCGCGAGCGGGCTGGTGGTATCGCGCGGATCGCCCGGGCTGTTTTCGTTGAGTTCGGGCTCGCGCCGATCGAGCCGCGTCACGCCGTCGCCGTGGTTACGATAGAATTGCGTCATGCCTTCGGGGCCACCGATGCGATCGAGCAGGATGTTCGCGGCGCTGTTGTCGCTCGCGCGCATCGCCGCCAGCACGAGCCAGTCGACCGGGCGCGAGGCTTCGGTCTGCCCTTCGAGCGCGCGTTCGATCATCGGCGCATGCGGAACGACATCGGCCTGCGTAAACTCGATCTGCTGCTCAAGCGACAGCCTGCCCTGCTCGACCTCGAGCATGATCGCGGCGGCCAACGGAGCCTTGAAGGTCGAGCACATGGCGAATCGCTCGTCGCCGCGGTGGGTCAGGAGAGCCTGGCCCGAACCATCGACCAGCGAGACGCCGAGCCGCCCGCCCAGCCGTTCCTCGATGGCTTCGATCTGTTCGAGAGCCCGATCGGTCGCGGCGGTCGAAACCGCAGCCGCATTCTCGTGCGATTCAGCTGAGGCCGCACATCCGGCAAGACTTGCCACCGCAACAAGTGCGACGGCCCGCATCACCGGAAATTGTCGGCGTAGGCCTGGATCTTGAGGGTTTTGACCGGAGTCTTGTGAATGCGCGCGGCGATCCCGTGCTTCTTCGCGTATTCCTGCGCCGCGTCGCAATCGGGGAATTTCAGCACGACCTGCACCTGCGTGTCGCCACTGCCGGTCCAGCCCATCAGCGGATCGGCGCGACGCGCTTCGCTCGGCGCGAATTCGAGCACCCATTGATCGGTCTGCGCCTTGCCGGACTGCATCGCGCTTTTCGGACGTTGGTAGATACGTGCTGCCATGGGTTTCCCCTAATTCAACCTTCCGATTTTGCAAAGGCGTTCCTGGTCTTCAAACTCGGCTTTTCGGTCCAGGGTTCCTCTGGCCAGCGGTGTTTGGGATAGCGACCCTTCATGTCCTTGCGCACATCGGACCAGCTTCCGCGCCAGAACCCGGGCAGGTCGGCGGTCGATTGCAGCGGGCGACCGGCGGGGCTGGTGAGCTTGAGCAGCAGCGGCGTCGCAGCCTCGCCCTGCCCTATGACAGGATGGCGATCGAGCCCGAACAGCGCCTGCACCCGCACCTCGACACTCGGCCCGGCAGGATCGGCATAGTCGATCGCATGGCTCGTTCCGGCCGGGCTGCGGAATTCGCGCGGCGCGATCCGGTCGAGCCACTGGCGGTCGTCCCACTCGACGAGATTAAGTGCGGCCTCGACCAGCCGGCCCGGCGCGATGGCGAGGTCGCGGCGCTTTTCGAGCAAGGGTGCGAGCCATTGATCGGCCGTTTCGGCCAGCGATTCGGGGCGGAGCGCCTCGATCCCGGCATACCGCGCCCGCGCGAGCAGCGTGGCGGGGACGAGATCGGCCATCGTCTCACGCGCACGTTGCAGCAGCAGTTCGGCCATCGCGTCCTGGTCCGGCGCGGAATCGGGAGCGCTGGCTAGCGTGATCGAACCGAGTTTGCGTTCCAGCCGCGCACGCACCTTGGCCTCGTGCCAGTCGAGCCTGGTGCGGCGGGTAAAACGTTCGGGCAGCCATTGTTCGATATCGTCGAGCGTCAGCGCGGCGGCGGCCATGATCCGCGCTTCCTTGGCGTTGCCCTGCGCATCGCCGATCGCAATCCACTCGCTGCGCGCAACCGGGCTGGCCGGATCGAGCCGATAGCCCCGTCCGCCAGCGCTCAGCCAGTATTCTCCCGACGCATCGCGCCGCCGCGCGATGTTCTGCGGCAGGCCGGCGGCGAGGGTGATGCCGAGTGGAACCCCTCCCGCTTGAGGGGGAGGTTGGGTGGGGGTGTTTTGCGATTGCAGAGGCTTACCCCCCACCCCCAACCCCTCCCCCGCGGGGAGGGGAGATTTAACTCTCTTCGCCCATCCCTGCGCGAGCCGTCGATGCGCTTCGCCCTTACCGCCGCGCTGGGCGTTCCAGCGCGACAGGCGCTGCTCCAGATCCTCTCCGCGCCCGCCGAGCGTGCGATCCTGCAACAGCGCCACCAACTTCGCCGCGAGCTCGGCCGCACCATGCTCGGCGCCGAACAGCAGCATCGCGCCGTGCTGCGGGTCCATCGGCAGCTTGGCCAGCGCTTTGCCGCGCGCGGTGATCCGCCCCCCGCCATCGAGCGCATCGAGTCCCTGCAGACGCTCGCGCGCGCTCGCCATCGCAGCGGCCGGCGGCGGATCGAGCCAAGCGAGCTGCCCATCTGCCGCACCCCAATCGGCCATCGACAGCGCGAGCGGCGCGAGATCGGCGGTTTCCACTTCGGGCGGGTCATAGGCCGGACGCCCCGCATGCGCTGCTTCGTTCCACAGCCGATAGGCGACGCCAGGGCCTTGCCGCGCCGCGCGGCCAGCGCGCTGATCGGCGCTCGCGCGGCTGGCCTGGACCGTCACCAGCCGCGTCGTGCCGGCGGCAGGATCGAAGGCGGCGCGGCGCGACAGGCCGGCATCGACCACCACCGACACGCCATCGAGCGTGACCGAACTTTCGGCGATCGCACTCGCCAGCACGATCCGCCTGCGCCCTTCCGGATCGCGCCGGATCGCCGCGCGCTGTCCCGCCGGATTGACTTGCCCATGCAAAGGCAGCACCTGGACATCGGGCAGGCGCTTCTCGATCCGCTCGCGCGTGCGTTCGATCTCGCCAAGGCCGGGGAGGAAGGCGAGCACGCTCCCCTCCTCCGCGCGCCAGGCTGCCAGCACCGCTTCGGTCATTGCATCCTCGATCCGCAATTCGGGTCGCGCGCCGTGCCAGGCGATCCGCAGCGGGTGTGCCCTGCCCTCGCTTTCGACCACCGGCGCATCGTCCAGCAGCGCGGCAAAGCGCGCTCCGTCGATCGTCGCCGACATCACCAGCAGGCGCAGGTCCCCCCGCAGCGCCTGCTGGCTCTCGATCGCCAGCGCGAGGCCGAAATCGCTATCGAGATGCCGTTCGTGCGCTTCGTCGAACAAGACCGCCGAGACGCCGGAAAGCTCCGGATCGTCGAGGATCGTCGCAACGAAGATCGCTTCGGTCATCACCAGCACGCGCGTTTTTGCAGAGCGCCTGGTATCGAGCCGCGTCAGATAACCGATCGTCTCGCCCGGTTTCTCGCCTAGCAATTCGGCCATTCGCTCGGCCGCGGCACGTGCGGCGACCCGGCGCGGGCTCAGCAGGATCACCGTGCCGTCGCACCATTCCTCGCCAAGCAGCGCAGGCGCGACGCTCGTGGTTTTCCCGGCGCCGGGCGGCGCGACCAGCACGGCGGCATTGCGCGCGCGCAGATGCGCCAGCAGATCGGGCAGGACGTCATGGATGGGAAGGTCGTCGCTCATCGCAGACGGTTCCTTACATTCGCCCGCGCAGATTTCCCAATCGCGCGAAAAGTCCCTATAGCGGCGGCATGCGCGAATTGCTCGAGATCGTGGTGGGCCTGACCACCGGCATTCTGATCAGCGGAATGCTGGTCGGTGCAACGATTCTCGGCACCTGCGCGGTGGCAGGCGGCGGATGCTGGTATCTTTGGAAACGCCGCGCGTCGGGACGGATCCCGAAAGACTAGAACCGCCGCGAGACGGCGAACAAGGCCGCCTCCTCCATCGCATCGCGGGCCGCATTCTGGCGGAAACCGCCGATCGCATCGATCGCGCGCTGGGCGAAATGGCGGGCGCGTTCGCGCGTCGCTTCGACCGCATCGTGTTTTTCGATCAGGCGGACCGCTTCGGCGAGGTCCTCGTCCGATGTGCGTCGCCCGGCGATCGCGTCCTTCCAGAACGCGCGCTCGGCCTCGTCGCCGCGGGCATAGGCGAGGATCACGGGGAGCGTCATCTTGCCTTCGCGGAAATCGTCACCGCGGCCCTTGCCCATCTCGTCGGCGCTCGAATCGTAATCGATCGCGTCGTCGACCAGCTGGAACGCGATGCCCAGATTGCGCCCATAGGCGTCGAGCGCCTGTTCTTCGGCCTCGGCGCGTTCGGCTACCACGGCGGCAATCCGGCAGGCAGCGGCGAACAGCGCGGCGGTCTTCGCCCCGATGATGCCGAGATAGCGTTCCTCGCTGGTCTCGATCTGGCGCTGGGCCGTCAACTGGTCGACCTCGCCCGCCGCGATCACCGCGCTGGCGTTGGACAGGATCTTGAGCACTTTCAGGCTGCCATCCTCGACCATCAGTTCGAAGCTGCGGCTGAAGAGAAAATCTCCGACCAGCACGCTGGCGGGATTGCCGAAGATCAGGTTGGCCGGCTTCTTGCCCCGGCGCAGATCGGATCCGTCGACCACATCGTCATGCAACAGCGTGGCAGTGTGGATGAACTCGACGCTGGCGGCGAGCTTGTGATGGCGATCGCCCTCGTATTCGAGCAGCGCCGCACTCGACAGCGTCAGCATCGGGCGCATGCGCTTGCCCCCGCCCGAGATCAGATGTCCGGCGAGCGTGGGGATCAGCGGAATTTCGCTCTGCATGCGATCGAGGATGATCGCATTCACCGAATTCATGCCATTGGCGGTAAGCGCGAGCAGCGGGTCGAGCGACGGCTGCTCCTTGCGGCGGAGGGGAATAACGTCTGCAGACATGTCAAAGCCGCCATGCGGATGGCACGGCGGCTTTGCAAGAATTTAGCGCGAAATCGCTGTTGCAGCGCGATCAATCGTCCTGCTTGGCAGGCTTAGCGGAAACGCGGCGCTTCGGAGCCGGACGTGCGGGACGTTCCGTGCCGCGCTGGGGCTTTGCCACCGGCTGACGCGCAGCCGGTTGGGCCTGAGGCCGCTGGACCCGGGGCGCCTGCGCGCGCGGTTCGGCACGACGCTCCTGGCGACGTTCCTGCCGCGCTTCGCGACGGGCTTCCCTGCGGGCTTCGCGGGCGATCGGTGCCAGCGGGCTCTCGCCCCGACGGTCGCGACGTTCGGTGCGGCGATCCTCGCGCCGGTCGCGGCGACGCTCTGTGCGGCGCTCCTCGCGACGTTCCGCACGTCGTTCGGAGCGACGATCCTCGCGGCGTTCCGCCCGGCGCTCCGCCCTGCGTTCGGCACGCCTCTGATCGCGATAGCGACCGTCGGAGCCGCGCGAGTAGCCAGCCCAGTTGTCGCGGATTTCGCGCGCGACGCTGCGTTCGCGGTAATAGGCGCGGCGGCGTTCCCAGAAATAGCGATGACGGTCGGACCAGCGCGAGCGGGTTCCCCGGCGATCGTAGACGTAGTAGCCGGTTCCGGGATAGTAGTAGTCTTCGTACCAGCCGTAATAGTAATCGTCGTAATACGGATCGTAATAGCCGTCGTCGTAATAGCCGGCGTTGCCGACCGAGAAACCGGCCCCGAGCGCAGTGCATCCGCCGAGCGAGGCGACGGCCACGGCGAGCAATGCCGGCTTGATGATGGATGTGCGCACGATAGTTCCCCTGAAAAGTGTGGACTGTGATTCGTTAATATTAGTCCGCTGTTGAATGAACGCTGAATTTGGCGTGCGGCTTGCGACCGGTCGACGATCCCACCAGTTTAGGCATCAGCGGTCGCGCGTCGCCTTCGACCGCGGCAAGCGCAGAATCACCAGCAATCCGCCCAGATCTTCGCTTTCGCGCAGCTCGGCCTTGCCGCCGTAGATTTCGGCCACGTCGCGCACGATCGCAAGGCCAAGCCCGGTGCCCGGCTTGCCGGTGTCGAGCCGCGCGCCGCGATCGAAGATGCGGATGCGGTCCGCCTCGGGAATGCCCAGCCCGTCATCCTCGACCCAGATGTCGCAGAAATCGGGATCGTCGCGATTGGCGTCGACCGTCACGAACACGCTGCCCCCGCCGTATTTGGCTGCGTTCTCGATCAAATTGCCGAGGATTTCGTCGAGATCCTGCCGCTCGATCGCGACTCGCGCCGCCTTGTTGCCATCGAGATCGAAGCGGGTGTTCTCGTACAAGCGGGTCACTGCGCGCAGCACGCTCTCGGCGCTGGGCCAGACTTCGGCACGCGACAGGCCGGTGGCGCGGCGACCAACCGCGCGGGCGCGGGCGAGGTGGTGTTCGACCTGGCGCTGCATCACGCGCGTCTCGCGATGCACCAGGTTCGACAGCTTGGGGTCGCGCGCGGTCGCGGCGTTCACCAGTACCGTCAGCGGGGTCTTCAAGGCATGGGCGAGATTGCCCGCATGCATCCGCGCTTCCTCGGCTTGCTTCTCCGAATGCGCCAGCAAGGCGTTGAGCTCGGCGACCATCGGCTGGACCTCGTAGGGCAGCGGCTCGGTCAGCCGGTGTTCGTCGCCCCCTCGCATTCGCTGGATCGCACGGCGTACCCGGCGCAGCGGCGACAGTCCGTAATAGACCTGCAGCCAGGCCAGCAAGATCAGGCCGAGCCCCAGGATGACGAACGACCAGAACAGGATCGATCGGATGTCGGCGATCTCCGCCTCGAGTTCGGCGCGATCGGCCGCAACTGCAAAGGTCCAGTCGCTGTCGCTGCCGGGAATGCGGACCGAGCGTTCGACGATGCGCAGTTCCTCGCCCTGGAACTGTTCGCTGTTGTAATAGACCGGCTCGACCTTCGAATGGTCCCCGCGCAGTTCGAGCGTGCGGTCCCACAGCGAGTTCGACGGGAAAGGCTCCTGGTCGGAGCCGTTGATCTGCCAGTATAGCCCAGAATTGGGAACTAGGAAGCGCTGGTCGCCCAGCACCCGGTTGAACCAGACGTCGCCGTAGGAATCGATTTCGGCCGACCCGACCATGGCGGTGAGGATGTAGTTGAGCCGCTCGTCGAGGTTGTTCTGGAGCAGATTGGTGATCGTGCGATCAAGCGCCACGCCGCCGACCAGCAGCAGGATGGTGATCCACCCCGCCGCGATCAGCATCATGCGGCGCGCGAGCGAACCGGTATGTTCGGGCTTCTGATCGCGCATCGACGCGCCGCTTGCCGCCGCCTCGGCCTCGATCCGCGCTTCCTCGCGGGACGGCGTCACCGCCGCTCCGGAAGAGGCAGGATCAATTGGCCCGGGGCGCGTCGGCGGGGTCGTCGAGGCTGTATCCGAGGCCACGGATGGTGGTGATCACATCGGCACCCAGCTTCTTGCGGATGCGCGTCACGAAGACCTCGATCGTATTCGAATCGCGGTCGAAATCCTGATCGTAGATGTGCTCGATCAGTTCGGTGCGGCTGACGACCTTGCCCTTGTGGTGCATCAGGTAGGCCAGCAGCTTGTATTCCTGCGCCGTCAGCTTGACCGGCTCTCCGGCCAGCGTCACGCGGCCCGAACGGGTGTCGAGGCGCACATCGCCCGCCACCAGCTCAGCCGAGGTGTTGCCCGAAGCGCGGCGGATCAGCGCGCGCAGGCGGGCGATCAGTTCCTCGGTCTGGAACGGCTTGGCAAGGTAATCGTCGGCCCCGGCATCGAGGCCGGCGACCTTGTCCGACCAGCTGTCGCGCGCGGTCAGCACGAGGACGGGGAACTTGCGCCCCTCCTTGCGCCACATGCCGAGCACGGTCAGCCCGTCGATCTCGGGCAGGCCGAGATCGAGGATCACGGCATCGTATTCTTCGGTCGAGCCGAGGAAATGGCCGTCCTCGCCGTCGGTCGAAAGATCGACCGCATAGCCATTGCCTTCGAGCGTGGATTTCAATTGCTGGCCGAGCGTGGGCTCGTCCTCGACGATCAGGATCCGCATGGGTCTTGCAATCCCCTCTGGTGCCGTCGGCTCGTAGGCCGATGGGTGCTGGACGTGTGGTTTCGCGCCCAGATGGCGGTGCCGCGATGATAGGTCAATGGGAGCGCGCCCTGCGTCCGCAATCCGCAATCACCGGCGGATGCGCAGGATGCGCCCGGAGCGAGCATCGACATCGACCCAGACGACCTGGCGATCGTCGAGGAACTTGAAACGATAGACCCTCGCCCTGGGATCGAGCTCCACCGCGATGTACTCCATGCCCTTGCGTTCGAACTGGGGCACGACCCGGCGGTGGATTTCCTCGAGCGTGAGCAGGTTGCCCGCCCGCATTTCCTTACGCGCCTCGGCCTGTTCGTCACGCGTCTGGGCCTGCGCCGCCGACGGCAGGGCAAGCGTCAGCGAAAAGGAAAGGGCGAGAATGCGAAACATGATTGAGAGCGTTCTACCGATCAGGGCTTGAATGACCAGTGAATACAAGAAGGGGCGTCCCGTTCAGGAACGCCCCGCTTGAAATTAGGGCTGTAAAATCAGCGCGTCATCTCGAATTTGAGCAACAGCGAGGCCGATGTGCCGACCTCGCCCGGCTCCACCGGAACGTCTGCCGCCGCGTCCTTGCTTTCCGCGCGGGCCATCGCGACCGGCTGGGGAGGCGGCGGGCCGTAGCTGCTGAAGGATTCGGACACTTCGAGCAGGCGCACCCCGCTATAGCCGGCCATCCGGGCATATTCCTCGGCCTGGGCGCGGCCCTTTTCAAACGCGCCCTTGCGCGCGGCCTTCTTGGTCGCCGCATCGTCGTCGAGCATGAAATTGGGGCCGTAGATATTATTCGCGCCCGCACCGACCAGTGCATCGAGCACTTCGCCGGCACGCTTCAAATCGCGCAGCGTCACCGAGACCTGGTTGGTGACCATATAGCCGCTGAAGGTCTGCTCGCCCGTTTCGCGATTGTAATTGTACTGCGGGTTGAGATTGAAGTTCGAGGTCTGGATGTCCTTGCGCTCGATCCCCAGCGCACGAAGCCGTTCGACCAGCCGGTTCATCGCCTGCGAATTGGCTTGCACCGCCTCGCGTGCGGTCGGTGCCTGGGTCTGCACCCCTGCCCCGATCTGGGCCACATCGGGGGCCGAGCGGACTGTCTCGGTGATCGACAGTTCGACCACCGGATTGGTCGCCTGGATCTGGATTTCCCCGGCCTCCACCGGGCTCCCCGGCAGCACGATGGCAGCGGTGGTTGCGGCAAGTGCGATTAGCATGCGGTTCATAGAAGATCCTTGTGAATAATGATCGTTGGAATGCCGGTGTGGCCTTGTTCCCCTTACGCCCGACTGAACCGCCCGTTCCGCTTCACAGCAGCTTCCGTGCGCGTTAGGCACCGTCTGAACGGAGGGATTTCATGCACCTGTTTCGCCCGCTGTCTTGCCTGCTTGCCGCCCTTGCGGGGATGGCCCTGACTGCGCCTGCCGCCGCGCAGATGGAGCCCATGCCCGATCGCCCCGCCGGCGAAGGCGAAGGGCCGTTTGCCAGGCTTATTGTCAGGGGTGCGACGATGATCGAAGGATCGGGCGCGCCACCCGAAGGTCCGATCGATATCGAGATCGAGGGCAATCGCATCACCGCAATCACCGGCAGCAATCGCAGCGCAGACGCCTATGATGGCGCACGTGTGATCGAGGCAGACGGCATGTACGTGCTGCCCGGCTTCGTCGACGTCCATGGCCACAATGGCGATCCCGGCAAGGCACCACAGCCCTCCTACGGCTACAAGCTCTGGCTCGCCCACGGGGTAACGAGCGTGCGCGGCGTTTCGTTCTATTTCGGGCCCGGTGCGCCCGACATTTCCGATACCGAGCGCAGCGCCGCCAACACGATCACCGCGCCGCGCCTGTTCCCCTATGCAGCCTTCGGCGACAAATGGGGTCGCGGTACCCCCGATACGCCAGCAAAAGCGCGCGAATGGGTCCGCTGGATCAAGGCCAATGGCTACTGGGGCGTCAAATTCTTCAACACCGAGACTCCCGCCGTGATGGAGGCTGCGCTCGACGAGGCGGACAAGCTCAACCTCGGTTCGGTCGCCCATCTCGGGCAGCGCGGGCTCGGCGAGATCGACGCCCGCCGCGCCGTCGAACTGGGCTTGAAAGGCGTGACCCATTTCTACGGCCATTTCGAAAGCATCCCGGCCAATGGCCAATTGCCGCCCTATCCGCCTGACTACAATTACCGCGACGAGCAATCGCGCTTCGGCGAGGTGGCGCTGCGCGGCTACCAGTCGGTCGATCCGGGCAGCGAGGAGTGGGACGATTATGTCGACTTCCTCATCGAAAGCGGCGTCACTCTTAGCCCGACTTTCAACATCTACGTCGCCAGCCGCGACGTGATGCGGGCGCGCAATCTCGAATGGCATGAGCGCTACACCCTGCCCGCGCTGATGGATTTCTACGGCCCCAGCCTGACCAATCACGGCAGCTATTACCACGACTGGGGCACCGAGCAGGAAGTCGCCTGGCGACATTTCTTCGTCAAATGGATGAAGCTGACCAAGGAATTCCACGATCGCGGCGGACGGATCACCGCCGGGTCCGACCCGGGCTACATCTACCAGACCTGGGGCTTCGCCTATATCGGCGAGCTGGAAATGCTGCGCGAGGCCGGGCTCAACCCGCTCGAAGTGATCAAGGCCGCCACCCTGAACGGCGCGCGCGAAATCTACGGGCCGCGCGGCGAAGAACCACCGATGGGCCGGATCGCGGTGGGCAAGCTGGCCGATCTGGTTATCGTGCCGGAAAACCCGCTGGCAAACCTCAAGGTCCTCTACGGCACCGGCCACGATCGCCTCAACCGCGAGACGAACGAAATGGAAACCGTCGGCGGGGTGCGCTGGACGATCAAGGACGGTGTGGTGTTCGATGCCCCCGCCCTGCTCGAAGACATCGCGCGGATGGTTGAGGAAGAAAAGGCAGAGAAAGACGCCTCTGCCGACTAACTCGTCATTGCGACGCGACGCAGTCGCCGCGGCAATCCAGAGCCGGAGCTCGCCCTCTCCCTGGATTGCTTCGCTTCGCTCGCAATGACGAACAGCTCGGTTGCGCAAAGCCCCCCTTGCCCCTAATCCGCGCCGGCTATGGCCGAACCACCGATCCTCAGCTGGGAAGGACTCTCGCTCCAGCAGGGCGGGAGCTGGCTCTTCTCCGATATCGACCTGCATGTCGGTCCGCGCGACCGGATGGCGCTGATCGGGCGCAATGGCGCGGGCAAGACGACGCTGATGAAGCTCGTCGCCAACCAGATCGAGGCCGATAAGGGCAAGCGTACGATCCAGCCGCACACGCGCGTGGTAATGCTCGAGCAGGAGCCCGATTTCACCGAATTCGATACGCTGATGGACTTCGCGCTCCATGGCAAGAATGCACCGCAACCGCATGAAGTGGAAGCGATTGCTGGGCAGCTGGGGATCGACATGGCGCGCGAGGCGAAAACCGCGTCGGGCGGTGAAAAGCGCCGCGCGGCGATCGCCCGCGCGCTGGCGATGGAGCCCGACGTGCTGCTGCTCGACGAGCCTACCAACCACCTCGACCTCGGTGCGATCGACTGGCTCGAAAGCTGGCTGCAGCGCTATAAGGGCGCCTTCCTCGTCATCAGCCATGACCGCACCTTTCTCGAGCGGTTGACCCGCGCGACGCTGTGGCTCGATCGCGGTTCGCTGCGGCGTAAGGAAATCGGCTTCGGCGGCTACGATGCGTGGATCGAACAGGTCTATGCCGAAGAAGCGCGCGCGGCCGACAAGCTCGACGCGAAACTCAAGATCGAGGCCCACTGGCTCGAACGCGGCGTGACCGCGCGGCGCAAGCGCAACCAGGGACGGCTCGAGAAATTGTGGCAGATGCGCGCCCAGCGCGCCTCCATGCTCGCGCCCAAGGGCACCGCCAAACTCGCGATCGAATCCGACGATAACAAGACCAAGGCGGTGATCGTGGCCGAAGGGGTGGGCAAGCGCTTCACCACACCCGAAGGCGATCAGCGCACGATCATCCGCAATTTCGACCTGCGCGTGCAGCGCGGTGACCGGATCGGGATCGTCGGCGCGAATGGCGCGGGCAAGACCACGCTGCTCAAGATGTTGACCGGCGAACTTGAGCCCGACGAAGGCACCGTGACGCTGTCGAAAACGCTGAGCGGCGTGATGATCGACCAGCAGCGCGCCCTCCTCTCGCCCGAGAAAACCGTGCGGCAGGTGCTCGCCGAGGGCGGCGACTGGATCGACGTGCGCGGCACGCGCAAGCACGTGCAGGGCTATCTCAAGGACTTCCTGTTCGATCCCGGCCTGGTCGATGCCAAGGTCGGCACGCTGTCCGGCGGCGAGCAGTCGCGGCTGCTGCTGGCGCGCGAATTCGCCCGCATCTCGAACCTGCTGGTGCTCGACGAGCCGACCAACGACCTCGATCTCGAAACGCTCGACCTCTTGCAGGAAGTGATCGCCGACTACGAAGGCACCGTGCTGATCGTGAGCCACGATCGCGACTTCCTCGACCGCACCGTCACGCTCACGCTCGGTCTCGATGGCAGCGGCGATGTCGATATCGTCGCGGGCGGCTATGCCGATTGGGAAGAAAAGCGGAAGGTCCGCACCCAGAACAAGGCCAAGGCTGCAACGAAGGCCGCGCCGGCGCCCCCTCCTCCGCCCGCACCCAGATCGGACAAGCTCTCCTACAAGGACCAGCGCGATTACGAATTGCTGCCAGCGCGGATCGAGGAGCTGGAGAAAGCGATTGCCAAGGGCGAAGAAATTCTCTCCGATCCCGACCTGTTTGCGAGCGATCCCGCCAAGTTCGAACGCGTCAGCAAAGGCATCGGAACCGCCCGCGCGGAAAAGGAAGCGGCCGAAGAACGCTGGCTCGAACTGGCCGAACAGGTCGAGGGCTAATCTGCTCAATCGCTTGCGTGTTTGCCCGCGCTCCGCGATAGCGCGCGCATGAAATTGTCACAGGGCAAACCCGCCAAGGTCGAACGCATCCAGGAAACCCTGCTTACGCGGGGCGAACGCAAGGTGCTCGACTGGCTGTGCGCGCGGCTCCCGCAATGGGTCACGCCCGACAAGCTGACGCTGCTGGCGGTATTCGCGGCGATCGGCATCGGGTTCTGCTACGCCTTCAGCAGCGAAGCGCCCGGTCTGCTGTGGCTCGCGATCGGACTGTTCGCGATGCACTGGTTCGGCGATTCGCTCGACGGGAGCATCGCCCGCTTTCGCAAGGTCGAGCGACCCAATTACGGCTTCTTCATCGACCATAGCTCGGACATGCTGGCGGGGATGCTGATCCTCGGCGGACTGGGCCTGAGCGAATATGTGCGTATCGAAGTCGCGCTGCTGACGCTGGCGGGCTATTACCTCGTCTCGATCCACACCTTCCTGCTGGCCAAGGTCACCGGACAATTCCACCTTTCGCATGGTGGCATGGGGCCGACCGAGATCCGCGTCGCCTTCATCCTGCTGACGCTGGGCATGATCGTGTTCGGCACCGACGTGCCCGCGTGGCTCGGCTTTTCGGTGTGGGACGGCATCGTTGCCGCCTGCGGCCTACTGATGATCGGTATCTACGTCACGCTGACCATCACGATCGGAAGCCAGCTGTCCGACGAGGACGAGGAGCGACGCGAAAAGAAGATCCGCAAGCGCGAGAAAAAGGCCGCCAAGAAAGCGGCGAAGCTGGCGGCTCAGCAGCACAGCACCGCTCCCGCCGACGATCACGAAATCCGGTAATATCCCGCCACGCGGTCGAGCGCGAATTTGAGCACCAGTTTGCCGCTGCGGGCCGGCCATTCGAGTGCCTTTTCCACTCCCGCAAGCGCTTCTCCGGCGCACACGGTGCGCCACAGCACATCGGATAAACCGTCCCCCGCCGCCGCGATCGCTCCGTCGAAGCGTCGCTTCGCCGAAATCTGGCGCTCGGTGGGATTGAGGCCCTGGCCGGCTCCCGAACTCCTTATCCGCACAGGCTCCCACCGCATCGTCACGCTCGGCGCGAGCTGCGCGCGCTCGTAATCGGCGCGCAAACGCTCGCCCGCCACGAACTGACGATCGCTCAGATGCCCGCGCGCATGAAGCCAGGTCAGCGGCGATTCGGCGAGATTGACGGTCGCGCTGCGCCGTCCCCTGCGCGGTTTGCGCTGCGTTGCGCCCTCATTGGTCAGTTCACGCTCGGCCAGAAAACGGGTCATGCAATTCTCCTTCGAGCCGGGGATTGCCAAATTGGTTATCTTGTAGGAAAGTAAAAACCGAATTTGCGAGGAATGGCCGATGATCAACCGTATCCGCGACATCCGAAAGCAGAAGGGGCTGACACTGGCCGAAGTCGCCGCGGCTTGCTCCCCGCCGACCACCGCACAGACGATCGGACGGCTCGAAACGGGCATGCGCAATCTCTCGATCAAGTGGATGGACCGGATCGCCGCCGCGCTCGGCGTCGATCCGGATACGCTGGTGCGCTCCGAAAGCAGCGATCATCCGCAAGTAATCGCGCGCTTGGGCCAAAAGGGCGCTGACGCGCTGGAAAGCGGGCGCGACGCGCTGCTACCGAGCGATTTCAGTGCAGGCCAGCCGCTCGTCGTGATGGCGATCGAGCATTCCCAGGGCGAATACCGCGCGGGCGATCAATTGTGGCTCCGACAGATCGCTCCCGAAGACGCGCAGCAGGCGATCAATCGCGATGTGCTGGTCCCGCGCAAGGGCGGTCGTTTCGCCTTTGGCCGGTTGATCGACCGCCAGGGTTCGCTGATCGGGCTTCTTCCGCCCGGGGCGGGCGAGCGCCAAATCGTGGTCGACAGCCCCGAATGGATCGCGGTCGCCGATATGGTGGTGCGACGCTTGTGAAACGCGTTCTCGCCATCTCGACGCTGTACCCGAACGCGCACAAGCCCCGCTTCGGCGGCTTCGTCGCGCGGTCGATGGAAGCGCTTGCGCAACACACGGATTGGGACGTCACCGTGATCAACCCGATCGGCGTGCCGCCCATTGCGCTGGGGGAGTATGCGGCGCTGCGCGACGCGGCGATCGATAGTTTCGAAAATGGCGTGCGCGTGCTGCGCCCGACGTACCCGCTGCTGCCCAAGGTCGGCGCGCGGATCAATCCATGGGCGATCCGGCGGACCGTGCTGCCGCTGATCGAAGAGCTCCATCGCGACATACCGTTCGACCTGCTCGATGCCCAATTCCTGTTTCCCGATGCGCCTGCCGTGACACAGATGGCCGAGTCGATCGGCCTGCCCTTCTCGGCCAAGGCGCGCGGATCAGACGTGCATTACTGGGGCGCAAGCGGACATAGCCGACGCGCGATCCAGACTGCGCTGGCGCAGGCCGGTGGCATCCTTGCCGTGAGCCGCGCACTGGCGGACGACATGCACCGATCGGGACTGACCGACGCCGAGATCACGGTGCATTACACCGGCCTCGACCGCGACCTGTTCCGCCCGCTCGACAATGGCGCGATGCGCTCCATGATCGCCGAGGAGTTCGGGCTCGCCATGCCCGACGATGCGCCGCTGCTGGTGGGCGTCGGCAATCTCGTGCCGGTCAAGGGTTTCGACCTAGCGATCCAGGCGCTCGCGCTGCTCGATGACGCCCATCTGGCGATTATCGGGACCGGAGACGATCGCGCCGCGCTCGAGAGCCTCGCCAGCGAGCTGGGCCTTGCCGGGCGCGTGCATTTCCTCGGCGGAATCGCGCATGCGAAGCTGCCAGTGCTGTTCTCTGCCGCCGATGCGATGGTGTTGCCCTCCAAGCGCGAGGGGCTCGCCAATGCCTGGGTCGAAGCGCTGGCCAGCGGCACGCCGATCGTCGTGCCCGATGTCGGCGGGGCGCGCGAAGTGGTGCAAAGCCCGGCGGCCGGACGCATCGTCGCACGCGATCCGCAAGCCATCGCCGACGGTATCCGCGAGGTCCTTGGCGATCCGCACGATCCGCGCGATGTCGCCGAAACGGTCGCAAGATTCGACTGGCGGGCGCACGCCGAAGCGCTCGCCCGCCACTACGATTCGATTGTGGAGCCTCGCTCCTAGGCCAGGCCGCGCGCGGCCTTTTCCTGCTTGTCGAGCTCGGTCTCTTCGGGAACGAAGCTGTGCGAATCGACCCCCAGCCAGATCAGGATTGGCGCGGCCATATAGACCGAGCTGTAGGTCCCGACGAAGATGCCGAGGAAGATTGCCGAAGTAAGACCGAACAGCGCCGCCGGGCCGAACAGCAACAGCGGAAGCAGCGCGACCAGCAGCGTCAGCGAAGTCATGACGGTACGCGCCAAAGTCTCGTTGACCGACAGGTCGAGCAGCTCGGGGATCGGCATCTTGCGGAATTTCTTCAGGTTCTCGCGGATGCGGTCATAGACGACGATCGTGTCGTTCAAAGAGTAACCGATGATCGCGAGGATCGCCGCGATGGTCGTCAGGTTGAATTCCAACTGGAGGATCGCGAACATGCCCAGCGTCAGCGAGACGTCGTGGAACAGTGCGAACAGCGCCCCGACACCGAATTGCCATTCGAAGCGGATCCAGATGTAGAGCGCGATCGCCAGCATTGCGAACAGCAGCGCCCATTGCGCCTGGGTGAAGAACTCGCCCGAAACCTTGCCCGAGACGTTGTCGTTGCCGTCAAGCCTGAAATCGGGGAAATCGGACTGCAGCGCGGCGACCACCTCATTGGCGATACGTTGCGCAGCTTCCTTGTCGTCGGCCACCTCATCGGGCAGGCGCACGCGGATCGAGACCTGGTTGGGCTCCCCGAAGCGCTGCACCACAGGTTCGCCATAGCCGAGGTCGCCCACCACTTCGCGGACTTCGGCCACCGGAGCCTCCGCGCTCTCGGTGAAGGTCGCGCGGACTTCCTGGCCGCCGGCGAAGTCGACGCCGTAATTGAGGCCATTGGTCAGCACCAGCGCCCAGCTCGCAATGATCAGCAGGACGCTGATCACGTAGAAGGGCACGCGATATTTGAGGAACTTGATGTTCGTGTCGTCGGGGACGAGCTTCAAGAGTTTCATCGGTCCGTCTCCGTCAGATTACGAGTTCGCTGGGGCGCTTCTTGCGCAGCCACATCGCCACCCACATGCGGGTGAGAACGACGGCGGTGAAGACGCTGGTGAACAGGCCGATCACGAGCACCACGGCAAAGCCGCGCACCGGTCCCGAACCGAACAGGAACAACAACACGCCGGCGATGAAGTTCGTGATGTTCGCATCGTAGATCGCACGGCTCGCTTCCTTGTAGCCGTTCTCGACCGCGGCGACGACGCGTCGCCCGCGCTTTCGCTCTTCCCTGATGCGTTCGTTTATGAGCACGTTGGCGTCCACCGCTGCGCCGATCGTCAGCACGAAACCGGCAATACCGGGCAGCGTCAGCGTGGTGTTGAGGATCGCCATGATGCCGAGGATCATCAGCACGTTGAACGCCAGCGCAACGGTCGAATAGACGCCGAAGCGACCATAGGTGACGATCATCAGCACGATGACCAGCATCGAGCCGACGCCCATCGCGAGCATGCCGGCTTCGATCGAGTCCGCCCCGAGATCGGGTCCGACAGTGCGTTCCTCGATCACCGAGAGATCGACCGGCAAAGCGCCCGAGCGCAGCGAAATCGCCAGCTGGTTGGCGCTCTCGACGGTGAACCCGCCCGAAATCTGCGCGGTCCCTCCCAGAATCGGCTCGTTGATATTGGGTGCCGAAAGCACCTGATCGTCGAGGATGATGGCGAAAGGTCGGTTGACATTTTCGCGCGTCAGCTTGGCGAACCGCTGACCGCCCGAACTGTCGAACGTGATGGTGACCACGGCCTCGTTGGTCTGCGCATCGAAGCTCTGGCGAGCGTCTGTCAGCGTATCACCCTTGATCCCGCCGAGGCGCTTGACCGCGATCGCGCTGCCTTCGAAATCGCTGCCGGGCGCGCCGGGAATGATCTGGCTGCCCGGACGAGCGATGCCTTCCTGGATTTCCGAGGCCTGTGCCTCGACATCGACGAGCTTGAATTCCAGCTTTGCGGTCTGACCGAGCAGGTCCTTGAGCTCGCCCGGATCTTGCAGGCCGGGGACCTGCACCACGATCCGGTTATCGCCCTGACGGATGATCGTCGGCTCACGCGTGCCGAGCGCGTCGATACGCTTGCGGACGACTTCGACCGCAGTTTCCATCGCATTGTTGACCGCCTGGTCGATGCCCGCCTGGGTCGGCGCGATGACGAAGCGCTGACCGTCGACAACCTGGATCGTCCAGTCGCGCTGGCCTGTCAGCCCGGCGCCGGTGGTGAGCGGTTCGATCAGGTCCCGCGCGCGATCGACGTCGGCCGGGTTCTCGACCATGAAGGTCAGGCGACCCTCACGGCGCGAGATATCGCCGATGCGGATGCGCGGATCGGCGCGGCGCATCGCGGCAGAAACGCTTTCTTCCATCGTCTCGAGGCGCTGCGCGGCGACCTGGGTCGGCTCGGCTTCGAGGAGGATGTGGCTACCGCCGGCAAGGTCGAGACCGAGATTGACCGACTGGTCGTAAATCTTGGCCAGCGGTTCGGGATATTTCTGACCGCTGAGCGCGAACAGGCTGGGCACCGCGGCGAGGCAGAAGACCAGCGTCAGCCCCCATAGCCAGATGCGTTTCCACTGAGGAAAATCGAGCATGACGTTTCGTTTCCGTCCCTTAGTCGTTCGCGGGCTTAATCATTGGCCGCCTGGCCGCCGGGCGGGACGATGTCGGCGATCGTGCTTCGCACCGCCTTCACCCGCGTGCCGCCGCCCAGATCGATATCGAGATAATCGTCATCGGCCTTCACGACCTTGCCGACCAATCCACCCGCAGTGACGACCTTGTCGCCCTTCTTGACCGAGCTGACCTTCTCGTAATGCGCTTTCTGCTTTTTCATCGAGGGGCGCAGGATGAAGAACCACAGGATCACGAACATGAAGATCCACGGCACGGCAGCGATATACCAAGGCGGGCTTTCCCCTGCACCTGCGGCAACACCAGCGCCGGCAAGCAGCGTCAATTGATCGGAAAGCATGTAGTCTGGCCCCCTCGAGGAATGCAGTTCTGATGAACGCCGAAGCGATCGGGACGGATGTGGGCGGACATTCGCGCGCCAACAAGTCCGGTTCCCGAGAAAATTGCCCGGCGAAAATTCGAGCGCGCCGATTAGCAGCATTGGTTTTACCCTGCAACGCGCACGGCGAGATTGCACCCTCCTGCAAGCGCGCGCTTGAAAAGGTGCGAAGGCGCGGCTAGAGGCCCGCTCGTTCCAGGTCGGGACGTAGCGCAGTCTGGTAGCGCATCACACTGGGGGTGTGGGGGTCGCTGGTTCGAATCCAGTCGTCCCGACCATTTGGAACCCTTCCCCCCTTTTTATCGCCGACATCACATAATTTTCGGACGCTCCGTGTTCGGAAAGCCCCGAGATATGTGGCTGTATTCTCGCGACTTCGGCGAAATACTTACCGCCGCGTTAACCACTGTATCCCGCGCGTTTACTGGTTGGAAAGCAATTGCTAACCGGACGATAACCATTCCCGCTCATAACGATGGGCATGTGGGACGGAAAACTGACATGCGCGGCAAGCGCACTCGCTGTTGCTTGCCTGTTATCGCCGAGCGATGCTCACGCCGATGGCGTGCGGGCAGGAACGCTCATCAACAACACGGCTTCGGCTACCTATACGGACGGCACGGGACCCAAGACGGTCGATTCCAACACCGTCACGGTGACGGTCGACGAATTGCTCGACGTCGCGCTTGCCTGGCAGGACGGTGCGCCGCTTCCGATCGGCGGCGGTTCGGCAATCCTCGCCTATAAGCTGACCAATACGGGCAATGCGCCCGAAGCCTTCAACTTGCGCGCCGATCCGGCCGTGGCAGGCAACGATTTCGACACGACGCTCGATTCGATCGCGTACGACACCAACAATAACGGCCTATACGACGCCGGGGTCGACGTGATCCTGGCACTGGGCGATTCCACGCCCGAAATCGACGCCGACGAATCGCTCGTCATCTTCGTGCTCGTTTCCGGAGGTGCCAGCGCGGCGGACGGCGACACCAGCGACGTCAAGGTGAATGCCGAAGCAGTGACAGGAACCGGCAGCGTCGGGACCGTATTCGCGGGCAAGGGGCTGGATGGCACCGATGCCGTGGTCGGCACGAGCGGAGCCGATGCCGACATGCTCGGCGGTGTCATCGCCAGCATTGCCGGGCTCGATCTCGTCAAATCGGCCGCGATCGTCGATTCTTTCGGCGGCAACCAGCCGCTTCCGGGCGCTCGCGTGACATATACGCTGGTCGCGACGGTCAGCGGCAGCGGTTCGATTTCGAACCTGCGCATCACCGACGCGATCCCGAGCGGCACTTCCTACGCCGCCGGTTCGCTCACCCTCGATACCGCCGCCCTGACCGACGCCGAGGACGGCGATGCGGGCAAGGTCGATGCAAGCGGGGTCGACGTGCTCGTCGGCAATGCCGCTGCGGGCAACGCTTTCACCGTCACTTTCGACGTCATCATCGACTGAGGGACACAGCCATGAACACGATCTTCAAACATGCGATCTGCATCGTCGCGCTTGCCGCTGCCAGCGTGCTGACGCCCGCCCCGGCTGCGGCGCAGGACGCGGTCTCGCTCGATAGCGAGGTCCAAGTCGCCAAGGATGTCGATGGCGTGACGACCTATGTCGCGCCCGAACAGGTTTTTCCCGGTGACCGGCTCAAATTCGTTACCCGCTACGACAATAGCGGGGCCGAGCCGGCCGAGGATTTCGTAATCACCAACCCGCTTCCGGGCGCGGTGAGTTTGGCCGAGGACGGGGACTTTCTCGTATCGGTCGATGGGGGAGAGAGCTTCGGACGGCTCTCGGGACGGACGGTCGCTGCGGAGGACGGAACGCAGCGACCGGCCGAACTCTCGGACGTGACGCATGTACGTTGGATCATTCCCAGCATCGCGCCCGGGGAGTCCGGCGAAGCGATCTTCTTCGCACAGGTCAAATAACTGAAATAACTACAGCATTCTCTCATGGAGATACCCGCCTTGATCCGCGGGTGGGACGGAAATTGCGGATCGCCAAGGAGAAGAACCATGATGAAACGTAGCAGCAGACTGCTGTTTACGGTGAGTGGTGTTGCGCTTGCGCTCACTCCGATTCCGGCCCTGGCGGGTCCGATCGGAACGAAGGCGGGTGTCGACATCACCAACACCGTATCGGTGGATTACAAGGTAGGCGGGGTCAACCAGACCCAGCTGAGCGCCAACGACACGTTCAAGGTGGACCGCAAGGTCGATCTCGACGTGCAGACGCTCGATACGGGGGCCGTTTCGGTCAATCCGGGCCAGCTTTCGGCGGTTACCAAGTTCAAGGTCACCAACGAATCGAACGATATGCTCGATTTCCTGCTGGCCGGATCGAACCAGACCGGCGACGCGTTCAACGTGTCCAATATCAAGGTCTGGATCGACGTCGATAACAACGGCGTGTTCAGCGCCACCAACGACGCGCAGGTATCGGCCATTTCGGGCCTCGCCTCGGGCGATGCGGTGACGGTGTTCGTCGTCTCGGATATCGCCAGCGGCGGCGTCCTGCCGACCAACGGCCAGAACGCGGTGGTCGCCCTGACCGCCACGGCCGCCAGCGGCGTGTCCGCCAGCGGTAGCAATATCGCCGGCACCGGTGGCGGCGGCGTCGCCGCGGCCAAGGGTGGTAGCGGCGGCAGTGCGCTAAGCCAGACGCCGGTTTCGACCGTCAATGGCAAGGCCAGCATGGAAACGGTCTTCGCCGATGCCGCGGGCATCAGCGGTGATGCGGCCCGTGACGGCAAGCACTCGGCAACGAGTTCCTACACGGTCGCGGGTGCCGATCTGAGCGTCAACAAGCTCAGCTCGGTCATTTCCGACCCGACCGGGGGCGCAGAGCCGAAAGCGATTCCGGGTGCCGTGATCGAATACTGCATCCGCGTGACCAATGGTTCGGGAGCGGCAACGGCGGCGAACATCGCCATCAACGACCCGGTTCCCTCGCAATTGCAGCCTGCAGGCACGGTCAGCATTCGCGGACCGGTCGCCTCCTCGTCGGATGCGTGTTCCGCCACGCAGAGCGGCACGGGTTCGATCGCCGGTCAGAACGTGAGCGGCACCTTGCCGGACCTCGCGGCCGACCAGGAAGCCGCGCTCGTTTTCCGAGCGACGATCAAATAAGGAAAGCGGCCGGCGTCGGACGGGCGCCGGCCGCATTTCACCATGCCTTTTGCAACCTGCATGAAATATCTCGCAGCCGCGTTCCTAACGGCGCTGCTGTTGGTGACGGCTGCTCCCTTGCAGGCGCAGACGATCACCAATACCGCTCGCGCCAGCTGGCAGCAGGGCGGGATCACGCAGGCGACCTCCTCGAACGAGGTCGGGATCGAGGTCGTCGATTTCGCGGCCGAAATTACCACTTACCACCCCTCCCGGCACGCCGACCGAACCATATCGGTAAAGCGGTCCAGCTGCGCTGGCGAGATCATCCCGTTTTCCTCGGCCGACGCCGCGCCACCCACCGAGATGCCGCTCCAGCGCAGCGCGATCATCAAGGTGGGCGAGCTCCTCGTCTTCACCATCGTTGCCCCGCAGGGCAATCGCAATCCCGATGCGCGCGATGCGATCCTCGTCACCATCACTTCGGCAGGCGGCGACGAAGAAACGCTCACGATCTACGAGACCGGCAACGATACCGGAGAGTTCGCCGGCGCGATCCAGACCGTCGGCATCCCCCCGCAGCCCGTGTCGGGCGATTGCCGGTTGAGCGTGCATGCGGGGGAGACCGTGTCGGTCGAACTCAAGAACAGCGACGGCCGCGCCATGGTCCGGGCAAGCGTCTCGGTCCTCGCGGATCCGTTCGGGATCGTGTTCGACAGCCGCACCGGCGATCCGGTCGACGGCACGCGCATCACCCTCTTCGACAGCGCGACCGGCCTTCCCGCAACCGTTTTCGCCCCCGATGGCGTCACACCGTGGCCCTCGACCATCTTCACCGGCCAGACCATCCTCGATGCGAGCGGCAATGCCTATCCGCTCGACACCGGTGAATACTGGTTCCCGCTGGTCCCGGTCGGCACCTATCGTCTCGAGCTCGAGCCCCCGGCCCCCTATTCGGCGCCGTCGAAGCGCGCAGCCGAGGAAATGGCCGATCTGCGGCGGCCGAATGGGGTCCCCTTTACGCTTGTCGACGCATCCTTCGGCGCCGATATTCCGCTGCTGACGCTCGAGCCGGTGCGGATCGACATTCCGGTCGATCGCCCGATCGTCGACCTCGCACTGGAGAAGCGCGCCTCGCGTCAGGTCGCCTTGCCCGGCGACGCGGTGTTCTACACCGTCACGGCCCGCAATCCCGACACGATCGCCGCCAAGCGCAACGTGGTGCTGGTCGATACGCCGTCACCCTGGCTGCGCCTGCGGCCCGACAGCATCCTGATCGACGGTGCATCGGCGCCCGACCAGGTTAATGTTAGCGCCGACGGCCGCCGCCTCACGATCCGCTTCGAAGAAATCGCCGCGGGCGCCTCGCATGTCGTGCGCTATGCCATGGTCGTGCGCGGCGATGCGCCTCCCGGTGAAGCGCAGAACCGTGTCGAAGCCACCGATTCCGAAGGCGAAACCATTGCCACCGGCGCCTCGGTACGGATCGAGCGCGATACGCTGGGCAGCCGGATGACGATTATCGGACGCATTTCCGCAGGCGCCTGCTCGCTCGACGGCGACCGCCCCGGCATCCCCGGTGTGCGCGTGGTGATGGAGGACGGCAGCTTCGCGCTGACCGACGAGGATGGCCGCTATCATTTTGAAGGCGTGATGCCCGGCACCCATGTGATCCAGGTCCAGCGCCAGACGCTGCCCGAGGGCGGTCGTTTCATGGATTGTGCACGCTCGACCGCGAGCGCCGGTTCGCCCGGATCTCGTTTCGTGCGTGGCCAGGGCGGTAGCCTCGCCGTCGCCGATTTCCACGCCGCATTGCCCGAAGGCTGGGAAGCACCCGTCATTGCCGAAGCCGCCGAACAGGCACCCGTGCGCGACGCCGAGGCCGCAGGTGCCGAGATCGACTGGCTTTCCTATGGCGATGGCGAGCCCGCCTTCCTCTTCCCCGAACTCGGCCACAACCCCCGCGCCCCCTCGGTCCGCGTCGCGATCCGGCACGAGAAGGACCAGACGGTGGAACTGGCCGCCGATGGGCGCCAGGTCGATGCGGTGTCCTATGACGGCGCGCAGGCCGCTGCCGATGGCAGCTTCGCCGTAAGCGTGTGGCGGGGACTGCCGCTGCAGGGCGAAAGCACCTTGTTCCGCGCCGTCGTGCGCAATTCCGATGGGTCGGTCGCCGCCGAGCTCGAGCGGGTGGTCGATTTCGCCGCCGCTCCGGTGCGCGCCGAAGTGATTGCCGAACGCTCTCGCCTGATTGCCGATGGCGCGACCAATCCGGTGATCGCGGTGCGCCTGACCGATCGCAAGGGCTGCCCCGTGCGTGCCGGCGTTTCGGGCAGCGTCACGCTCAACGCACCCTATGAGAGCGCCCGCGCCATCGCGCAGTACCAATCGCAGCAGCTGGTCGGCGGCGGCAGCGTTTCGCCCACATGGACGATCGAGGGCGATGACGGCATCGCGCTGATCGAACTCGCACCGACCATGGTCAGCGGCCCGCTCAAGCTCGAATTCGCCTTTACACAAGGCAAGACCACGCGCCATCAGGAACTCGACAGCTGGGTGGTTCCGGGTGACCAGGAATGGACGCTGGTGGGTCTGGTCGAAGGTTCAATCGGCGCGCGCAGCGTGGCCGACAACATGGAACGCAGCGGTCGCTTCGACAGCGATCTGGGCGACGATGCGCGGGTCGCGTTTTATGCGAAGGGCCGTGTGCTCGGGAAATTCCTGATCACCGCCGCCTATGACAGCGCCAAGCAGCGCGACGAGGAGCAGCTGACCGGCGCGATCGATCCGAAGGCCTATTACACCGTGTTCGCCGATCGCTCGGTGCGGCGTTTCGATGCCGCCAGCCGCGACAAACTCTATATCCGCATCGAGACCGACACGTTTTACGCGATCTCTGGCGACATCGTGACCGGCTTCGATCAGACCGAGCTCGCCCGCTACAATCGCAGCGTCACGGGCGTTAAAGCCGAAGGCCGCTTCGGCGCGCTGCACGTGCAGGGCTTCGCCGCAGAGACCGAGACCCGCTATCGGCGCGACGAGATCCAGGGCAATGGCCTTTCCGGCCCCTACGCCCTGTCGAGCCGCGCGCTGGTGGCCAACAGCGAAACCGTGACCATCGAAGTGCGCGATCGCTTCCGTTCCGAACTGGTGCTCGAGCGGCGCGAACTCGAACGCTTCGTCGACTACGACATCGACCTCCTTTCCGGAACGATCAGCTTCAAGCAGCCGGTGCTGAGCCGCGACTTCGCGCTCAATCCGCAATTCATCGTCGTCGAATACGAAGTCGATGCGCTGACCGGCAGCGACGAATGGAACGCCGGCCTGCGTGCCGACGTGACCGTGGCCAAGGGCGCAGTGCGGATCGGGGCGACCGCGATCACCGACAAGGGTGACGACGCCCGCACCGAACTGATCGCCGCCGATGTGCGCGCCCGCGTTGGCACCGCGACCGAACTGCGCGCCGAGTTCGCAGCAAGCCGCACCGACGGCACCACGTCGAACGCCTGGCACCTTGAAGCCGCGCATCGCAGCGGCGCGATCGACGTGCTGGCCTATGCCCGCCGGATCGATGCTGGTTTCGGGGTCGATCAGCAGAATGTCGCCGAACGCGGCCGTCGCAAGATCGGCTTCGATGCGCGCTACACCGTTTCGGACGAAATTTCCGTGACCGGAAGCGCCTGGCGCGACGACAGCCTGATCGACGATGCCCGTCGCAATGCGGTGCAGGTTCAGGCCGGATGGCGCGGTCGTTCCACCGATCTGCGGCTCGGCATCTCCCATTTCGCCGATCGCACCGCCGACGGTGTGGAAGGCAGCTCGACCGTGCTCGAAGGCGGGGTCAACCAGCGCCTGCTGGGCGGGCGCCTCGAAATCGGTGCGACCAGCAGCATGGCGCTCGCCAACACCGACTCGATTGACCTGCCGACGCGTCACCGCTTCGATGCGCGCTATGCGATCAGCAATGCGGTGCGCGCGGTCGCGACCTACGAGATTGCCGAGGGCGACCTGATTAGCGCGCGCACCCTCAAGGGCGGCTTCGAATTCACCCCTTGGGCGGGTGGCCGGATGCTGACCACGCTGGGCCAGCAGGACATCGCCGGATACGGCAAGCGGAGCTTCGCGGCCTATGGCCTCGCGCAGAGTTTCGCGATCACCGAGAGCTTCACGGTCGACGCGACGATCGATGGCAATCTGACCCTCGGCGGCGTCGATGCCAGCAGGGTCATAAACCCGGACCAGCCGGTCGCAAGCGGCGGGCAGGTTGGCCAGGGCGGCACGCTGTTCGAGGATTTCACCGCGATCACGCTGGGCGCAGGCTGGCGCAAGGACCGCTGGGCGGCAACCATGCGCGGCGAATGGCGCGACGGCGAGCTGGAAGACCGGGTCGGCGCCACCGGAGGGCTGATCCGCCAGCTGGGCGAAGGCAGCGTGGTCGGTTCGGGCTTCACCTGGACGCATGCGCACGGGCTCAACGGCTCGGAAAGTTCGATCGTCGACGGGTCGATCGCCGCCGCTTATCGACCGGACAGTTCGCCCTTCGCGCTGCTTGCCAAACTCGAATATCGCAGCGACGAAGTGACCGGCGCGGTCGCCGGCGAGATCGGCGCTACCGGGCGCACCACCATCACCGGCGACGGCACCTCGCGCCGCCTGATCGCTAGCCTCTCGACCAACTGGTCGCCGCGCTCGCGTGAAGAGACTGAGACAGGTGCCTACGAGAGCTTCCTCCAGCGCACCGAGATCGGCGTCTTCGTCGCCGGTCGCTACAATGCCGACAGTTTCGAAGGCACCGAGATCGAAGGCTTCACCGCGCTCGGCGGGGTCGATGCCCGCATCGGTCTGGGCGAACGTTTCGAAATCGGCGGCCGCGCCAGCGTGCGCAGCAACCTGGCAGATGGAGCGACCGATTTCTCCTTCGGTCCGGAAGTCGGCTTTTCGCCGGTCGACAACGTGCTGGTGAGCGTGGGCTACAACGTCAAAGGCTTCCGCGACCGCGATTTCTCCGCTGCGCGCTACACCGACGACGGCGTTTACGCCGCAGTACGGATGAAACTCGATGCCGATACGTTCGGCTTCCTGGGACTGGGTCGATGAAAGAAACACATTTTTCGCTGAGCGCCCGACTGAAGATCGCGCGCAAGCAGAAAGTCCAGCCGGACCTATACACCACATTAACCATGTTTCCCTATCAGGAAGGGATGGACGATGGGGTTTGTAGCACGGCTTGGGACGGCTGGCAGGGCGCCGCTCTGCACGCGTGCCTGGTAGTCCTGTTCCTGCTGCTGCCAACGACGCTGTTTGCGCAGGCGGTCAACACCTACTCGAACCCGACGACCGGCACGATCAACAGCGGCACGCCCTGCTCCAACGCGCTTGCCCGAACGTTCAACGTCTCGGGCACGAACTACACCATCGCCGATGTCAATCTGGGCATATTGGTAACCCATAGCTGGCGCGGAGACTTGCGGTTCATCCTCCAGTCTCCAACAGGGACGCGCGTCCAGATGACCGAGGGCGATACTTCGAACGGCGGGATCAGCGGCAACAATTTCAACGTGCTGCTCGACGATTCCGCAGGCCAGTTCGTCAATACCGATGGCAATGCGAACAGCCATTCGACCAGTGCCCCGCCCTACCAGAACACGTTTCGACCGCGGAACCCGCTCTCGGCGTTCAATGGCGAAAATGCGAACGGCGTCTGGCGGCTCGAAATCTGCGACATGTATCCGCAGGCAGACGATGGCAGCTTCCGCCGCGCCGACCTCTACCTCACCGCGCTCCCGACCAATTACGCCGACTTGTCGCTGACCAAGACGCTGGTCAGCGCTACGCCCAGCAATGGCGGGAATGCGAACTGGCGTCTCACCGTCACCAATTCGGGATCCTCGCCGATGACGGCCAACGGCGTATCGGTGCGAGACGATCTGCCTGCCGGGTTCACATTCCAGTCGGCGAGCGGTGCCGGTTCCTACGATCCTGTCAGCGGTATCTGGACGGTCGGTTCGATCGCGCCCGGGCAGAGTCGCTCAATCGACGTTACTGGCTCGATCTCGGCCACCGCGGGCGTCAGAATTTCAAGCGCGGCCGAAATCATTTCCAGCAGCGTACCCGATAGCGATTCCACCGTGAATAACGGCCTCGCCAGCGAAGACGATTACGCTACCAACAGCTTCGTCGTCGCCGGAACCCGGGCGGCGGGCATTCCGCCCAACCTGACCTGCCCGGCCGGATCGGTGGTGTTCGATTGGGACACGCGTTCGTGGGCGGCCGGCAGCACCAACAACAGCTTCCCCCTCGCTTCGATCGGAACGATCGGATTCATGCTGAACAATCCCGGTTCGTGGCTGAACAACAACAGCCTCGGCGGCCAATCGCCCAACCGCCAGAACGCCATGGACGGCGGTACGAACGAGTACGCCTTGATCCAGGTCGTCAACCTCAACAACACGGACGAAGTCGTCACCACGACGATCAGCCTACCGATGGTGATGCGCGGCGCACGCTTCGCGGTGTTCGACGTCGATTACGGCGCCAACCAGTTCGCCGATCGCATCCGGGTCGAGGGGCGATACAAGGGCGCGACCGTGATCCCGATCCTGACCAATGGCGAAACCAATTACGTAATCGGCAACGAAGCCTTCGGCGATGGTGTGTCCGACACGCCCGACCCCGACGGCAATGTCGTCGTCACCTTCAATTCGCCGATCGACGCGATCGTGATCGAATACGGCAATCACCGAAACGTCCCCAGCCCGGTGATCAATCCGGGCCAGCAAGGGATCGCGATCCACGACATCACCTTCTGCCGTCCGACCACCGATCTGACGGTGCTCAAAACCAGCTCGGTGCTCAGCGATCCGGTGAACGGGACGAACAATCCCAGGGCGATCCCCGGCGCGCGGATGAAGTACTGCCTGCTGTTTAACAACACCGGCGACAATGCCGCGACCGACGTGATTGCGCGCGACACGCTGCCCACCGGGATCAGCTATGTCGCCGGGACAATGAAATCGGGCACCAGCTGCGCAAATGCGAACAGCGCCGAAGACAACAATGCCAGCGGCGGCGACGAAAGCGACCCCTTCGGCGCCTCGATTTCCGGACGCGAAATCACCGCGACCACCGCGACGCTTGCAGCCGGCGCAGCCTTCGCGCTTACCTTCGAAGCACTGGTCGACTAGGCGTTTTCCGGCACTTTGGCGCGGTTCGGCCATTGATGGGTCTCTCCCCCAGCCGAAGGAACCGCCGATGTCCGACCAGATGCCCAGCCTCGACACTTTCATGGAGGGGCTGCGCCAGCGCAATCCCGGCCAGGACGAATTCGTCCAGGCGGTTCATGACGTGGCGCAGGACATCTGGGGCTGGATCGAAGACAAGCCGCGCTATCACGAGGCCGAGATCCTCCGCCGCATCGCCGAGCCCGACCGGATCGTCTCGTTCCGCGTTTGCTGGGAAGACGACGATCACAATATCCGCGTCGAACGCGGCTGGCGGGTGCAGAACAACAATGCGATCGGCCCCTACAAGGGCGGCCTGCGGTTCGATGAGAGCGTGAACGAAAGCGTGCTCAAATTCCTCGCTTTCGAACAGACCTTCAAGAATTCGCTGACCGGTCTGCCGATGGGCGGCGGCAAGGGCGGATCGAACTTCAACCCCAAGGGCAAATCCGACGCGGAAATCATGCGGTTTTGCCAGAGCTTCATGACCGAGCTCTATCGCCATATCGGCCCGAACACCGACGTTCCGGCGGGCGACATGGGCGTCGGAAGCCGCGAAATCGGCTATCTGTTCGGCCAGTACAAACGCCTGACGGGCCGCTGGGAAGGCGCGCTCACCGGCAAGGCGCTCGAATATGGCGGCTCGCAGATGCGCCCCGAGGCAACCGGCTATGGCGCGGTCTATTTCCTACGCGCGGCGCTGAAGGAAGCGGGCGAGAAAATCGACGGCAAAACCGCGATCGTCTCGGGCTCGGGTAATGTGGCGCTGCATGCCGCGCGCAAGCTGGTCGATTGCGGCGCGAAGGTCGTCACCCTCTCGGATTCGGACGGTTTCGTCCACGATCCCGACGGATTCGACAATGACAAGCTCGACTGGATTTATGACCTCAAACTCGAACGGCGCGGTCGGATCAGCGAATATGCCGATGAATATTCGCGCGCCGAATTCCACGAAGGCAAAGCCCCTTGGGCGGTCGAGTCCGATCTCGCCCTGCCCTGCGCGACCCAGAACGAACTCGACGAGGACGACGCCAAGGCGCTGCTCGACAACGACGTGCTCGCCGTCTGCGAAGGCGCTAACATGCCGTCGACCACCGAAGCCGCCGACGCATTTCGCGAGGCCGGCATCATCTTCGCGCCGGCCAAGGCCGCGAATGCCGGCGGGGTCGCGGTGTCCGGCCTCGAAATGAGCCAGAACGCCGAGCGCGTGAGCTGGGACAGCGACACGCTCGACGACAAGCTCGTCGCATTGATGGAAGACATTCACGACAAGTGCGTCGAGCATGCAGGCGAGACCGGGGAAGACGGCGCGGTCGATTACGCGCGCGGCGCGAATATCGCCGGATTTCGCAAGGTTGCCGATGCGATGCTCGCCTACGGCGTCATCTAGAATAATTCCGCTTTCCTACAAGAACCTATATGGTTATCTGAATGTGCTCCAACTTTGCAGGAGCGGCACATGGGCATTCTCGAAACACTGATCGGACCGATCGCGAGCATCATCGACAAGGTCATCCCCGACAAGGAGGCGCGCGAACGCGCCAAGCTGGAGTTGCTCAAGCTCGAAGGCACGCAGGAGATGGACCTCATCCGCGCGCGGCTCGAAGCGATCGTGACCGAAGCCGCGTCGCGCGACCCTTGGACCAGCCGTGCCCGCCCGAGCTTCCTCTATGTGATGTACACACTGATCCTGTTCGCGCTGCCAATGGGCGTGTTGAGCGCGTTCAACGCGCAGATCGCCGTAGATATCGGCAACGGCATCACCGCCTATCTGCGCGGCCTGCCCGACGAGCTCTACGCGCTCTTCGGCACCGGCTATCTCGGCTACACCGCGGCCCGCCAGTGGGGAAAGGTCAAGGGCGTGGAGCGGTAGTTACTCCCCGTCATTCCCGCCTTCGCGGGAATGACGAAAGCGGCTAGGGCGTCCGCATGACCAACCTCGTTTACGTCCTCAACGGACCCAATCTGAACCTCCTCGGCCTGCGTGAGCCCGAAATCTACGGCTCCGACACGCTCGACGATATTGCCGGTCTGCTCGACGACCGGGCGCGGGAGCATGGGCTGGAGATCGACTTGCACCAGTCCAATCACGAAGGTCATCTGATCGACTGGCTGCACGAGGCGCAGGCCGAAGGCGCGAAGGCCGTGCTGCTCAATGCGGGCGGTTACACCCACACCTCGATCGCGCTGCACGATGCGATCCGGGCGATCGTTACGCCAGTCTATGAAGTGCACCTGTCCGATCCCTCGACGCGCGAGGAATTCCGCCATCGTTCCTATGTCGGCATGGCCGCGACGGCCTCGTTCTGCGGAAAAGGCGCGCAATCCTATGTCGATGCGCTGGATGCCGTAGCGGAAAGCTGACACGCCTCACCGCTCGCCCCCTTGCCAGCCGCGCGCTTGGCGCGCATAGCGCGCGGCTTACAGCAATGGATAACAGGGACTTCATGGCTTCTTCAAAACAGAGCGGCATGAACATCGACAGCAAGCTCGTACGCGAACTCGCCGAGCTGCTGGGTGAAACCGGCCTCACCGAAATCGAGGTCGAGGACGGCGAACGCAAGATCAAGGTTTCGCGCGGCGGCACGGTCGCAGCGCCCGTACATTACGCCCAGCCCGCCCCGGCGGCCCCCGCGCCCGCCCCGGCTCCGGCCGCCGCCCCCGCAGGAGCGCCGGGCGATGCGCCTGCCGAGGCCGCCGGCGCGCCCGCCAATGCGGTCAAATCGCCGATGGTCGGCACCGTCTACATGGCGCCCGAGCCCGGTGCGCCCGATTTCGTCAAGGTCGGCGACAAGGTCGAGGCCGGAGACACGCTGCTGATCGTCGAGGCGATGAAGGTGATGAACCCGATCACCGCGCCCGCTTCGGGCACGGTCAAGCAATTGCTGGTCGAAAACGCGCAGCCGGTCGAATTCGACCAGCCGCTCGTCGTCGTCGAGTAAGCCATGGCCATTTCCCGCATCCTGATCGCCAATCGCGGCGAAATCGCGCTGCGCATCCACCGTGCTGCCCACGAAATGGGGATCGAGACGGTCGCCGTGCATTCGACCGCGGATGCCGACGCGATGCATGTGCGCCTGGCCGATCATGCGGTGTGCATCGGCCCGCCGCCTGCGACCGACAGCTACCTCAACGTGGCCAACATCATCTCGGCAGCCGAGATCGCCGGGGCGGATGCGATCCATCCGGGCTACGGTTTCCTGTCCGAGAATGCCAAGTTCGCCGAGATCGTCGAAGCGCACGATATCGTCTGGATCGGGCCCAAGCCCGAGCATATCCGCACGATGGGCGACAAGGTCCAGGCGAAGAAAACCGCGGGCGCGCTGGGCTTGCCGCTGGTCCCCGGATCGGACGGCGCGGTTTCCGATGTCGAGGAAGCGAAGAAAATCGCCGCCGAGATCGGCTATCCCGTGATCATCAAGGCCGCCAGCGGCGGCGGTGGCCGGGGGATGAAAGTGTGCGAGGCCGAGGACAAGCTCGAAACGTTGATGAAGCAGGCCGGCAGCGAAGCGAAAGCCGCGTTCGGCGATGCGACGGTCTATATCGAGAAATATCTCGGCAATCCGCGCCACATCGAATTCCAGGTGTTCGGCGACGGACGCGGCGGTGCGATCCATCTGGGTGAGCGCGACTGTTCGCTCCAGCGGCGCCACCAGAAAGTGCTCGAGGAAGCGCCCTCGCCGGTCATTTCGGACGAAGAGCGCGCACAGATGGGCGAAGTCTGCTCCAAGGCGATGCGCGACATGGCCTATCGCGGCGCGGGCACAATCGAATTCCTGTGGGAAAACGGCGAGTTCTACTTCATCGAGATGAACACCCGCCTGCAGGTCGAACACCCGGTGACCGAAGCGATCACCGGCATGGACCTGGTGCGCGAGCAGATCCGCATCGCCGATGGCAAGGACCTGTCCTGCACGCAAGACCAGATCGAGTTCAAGGGCCACGCGATCGAATGCCGGATCAATGCCGAGGATCCGTTCACCTTCGCCCCCTCGCCCGGCAAGGTCACGCATTACCACCCGGCCGGCGGCATGCATGTGCGTGTCGATAGCGGGCTCTATGCCGGCTATTCGATCCCGCCCTATTACGACAGCATGATCGCCAAACTGATCGTCTACGGCCGCAGCCGCGAAAAGTGCATCATGCGCCTGAAGCGCGCACTCGAGGAAATGGTGATCGAAGGCGTCAATCACTCGGTCCCGCTGCACGAGGAACTGCTGCAACAGCCCGACGTGCTGAGCGGCGACTACTCGATCAAATGGCTCGAGGAATGGCTGAAAGAGCGCGAGGGGTGATCGGTCATTCCTCTCCGTTTCGCTGAGCCGAGCGGAGAGGATGGCCCCTTAATCCGGACTTGGCTCGGCGCTGCGGTGATTTCCCATCGCCGCTTCGACGAACTTTTCCGCCTCGTAATCGTCGCAGTTCCGCAGCCTGAAGCCGGGCCGGTCGTCCACGTCGAAATAGAGATCGGACTTCAGGGCGGAATCGTCGTGCCTGATCTCGCGGATATCCTCCCAGCGAACGGGTTTGCGCCGTTCGGTGGGATGGAAATGGATGCTGCGGTCGTCGCTGACGATCATCCGCGGATCGCGCAATCGTAGGATCATGCGCCACAGCTCGTAGAACATCCATACGGCAATCACTGCGAACGGAATGTTGAAGTCCCCGATCGCGAGCTCTTTCGTCCACGCGATCCAGCCCCCTCTTCTGGCTTCCGACAGATGATCGACAAGCGATGGGCGAAACGCCGCCACCGCGAGCAGGATGACGACCGGGAAGATGAACACGGTCAGAAACGACAGGCACCCGGTGCGATAGCGCACCGTGGCTACGGGGCCGCGCATCAATCCAGAGGAACGCCCGGTTCGTGCTTCGTCGTGCGGATCGTCAGGCTGGTCTTCACGCTCGCCACATTGGGGGCGTTGACGAGGTGGCTGGTGAGGAAGGTCTGGAAGGTCTGCAGGTCTTCGCTCACGACTTTCAGGATATAGTCGATCTCGCCATTGAGCATGTGGCATTCGCGCACTTCGGCCAGCGCGCTTACGTGATCTTCGAACGCTTTCAGCGCGTCCTCGGCCTGGCTCTTCAGGCTCACCATGGCGAACACCATGATGCCGTAACCCAGCGTGCCGGGGTCGAGATCGGCGTGATAACCGCGAATGACACCCGCATTTTCCAGCGCACGCACGCGCCGCAGGCACGGCGGTGCCGTCAGTCCGACCTTGTCGGCCAGGGAGACATTGGTAATCCGGCCGTTATCCTGCAATTCGGACAAAAGCTGGCGATCGATCGGATCGAGGTTGGTGACCGGCTTGGTCATGCACGATTTCCCCTATTGCTCGCGCGCGACACATAAACGCGTGGTGTCAGATTTTCCAGCAATAATATTATCGGCGCTTGTGGTTAATGTCCCGCACTGCAACGTAGGAAAAGCAATCTGCGCAGAAGCGAAACCTCGTGATAACCCTTGGCATGCCAGAGACGGCGCAAAGGGCGTGGATTCCGCCCCAAAGATAGCGTTTAGGATACCGCACTCTTTCCATGCATTTCGACGACCGCCTCGACACCGTCATGCGCACGCCGCTGCGCAGCGATGCCGGGCGTCGTACTCAATACCGGCAATTGCTCGATATTCTCGCGCAGAAGCGCGCCGCCGATATCGAAAAGGCCCAGCGCGACGAAGCCTTTCGCCTACTCGGCGAGTTGAGTCGCGATCTGCCGTTGGACCAGCGCGCCCGGATCATCGCTCAGTCGGATCTGCGCATAGAGTCGCTGCGCCTTCTGGGCATACTCGCTTTGCACGAACCCGAGATTGCGCGCCCGGCTATGCGTCAGGCGAAGCTCGCGAGCGATGAGTGGTTCGAGCTGATCCCGACGCTGCCGCCCAAGGTGCGTGGTTATCTCAAGGGTCGCGAGGATCTCGCCCCTGAACTGTGCCAGCGCCTCGCGCGAATCGGAGTGGAAGCCGATCCCAACTCGCCGCCTCGTGACGTCGGGAGCACGCCTACGCCGTCGCCCATAAACGAGGCCGAAGCAGAGCAGAACGCCCCGGCGCCCGTTCTGCTGCATCCTCGCATCAGGCCGGAGCCCGATATCGCACCGCCGCCCTTCATCTCGCGCAGCGCGCTGGGATTGCGCGACGATGATGATGCGATCGATGCTGCTTTCGATCAGGAAGCACCCGAGCCAACGCCGCCTGTTGACCCGGCGCGGGAGCCTGCATCCGATACGCCGCCACCGGTCGATGCCGCTCCGCACGAAGACCAATCGCTCGACCTGGTCGATCCCTACCAGGCGCTGATCGAAGATGCTGCTTCGCCGTCCGAGGCGGACGACGACGTCCCGGCGGAAGCTAGCCCCGATGACGATACCGTGACCGCAATTCCACTCGCGCCCACCGCGTCCGATCCGGCCCAGAAGATCGGCGACCTCGTGCGTCGGATCGAGCGGTTCCGCAAGACGCGCGACAGCGCCGCTCAAGCGCCCGGTGCGCCGCAAGCGCCGCGCCTGCCGCTCGACGAACGCCAGTCCGAGGAGACGCGCATCACCGCGATCGAATTCACCACCGATCGCAGTGGACGCATTGCAGAGGCTACCCGTGCCGTCGCGCCGATGGTGGTGGGCTTTTCGCTGTCGGGAGCAGGAGAGCGGATTGGGCGCGCGGTGCGCCGCCGCCTCCCGATCGTCGACGAACCGTTGACCATGCCCGGTGCCGCCGCGATCGAGGGCAAGTGGCAGCTCGACGCGATGCCGGTGTTCGATCCCGAAGGCGGACGCTTCCTCCATTTCCGCGGTCGCCTGCGCCGTCCGGGCCGGGTCGTCACCCATGCCGCCAAGCGCGCGGAAAAATTGCGCCAGCTGCTGCACGAACTGCGCACGCCGGTAAACGCGATCCAGGGGTTTGCCGAATCGATCCAACAGCAGATCTTCGGAGATGTGCCGCACAATTACCGCTCCTATGCCGCAACCATCGCCGCCGACAGCGCGGCAATGATGGCCGGCTTCGAGGAGCTGGATCGCTTCGCCCGCCTGACCGGCGAGGAAATCGACCTTGTCGGTACAGGGTGCGACCTTTCCCTTACCGTCAGCCGCACTCTCGACCAGCTGGCCACCTACACCCAGCCGCGCGTGAGTGGATTCAAGGCCAAACTGCACGAACCGCCAGTACCGATCGCCCTGAGCCAAAGCGACGGCGACCGCTTGCTGTGGCGTATCCTCGGCACGCTGGCAGGCGAAACCGCACCGGGCGAATACCTGTCGCTGCGCCTCACCGTGCAAGGCGACATGGCACAGTTTTCATCGACCCTGCCCCGCCGCCTGGTTGAGAGGGAAGACCAGAAGCTGTTCGAAGGGGGGCTCGCGAGCGGACAGAACGCGATCACCGCAGGAATGTTCGGCAGTGGCTTCGCGCTTCGCCTGGCGCGCGCCGAAGCCCGCGCGGCGCGGGGCGACCTGGTGCGCGACACCGACGAGCTCGTGCTCAGCCTGCCGCTGTTGACCCAGGGCACCACCGGCAATAGCGAAGACACTGACCAAGAAGACGAAAGCGCCGCATCCAATCGCGATTCAAAGGATGCCGCCTGAGGTTCGGGCCGCCCGTCAAATTTGACGGTCTGGTTGTTAAAGGCGTGGGTGGTAAGCCCGGCAGCGAACGGTCTGCAGCAAGGGGATGACTGGAATTGCGAACGGAGCACCTGACACCGGTTCGCTTTCGCGAAGGCTTCGGCCCGCGCTTCCTCGTCACTGTCGACGTGGAAGAGGAATTCGACTGGTCGCAGCCGCTCGCGCGTGAGAACGTCTCGGTCGAATCGGTCGCGCGGTTGCGCAAATTCCAGCGGTTCTGCGAAGCCGTCGAGGTGCGCCCCTGCTACCTGATCGACTTTCCGGTCGCCAATTCACGGATCGCACAGGACATTCTCGGCAAGGCTTTCAAGGCCGGCAAGGCGGATCTCGGGCTCCAGCTGCATCCCTGGGTGACGCCGCCCCATCGCGAAGAGGTCAACCAGTCCAACAGCTTCCCGGGCAATCTCCCGCCCGCACTCGAACGCGACAAGATCGCGACCCTCACGCGCAAGGTGCGCGACAGTTTCGATACCGATGCACTGATCTATCGCGCGGGCCGCTATGGCTTGGGTGAGGACACCGCGTCGCTGCTCGCGGAACAGGGCATCGCGATCGATAGCTCGGTGCGAGCCTATCACGATTACAGCGCCGCGGGCGGACCCGATTTCGGCATGGTCGACCCGAACCCGTTCTGGCTCGACCGAGACCACAGGGTGATGGAAATCCCGCTCACCACCGTGTTTGCCGGCGTGTTTGCCAGGAGCGGGGCATCGGGCTTCCGCAGGATCGAGAAAGTGCCAAGGCTTCCAGGCCTCGCGGCCCGGTTGGGACTGCTCGAACGGATACCGCTGACACCCGAGGGCACCACGGTGCAAGAAGCATTGCGCGGTATCGACATCGCGCTCCGTCAGGATGTGCCGATCCTCAACCTGGCTTTTCACAGCCCTTCGCTGGTGCCGGGCAATACGCCTTATGTGCGCGACAGTACGGATCTGGATGCGTTCTATGACTGGTGGCGCGCGGTGTTCGATCACCTCAAGGCTCGCAATGTGCGCCCCACCGGGATAGAGGAAATCATGGCTGCGGTGGAGCTCGAATAGCAGCCGTCTGACACAGGCGCTTGAATAGTGAGACCGCACGGGGTAACCGCCCCGCTCGGCGGAGGGCCTGTAGCTCAGTTGGTTAGAGCTGGCCGCTCATAACGGCTTGGTCGCGGGTTCGAGTCCTGCCGGGCCCACCACCGCCAGGACGACCGGCCATGTTTCGAGGCCACACAAGTGTCGGGGAGTAGCGCAGCCTGGTAGCGCATCTGCTTTGGGAGCAGAGGGTCGCAGGTTCGAATCCTGTCTCCCCGACCATTTGGACTGCGCGCCGATCCTAGTCGGTGTTGCGAACACCTTCGAGCAGCGCGTCGTCGAGCGCATCGCCATGGAGCACGGAAACGTCGCCGGTGGTTTCGAGCACCACGGCGCGGACTTCGGAAAAATCGAGCACATTAGCCTCGCGCAGCTTGGCAATGATATCGCTTTCGGTGACTCGTGTGGTGTCCATGGCATCGCGCCGGAATTCGCCGTCTTTCATCAGCAGGATCGGTTCGTTCTGGATCGCGGTTTCTACCATTTCCGACGACTTGCGCAGGCGCGAGGCAGTAAACTGGGCGAGAAACAGCGCCGCCATGGCGATCAGGGCCTGGAGAAAATCGAGCCATTTCGTGACCATCGCACCCGTGGCGACGAGGCTGCCGAGAGCGATCGTCATCACGAAGTCGAAACTGGTCATTTTCGAAAGCGATCGAAGCCCGGTGATCCGGATCAGCACCGTAACCCAGCTCAGTGCGATGGCGGCCAGGATCAGGCTGCGCAGGACGGTATCGAACAGGGGATCGGCAACAAGCATGGCGTGGCCATGGCCCTTGCCCGTATCGAACACAAGTTTTGTCGGCTTGATAATTCAGGCGCTTGCCGCGCGCGGCCCCTGCGGCTCGCTTTCGGGCCCGGATTCGAGCTGGCGGAAGGAGGCAATCTTTCGCTCCTGTTCGCCGAGAGCTACCTCGGTGTCCTCGTCCGCGTCCCAGCCCTCGCTGACCACCCGGTTCCGTCCGCTTTTCTTGGCCGCGTAAAGCGCCGCGTCGGCCCGGGCGAAGAGCTTGCCGTAACCTTCCTTGCGATCCCAGCCAGCGACGCCGAAGCTCGCGCTGATGCGAACATCGTCGGAAATGCCGGTAATCCTGAGATCGGCGAAACGGGCACGGATGCGCTCGGCCAGGCTCTTTGTCGGATCGATCGGGCAGTTCCACACCAGCAGGCAGAATTCCTCGCCGCCGATACGCCCGACGATGTCGGTCGGCCGGATCGCACCTTGCAGCAGCTTACCGAAACTTGCGATCGCATTGTCACCGACCTGGTGCCCCCATATGTCGTTGACCTGCTTGAAGTGGTCGATATCGGCGACAATCACGCTCACCGGCACGCCTTCTTCCTTGGCCTTGTAGAGCATCGCCACCGCCGCCTGTTCGAACGGGCCGCGCATTTTCAGCCCGGTCAGCGCGTCGCGTTCGGAATTTTCGCGCACGGTCTTCATCTGGTCGGTCAGGGCTGCAATCAGAAAAGCCATCGCCATCAGCAACGAGGCCAGCGCCAGCCATACGACCATCACCGCATAGAACGGTGTCTCGCGATATTGCTCGGCCGTCATCGCGCCTTCGACCATGATCGCCATCAGCGGGCGGAAGAAGAACTGGAAAGCCCCCATGCCGAGCAGGAACAGGATCGTCTTGTCGAGGAAGTCTTTTTCGACCTTGCGCGCAGCCGTTTGCGTGCCGAGCGCAAGGATCAGGCCGTAGCTGGCGTTGGCGGCGTACAGTCGGGCGTTGTATTCCACGCCATAGCTCGCTGCGATCATCATCGCCATACCGCCCGCAGCGATCAGCGTGTAGATGCCGAGATCGGCTTTCTGTCCGTTGCGTTCGCAAACGCCCCAGACGACAGTGATAGCGCTGGCCGAGTAGAACAGGTGCATCATCACGATCGAACCGACACCATTGGGGTCGCCGGTGAAGTGAAAAACGAAGAACCCGATGGCACGCGTAAAGTACGTCGCTGCAATGATGGCGATCCACTTTACGCTGCGCTCGCGCCACCAAAGAATGAAGAACGCAAGGGCGAATACCGTGCAAAGCATCGGATTCGCCAGTGCGAGAATCTTCTCGGTCATTGTCTACCCCGGTCGTCCGACTAATACCCCTAGTCGCGAATGGTTAAATCACTCTTAGGAGTTAGTCGAATCCGGAGTTTTTTCAGTCGCCGGTGCGCGGCTTTATCGGGCCCGGCTCATTGGCAAGAATTCCAACCACTTGCGTCCACACGGCAACGTTCTGACGCAATTGCGCCGGGTCGATTTTATCGAGAGTATCGTCGGGCGTGTGGTGCAAATCGAAATAACGCGTGCCGTCCTGCTGCAGATCGATGATCGCGGTGCCCTGGTCTCGCGCGATGTTGATATCTGCCCCGCCGCTGGCAACCGCGGTCGATGTCGAGACGCCGAATCGCGCCACCGCGGCAGCGATCTTGCCGTGCAATTCCGGGTTGCTCTCGCGGAAGTTGCTCTGGAACTGCCAGATCCTGTCCGCCCCGAAATCGCTTTCGAGACCGACCGCGATCGGCTCGTCGATATGCGCTTCGCTATAGGCTTCCGAACCATAGAGGCCGACTTCCTCGGCGCCGGCGAACAGGACGCGGATCGTGCGGAGCGGCTGGCCCGCAGCTTCGACGTTCAGCGCCGCTGCGGCGACGATGCCGCACCCTGCCCCATCGTCGATTGCGCCCGTCCCGCTCCACCAGCTGTCGAGGTGGCAGGCGACCAGCACCGGCGCCAGCGAGGGATCGCGTCCGACGATCTCGCCCACCACATTGCCGCTGGTGGTCGTGCCCAGCCATTCGGGCGTGAGCGTGAGCTTCATCATGATCGGGCGGCCGTCTTCGGCTGTGCGCGCGAACATGCGTTCAAGATTCTCGGCATCGGGCACCGACAGCGCACCCGCCGGGGTCGGCGCGACGCCTTCGGGGAAGCTGGTGCCGCCGGTATGCGGGGTGCGGTGATTGTCGGTGCCGACCGATTTGATCACGGTGGCCACCGCGCCCTTGCTCGCGGCGATCCCAGCCCCGACCCAGCGCGCCGGACCGGCAAAGCCATATTGCGAGCCGTCCTGCGTCGGCGTCATCGAGTGCGAGACGAAGGCGATCTTGCCCGCCAGGCTTCCGTCGGGTGCCGCCATCAGATCGGCCACGGTCGGGAAATAGACGACTTCGGCGGTGATGCCGTCGGGCCCGGTCGAAGCGGACGTCCCCAGCGGATCGACCGTCAGCGGCTGCGCGAACGGCGAAACGATCTCTGCCGAGCGGGTATCGCCGGGGATCCAGGTTTCCATCTGGTACGGCTCGTCGGCGACATTCTCGAAGCCGCGCGCATTGAGCCACGCCACCGCCCAATCGCGCCCGCGCTGCTCGGCCTCGGTGCCCGCCTGGCGCGGACCGACCTCGGTGGTGATCCCCTCGACGAAATCCCACGCGATCCCGTCATTCTCCAGCGCGTGATCGGCACGATCGGCCAGCGCATCGCCGGCGCCCTGCGCCAGTGCGGTGGTGGAAACGGAAAGCGAGAGCGCGGCCAGCGCTAGGAGCGTTTTGTTCATGGCGCGCACTGCTATCGCGCGCCTCCCCGCTTGCCAAGCGCGCGGTTGCCGAAACCGCGCCCAGCGCCTATCTGGCGCGCAACAATTTCCCCCATCGAATCCCAAAGGGACCGTTCGCCATGTCCGCACAATACGCCTTCGTCATGAAAGACATGACCAAAACCTTCCCCGGCGCCAACAAGCCGGTGCTCAGCAACATCAACCTGCAATTCTACCAGGGCGCCAAGATCGGCATCGTCGGCCCCAACGGCGCGGGCAAATCGACCCTGATCAAGATCATGGCCGGGATCGACAAGGATTTCACCGGCGAAGCCTGGCCGGGCGAGAACATCTCGGTCGGCTATCTGGAGCAGGAGCCCGAGCTCGACGAGAGCAAGACCGTGCTCGAAAACGTCAAGGACGGCGCGCGCGAAACGGCCGACAAGGTCGATCGGTTCAATGCGATCTCCGCCGAGATGGCCGAGCCCGATGCCGATTTCGACAAGCTGGGCGAGGAAATGGCCGAGCTCCAGGCCGAGATCGACGCGGTCGATGGCTGGACGCTCGACAACCAGCTCGAAATCGCGATGGAAGCGCTGCGTTGCCCGCCGGGCGACATGGGCGTGGAAAGCCTCTCGGGCGGTGAAAAGCGCCGCGTCGCGCTCACCCGCCTGCTGATCCAGAAGCCCGACATCCTGCTGCTCGACGAGCCGACCAACCACCTCGATGCCGAAAGCGTCGACTGGCTCGAAAACCACCTCAAGGAATATGCCGGTGCGGTGCTGATGATCACCCATGACCGCTACTTCCTCGACAATGTCGTGGGCTGGATCCTCGAGCTCGATCGCGGCTCCTACTATCCGTACGAGGGCAATTACTCGACCTATCTCGAGAAGAAGGCCAAGCGCCTCGAGCAGGAAAGCCGCGAGGAATCGGGCAAGCAGAAAGCGCTGCAGCGCGAACTCGAATGGATCCGGCAGACGCCCAGCGCGCGCCAGACCAAGAGCAAGGCGCGTATCCGCAAGTTCGAGGAACTGCAGAACGCGCAGGACAAGCGCCAGATCGGCAAGGCCCAGATCGTGATCCAGGTGCCCGAACGGCTCGGCGGCAAGGTGATCGAGGTCAACAACATCTCGAAGGCCTATGGCGACAAGCTGTTGTTCGAAGACCTCTCCTTCATGCTGCCCCCGGGCGGCATCGTCGGCGTGATCGGCCCCAACGGCGCGGGCAAATCCACGCTGTTCAAGATCCTCACCGGCAAGGAAGAGCCCGATACCGGCAGCGTGGACATCGGCAGCACCGTCCACCTCGGCTATGTCGACCAGAGCCGCGGCGACCTCGACCCGAAAAACAACGTGTGGGAGGAAATCTCCGACGGGCTCGATTACATGAAGGTCAACGGCCAGGACGTGAGCACCCGCGCCTATGTCGGCGCGTTCAACTTCAAGGGCCCCGACCAGCAGAAGAATGTCGGCAAGCTTTCGGGCGGCGAACGCAACCGCGTGCACATGGCCAAGATGCTCAAGCAGGGCGGCAACGTCCTCCTGCTCGACGAACCGACCAACGATCTCGACGTCGAGACCCTCGGCGCGCTGGAAGAAGCGATCGAAAATTTCGCCGGCTGCGCCGTGGTTATCTCGCATGACCGTTTCTTCCTCGACCGCCTTGCGACGCATATCCTCGCGTTCGAGGGCAACAGCCACGTCGAGTGGTTCGAGGGCAACTTCGAGGCGTACGAGGAAGACAAGCGCCGCCGTCTTGGCGATGCTGCGGATCGGCCGTCGCGGGTGAGTTATAAAAAGCTGACTAGGTAGCGACTATTGAGGTAGCCACGTCTTCCATATCGCTCAGCGGCCGGGATGACGTTTCGATAGGGTCGTCATCCCCGCGCAGGCGGGTATCCAGTCTGGCCTGGTGCTCACTTGCTCTGGATCCCCGCCTGCGCGGGGATGACGGGAGGGCGAGAGTTGGTTTAGCACCTGCCCATGCCGTTCGAACGTACGCCTTGCGTCTATATCCTCGCCTCGAAGCGCAACGGCACTTCGTATATCGGTGTTACGTCTGATCTTCCGGGTCGGATTCATCAGCATCGTAGCGGTACCTTCGAAGGGTTCTCCCAACGCCACGACGTCAAAACACTCGTGTGGTTCGAAGTTCATGCGACGATGGAAACGGCGATCCAGCGCGAGAAGCGGCTGAAGAAGTGGGAACGTGACTGGAAACGTCGGCTGGTCGAAGACGGCAATCCGGAGTGGCGCGATCTGGCGGAGGATGTAGGGTTTAATAACCTGGATTGACTGGTTTGTGCTCTGCACGTCTTCGGCTCACCGTCTGCGCGGGTAGAGCGACTTGGACGCCTGCAAAACATTGGGCCCATGACCGCCCGTTGCCAGCCTCTTCTCGCTGTCTGCGCCCGCGAACTTCAACCGATGAAATAGAAAACGCGCCCGCCGGTTCGGAACGGGCTCATATTGTCTAGAATGGGGACTTAGCGCCCCCGTCCTGCAATGTGAGAAGAGACTTCCGGATGACCCTCAAGCACAAGCTTTTCGCCTGCCTTGCCATTTTGAGCGCAGCCCTGCTGGCGCTCGCCGGTGCGTTTTATCACACCGTCCGCACCAATGAGACGGCGCTTTCGACCATCCTGGTGGACCGCGTTCAGCCGCTCCAGAACCTCAAAACTGTCTCCGATACCTATGCGGTGCTGATCGTCGACAACGCGGTCAAGGCGACGAACGGCAATGTCGGTTATGGCGAAGCGGCCGACAACATGCGCGAAGGCACCGCCGCTATCGAAGAAGCATGGAAGGCCTATCGCGCCACCAGCATCGATGGCGAGGAAGAGCGGCTGTCGCGGCAGGCCGAAGCGCAGATGTCGACCGCCGATGCGGCGATCCTGCGGCTGGAAGGCATTCTCGATTCGGGCAACACCGCAGCGCTGGAGCGTTTCGTCCAGCGCGAGCTGTTCCAGACCATCGATCCGCTGTCGGATACGATCACCGAACTTTCCGAAATGCAGATCGACATCGCCAGCTCCGTCACCGAGGAGGCATTGCAGGACAACGCGACCTCGCTGACCGTCGTGGTCGTGCTCGCCATTCTGGCAGTGATTGCGATCGCCGTGTCGATCTTCATCGTCACCCGCAAGGTCGTCCGTCCCATCACGAACCTGTCGAGCGTGGTTCGGGACCTCGCCAAGTCGGGAGACGGCGAACTGCCACACCTCGAACAGAAGGACGAGATCGGAGACATGGCTCGTGCGATCGACGCCTTCCTGAACGCGGTACTGGAAAAGGAACGGGCCGCCGCCGCGATCACTGCACGCGAGCAGAAGATGGTCACCGATACGTTGGCCGAGGGCCTCTCCGCATTGGCCGATGGCGATCTGATGGTCGAGGTGACCGCCGACTATCCTCCGGCCTATGCCAGCCTGAAGACCAATTATAACGATGCTGTCCAGTCGCTGCGCACTCTGATCGAAAGCGTGGCCAGTGGCACAGATTCGATCCGCACGAGCTCCAGCGAGATTGCGCAAAGCTCCGAATCGCTGGCCCGCCGTACGGAAGCCAATGCCGCCAGCCTCGAACAGACTTCAGCAGCGCTCACGCAGATGAACGACCGGATCTCGCGCGGGGCCACCGCTGCCAAGGACACCGCACAGAGCGCCAATGAAGCCAATGGCATCGTGCACGACGGGCGCTCTCTCGCCGAACAGGCGATGCAGGCGATGGGCCGGGTCCAGGAAAGTGCCGAGGGTATCGACACGGTGATCGAAGGGCTAGACAAGATCGCATTCCAGACCCGCGTACTCGCGATGAACGCGGCGGTCGAAGCAGGCCGCGCAGGCGAGGCCGGGCGCGGATTTGCAGTGGTCGCCGACCTGGTCTCCGCGCTCGCCATGCGGGCCGAAGAAGAAGCGGGATCGGCGCGCGAACAGCTTACCACGACGCAGGAAGAAGTCGGCAATGCGGTCGGCAGCGTCAAACGCGTCGATGCCGCGCTCGAACAGATTTCGGCGAGCGTGGGCAACGTGAACGAGTTGCTCGACACGATGGCGGCAGACAATCAGGCCCAGGCTTCCGCCATTTCCGAAATCGTCACGGCCGTGAGCGATATGGACAATTCGACGCAGCAAAACGCAGCGATGGTCGAAGAAACCTCGGCAGCATCGCGCCAGCTAGCGTCCGAAGTGACCGAGCTCGCCGATCAGGCAGGGAACTTCCGCACCCAGGCCGGTGCGACGGCGGCTCGCTCGCTTGAACAGGAGGCGACGCCCGCACTGATGCACTGACCGCGTTCCAGTGCCGCACGAAGGGTACGGCTCGCTCGACATGCAAAACGCTCGGTGTTGCGCTAGGTTGCCATAATGACCGCCCGTCACCTTATCATCTACGGCCGCGTGCAGGGTGTGTTCTACCGCGACTGGACGGTCGAGACCGCGCGCTCGCTGGGCGTGTGTGGCTGGGTGCGCAACCTGCCCGACGGGACGGTCGAGGCGCAGGTCGAAGGCGAGCGCGAAGCGGTCGAGCGCATGATCGCGGCGATGGAGGACGGCCCTCCCCGCGCGCGGGTCGAGCGGATCGAACGGCGCGCGGTCGAGGACCAGGGCTTCACCCGCTTCGCGCGACGCTAATCCAGGAGTCCCCGCAACAATAGACGAAGCCCTTCGACAGGTTCGGGGTAGAGAGCGACGTGGCCCCCGAATGAACATGTGAGAGGAAACGCGCATGACGGCGCGTCACCTCATCATTGCAATACCAAAGGGCAGGCACCATGCCCGCCCTTTTCGGAAAACAGGTCAGTCCTCCGGCCCGATGATCAACCGATTGTTAAGCGGCTGGAGCGACCGGTTGCTGGCGCCCAGGATGCGCGCCATCGCCGCGATCTGTTCTTCGCTCGCCTCGAGCACCTCGTCTGCAACATGCCAATTGACGCCTTCCGTGCAAGGCGGCGTCGTGAGCGACCCCATATAGCGATAGAGATCGGGCCGTTCGGGCACGAGCGATGCGATGTCGAGCATTACCTCTTTCCCCTCGCTTTCGAGGGCGTCGAGGATCGCAGCAATCGCCGGATTGGCATCGCCTTCCTCGAACATGACGCCGAGGACGGCGAATTCACCGTCGCGTGAGCCGTGAACCAGATGAACGACCAGCGGATAGCGCTCTCCATGCAGCATATGCTCGGCCGGGGTATGGAAGTGCATCTGCAAAAGGCTGAACAGCGTGTCGCCGCTAACCATTCCCATACCGGAATCGACATCGACCTGAACCTTGCCGCGCCCACGCTTCAGCTTGCCATCTGCCTCGCCATAGGATGCTGCGAACGCGATCGAGGCGCGCGCATTGGTGTCGGACAGGACGATCGGCGACTGCATTTGCCCCGTATCGCAAACCGCGTAGCTGTCGTTGTCGATCGACCATTTCTCCGGCAATTCGCCATCGCCATAGACCCAATCGGGGTCGGCGCCGGGGTCGGGAGCAAGTAGGTTTGGCAGCAACATGGCAGCAGAAGACAGGAACATTTCGATTAGCATGATCGCTCCTCACTTTGGTCGAGCGTCCGCTCGGCGAACGGCGGGCTTTGAAAAACAAGTGAATTCTATACCGCCCGCCGAGAGAATCAAGTTTGCGCGACATCGAGAAACGCACGGTTCGATAGCGGGCAAATCAACTGTGCTCGCCTCACGGCGGCGCGGATCGTCGCTGTCCTACACGCCGGTCGGCATGTAATCCGGCGGCATGATACGCTCACCCTCCCCGTCTCGTCGTTGTCGCGACGGAAGGTTACACTTCTGCTCCCCCGATCGCGCGCTAGGCCGCGGAATTGCGTGGATCGCGCAGGATCGTAGAGTTTTGCAAAACCCCGGCTTCGGTGGTCCATCGGACGGCACTTTGCAGGCCTTCGCGTGTGTCGCGCCAGACACCTGTCGGGGACTTTGTTTGACTCATCCCGCCCCGGTTCCCACATGGGTTGCGAGGCGCCCGGTTCGCGGGCGCATGTCCGGACGGCGCGTGTCCGCGCCGCACACACGAAATTCCAGAGGATTGTTATGAGCACTGCCAAGACCGGCGACACCGTCACCATCGACTACACCGTCAAGAAGAGCGACGGCACTGTCGTCGCCAACACCGCCGAAAGCGGGCCGCAGGACCTGACACTGGGCGGTGGCGAAGTGATGCCCGCGCTCGAAGAAGGGCTTGCCGGCATGGAAGTCGGCGCCGAGAAGACAATCACGATCCCCAGCGAAAAGGCCTATGGCCCGCACAATCCTGAGCTGGTGATCGACCTGCCGCGCGCCAATCTTCCGCCCGAACCCGCTCCCCAGCCCGGCATGCAGCTGCAGGCCCAGGCGCAGGACGGCCAGCCGATGATGCTGACGATCACCGAAGTGGGCGACCAGTCGGTCAAGGCCGATGCCAACCACCCGCTCGCAGGCGAGGACATCACCTTCAATGTGACCCTGCGCGAAATCAAGCAGGCGGCGTAAGCCAGACTGTGTATGAATCCGGAACCCGGCGCTGCACTGGCAGTCGCCGGGTTTCGCTTTTTCGGGGGCTAGGCGGCTTCCTCCTGGACCCGATCGTAAGCCGCGCGATTGGCATGGATCCGGGCCAGGTTTTCAAAGGTCCAGTCGGACAGCGCGAGGACAGGCACCGCGAGCGACTGGCCGAGATCCGTCAGCCGGTATTCGACCTGCGGCGGGACCGTCGGATGGACGGTGCGCGCAACCATCCCGTCGCGCTCGAGCGCGCGCAGGCTGCGGGTCAGCATTTGCTGGGAAATCCCGCCGATATCGCGCTTGAGCTCGTTGAAACGGCGCCCTTCCTCGGGCGCGGCTTGCAGGGCTTTGACGATCAGCACGGTCCATTTGTCGCCCACCCGGCTCAGCACTTCGCTGACGGCGCGGCAACCGGGATCGGCGTGCGGATGGTTCGGGGTAGTCATATCGGTGTGACCTGGTCAGTGAGTTTTGCGTTCTTGCCGGGCCAATGTGGTCACATATATGGCCTTGGTCAACAATCGTGACCCACAAAGGACGACCCCATGAAAATCCTCCATATCGACAGTTCGATTTCCGGCGATGCATCGGCCAGCCGCGACCTCACCGCAGCCATTGTCAGCCAGCTGAAAGACGCCGTGCCCGATGCAGAAGTGACCTATCGCGACCTCGTCGCCGAGCCGTTCGCCCACCTGACCCTGCCGGCGTTCGGCGAAGAGGATTCGCTTGAAGCATTGGCCCAGTTTAAGAACGCCGACACCGTCGTGATCGGCGCGCCGATGTACAATTTCACCATCCCCAGCCAGCTCAAGACCTGGATCGACCGCATCCTCGTTGCCGGCGAGACCTTCCGCTATACCGAAACCGGCGCTGCCGAAGGTCTGATGGGCAGCAAGCGCGTGATCGTCGCGATCGCTCGCGGCGGGCTTTACGGCGAAGACAGCGCGCAGCGCAGTGTCGAACACGCCGAACGCTATCTTACCAGCGCGCTCGGCTTCATCGGTATCGACAATCCCGAGTTCGTGATCGCCGAAGGCCTGAAGATCAGCGAGGAAGCGGCTGCCGAAGCCATGACCGCGGCGCACGAAAAGGCCCGCAAGGTCACCGCAGCGTAAAGCGCAGGGGATGGCGGGCGGCCTTGCTGCCCGCCATTTGCCTAGGGCGAGAGCCAGCGCGCGCCCTTCCCATCGAACAGCGCCCGGCGATGCCCGGTATGCGCGAGATGGAACCAGTCGAAGGCCTCGACTTCGACCAACAGCACCGCGAAGTTTTTGCGCGCCGGGATGAGCTCGGCATCGCTCGGCTCGACCCCTTCAAATTCCGGTGGCAGGCCCGAGGTCGGATCGTCGGCCACTGCGCCGGGCCCTTCCCCCAGATAGCAACGCCGTGCGAAATTATCGGCCGATTGCCACGCCGCATCGGCGATGGGCCCCTCACGCTCGATCCGACCCGTTCCGCGCATTCGGAGCTGCAGCTTGGCCTCCTTGTCGTAAGCCAGCACCGCGATGCGCGGATCATGTTCGATCACCGTCACCTTAGGAGCGCGAACATCTGTGTGGAACCGTAGTGTGCGGCTTTCCGCATCCCAATCGCGCAGCACCATGACCCGCGCATCGGCATCGGCGGTCGCGACCACCGGCGTGTGCATGGGCGATTGCCGGTCCGACGCCGCCTTTTCGAGGCAGCGGTCTATTTCGGTGCGAATGGCTTCGAAGCTGTTGTCCATGCCTGCGCGATTGGCCCCTTCGCGGCTTGAGCGCAACAGTTCAGGTTGCACGCCGCTTTTCTGAACATTCGACGACAGGGGAGTTCAGTTTCGTGTCACGCCGCGCTGTCTAGACCGAGTCCTGCAATCCGGCGCGAGGGGTGTCGGAAGAAGAACAGGAGATGGACAATGGCCGGAGCCAGCCTCTTCACCAAATCCGCACTCGCCGCGCTTGCCGCGGGCCTGGCTTTCGCGGCGCTGCCCGCAAATGCTGCCGAGGCCAACGCAGGCGTCGCAACCATGCACGCAGCGTCGTTCGTCGAGCAGGATCGCCAGGAGCGCCGCAAGGCTCGCAGCGAACGCCGCAAGGATCGCGCGACCCAGCGCACCCAGCGTCAGCGAACCGAACGCCGACAGGAGCGACGCACCGAACGACGCCAGGAACGCAGGTCAGAGCGTCGCCAGGAACGGCGCTCGGAGCGTCGGCAGGAAACTCGGCAGGAACGCCGCGCGGAGCGTCGGCAGGAAACTCGGCAGGAACGCCGTGCCGATGGCCGCCAGGATCGGCGCGTCCGTCAGCGGACCGAGCAGCGCCAGGCCTATCGCCAGGGTCGCCGCGATGAACGCCGTGCCGATGGCCGTCAGGATCGGCGCCAGACCCGCCAAGCCTATCGCGAAGGTCGCCGCGACGCGACGCGGCAGGCGTATCGTCAGCGCGACCAGCGCCGCTATCGCGATTATCGTGGCGGAGACTATCGTCGCTGGAACCGTCGCTGGCGCGATCAGCGGCGCTACGACTGGCAGCGCTATCGTACCCATAATCGCACGTCCTACCGCATCGGCCGGTATCACGTGCCCTACCGCAACTATCGCTATCGCCGGCTGAGCATCGGGATCTTCCTCGACAATTTGTTCTACGGCAATCGCTACCGGATCGTGAATCCTTGGCAGTATCGCCTGCCGCCGGCCTACGGCCCCTACCGCTGGGTTCGCTATTACGACGATGTGCTACTGGTGAACACCTACACAGGCGAAGTGCGCGACGTGATCTACGACTTCTTCTGGTAGTCGTCTTCCCTTTCATCCCCACCCAGGGTCCTTTGGGGGATGAAATCCTGCCCTCGCCTTCCTTAGGAGGCGAGGGCTTCTTTTAGTTCTTCGTCGCTGTTCCGAAGGGGAGCATCCGCCACAGTTGACCGTCCCTGTCGATCGCCATGTGCTTGACCACGCCGAGAACGTGCAGCGCGACGAGGATCAGCAATATGTTGGCACCGGTCCCGTGCAGCTCGAAGATTGTGCCCGCCGTTTGGCGGCTTTCGCCGACCGGAAGAGTTCCGATCGTGAACAGGCCGAAGAAATCGATCGTGCGGCCGGCAAACGAGTTGGCCAGCCAGCCGCCGAGCGGCAAAGCGATCAGAAGCAGATAGAAGATGAAATGCGTGATCTTGGCTAGCGTCTTTTCCCAGGCGGCAAGGTGGCTGGCGAGCGGCGGTCGAGGATGGGTCCATCGCCACAGCAGACGTCCGACAGTCAGCACGAGGATCGCGATCCCCAATGCCTTGTGATCGTTCATCAAGTCGCCGCGTGCGGCACCCTTCAGCCCATGCGCGTTCTCGACGATGCGCCAGTTGACGATGACCGCGACTGCAATCACCCAGTGAAATATCATCGCGCCATAGGAATAGCGCGTTTGCGAAGCCGTGTTCGTGTTGCTCATGCCGCTGTTCTGTCGCGCAAATTCGATCGCGACAAGATGGTATGGTCGACCAAGCGTCTGGAAATGCGCAGCGCTGCCGTATATCGCTGCCCGAATGGACAACACCGCACCGTCTACAGTCGCGCGCCCACGCATCGGCAAGCACGAGGACCGCAGCGCGCTGCGCAAGCTCGGTGCTGCGGTGCGCACCCGCTTGCAAGCCAATCCGCGGGTACAGACTCTCGTCGATGAAGGCGCCGAGCTCTATGCGGTCGGCGAATTTCTCAGCCCTGCCGAATGCGATCGCTTCATCGGGCTGGTCGACGAGGTCGCGCGCCCATCGAGCGTGTTCGACCTTGATTACGACGCGCAGTACCGCACGAGCTATTCGGGCGATGTCAGCTTCGCGGACCCGTTTGTGCGTTCGATCAGCCGGCGGATCGACGACCTGTTGGGAATCGAGCCGACCTACGGAGAGCACCTACAAGGCCAGCGCTATCTTCCGGGACAACAGTTCAAGGAACATTGCGACTGGTTCTGGACCAACGCCTCGTATTGGAAGGGGGAGAAGGCGACGGGCGGCCAGCGCAGCTGGACGGCGATGATCTATCTCAATGATGTCGAGGCAGGCGGCGCAACCAATTTCGTGCATCTCGGCCTGTCGGTGCCGCCGCAACGCGGCGCGCTGCTGATCTGGAACAACGCCCTGCCCGACGGCACCGTGAATTACGACACCATGCATGCCGGCACACCGGTCGAAGCCGGTGTAAAATACGTCGTTACCAAGTGGTACCGCACCCGCAAATGGGGCGGCTGACCGGCTCCATGCGGAGGCGCGCCTAAGCGAGCGCGGTCGCGATCAGCTTGCGGGTGTTTGCAATCCCGTAGAGATCGATGAAGCTGCCCATCCGCGGCCCCTGCGAAGAGCCGAGCAGGATCTCGTACAGCGCCCGGAACCAGTCGCGCAGGTTTTCGAAGCCGAAACGATCATCCTTGCCGATCTCGTACACCATCGTCTGAAGGTCTTCCGCACTCGTTCCCGCAGGCACCTCGGCCAGGCGCGCATCAAGTTCACGCAGCGCTTGCGCCTCGACCTCCGTCGGCGCACGCTTGACCAGCGTTGGGGCAACGAAATCACGGTTGTAGGCCAATGCATGGTCGATCATCGCATCGAGCTCGGGATGACTACCCGCGTCGGCATCTTCTACGTAATTGCCGAGATAGGACCAAACCTGGTCCTTGTCCGCCTCCGCTCCCAACACGCCGATCAGGTTGAGCAAAAGCGCGTAGCTGACCGGCAGGTTGTCCCCTGCGCCCGGTGCCTCGGCGCTTTCGAAACTGCCATTGGCGCGCAGCAGGTTCCACACGGGATTGCCAAGCTGCTTGTCGAGCGCCTGTTCGGTCAGCCGCTCGCGGAACGCCCAGTAATCGTCGACCGCGCGGGGGATCACGCCCGCATGCAATTGCTTGGCGCTCTTGGGATTGGGAAAGATGTAGAAGCCAAGGCTCTCTTCGCTGCCATATTGCAGCCACTGCTCGATCGTCAGTCCGTTGCCCTTGGACTTGGAAATCTTCTCGCCATTGGCATCGAGGAAGAGCTCGTAGATCAAACCCTCGGGCTTGCGGCCACCCAGCACCTTCACGATCCGACCGGATTGCACGCCGCTGTCGGTCAGGTCCTTGCCGTACATCTCGTAATCGACACCGAGCGCATACCAGCGCATGGCCCAATCGACCTTCCATTGCAGCTTGGCCTGCCCGCCCAGCGCGCTCTGTTCGACTGTGCTGCCATCTTCTTCGGTGAAACGGATTGTGCCAGCCTCGGCATCGACCACTTCCACCGGAACTTGGAGCACTTTGCCGCTGGTCGGCGAAATCGGCAGTACCGGCGAATAGGTCTGTCGCCGCTCCTCGCGCAGCGTCGGCAGCATGATGGCGAGAATGTCCTGGTTCTTGCGCAGGACCTGGCGCAGCGCATCGTCGAACGCGCCCGAATTGTAGCGATCGGACGCGGCGACGAATTCGTACTGGAAACCGAAGCGATCGAGAAAATCGCGCAGCATCTTGTTGTTGTGCGCGGCAAAGCTGCCGTGCCCGGAATCGAACGGGTCGGGAATTCGGCTCAGCGGCTTGTGCAGATTGGTTTCAAGCACGTCCTTGTTGGGGACATTGTCGGGCACCTTGCGCAGGCCATCCATATCGTCGCTGAAAGCCACCAGCCGCGTCTTGCCGTCTTCCCGCTTCGCGCCGATCATGGCTTCGAACGCGCGGCGAACCAGCGTCGTGCGAAGCACTTCCTGGAACGTGCCGATATGCGGCAGGCCGGAGGGGCCGTAGCCGGTCTCGAACAGCACCGGCGAACCGTCGGGCTTGGCGCCGTCGGGATAGCGTTTGAGCAGCCGCTGGGCCTCCTGGAACGGCCAGGCCTTGGACACGCGTGCGGCGGCGGTAAGTTCGGTCATGCTCATGCCATCGCCTCTTGCCGTTTCGCCGCCATGTTGCAAGTGCGAAGCCCCGCGACCGGCAATCCGGAGGCCGTTCTCAGTAGAGCGGGATTTCGATATCGACGCAGAAACCCTCGACGCCGTGGCGCTTCTCGAGCTTCGCCGATAGCGACGTCGTCAACTGCGAGATAAGAGCCTCGCCAATCCCGGTCGAACTCGCCGCCGGCTTGTCCTCCATGCCGCATCCATTGTCGCAATAGACGATCGACAGCATGTTCGAGCCTGCCATCATCTCCAGCTCGATCCGGGGTTTCTCCGTGTCGTTGAATGCATGCTTCAGCGAATTGAGAGTCAATTCGTTGAGAGCGAGCGCCAGGGTCGTTGTCTGGTCGGTCGAGAGTAAAGCGCGGCCATATTGCTTGATCACGAGCTCGACATCGCGTCCGACCGCCATCGAACGCAACGTCTCTCGCGTCAGGTGGGCTAGGAACGATACGACCTCGATGCTGCGATGAGTGTCGAGGGCGAACAGCTGGCTATGAATATCGACCAGCACACCAACCCGCGCCGATGCATCCGTAAAGGCTGTTTTCGCCTGAGGGTCATCCATCCGGCGGGCGTGCAGGGTCAGCAGCGAATTCACCAGGGAGAGATTGTTCTTCACCCGGTGGTTCACTTCGGAAAGCAGCGTGTCCTTGGTTTCGAGCGCATTGGCGAGCCTCCTCCGGTCGGCCATTTCAATCGTCCGATCCGACATGGTCACCACCGACGCGATCTGGTCTCCCTTCTTGTCGAGAACCGGCCGTGCGGAACCGACCGCATCGACGATCCTGCCATCGGGGTGGGCAATCTTCCAATGCGCATTACGAACCGTCTCGCCATGAAGCACCGCCCGCGACAACGGCAGATCTGCTGGCGGATACGGCTTTCCTTCGGACGTCAGCAGATGATACGTCTGAGAGTAATCCGCAGGACTGACATGCAATTCACCAACGCCGTGGATCGCTGCAGCGGCAGGATTTACATAGATCAGAAGACCGTCGGCATCGGCCACGATGACCCCCTCTGCCAGCTGATCGAGCGCGGCCAGAAGCAGGCTTTGCGCTTCCTCGTTCGCACGCTGAAATAACTGATCGATAAAAGACAAAAGTGGATCATCCCCGTCATATCGCAGGCGGCCTCGTGCCTGTGCGCACACCAAAGCACTTGATCTGAAACAATCGGTTAATACGCGAACTCGCGCACCTTGCGTCGCGTTCCACCTTCGTTCTAGCGTCGCCGCAGTGACTGCCCCCCTTCCCCTTTCCGCGCTGCACGCTTCGCACGCCGGCACCTGGCTGTGCGATCCCGATGGCTCGGTGCGGGAAGTGGCGAAAGGAGAAGCGGTGACGTCGGCTGCCGATACCCCGCTGCTGATGCTCAACGCGCCTTTGGTCGCCACGCGTCTTGGCTATCCCGATCTATCGGGGCTGGACCTGCTCGAACTGTTCGCCTTCGTCTATCCAGCCAGGTTTTGCGTCCCCACACCCAAGGGGCTGGCAGAGGCTTTGGGCATCACGCCTCCACAAGCGGATGGGGACGTGCCCGCCCTGCTTCAGCGCGCGGCGGGCGAGTTGCTGGCGCGCTGCGAAGCCGACGACTGGGCCGAGCGCGAAGGGGCCTGGTCCTCGCTGCAGTCGCTTGCCCGACTGCGCTGGCCCTGGGCCCAGCGCATCGCCATTCGCAAGCCCGAACGCGCAGAGAAGTGGCTGTTCTCCCGTCTTCCCCAATGGGAAGAAGCCGCCGACCGGCCCCAACCGCGCCAGGTTACCCTGGAGGGCGATGCAATCGCCGCGCAGCTCGACACCCTCACCGGCCACGGCTCCGAACGCCGCGAGGGCCAGCGCGACTATGCCCGGGTCGCGTCCCACGTGTTCGCCCCTCGCACCCGCCGCGACGCACCGCATATGCTGCTGGCGCAGGCGGGTACCGGGATCGGCAAGACGCTCGGCTATCTTGCCCCCGCCTCGCTGTGGGCAAAGGAAAGCGGCGGGACCGTCTGGGTCTCTACCTACACACGCAATCTGCAACGCCAGCTGCGCAGCGAAAGCGCGCGCGCCTGGCCCGAACAGCGAACCGACGGCACGCCGCCCGTGGTCGTGCGCAAGGGGCGCGAGAACTATCTCTGCCTGCTGAACCTCGAAGATGCCTTGCAGGGCGGCTTCGGCGGACGTCCCGCCATCCTTGCGCAATTGGTGGCGCGCTGGGCCGCCTATACCCGCGACGGCGACATGATCGGCGGTGACTTGCCGGGCTGGCTCGGCACGTTGTTTCGTCGCCGCGCGATCGCTTCGTTGACCGACCGGCGCGGCGAATGCGTGTATGCCGGATGCCCGCATTACCGGAAATGCTTCATCGAACGGGCCGCGCGCCAGTCGGTCGATGCGGACCTCGTCATCGCCAATCATGCGCTGGTTATGGTCAACGCCGCCCGCGGACGCGATGCCGCCAACCGCCCTTCCCGCGTAATCTTCGACGAAGGCCATCATGTTTTCGACGCAGCCGATTCGACTTTCGCTGCAGCGCTTTCGGGTGGTGAAGCGATCGAATTGAAACGATGGATCCTCGGGCCCGAGCGCGGCTCCAAGGGTCGCCGCCGCGGCTTGGCCGCGCGCCTTGCGGATATCGCCAGCTATGACGAAGCGGGAGGCAATGCGATCGACGCGGCGAGCGAAGCAGCCGAAGCGCTTCCTGCGTCTGGCTGGCTCGGTCGGCTGGCAGAAGGCGCAGCGTCGGGCCCGATCGAGGCCCTGCTCGCCGCCGTCCGGGCGACCACATATGCCCGCGACGAAAGCGGCGGAGTCGAAGCGGGCTATGGAATCGAAACCGAAGCGGCGAGCCTCGATGGCGCATTGATCGAACAGGCAGGCCATGCAGCCGATGCCCTCGCCGCGCTCCGCAAGCCCTTGCTGAAGCTAGCCGGGCGGCTCGAAGCGGTGATGGAAGACGCGCCCGACTGGCTAGACGCGCAGGGCCGCGCACGGGTCGACGGGGCGCGCCATTCGCTTGGGTGGCGAATCGATCTGATCGCAGCCTGGGAAGCGATGCTCGATCGCCTCGGCGGGGTCGACGGAGATAATCTGGCCGAACCGCAATTCGTCGATTGGCTCGCGGTCGAACGCTCCGACGCGCGCGAATTCGATGTCGCGATCCACCGCCGTTGGCTCGATCCGATGAAGCCGTTTGCCGCGACTGTGCTGGAAGGCGCGCATGGCGTTATGCTGACCAGCGCCACGCTGACCGAGCGTGACCGGGATGGCGAGCCGCAGTGGGACAGCGCGATTGCGCGCAGCGGGGCCGAGCATGTCGGCGTCCGGCCGGAGACCTTCGCCGCGCCCAGCCCGTTCGATTATGCAAATCTCGCGGAGATCCTGGTCGTCACCGATATCCGTCGCGGCGATATCCCGGCGCTGGCTGGTGCCTATGCACGGTTGATCGAGGCCGCAGGCGGCGGTGTGCTAGGCCTGTTCACGGCGATCCGGCGATTGCGCGCGGTCCACGGCCGGATTGCCGACCGACTCGCCCGGGCCGGGCTCCCGCTCTACGCCCAGCATGTCGATCCCATCGATACCGGCACGCTCACCGACATCTTCCGCGACGATCCGCGCGCCTCGCTCCTCGGCACCGACGCCTTGCGCGACGGAGTCGACGTGCCGGGAGATTCTCTGCGCTGCGTGGTGATGGAACAGGTCCCGTGGCCGCGCCCCACAATTCTACACCGCGCGCGCCGCCTCGCGGCCGCCGAAGCCGAAGGCGGTGCCCAGGCGCATGACGACCGCATCATCCGCGCGCGGCTCGCGCAGGCTTTCGGACGCCTTGTTCGGCGCGCCGATGATCGTGGCCAGTTCGTGATGCTCTCGCCCGCCTTTCCCAGCCGCCTGCTTTCTGCTTTCCCGCCCGGCACACCGGTAACTCGCTGCACGCTGGACGAAGCGATTGCGCGTGTCGCCGAGCGAGAGATTAACAAAAATCAACTTTCGGATGGAACTACGCCCGCAGCGCATGCGTAGCACAGGCATGAAGCGCCTCGCTCTCCTCCGTCATGCAAAGTCCGATTGGGATGCTGGCGCGTCGAGCGATTTCGATCGGCCGATCTGCGACGAAGGACGCACCGCAGCCCAGGCAATGGGGCGCTACATCAAACACTCTTGCGGCGAATACCGACACGCATTGGTATCCCCTGCCCGCCGCTGTTGCGAGACCTTCGATGCCGTGTGCTGCGAATTCGACGAGGCGCCTGAGAAAGTGCTCGAAGATCGCATCTACCTCGCCAGCGCCGGAACGCTGCTCGAACTTGTTCAGGCGCAGGATGACGGTTTCGACGAATTGCTACTCGTTGGACATAATCCGGGCCTGACTTTTCTGGCACTCGACCTTATCAGGCTCGACGACAATGTCTCGGATAGGGAGCGGATAGCCGCGAAATTCCCGACCGCTGGTTTCGTTCAGCTGGAATGCGACGTGTCGCATTGGAGCGATGTCTGCAGCTCGGGCTGCGACCTGAAGCTGCGGCGCTATCCGATAGAGGAATTGTCCTAGGCGTCGAGCGCCGACGCGAGCCGGTCACGAATCGCGCGCAATTGCGGTACCAAAGCGGGCGCTTCGATCTCGCGCGGCTCGCGTTGCTGGGGATGCGGCGCGGAAATCGCTTCGCCGACCGGCTGATCCTTGCTCGACAAAGCCTTTCGCGCGCCTTTCAGCGTATAGCCCTGACGGTTGACGAGATCGTCGATCCGCCGAACCAAGGCGATGTCGGCCGGACGATAATACCGTCGTCCGCCCGCACGCGTCGTCGGCTTGAGCATCGGGAACTGTTCTTCCCAGTAGCGCAGCACATGAGGCTTGATACCGAGCGCCTTGGAAACCTCGCCGATCGTTCGCAAGGCCTCGGGGTCCTTGCCATCGTCGAAGAGCGAGGCGTCGTCGCTCACGCGTCGGAAACCTTGTCGCGAAGCGTCTGGCTCGCGCGGAACGTCAGCACGCGGCGCGGGGTAATCGGCACCTCGACACCGGTCTTGGGATTTCGGCCGATCCGCTCCGCCTTGTCGCGAAGGAGAAAGGTTCCGAACCCGGAAATCTTCACATTTTCGCCCGAGACGAGTGCATCAGTCATCAGATCGAGGATCGCCTCGACCATGTCCTGCGATTCACTGCGCGGATAGCCGGTCTTCTTGTGAACGGCTTCACACAAGTCTGCTCGGGTAAGCGTATTCGTCGAACGCATGAGGTCTGCCCTACCTTTCGCGACCCACGACCGCTCCTAGAGGATTAGTCCGGAATTGCAACGGATTCACGGCGAACCTGCCTTGAGCCTCGACGAACTGCATATGATTTACATTCGCAAAAGGCTGGCGCCCCACGTGAAGCCGCCGCCCATTGCTTCGAGCATGACCAGGTCGCCCTGCTTGATTCGCCCGTCGCGGATCGCGGTGTCGAGCGCCAGTGGCACCGACGCTGCCGATGTGTTCGCATGCCTGTCTACGGTCACCACCACTTTTTCCGCCGGCAGACCCAGCTTGCGCGCAGTTGCATCGAGGATGCGGGCGTTGGCCTGATGCGGCACCACCCAGTCGATATCCGTCACCGATATGTCGGCCTGCTCGAGGACTTCGCCCAGAACCTCGGCGAGGTTGACGACCGCGTGGCGGAAAACCTCGCGCCCTTTCATCCGGAGCTTGCCGACGGTGCCGGTGGTCGAGGGACCACCATCTACATAGAGCAGTTCCTTGTGCTCGCCATCGGCGTGCAGCTTGCTCGCGATCACACCGCGTTCTGTCTCACCGTCGCGCGATTCCAGCACGACAGCACCTGCTCCGTCACCGAACAATACGCAGGTCGTCCGGTCCTCCCAATCGAGAATCCGGCTGAACGTCTCCGCACCGATCACCAGAGCGCGACTGCCCATGCCGTTCTTCAGCATGGAGTCGGCCACGCCCATTGCGTACAGGAAACCTGTGCAGACGGCCTGGACGTCGAACGCGATTCCGCCGCGACAGCCGAGCTGTTTTTGAACCTGGGTCGCGGTCGCCGGAAAAGTATTATCGGGCGTCGCGGTGGCGAGCACGATCAGGTCGATCGATTCCGGATCCACATTCGCCGCTTCGCACGCCTTGCGCGCGGCCGCAGTCGCGAGCGTCGAGGTCGTCTCGCCCTCCGCCGCGATATAGCGCTGGCGAATGCCGGTGCGTTCCACGATCCATTCGTCGGTGGTGTCGATCCGGGTCGCGAGATCGGCGTTGGTCACGCAATTTTCGGGCAGCGCCGAGCCCGTCCCAAGCAGTACGGAACGTCGCATCAGCGCTGGCCGCCTGTCCGCAGACTTTCTTCGCCCAGCCGAGCAAGGTCGGCTTCGATCCGTTTGGTCAGGTCTTCCTCCAGCAATCTTGCCGTCAGCGCGACGGCATTCGCCACGCCAATCGCGGTGGCGCTGCCGTGGCTCTTCACGACCACGCCGTTGAGGCCCAGGAAAACTGCGCCATTGTGGTTGTTGGGATCGAGCGAGTGCTTCAGCAACTCGGTGGCCGGTCGCGAGACGAGGAAGCCGAACTTCGATCGCAGCGAACTGGTGAAGGCACGTCGCAGCAGGTCGGTTACGAAGCGGGCCGCCCCCTCGACTGCCTTGAGCGCGATATTTCCGGAGAAACCGTCCGAGACGATCACATCGACTTCGCCGCGATTGATCTTGTCCGCCTCGACATAACCTTCGAACGAAATCGCGAGATCCTCCGAGACTTCCTTCAGCCTGGTCGCGGCATCCTGCAGCTCTCCGGTGCCCTTGGTCTCCTCGGTCCCAATGTTGAGCAGGCGCACGCGCGGCTCCTCGACCCCGGTGGCGATACGGAAATAGGCCGCGCCCATGATCGCGAACTGCACGAGATTGCGGGCGTCGCACTCTGTGTTGGCACCCAGATCGAGCATCAGCACGTCGTGATCGCCGAGCGTCGGCAACAGCGCGGAGAGCGCGGGTCGGTCGATCCCCGGCATCGTCCGCAGCGCGAGCTTGCTCATCGCCATCAGCGCGCCGGTGTTCCCGGCCGACACGGCTGCCCCGGCCTTGCCCTGCTTCACCGCATTGATCGCCATTCCCATCGAAGTGGTCTTGGCGCGGCGGATCGCCTTGCTCGGCTTTTCGTCGCCGGCAATGGCTTCGGGCGCGTGGAGGATTTCGGATGCGGCGGCGAGATTCGGGTGATCCTCGAGCGCGGCCCGGATCCGCTCCTCGTCGCCGACCAGCAGGAACTGGAAACGATCATGGCGGCGCCGCGCGAGCGCGGCACCGTCGATCATTACGCGCACACCTTCATCGCCGCCCATCGCATCGATGGCGATACGCGGCAGGCTCATGCGCTTATCTCCCGATTACGGGTAAGAGGGATCAGATGCCCTTGGGCTCGGCCACGAGGCGACCGTTATAATGGCCGCACGCCGCACACATATTGTGCGGGCGCTTCAATTCGCCGCAGTTCGAGCATTCGTGGAATGCTTCGACCTTCAGCGAATCGTGGGCGCGGCGATTGCCACGGCGATGCGGCGATACTTTTCTTTTGGGGACTGCCATCTCGGCACCTAACCTTCGCGTAAATCACTAATTTCGGATGCCGACCTAGGCGATGCCTCCCGCGCGCGCAAGAGCGCGGAGTGACGAAGCCTCGGATGCGGCGAAGGCGCGGCCTATAGCGCAAATTCCCTCCGTTGCAAGCGCTGTGGGCGCGCGCTAGCACCCTGATCGGCGCCAAAGCGCAATGCCGGGTCGCACCGCGAAGGAAGTACGATATGACGATCATCCTCCCGATTACGCTGAGTGCCTGCGCCGCCGCGGCGCTGGTCAATCTCTGGCTCGCGGTGCGCATCGGGCAGCTGCGCGGCAAGCAGAAGGTCCTCCACGGCGACGATGGGGGCGGCCCGCTGACGCGGCGGATGCGCGCGCAGCTCAATTTCGTCGAGAATACCCCGTTCGTTCTGCTGCTGGTCGCCGGCATCGAACTGGCCGGACGCGGAGGGACATGGCTGAGCGCGGTGGTGGGGGTCTATCTGCTAGCCCGCGTGGCGCATGCGATCGGGATGGATTCGGACAAACCGCACAAGGCGCGGATGGTCGGCGTGCTCGTCACCATGCTGACGCTGATCGGCCTCGCCGTTTACGCTGCGCTGATTGCCGCAGGTATCGTCTGAACCGATTCGTCTAGGCGAGCGCGGCATCGCCGACGAAGGGATTGCTCTGCCGCTCGTGCCCGAATGTGCTGACCGGGCCGTGACCGGGGATGAACGTGGTTTCATTCCCCAGCGGCCAGAGCTTCTGCACGATCGCGTCGAGCAGGTCCTGGTGGTTGCCCATCGGGAAGTCGGTGCGTCCGATCGAGCCCTGAAACAGCACGTCGCCGACCGCCGCAAACTGGCTGGGGGCGTGGTGGAACACGACATGGCCCGGCGTGTGTCCGGGGCAGTGATAGACGTCGAGCGTCAAATTGCCGATGGTCACCTGATCGCCATCGGCGAGCCAGCGATCGGGCTCGAACACCTGGCCGCGAATGCCGTATTTCTTGCCATCTTCGTCGAGCCGCGAGATCCAGAAACGATCGGCCTCGTGCGGACCTTCGATCGGTAGCGAGAGTTCTTTCGCGAGCGCGCCGGCCTCGCCGCAATGGTCGATATGTCCATGGGTTATAAGGATTTTTTCTAGCTCGACGCCCGCCTTGGCGACGCCTTGCTTGAGCTTGTCCAGATCGCCACCGGGATCGATCAGCGCGCCTTTCATCGTGTCGGTACACCACACCAGCGAGCAGTTCTGCTGGAGGGGCGTTACCGGCAGGATGGCGGCTTTCATCGGCGCTTTGGTCGTCTCGGTCATGCCCGACAAGTGGTCGACGCACCCGGCGATTGCAAGCTTGGCACGCGCAGACCGGAGAGCGGGACGTGGCCAATCAAGTCCTCGCAATCGGCATTCCGCTCGGCCCGAAGGTCGTACCGATCCGAAACTTGATACATGTCAATGAAGCGCTTGATCGAGCGTGTATAGCGTATGAAAACGGTGAGACAGAGGGACGGCGTATGATCGAATGGCGATGGATTGTCGCAGCAGGGGCGCTCGCAGCGGTTGCAGGCTGCGCAACGACGGCAGAGCGAAGCGCCGCGACCGCTGAAGCTGCCGAACCGCCGGTGCTGGTCCAGGCGACCTGCGCCGGGTGCCATGCGGTGACCGCCGGCGCCACCTCGCCGATCGCGCCCGCCCCCGGCTTCGAGGACATCGCCAATGCCGAAGGGCTGACGCGCGAAAGCCTGATCGTCTTCCTCGGCGATTCGCACAATTATCCCGACATCATGGATGTCGACCTGTCGCCCGAGGACGTCGAGCTCATCGCCGATTACATGCTGACCCTGCGGCGCGACGACTACCGCCGCTTCCCCTCCTGAGCGAGACAGCGGCCGTCATGGCGCAAACCAGCCGTCGATGAGCTTGCGCACATCGGCCCTGTGCTCGATCAACGAATGCGATCCGCCCTCATATACGCGGAGCGCGAAAGGTCGGCCGAGCGCTTGCCATTCCCGCGCGAGATCAAGGCTGTCCGTCACTTCAACGCGCTCGTCGTCCGCGCCGTGCAGCAGCAGCAGACGCGCATCGGGGTCCATGTCCTGCGGCCAGTAGAGCGCCGAGAGAGTTCGCAAAGCACGCTCCGGATCGGCCTCATAGCCTTCCGCGGTTCCCGGATAGACAAACTCGTCGAACTCGGCGCGTCTTGGGGAATTTACGAGATCGCTGGGCGCGCCGACCATCACCGCGGAATCGATCCGGTCGGTCGCGGCAAGCAGCCGGTAGCCGGTAGCCGAGCGCTCCGCCGCGCGAGAATCCGAGATAGTGGATATGCTCGCGATCTGCGCCGGGCAATTGATCGATCAGGGCGAGCAGGTTGAGCATGTCGGAGAGGTCGCCAGAGCCCATTGCAGGCTCGCCTTCGCTGCCCCCTTCCCCGCGCCGCAGGCTGGCCACGACGATAAAGCCCTGTTCGGCAAGGCGGGACATCTCGACGATATCGAAGAAGGTCAGGCGGCTCCACTCGCCCACGCCGCCTTGGGCGTAGATGACGACGGGCAGCGGACCTGTCGCATCGCGAGGCACAGCGATCACGCCCTTGATGCGCAGACCATCGCTGGCATAGGCGATCCGCTCTAGCCTGACTGTCTCACCCGAGCGGTAGCGGTCGAATTGCTCCGGCGTGAAAAAGGGCGATACGGCGGCTGCGCGCCATCGCTCCTCGGGCGCGCGATCCATGAAGCTTTGCCATTCTTCGTAGGTGTCGAACGGGAAGGTGTAGGCTTCGCGCGCCAGCATCTGCCCATCGGCAACGGCACGATCCTGCGCCGCTGTTTCAGGCGGGGCCACTATGAGCGACGCGGCCGGTGCGGCAGCTAGAATCAACAGGGCCAGCGCGGCACGTAAATGCGACATGATATCTCCTATCGTTCTCACCCTGTGCGACATTGAAGCGCATCACAACCGCCCGCTCTTCCACACCACGCGGCCGATCACCTCGACCTCTGCCGGATCGCGTTCGAGGGGCGGATAGATCGCATTGTCGCTGATCAGCGTGCCGGGGCGTTCGGGGGCCAGCCGCTTGACCAACAATTGCCCGTCGACCCGCAGCACATAGACCCCGCTGCGCAAAGGCGCGGTGCGGGTATCGACGAGGATCTCGTCCCCCTCGGCCAGCGTCGGCTCCATCGAATCGCCGCGCACCGCGATCGCCGAGCAATGCGCGGGGTCGAGCCCCTGCGCACGCAACCAGTGCGGAGCGAAGCCGATATGGCCGATCTCCTGCGAGCCACCTTCGGCCCCTGCCCCCGCCGCCGCCTCGGCATCGAGCCGGGAGATCTCGACATAGGGGCTGTCCACCGCGCGGGAAAATTCCTCCGGCGCGCCCAGCATCCCCTCATCCACCCCGAAGAACCGCGCCAGCGTCCGCCGGTCGCTTTCGTCGAGCCGCCGCGGGCTGCCCTTATTGAGATATTGCTGGAGGTACGATGCATTGCGACCGATCATCGCCGACAGGCTCTTCAGGCTCGCCTTTCGCTGCTCGGCAAGCCGGGCGAGATTGGCGCGGGCGTCGTCATCATGCATGAAATTTCCTTAGGCGAAAGATTTTTCCTAGACAAGTAGGATTTCGCGAGGGACAAATCCTTTCACCGATTCGCCGCCCGCCCGCTGGAGAGCGCCCATGCTGATTCGCAAGATCGAGATTTTCCTGCGCGAAACAGGAATGCCCTGGACCAAGTTCGGCCGCCTGGCCGCGCGCGATCCGCGCTTCGTCGAAGACTTGCGCAATGGACGCATCCCCCGCGCACGAACCGAAGAACGTGTAGAACATTTCATGAACAAATACCGCGCAGGAGCCGCCCATGTACATTGACCCGATCCGCCCCGCCCCCGTCTCCGTCGCCGCCGAACGCGCCGGAAAGCGCGTGGTCGCCGCCTTGCAGGAAATGGCCGGAGGCTGCGCGGAACTGCTTGCGATGGAGGAGCGGCCCTGGGCCAGTGCGACCTTCTCGGGGGCGCGGCACACCATCACCCTGCGCTTCCACGGCAGCGCGGATTGCGAAACCGCCGACGGCTTCATCGAAACCCTGCCCGAACACGAATTCACCCTCGCCGGCCTGCTGGTGGCCGACGCACAGGTGCGCGCCGTGACTTATGAAAACCGGCCCGAGCCGGTGATGACGGTGGAAGCCGAATTGCTGCTGCTCAACGAGGATTAATAGCCCAGCGACAGGTCGAATTGCGGCTGCACGTCTTCGCCGCGTTCGTAGCGGTCGAGGTTCTCGATAAAGCGGTCTGCCGAGCGCTGGAACATCTTGCTCTGCGCGCGTCCCGAAAGGTGCATCGTCACATGGGCGTTATCGAGCGTCCACAGCTTGTGGTCCTCGGGCAGCGGTTCGGGCGTGGTCACGTCCAGAAACGCAGCCCCGATCGTCTTTTCCTCGAGCGCGGTGACCAGCGCGTCCTGATCGACCACGGTCCCGCGCGCGATGTTGATCAGCACCGCGTCGGATTTCATCGCCGCGAGTTCGTCTGCCCCGATCATGTCTTCGGTCTCGGGCGTGGAGGGTACGGCCAGGATCACCCAGTCGAATTCGCCGAGCCTGGCCTGCCATTCTTCCGGGCCGAGGGCATTCTCGCCACCTGATCGCCGCACGATGGACACATCGACGCCGAATGCCAGCAGCCGCTCCTCGACCAGCTTGCCGATCGCGCCATAGCCCAGGAGCAGCGCCTTGCTTCCGCACAGTTCCACCTTGCCCGGACTATCGTGCAGCCATTCGTGCCGGTCCTGCGCGCGCACCACGTCGCGATAGCCCTTGGCCACGTTGAGCATGCCCATCACGACATATTCGGCGATGGTGATCGCGTTGATGCCCGCGCCGTTGGTCACCGTCACGCCCCGCTGGCGCAGCAGGTCGAGCGGCAGGAAATCGAGCCCGGCATAGATCGAGGTCAGCCATTTGAGGTTCTCGGCCGCCGTCACCACCTCGCACATCGGACCCGGCTCATTGAAATCGAACCACCCGATCTCGGCCTTCGGCGCCAGCTCCAGCGCCTCTTCCTTGCTCATGAACCACAGCGGCTCGACCCAGTCGGGCAGGCGCGGCTCCACCAGTGGGCGGATCAGCGAGGACAGAACGGCGGTGGTCATTTAGCAATCTCGTTTCGCAGAGCCCACTTGAGGCCATCCGGGAAGGAGGCATTGGTGATGTTGTCGACCAACCATTTGCCATCGAACTCGACGAGATCGAACCTAGTAATCTGCGCGTCGCCCCAGCCTGAATCCACACGAATGACCGCTCCATCGGCGCTGGTTTCCACCATATCGAATGTGAACGTCTCTGCCGACCAGTCCTGGCACTGGCACAGCCAGCCGAAGGAATTGAGCTCGTCCATCGGACCTTCGATCTGGTCCTGCCAGCGCTGGACGAGTGCCGCGGTCTCGGGGGAAAACGGAATCCGGTTCCAATCGGCTCCGGGCATGATCGCAGGATCGGTGAAGGGATGGTAGAGATCGTACAGGAGTTCATACTTCGCTGCGTCGTCGGCAGGCGGGGGTGCGGGACAACCGACGGCAGCGGTGCCCAGCAAGGCACATGCGCCGATGGCGAAAAGCAGTTTCATCATGATGTCAGTCTCCATTCCCAGCCGAGCCGGTCGCCATCCATCACCTCGACGCCCTTGGCGGCGAGGTCGTCGCGAATCGCGTCGGATTTGGCGAAGTCCTTCTCCGCCCGCGCGGCCTTGCGGTCGGATAGTGCCTGTTCGATGTCGGCTTCGGTGATTTCGGCATTCTTCGGACGCACGCGCAGGTCCTTGCGGGTCAGCTCCATCAGGCCGAGGCCGAGCACGGCGTCCATCCGCTCGATCACCGCGCGTTTGACGCCGGCATCGACCTTCTTGACCGCGAGCGCTTCCTCGAGCGCCGTCAGCGCGATCGAGGTGTTGAGATCGTCGCTGATCGCCGCGTCGAACTTTTCGAGCAGCGCCGCGAATTTGGGGTGCGACGGATCGCCCGCCTCCGCATCGGCGAGGCGCCCTGCCTGCATCACCATCCGCTTCAACCGCGTCAGCGCCGCGCCGAGGCCTTCCCACGAGAATTCAAGCTCGCTGCGGTAATGCGCCTGCAGGCACATCATGCGGTAGGCGAGCGGGTGATAGCCCTTGTCGACCAGCAATTGCAGCCGCAGGAACTCGCCCGACGACTTGCTCATCTTGCCCGATCGCTCGACCAGGAAGTTGTTGTGCATCCAGATGCGCGCGCCCGAATGCGCGGCATCATCCAGTCCGCCGCAGCCGCAGAAGGCCTGGTTTTGCGCGATCTCGTTGGGGTGGTGGATCTCGCGGTGGTCGATCCCGCCGGTGTGGATGTCGAACGGGAAGCCGAGCAGCTTGCCGCCCATCACCGAGCATTCGAGATGCCAACCCGGCGCGCCGCGGCCCCACGGGCTGTCCCATTCCATCTGGCGGGTCTCGCCTGCGGGCGTTGTGCGCCAGATCGCGAAATCGGCGGCGTTGCGCTTGCCCTCGACCGTCTCGATCCGGCCCTCCCCTTCGTCGGTCACCGCGCGCGCCAGCCGCCCGTAATCCGCGACCGTCGAGACATCGAAATAGAGCCCGCTATCGAGTTCGTAGCAATGCTTGTCGGCGATCGACCTGGCGAAGTCGAGCATGTCCTCGATGTAATCGGTCGCCACCGACCAGTGCGCAGGCTGCCGGATATTGAGCGCCTTCACATCGTCCCAATAGGCCTCGGTGTAGTGCTTTGCGATGTCCCAGATCGACTGCGCCTTTTGCGCCGCCATCTTCTCCATCTTGTCCTCGCCCGCATCGGCATCGTCGGTCAGGTGGCCGACATCGGTGATGTTGATGACATGGGTCAGCTTGTAGCCATGCCAGCTCAGCGTCCGGCCCAGCACATCGGCGAACACATAGGCGCGCATATTGCCGATATGAGGGTAATTGTAGACCGTCGGCCCGCACGTATAGACGCGCGCCTCGCCCTCGTGGACGGGGGTGAAGGTTTCGATTGCGCGAGTGAGCGAGTTGAACAGTTTTAGCGGCGTTTCAGACATGGTCGCGCAATGGCGCAGCGATTTGCGGAACGCAACAAGCCCGCTCACGTTTCCAGACCTCGCTCTCTCCTTTGAGAAACGCCGTATTCATTGCTGTTATTTCCGGGGCATACATGACCAATCGACTCGCACTTGTGCTTACTGCATCCATTTTCGTCGCCGCTTGTTCGAACCAGACTGACGTTGAGCCGCAACCCCAAAGCACTGACAATGTGGATAGTTCGACGCCGCAGGCCTCCGGTCAGGACATGGCTGAGACGGCGCCGGCTCCGACATCCGATCCCGCCGGCGAAATGCAAGACAGCGCGCCTGCGACGGCGGCGAACACGGCTGCGTCGCCGGAAACCGGCAAACGTATCGTCGATTGCAAGATCATCAGTGGCGGCAAGCAGGCGTTGGACGCTCCTTGCGAGTTCTCACCCCAGTCGAATGGCGGCTTCACCCTCACGTCAAAAACGGGCGGCGGTGCGCTATATGGCCGGATTTCAAGCGTCAGCGTTTCCAAGATCGACAAGACGAATGCAGAGGTCCGCGGCCTCACGTCCGACGGGATCAATTCGCGCTGGGGCGCAGCCACTCGCTCGGCTCAAGACCCGGCCTGCTGGAATGGAAACGACTTTTCAGTCTGCGCTTACTGAGCCGCCTACCAACCCTGCCAGCGAATGGTTTCGTCCAGCGGCACTCGGTCGCGCTCAAAATTGTTCACCGCCGCGTCCTCGTCGCGATAGCCGATGGCGAGGCCGCAGAAGAACATGTGCGTCTCGCGGCTGACGCCGATATGCTCCATGATCGGTTCGGCGAAATAGGCCATGTATTCCTGCGGGCAGCTATCGAGCCCCGCCTCGCGCAACAGCAGCATGACGGTTTGCAACCACATGCCGGTGTCGGACCACTGCGCCTCCTTCATCAGGCGCGGGAAATAGCATAGCAGGAGGGCGGGTGCGCCGAAACTCTCGGTGTTGCGCGCCATCGCCGCCATCCGCCCCTGCGTGTCCTCGCGCGCGACCCCCAGCGCCTGGAACATGCTGGCCGACAATTCATACAGGCGACGCTTGTAGCGATCCTCCTGCTTGGGCGCGTCCCAATCGTATTCGGGCTTCTGCATCTCGGACTGGCGTAGCTTTGCGCGCAAGGCCTCGAGCGGCTCGCCGGTCAGCACGGTCGCTTCCCACGGCTGGTAATTGCACCCCGACGGCGCCCAGCGCGCGGTGTCGAGCACCCGGCGCAGCGTTTCGAGCTCGACCGGCTGATCGGTAAACGCACGCACCGAGCGGCGCGATTGGACGGCTTCAGTTACTTTCATCATTACCTTCAGTCGTCTGTCCGATTGCCTCAGGGTTAGTGACCATCTCAGCCAATTCTTCCTCTGAAATCATAGCTGGATCCGGATTTAACAGCAGTTGGACAAGCTCGACAGCCGATCCTAGTTCACCTGCCGCGTCATCGACCGCACCAATCTGCGAGGCCGGAAATTCCTCTTGTTCACCGACAACTCTACCGATGACAAAAAGGAGGCTTTCAAGCCGTAATCCTAAATCGATTAAAGAGACGCTTAGAATCTCATTCTCTTGAGGCGACCTATCAATGAGTCTGGCGATGTATGGCTGAGCGACGGTCAATCGGGCTAGGTCAGCGACATTTTTGCTTTCATCCCAATCATTCAATTTCTCTGCCAAGAAATTGCAGACTGAAAATGACCCATGGAGAACTGCGCGAGACCTCTCTGCAGTGGCATCTCGCTCATCATTTTTCTTCCGGCGATAGTCGGTGAGATTACTAACTTGACCGAGAAGCCAAGTCAGAACACCACCTCCGATAGCAGCGCCGGCACCGATCATGGCGATTGATAGTTCGGTGTTCCCCGTCACCCCTCGTCCTCGAACAACCCAGCCAACTGCTCGATCATCGTGCCGCCGAGCTGTTCGACGTCCATGATCGTTACCGCGCGCTTGTAGTACCGGGTCACGTCGTGGCCGATGCCGATGGCGACCAGTTGCACCGGGGATTGCTTCTCGATCCAGTCGATCACGCCGCGCAGATGCGCCTCGAGATAGCCGGCGTGGTTCACGCTCAGCGTGCTGTCGTCGACCGGGGCACCGTCGGAGATCACCATCAGGATGCGGCGTTCCTCGGGCCGTCCGATCAGGCGGCGGTGGGCCCAGACCAGCGCCTCGCCGTCGATGTTCTCTTTCAGGATGCCTTCGCGCATCATCAGACCGAGATTCTTCTTGGCGTGGCGCCACGGCTGGTCGGCCTGCTTGTAGACGATGTGCCGCAGGTCGTTGAGGCGGCCGGGATGCGCGGGCTTGCCGTCCGCCAGCCATGCCTCGCGCGACTGCCCGCCCTTCCACGCGCGGGTGGTGAAGCCGAGGATTTCGGTCTTCACCCCGCAGCGCTCGAGCGTGCGCGCCAGCACATCGGCGCTGATCGCCGCGATCGAGATCGGGCGTCCGCGCATCGAGCCGGAATTGTCGATCAGCAGGGTGACGACGGTGTCCTTGAACTCTTGCTCGCGCTCGACCTTGTAGCTCAGGGACTGGCCGGGGCTGATCACGACGCGCGCCAGCCGCGCGGCATCGAGCAGGCCTTCTTCCTGGTCGAAATCCCAGCTGCGGTTCTGCTGCGCCATCAACCGGCGCTGGAGCCTGTTCGCGAGCTTGGTCACCACGCCCTGCAACCCCTGGAGCTGCGAATCGAGATAGGCGCGCAACCGGCCCAGTTCCTCGTTGTCGCACAATTCCCCGGCCTCGACGGTCTCGTCGAACCGGTCGGTGAAGACGCGGTAATCTAGCCCGCCGGGCGGTTCGTCCCACGGGCGGTTGGGGCGGACGGGCATCATGCCCTCCTCCCCGTCCTCGGCCGGTTCGCCCTCGCTCTCGGCGTCGGACATCTCGCCCTCGGCCTCGCCTTCCTGCTCCTCGCCGCGCGCGTCCTGCGCCATGTCGGGCGACGGCTGGGCATCGCCTTCGTCGGGCGCGTCGGTGTCCTCTTCGGACGTGTCTTCCTCGCCGTCCTCGTCCTCGCCCGTTTCGCCGTCGGGGTCGGCTTCCTCGGGCATGTCGAGCTGCAAGTGGCGCAACATGTCGAGCGAAAGCTGCTGGAACGCTTCCTGATCCTCCAGGCTCGAAGCCAGCGCGTCGAAATCCGCACCCGCCTGAGCCTCGATCCGCTCGCGCATCAGATTGACGCCGTGCTGCGCCACTTCGGGGATCGGACGCCCGGTCAGCTTTTCGCGCAGCATCAGCGATAGCGCGGTCGAGAGCGGCACTTCGTCGGGCGCATCGGCGCGGGTGATCGGATCGCGCGCCAGTCGCTCTTCGAGCGCGGCGTCGAGATTATCGCCGATCCCGGCATAGCTGCGCGCGCCCAGCGCTTCGTAGCGAACCTGCTCGACCGCTTCGTACGCCGCCCGCGCCAGCGGATCACGCGGCATCTTCGCGGCGTGAAGCGCATCGTCGTGATGGCGCAGCCGCAGTGCAAAGCCATCCGCCGCGCCGCGCGCGCGCCGGGCCGCCCGCGCCTCGATCTCGCGCCCCGGCATCGGAACGCGCATCGATTTGCCGCTCGCACTCGGCTGGTCCGAGGTCCAGGCAAGCTCGACCTCGTCTTCCTGCGCCACCGCACGCGCGGCCACGGCCAGCGCGTTGCGGAAATCGTCGAGAGGAGAGCGGTCGGTCATTTCAGCACAAATCGCGCAATTACAGGATCGATTGGCCGGTGGCCTTCCAGTCCTTGAGGAAACCCTCGATGCCCTTGTCTGTCAGCACGTGGTTGAACAGGCCAAGGATGACCTTGGGCGGCGCGGTCATCACGTCGGCCCCGATCAGCGCGCTTTCGAGCACATGGGTGGCGTGGCGCACGCTGGCGACGAGGATTTCGGTTTCGAAGGCGTAATTGTCGTAGATCGTGCGGATGTCGCGGATCAGCTCCATGCCGTTGGAGCCATTGTCGTCGTGACGGCCGACGAAGGGCGACACGAAGGTCGCGCCCGCCTTGGCCGCGAGCAGCGCCTGATTGGCCGAGAAGCACAGCGTGACGTTGACCATCGTGCCATCGTCGGTGAGCGCCTTGCAGGTCTTGAGGCCATCGACCGTCAGCGGCACCTTGATGCAGACATTGTCGGCAATTTTGCGAAGCTTTTCGGCTTCCTTCATCATCGTCTCGTGATCGAGCGCGACGACTTCGGCGCTGACGGGGCCATCGGTCAGCCCGCAGATTTCCTTCGTCACCTCGATGAAGTCCTTGCCTTCCTTGGCAATCAGCGAGGGATTGGTGGTCACGCCATCGAGCAGCCCCGTCGCGGCGAGTTCGCGAATGGCATCGGTATCGGCGGTGTCGGCAAAGAACTTCATTAAAGGCGCTCCGGCAGGGGGAATGAGTCGCGACGGCTATAGGGAGGGTGACGCGCGCATCCAAGGGCGAGAGGACACGCGTCCCCGCAACCAACCTCCGTTCCGTCCGGAGAATTTAACGCGTGCCGAGCACGCCGATGATCAACGGATCGCGGGTGGCATATGGATCGCGGCGGATCTCGGCTTCCTCGAAGCCCATCTGGCGCCAGATCGCATCGTCGACTTCGCGCGAGAAGCCTTGTGCGATCTGCGCCACATCGACACCCGTCAGCGCGTTGAGCGCCCGGCCGACCAGCGGATCGCTCGTTACCCGCAAAGCATCGCCCAGCGCCGGGATCATTGCATCGATCAGGCTCATGCCCATTTGGCCGCGCAGGAAACCGGTCGCCGCGTTCGGCCCGCCATTGATGAGATCGGCAGCATTGCGGATGCCGATCGTGCGGACCGCTTCGGTGACCAGCGGCGCGGCGCGCTCGGCCCCGTCATAGGCAAGATCGTTGAACGCGCGCTGCAGGCGATCCTTGAACACGACCGAGGTAAGGATGCCCGAAAGCACATCGCCGCGCGAGCCGATCACATCGGGCAGATCGAGCCGGGCCACCTGGCTGTTCCAGAACCCGTCATCGGAGAGCAGCTGCGCAAAGGCGCGCTCGCTCGACAGGTAGAGTATCCGCTGGATCGCATCGACGAGGCCGAAACCGCCGAAGCTCTGACAGCCGGACAGCACTGTCATCGCGCCGAGGCCCGCGCCCCCGACCAGCGTGTTGCGCATGAAATTGCGGCGGCCGATCGGCACGCTGAGGCTCTGTTCCATTTGTCTTCTCCCCGAATTCCGGACCGCGAGACTGGCGTTCCGGCTATTGCGACCAATATATCTGCACGAACATGAACCGCGTCCGTGTCCTCGTCTTCAATGCCGCTCTCGGCGCGCTCGATTACTCGGTGCGCGAGGGAATGCGGGTGGAACCGGGCGCGGTGGTGGAAGTGCCGCTGGGCCCCCGTCGCATCATCGGCGTGGTTTGGGAAGAAGAACGCCTCTTTGCCAAGGGCGTTCCGGTCGAAAAGCTGCGGCCGATCCTGGGGGTGGTGCCCGTCCCGCCGCTATCCGCACCGCTGCGGCGGCTCGTCGAATGGGTCGCCGATTACTACGTGGCGCCGATGAGCGCGGTCGCGCGGATGGTGCTGTCGAGCGGGGGCGCGCTGGCAGGCCCGCGCACGATGACCGAATACCGGCTGGTCGATGGCGCAAAGCCGCCCCGCCTCACTCCGCAGCGCAAGAAAGCGCTCGAACGGCTCGATGGCGAACAGGCGACGATCCGCGAACTCGCCGAGATCGCCGAAGTGTCCGAAGGCGTGTTGCGCGGGATGGTGGGCGCCGGCCTGATCGAGCCGGTCGAGGTCGATATCGATCGCCCCTATCGCTCCGCAGATCCGGATTTCGACGTTCCGACGCTCAGCGACGACCAGCGCGGCGCGTCGCAGCGGATGATCGAGCTGGTGCGCGAAGGGGCGTTCGCGCCGCTGCTGCTCGACGGGGTGACCGGATCGGGCAAGACCGAAACCTATTTCGAAGCGGTGGCCGAGGCGATCCGGCTCGACAAGCAGGTGCTCGTCCTGCTGCCCGAAATCGCGCTGACCGAGAATTTCCTACGGCGGTTCGAGGATCGTTTCGGGGCCAAGCCGGTGCTGTGGCATTCCTCGCGCAAATCGACCGAGCGTCGCCGTGCCTGGCGCGCGGTGGCCGATGGCGGCGCGCAAGTGGTCGTCGGCGCGCGCTCCTCGCTGTTCCTCCCGTTCCGCAATCTCGGCCTGATCGTGGTCGACGAGGCGCACGAGACCTCGTTCAAGCAGGAAGACGGGGTGCGCTACAATGCCCGCGACGTCGCCGTGATCCGCGCGCAGCTGGAAGGGGCGCCGGTGGTGCTGGCCAGCGCGACCCCGGCGCTCGAATCGATGCAGCTCGCCGCCAACGGAACCTATGAGAAGCTCGACCTGCCCAGCCGCTTCGGCGGGGCCACGCTGCCCGATATCGCGGTGCTCGATCTGCGCGAAACGCCGCCCGAACGCGGACGCTGGATCGCGCCGCCCCTGGTCGAGAAACTGGCCGAACGGCTGGACCGCGGCGAGCAGTCGCTGCTGTTCCTCAACCGCCGCGGCTATGCGCCGCTGACGCTGTGCCGCCATTGCGGCTATCGCTTCCAGTGCCCCAATTGCTCGGCCTGGCTGGTCGAGCATCGCCTCTCGCAGCGGCTCGCCTGCCACCATTGCGGGCACGAAGTGCCGCCGCCCGCCGCCTGCCCCGAATGCGGCGAGCCCGATTGCCTTGTCGCCTGCGGACCGGGGGTCGAGCGGATCGCCGACGAGGTCGCCGAACTGTTCCCCGATGCGCGCACCGCGCTGGTGACGTCGGACACGCTCACCAGTCCGGAAAAGATCGCCGAATTCGTCGCCGGGGCCGAAGGCGGGGCGATCGACATTATCGTCGGCACGCAATTGGTGACGAAGGGATACCACTTCCCCGAACTGACGCTGGTGGGCGTGATCGACGCCGATCTGGGCCTAGAGGGCGGCGATCTACGCGCGGCCGAGCGCACCTTCCAGCAGGTCGCACAGGTAGCGGGCCGCGCGGGCCGCGCGGCCAAGCCGGGCGAAGTGCTGATCCAGACCCGCCACCCGGATGCGCCGGTGATCGAAGCGCTGGCAGAGAACGATCGCGATGCCTTCTACGAAGCCGAGACCGAGGCGCGCCGCGACGCCGGTGCCCCGCCCTTCGGCCGCTGGGCCGCAATCATCGTCTCGAGCGAAGACGAAGCCGAAGCCCGCGACGCGGCCCGCGCGATCGGCGGCATTCGCCCCGATCATCCGGACATCGCGGTGTTCGGCCCCGCCCCCGCGCCGCTCTCTTTATTGCGCGGACGCTATCGCTATCGCTTCCTCATCAACGCGCGGCGCAGCGCCAAACTCCAGGATGTGATCCGCGAATGGCTGGGCCAGTTCGATTTCGCCAGCGGCATCCGTATCGGGGTGGATATCGATCCCTACAGCTTCGTTTGACCACGTCTCGAAACTGTCATACCTCTTCGATCAGGGAATCGTGGAGTCGGACAAGCCGTCCCTTCACGAATCGGGTACTTCAAGTGGGGATTTCATGCGCTTCATCGCATCTATTTTTGCCGCATTAGCGGCTGTCATTTCGCTGCCTGCAGCAGCGCAGGACTGGTATTACGCCGAGAGCGATCACTTCCGGGTGTATTCGGAAGGTGGTGCCGAAGCGGCAAGGGACATGGCGGTAAAGCTCGAGCGGCTGGACCAGGCCATGCGGCTGTTCACAGGCGTGCCGCTTGATACCGGGGCCATCTCGCAAGTTGCCAAGCCCACGCTTTTTCAGTTCGGCGAAACCAAGGATATCGGTGAACTGGCCGGGCAGAACGGCGTCGCCGGTTTCTTCATCCCGCGTGCGGGCAATTCGGTCGCTTTCGTGCCGCTGAAGGCCGACACGAAGAAGCGCCGCTCGCGCGGCATCGGTACGCGCGAAGGGTACGAATTCTACGATTACCAGATCGACCCCCAGAAGGTGCTGTTCCACGAATATTCGCACTATTTCATGTTCCAGCACAAACCGGCCGCCTATCCGCCGTGGTATATCGAAGGCCTGGCCGAACTGTTCGGCACGATGCGCCTGACCGAAAACGGCTTTGCCGTTGGCGATCCTCCCGAGCATCGCATGGCATCGCTGGCTTATGTCGATGTCGATCTGGACGAGATCTTCCTCAAGGACGATCGTACCGCCCGCTCGATCCGTTACCCGTATTACGCCCATGGATGGCTGCTTTCGAGTTATCTGACCTTCGCTCCGGAGCGCGCGGGGCAACTCGCCAAATTCCTGACGTCGATCAATCAGGGAATGAAGACGCGCGAGGCCGCTGAAGATGCCTTTGGCGATCTGAAGCAGCTCGAGCGTGAACTGAACAAATATCGCAACGAGCGAGCGCGTGGGATGAGCGCCGAGTTCAGTGACTCTTTCGATCCGCAAGTCGAGTTGCGCGCCCTTAAGGCCGACGAAGTCGCACGAATGAAGCCGTTTATCCGCTCCGTGGCTGGGGTCACCCCGAAGACCGCCAAAAAGGTCCTCGGCGAGACGCAGGAACTCGAACAGCGGTATCCCGACAGCGTCGCCGTGATGCGCACCGCGCTCGAGGCAGAGTTCGACGCCGGCAATTACAACGAGGCCGGAGACATCGCTCGCAAGCTGCTGGATACGGATCAGGCACTCGACGCGCATCTGTATCTCGCCAAGATCGCGATGAAGTATGCCGAGGAGGATCCGAACTGGCTGACCACGGCTCGCGAAGAATTTCTCAATGCCAACAACATCGAGCCGCACGAGCCGAACGCGCTGGCGGGATATTACCTGACCTACCGCCTGTCCGGCGAGGAACCGCCCGAGGACGCGCTGATCGCGCTTGAAACGGCCTATAGTTATGCGCCATTCGATCAGAACATCCGCATTCTCCTGGCTCATCTCCTGCTGCTGGAAAACCGCGACGCGAGCGCAATGAACGTTCTCGCCCCGGTGATCTATCAGCCTCATGGTGGCAAATACGCCGAGAAGATCCGCGACCTGATCGAGAGCACGTCGGAAGGCAATCGACAGCCGCTGATCGATGAACTTGCACCCTCGTTGAAGCCGAAGGACGACTGACGAATCACGACCGAGCGGAGTCTCGGCTGAACCAATCGGGCGGGGCCGCGTTGGAGCTTGCATGGCAAGTGACAGCGTCGGCCCCGTTCTCGTTCCCGTCCTCGGCGATCAGCTGACGCGCGATCTCGCGTCGCTTCGGGGACGCTCCAAAGATGACACCGTGGTGTTGATGATGGAGGTGTGGGACGAGGCGACGTACGTCCGGCACCACAAGCAGAAGATCGTCCTGATCTTTTCCGCCATGCGTCACTTCGCAGCCGAGCTGCGCGATGCCGGATGGACAGTGGACTATGTCAGGATGGACGATGAGGACAATGCCGGCAGCTTTACCGGCGAACTCGCCCGCGCGATCGAGGATCATGCGCCCCGCCTCGTCAGCGTGGTCGAGGCCGGCGAATGGCGCGTGCGCGAGGATATGGACCAGTGGGCCGACAAATTCGCCTGCGAGATCGAGATCCTGCGCGACGACCGCTTCATCTGCTCGCAGGCCGAGTTCGACGATTGGGCCGAGGATCGCGAGAGCTTGCGGATGGAATATTTCTACCGCGAGATGCGCCGCAAGACCGGGCTGCTGATGGACGGCGACAAGCCCGAAGGCGGCGAGTGGAACTACGACAGCGAGAACCGCAAACCGCCCAAGGACGGACTGTCGGCCCCGCAGCGTCCGACATTCGAGCCGGACGAGATCACGCAGGCCTGCCTCGACCTGGTCGAGGATCGTTTCGCCGACCATTTCGGCTCGCTCGACCATTTCGGCTGGCCGGTCACCCGCGATCAGGCGGAGCAAGCCGCCGACGCTTTCTTTGCCGAGCGGATCGAGCGTTTCGGCCCCTATCAGGACGCGATGGTCCACGGGCAGGACGATTTGTTCCACTCGATGCTTTCGACCAGCATCAATCTCGGCCTGCTCGATCCGCTCGAGCTCTGCAAACGCGCAGAGAAAGCCTATCGCGACGGGAAGGCCCCGCTCAATTCGGTCGAGGGCTTCATCCGACAGATCATCGGATGGCGCGAATATGTGCGCGGCTTCTATTTCAACCGGATGCCGCATCTGCAGAAGGCCAATGCGCTCAACGCCCAGCGCGGCCTGCCGGAATTCTACTGGACCGGCGAGACCGACATGCGCTGCCTAGCCGATTGCATCCGCTCGACCCGCGACAACGCCCATGCGCACCATATCCAGCGGCTGATGGTGCTCGGCAATTTCGCGCTATTGGCGGGCATCTCCCCACGCGAGGTGCAGGATTGGTATCTGGTGGTCTACGCCGATGCCTATGAATGGGTCGAACTGCCCAATGTGGCGGCCATGATCCTCTACGCCGATGGCGGTGCCCTCGCCTCCAAGCCTTATGCCGCTAGCGGAAACTACATCAACAAGATGTCGAATTACTGCAAGGAATGCCGTTACTCGGTGAGCAAGAAAACCGGCGAAGGGGCCTGCCCGTTCAACCCGCTCTACTGGCACTTCATGCACCGCCACCGCGACCGGCTGGCAAGCAATCACCGCATCGGCCGGATCTACCAGAACTGGGATCGCATGGGCGAGGAGCGCCAGCAGGAATATCTCGATAGTGCCGAGGCCTTTCTCGACACGCTGGAACCGGCCGCAAGTGGCTGGGCGCGCGGCTAGGCCGCCTGCCTGTCGGAGTCTTCCCGCTTGGCCAGCTTGTGCTCGTCCTCGATTAGCCCGTGTTTCCAATAGCTGGAGACGTAGAGTGACCCGTTCGGGAGCTTCAACTCGTCTCGCAGCAAGGCTCGCAAGCTCCGCATGGCACCGAATTCCGCTGCTGCCCATCCGGCGATCCGTCCCGAGGGAAGATCGGCTGCCCTCAGGGCATCCGCCAGCAACTCCGGCCGCTTGCCGGGTTCGGGATTGACCAGCCAGCAGATTGTCATGCCCGGCGGCGAAGCGAGCGCTACCCTGTCCGCCTCAACCTGCACTTCGATGGCGACCAGCCCGCGCGCATCGTCTTTGAGCCTTTCGAGATTGGCCCCGATCGCGGGCAGCGCTGTCATGTCGCCAGCCACCAGGTAAAAGTCGTGACCGCCCGGCAGGGGCTTGGCAGCCCCCGGACCACCGACCTCGATCGTGTCGCCTGGCCGCGCCGCCAGCGCCCAGCGCGTGGCCGGTCCCGCAGCGCTTCCCCCGTGAAGGGCGAAGTCGAGCTCGATCGCATCGGGGCGCTGGTTGCGGATCGTATAGGTCCGGACCGTCGGCTTTCCGCTCGCGGCGATCCCAAGATACAGTTTCACGTATCCGCCCGTTTGATCGGGCGGAAATCCGGCGAGGCCGGGACCTCCGAGCGTGACGCGACGCATCGACGGCGTCAGTTGTCTGGATTCGATAACGGTAAGTGTTCGCGCAGAAGGTCTTTTGGTCATTGGCACCATCTAGTGCGAATGCTTCGCAAATGCAATAATGTCGTCTTGGCGCGCCGGGCACCATTTTGGGAACGAGACGCATCACCGACAGCTTGGAAGGTGCAACCTCTTAATGAAAGAAGCAGAATGAACACCATCACCACCTTCAATCCCGCCACCGGCGAAGACATCGAAACTTATAATGAGCTTTCCAAGGACGAAGCCTTTGCCAAGGTCGATGCCTGCCACGAAGCCTTCACCCAGTGGAAGCTGCGCTCGCTCGAAGATCGCGCCGAAGTGATCAAGGCGCTGGGCAAGGGCCTGCGCGACAACAAGGAAGACCTCGCCCAGTTGATGACGCGCGAAGTCGGCAAGCTGATCGGCGACAGCCGCGACGAAGTCGAGCTGTGTGCCGGGATCTGCGACTACACCGCCGCCAACGGCCCCAAGGAACTGGCCGACGAACAGCGCGATCCGAGCAATGCCGATCGCGGCATCGTCACCTATTCGCCGATCGGCGTGGTCTACGGCATCCAGCCGTGGAATTTCCCCGCCTACCAGGTCATCCGCTATGCCATCGCCAGCCTGATGGTGGGCAATGGCGTGCTGCTGAAGCACGCCTCGATCTGCGTCGGCAGCGGCCTGATGATCGAAAAGATCTTCCGCGAAGCCGGCCTGCCCGAAAATCTCTTCACCGTGCTGGTGATCGATCACGATACGTCTGACCAGATCATCGCCCACGACAAGGTGCGCGGCGTCACGCTGACAGGGTCGGACGATGCCGGTCGCCATGTGGGGCAAAAGGCCGCCAAGGCGATCAAGAAAACCGTGCTCGAGCTTGGCTCGAACGACGCATATCTCGTGCTCGAGGACGCCGATCTCGACGTCGCGACCAAGGTCTGCTCGCAGGCGCGGCTCTACAATAACGGCCAAACCTGCATCAACGGCAAGCGCTTCATCGTGACCGACAAGGTCTATGAAGCCTTCGTCGAGAAGTTCGTCGGGCGTTTCGATGCCGTCGAGACCGGCGATCCGACCGACGAGAACACCGATATGGGACCGATGTCGTCGGTTTCGGGGCGCAAGGACCTTCACGAACAGGTCGAAAAATCCGTTTCCAAGGGCGCCAAGATCGCCTGCGGCGGCAAGATCCCCGATGGCCCCGGTGCGTTCTATCCGGCGACCGTCCTGACCGACGTCGAACCCGGCCAGCCGGCCTATGACGACGAATTGTTCGGTCCCGTCGCCAGCGTCATCCGCGCCAAGGATGATGAAGACGCGATGCGCATCGCCAATGACAGCCGCTATGGCCTCGGCGGTGGTATCCTGTGCAGCGACACCGAACGCGCGATCGAATTGGCGAAGAACCATTTCGATACCGGCATGATCTTCATCAACGTCTATGGTGTTGCCGATCCGGCCATGCCCTTCGGCGGGGTGAAGAATTCGGGCTACGGGCGCGAACATGGCGGCTTCGGGATCAAGGAATTCGCCAATGTGAAGTCGATCTTCATCGGCAAGCCCTGACGCGCTGATGCGAGACGGTGGGCGGAACCATTTGATTTTGCGTCCGTTTGCAACGCAACGACCCTGATAGCCAAATCACCAAGGGAGAGTCGCAATGCACATGAAGTTCCTGCCCGCCGCCATCGCCGGTTCCGTCATCCTCAGCGGTTGCGGAGCGCTCGGCGGATTGCTCGATCCGTTGGGTAACGATGGCTACAATCGCGACGCCAGCCCGTTCGAGCGGGACGCCGCTGCCGTCTGTTCGCGCGAGGCATCGCAATATGGCCGCGTGAACGTCACCGATGTTCGCCAGCGCGACCGCGATTATGTCGATGTGCGCGGCCGGATCGAAACCCGCGACACGCGCAGCGACGAATTCGACTGCACTTATCGGAGCGATCGCAAGATCGTGTCTTTCCGGATTTACTGATCGGTCTCCACCGTCCGGTGACCGATGAGAGCCGGCGATGGCAATCCGCGCGAAGCGGGTGGCGATCGCCGGCTTTTCGCGTATGACGGGCTGCCGAGAACCGGAGGACACATTGGCCGCGTCGACGCACGATCATTCCCACGGAAACGGGCATTCCCACGGACATGGGCACTCGCACGTGCCGAAGAACGAGCGCAAGATCGCGATCGCCGCGGCGCTGACCGGCACGTTCATGATCGCCGAAGTGTTCGGCGGCATCGTGTCGGGTTCGCTCGCGCTGATCGCCGATGCCGGGCACATGCTCACCGACTTTGCGTCGCTGGTCATGGCGTGGCTCGCCTTCCGCATCGCGCGCCGCCCGGCGGACTGGAAGCGCACCTATGGCTTTGACCGCTTTTCCGTTCTCGCCGCTTTTCTCAACGGCCTCTCGCTGTTCGTGATTGCCGGATGGATCGTTTACGAGGCGTTCCACCGGCTGGCCGATCAGAACGAGGTGATGGGTGACCTCATGCTGTGGGTCGCGGTCGGCGGACTGGTGGTCAATATCGTCGCCTTCATCGTCCTGACCCGCGGAGAGAGCGACAATCTGAACGTGCGCGCCGCCGCGTTGCATGTGGCGGGGGACCTGCTCGGTTCGATTGCTGCCATCGTTGCTTCGCTCGTCATCATCTTTACCGGCTGGATGCCGATCGACCCGATCCTGTCGGTGCTGGTCGCGCTCATCATCCTCAAATCGGCGTGGTCGGTCGTTGCCGAAAGCGGGCATATCCTGCTGGAGGGCGCGCCACCCGGGTTCGATCGGCGCGATGTCGCCCGGCAATTGGCCGAACTCGATGGCGTGAGCGAAGTCGATCACATCCACGCCTGGTCGGTGACGCAGGAAAGGCCGATGGTGACCATGGAGATGGAAATCGCGCCGGGTGCCGACCCGGAAGCGGTGAAGCGGCAGGCACGGAAACTGCTGCATGACAGCTTCCATATCGAACACGCGACGATCGAGACGCGCTCGGGCTAGCCCTCCGCCTCGCGGCGCAGCAGCTCTTTCTTGATCGCGGTGCCGTAGGCATAGCCGCCGATGCTGCCGTCGCTGCGCACCACGCGGTGGCAGGGGATCAGCACCGCAACATTGTTCGCTCCGTTGGCGCTGCCTGCCGCACGCGTGGCCTTGGGATTGCCCGCAGCCGCCGCGATCTGGGCATAACTGTGGGTTTCGCCCGGCGGGATTTCGCGCAGCGCCTGCCAGCAGCGCTGCTGGAACGCGGTCCCCTGCACGTCGAGCGGAATGTCCGCGCCCGTTCCAGGACGTTCGACCGCGTCGATCACCTGCTGGAGCAGCGCGCCGAATTCGTCTCCGCCTTCGACCAGATCGGCCTTGGGGAAACGCTCTTCGAGCGCCTCGCGCCCCTCGCCGAAGCTCAGGCGGCACACGCCTTTCCCGGTCGCGGCGACGAGCATCGGCCCCAATGTCGTCCCGACCGTTGCGTAGTGGATCACGGTCCCCTCGCCGCCCTTCGCCCATGCCGATGGCGCCATGCCTTGCCCTTTCATATCGTCGTAGAACCGCGACGGCGCTTCATAGCCCGCCGCATAGATCGCGTCGGTCACACTGCCCCCGCCCGAGAGCGCATCGCGCGCCCGCTCTTCGCGCAAGGCCCGGGCGTAAGCTGCCGGCGACAGACCGGTGGCGCGCTTGAAGACGCGCTGGAAATGGCTGGCGGAATATCCGGTCAACGCAGCCAGCTCGTCGAGCGTCGACCTGCCCTCGCCCGATTGGATCGCCTCGATCGCCGTGGCCACTGCCGCTTCGTCGCGCCCCACATCATCGGGCAGGCAGCGCTTGCAGGCCCGCAGGCCAGCCGCTCTCGCTGCGGCACCGTTGGCGAAAAAGCGCACATTGATACGCGCCGGATGGCGCGCGGCGCAGCTCGGGCGGCAATATATCCCGGTCGACAACACGCCGGTGACGAACCGCCCATCGAACGCGCGGTCGCGCCGTTGCACGGCTTGCCAGCATGTGTCGTCGTCATATTCCATGCCCCCGGCCTAGCGCAGCCGCCGACAGCGTGCATCCCGCATCTTGCGGTCAAACCCCGCTCCCCATAGACAAGGCCGCGATGACCCGCTTCTTCCTCGCATTGTCGTTCGTCTTTGCCGTGCTGTGTCCGAGCGCCCCGGCGCATGCCGACCAGTCCGATATCAACGCCGCCGCGCGCAGCGTGGTGCGGGTGGTGGTGATCGCCGATGACGGGGATACGGTCGAAGTCGTCGGCCATGGATCGGGCATCGTCGTCGCCCCCGACATCATTCTTACCAACGCCCATGTCGTCGAACCGCTGGCGCAGGATGCGGACCTCAAGCTGGGCGTGATCCCGAGCCAGGGCGAGACCGGCTATTTCGCGCGCGTGCTGCGTTATGCCCCGCGCACCGATCTGGCGCTCCTCAAGCTGACCGAGAAGGGGCGGCTCGTGCCGATGACCTTCACGCCTGTCGCCGTGTCGGACGGGGCGGAAGTCTTCGCGGTCGGTTATCCTGCCAATGTCGATATCGCGCAGGGCCTCGATTTCGGCGACCTCATCTCACCCATCACCCCGGTCAAGACCCGCGGGAACGTATCGGGCGGGCGTTCGGCCAAGAAGTTCGAGACGATCCTCCACACCGCTGCGATCGGCGGCGGCAATAGCGGCGGACCGCTGCTCGATGCCTGCGGCCGCGTGATCGGGGTCAACAGTTTCGGCACGCTGTCGGACGGATCGGACAGCGAGTTCTTCTTTGCCGTCTCGGTGCGCGAAGTGCTCAAATTCCTGCGGGAGGCCGATATCAAGCCGCGCCTGTCCTCCTCGGCCTGCCGCAGCCTCGAGGATTACGACGACAGCGAAGCCGCACGCGCCGCCGCGATCGAGCGTCAGCGCGATGCTGCGCGCCGCACTGCCGAAGGCGAACGGATGCGCGCGATGATCCGCGCCGAACGCCGCGCGCAGCTCGAAGTGATGAACGAGCGCGAGAACGGCATGGCACTCGCCGCGCTGCTCTTGCTGCTGGGCTTTGCCGGCGTCGGCGGCACCGCCTGGCTGATCGCTTCGGGTGCCAAGCGCGAATATGCCATCGGCGCGGGAGCGGCTTCCGCCTTCCTCGTGATCGGGAGCCTGCTCGCCTGGTTTTCGCGCCCCGAAATTTCCGACATCGAAGCGCGCGCCGAAGCGCTGCTGTCAGACAATGCAGGCGCGCCCGCCGAAGGACCACCGGGCGAAACACTGGTCGCTGGCGATCTGATCTGCACGCTCGACGCCGAGCGCAGCCGGGTCACCGTTTCCAACGGCGGCGACCTCGCCTTCGCCTGGTCCGAGCAAGGCTGCGTGTCCGAACGCACCCAATATGCCCGCACCGACCAGGGCGAATGGGCGCGCGTGCTGGTGCCGAACGAGGAGGATACGGTCAGCGTCAATCGCTACGATCCCGAGACCGGCGTCTTCCGCACCGAACGCTATTTGCTGCCGCTCTCCACAATGGAGAAGGCACGCGAGGCGCGGGGCAAATACTCCGCGCCCAAATGCGAGGCGGGGGAGGACAAGGTGCTCGAACTCGGATCGAACCAGCAAACGATCCTTGACCTGCTTCCGGCGCGGCCCAACGAACGGCTGGTCTATCGCTGCTCGATCAAGCCCTGAACCGTCGTCGCGAGCCCCCTCCTGACGTAATCTGACGATCGCGGCTTCGACCGTTGATCCACCGCCGCCGATCGTCGATGATGCACGGCGGGGTTGCGAGAATCGTGAGGGGACGATCGAGATGACGGCATACGCACGCCTGTTGATGGGACTTCTGGCCTTGCTGGCCGCAGTCGGGGCACATCCGGCCCGGGCCGACACCGGCGATATCGATGCCGCCGCGCGCGGCGTCGTCCGGATCGCGCTGATAGCGGAAACGCCGCAGGGCGAACTCCGCTTTGTCGGCCATGGCACCGGCTTTGCGGTAACCCCCACGATGATCGTCACCAATGCGCACGTGGTGCGCGATGCGATCCGCTATTCCGACGTGTCCGTGCTGGTCATCCCGTCCGAAGGCGATGAGCGTCTCGGCGCGCGGCTGATCGATATCGATCCGGGCAACGATTTGGCACTGATCGAATTGACCGGCGGCACCCGCCTGCCCGCGCTGACCCTGTTCAGCGATTTCGACATCGACGGAGAAGACGTGTTCGCGGTCGGTTATCCCGGCGTGGTCGATCGGGTCCTCAGCGCAAACGCGCGCGAAGTGATTCGCTCGCAGCCGCCAATCCGCTCGCGCGGCTCGATCTCGGGCCTGCGCAATGTGCGTGGCACCGACATGATCCTTCATTCGGCCGATATTGCGGGCGGCAATTCGGGCGGTCCGCTGCTCGACGATTGTGGCCGGGTGGTCGGCGTCAATTCCGCCTCCACCCTCTCTGATACCGGCGAAGGCGAATTCTACTTCGCGATCTCGAACCGCGTGCTGCTCCCCTTCCTGCGCAAGAACGATGTCGCACTGGCAAGCACCGCGGGTGCCTGCCGCAGCCTCGCCGATCTCGATCGCGAGGAAGCCGAGCGTGAACAGGCCGAACGCGAAGAAGCCGAACGCGAACAGGCCACCCGTCAGGCCGAGGCCGAGCAGGAGCGTGACCGGATCGAAGCCGACGTCGCCGAGGAACGCGAGAACGCCATGGCTTTTGCCGCGGTCCTCCTGCTTCTTGCTGCGGGCGGCGCAGCTGCAGCGTGGCAAATTGGCCAGAAGGAGGATCGACGCACACTCGCCTATGTCATCGGCGGGGTTGCGATCGTCGCGACAGCCGGCTCGGCCTATCTGTTCCTCACCCGGCCGGGCGCGTCGGAGGTGGAAGCGCGGCTCGCCGGATCCGACGACGTAGCGGGGCTCGAAGACGATTCGCTACCGGCGATCGGCGACGGCAGTGTGATATGTGCGCTCGATACAGGTCGCAGCCGGGTGACCGGCGACCCGGACGAGGAAATCGAATTCGCGTGGACCGGGCAAGGCTGCGTCAATGGCAAGACCCAGTATGGCCGCAGTGCCGAAGGCTGGGCGCGCGTGTTCGTGCCCAATGGCGAAGCCGCTGTTTCGATCAACACCTTCGATCCCGACAAGCGCGAATTCCGCATGGAGCGCTATCTGCTCTCTCGCACTGTCATGCGCGACCTGCGCGAAACGCGGCAATCCTACGATCCGCCCAGCTGCAACTCGCCCGACGCCGCAAGCCGCCTGGGCGACATGCAAGGCCGCGTGATCGATCGCCTGCCCGATCGGCCGAACGAACGGCTGGTCTATCGGTGTCAGCGCAAGTCCGGGAGCTGACCAGGTGGAACAGGCGCTCGTTTTCATTTCGATCGTGCTGGGCGTGGCGGTCGCTTTCGAGCTCGAGAATCTCAACCGCCTCATTCGCTCGAAGCAGGTGAAATGGCATTGGGCGCAGCCGCTGTTCGCCCTGTTCGTACTTATGACCATCACGTCCTTCTGGTGGATGGTCGCCGACCGAACTGACGAAGAGCCAATCTCCCTGGCGGCATTCATGCCGCTCATGTGGATTTTGGTGATCCTCAATCTCCTCGCGGCTGCTGCGCTGCCGGACAAGATTGGCGAGGACGGGGTCGATCTTGCCGCTTACTATCAGGACAATCGGCGATACCTTTGGGGACTCTATCTGCTCGTGTTTCTGCCGCTCGCGGCGAACTGGATAGCTGTCTCGGCAGCGCGGACGTCGAGCTTCGGCGAATTCTGGGGTATGGCGAGCGGCGAGTTCATCCCCCTGATCTTTATCATCCTGCTGTTCTTCGCCAAACGATGGTGGCTCGTCGGAGTAGGATTTGCCGGATTGTCGACCACACTCCTGACCTGGATGACCCGCACGCTCTGACTCTCAAATTGCGAACAACGCCGCGCCGCCTTGCAAAGAATCGGCATCGTTGCTAGGCGCGCGCCAACCTTGCCGGGGTACTTTCTCGTGCCCGAGATTCGGCAAAGGTGTCGCACTGATTTTCCGGCCCCAAAGAGGACCATACCGCGTGGAGATTTCCGCCGCACTCAAGGCCAGCCTGGCAGGGCGTTATGCGTCTGCGCTGTTCGATCTGGCATCCGAAGCGGGCATTGTGACCGCTGTCGAAACCGACCTCGACAAGATCGAGGGCGCGCTCGAGCAGTCGCCCGAATTCGCCGCGTTGACGACCAATCCCAAGGTCTCGCGCAAGCAGGCGGGGGTTGCCTTGCGCAATCTCGGCCCGCTGCTGGGCATTTCGGACCTGACCCAGAACTTCCTCGGCACGCTGGCCGAAAACCGCCGCCTGTCGAAGCTGCCCGAGATCATTCGCGCCTTCCGCGCGATCGCGGCCGCCCAGCGCGGAGAGGTATCCGCCGAAGTCGCGAGCGCCCACGCGCTGAGCGATTCGCAGATCGCCGACCTGCAGAAAAAATTGACCGCGCGCGAAGGTCGCACGGTCAAACTCAAAACCCGTATCGACCCCGACCTTCTCGGCGGGCTCGTCGTTACCATCGGATCGAAGCGCATCGACGGCTCGATCCGCACCCGCCTCAACTCTCTTGCTCACGCCATGAAGGCCACCGGACAGTAAGTCCGGACAGGAAAAGGTTACAGACATGGATATCCGCGCCGCAGAAATCTCCAAGGTCATCAAGGACCAGATCGCCAATTTCGGCACCGAAGCCGAAGTCAGCGAGACCGGCACCGTGCTGAGCGTGGGTGACGGGATCGCCCGTATCCACGGCCTCGACAAGGTCCAGGCTGGTGAAATGGTCGAATTCGCCAATGGCGTTCAGGGCATGGCGCTGAACCTCGAAGCGGACAATGTCGGCGTCGTGATCTTCGGCTCGGACGCCGAGATCAAGGAAGGCGACACCGTCAAGCGCACGCAGACCATCGTCGACGTTCCCGTCGGCAAGGGCCTGCTGGGCCGCGTGGTCGACGCGCTGGGCAATCCGATCGACGGCAAGGGCCCGATCGAAACGACCGAGCGTAGCCGCGTCGAAGTGAAGGCTCCGGGCATCATCCCGCGCCAGTCGGTCGATGAGCCGGTGCAGTCGGGCCTCAAGGCGATCGACGCGCTTGTTCCCGTCGGCCGTGGCCAGCGCGAACTGATCATCGGTGACCGTCAGACCGGTAAATCCGCCGTCGCGATCGACACCTTCATCAACCAGAAGGACGCGCATCAGGGCGACGACGAGAAGAAGAAGCTCTACTGCATCTACGTCGCCGTCGGCCAGAAGCGCTCGACCGTTGCGCAGATCGTCAAGTCGCTCGAAGAAAACGGCGCGATGGAATATTCGATCGTCGTCGCCGCGACCGCTTCGGAGCCCGCTCCGCTGCAGTATCTCGCACCCTACACCGGCTGCGCGATGGGCGAATATTTCCGCGACAACGGCATGCACGCCGTGATCGTGTATGACGACCTTTCCAAGCAGGCCGTCGCCTACCGCCAGATGTCGCTGTTGCTGCGCCGCCCGCCGGGCCGCGAAGCCTATCCGGGCGACGTGTTCTATCTCCACAGCCGCCTGCTCGAGCGTGCGGCCAAGATGAACGACAGCGAAGGTGGCGGCTCGCTGACCGCGCTGCCGATCATCGAAACGCAGGCGGGCGACGTGTCGGCCTATATCCCGACCAACGTGATCTCGATCACCGACGGCCAGATCTTCCTCGAAACCGACCTGTTCTACCAGGGCATCCGTCCGGCGATTAACGTCGGCCTGTCGGTTAGCCGTGTGGGCGGTGCCGCCCAGACCAAGGCGATGAAGAAGGTCTCGGGCTCGATGAAGCTCGACCTCGCGCAGTATCGCGAAATGGCCGCCTTCGCGCAGTTTGGCTCGGACCTCGACGCCGCCACGCAGAAGCTTCTCAATCGCGGTGCGCGCCTGACCGAGCTGCTCAAGCAGCCGCAGTTCAGCCCGATGCCGTTCGAAGAGCAGACCGTGTCGATCTTCGCCGGCACCAACGGCTATCTCGATGCGGTCGATACCAACCGCGTCACCGAATACGAAAGCGCGATGCTCAGCCACATGCGCAGCGAACACGCCGACGTGCTCGAAGAAATCCGTACCACCGGCAAGTTCGAAGACGGCACCAAGAAGAAGGTCGTCGACGCGCTGGACAAGTTCGCCAAGCAGTTCGCTTGATCATTGGAAACAAATGAACGCATCCAGCTGCTTCTCTCAGCCCAGCGCGCTCTGAACGGGAATATATGTAACGGTGTAAGGCAGGTCTGGGTACGCAAGGTAAAGAATAAAATTGAGATCAGATCACGATTAGCGCTGGAGCATGACGCAGAAGCAGAGGAATGCTTGCGAGTGGCTGCAACCGAGATGCTCGCAGATGATCCGGACGCTGAAATTTCGGAGCAGTTCGAAGTTTCGGATGATAAGTTGAAATTGCTCGGTGCAGAGAGTTTTGAGCTAGTTTTCGAGCGCTACGAACCAAGTTAGTTAGGAACCAGTTTTGGCAAGCCTGAAAGAACTTAAAGGTCGGATCAACTCGGTCAAATCGACCCAGAAGATTACCAAGGCCAAGCAGATGGTCGCCGCGGCCAAGCTGCGCCGTGCGCAGGCGGCGGCCGAAGCCGCACGCCCCTATGCCGAGCGGCTGTCGGGCGTGATGGCCTCGATCGCTTCGAAGGTTTCGGGTGACGGCGCGCCCAAGCTGCTGGCCGGCACCGGCTCCGATCAGCGCCACCTGCTGGTCGTCGTCAACACCGACAAGGGCCTGTGCGGCGGTCTCAACGCGAATATCGTGAAAGAGGCCAAGAAGCAGGCGCGCAAGCTGCTCGGCGAAGGCAAGGACGTGCAGTTCTACCTCGTCGGCAAGAAGGGCCGCGCACCGATCAAGCGCGACTATGAAAAACGCATCGAGAAGTGGTTCGATACGTCGGAAGTTCGCAATATCGGTTTCGAGGAAGCCGAAGCGATCGCCGACGATCTGCTGACGCGCTTCGAGAACGGCGAATTCGATGTCGCCCACCTCGTCTATCCGATCTTCCAGTCGGCGCTCGCGCAGGACCCGGTCACGCAGCAGCTGATCCCCGTCCCTGCGCCTGAAGCCGATGCCGCTCCCAAGGCATCCGACGGTGCCGTGGTCGAATACGAGCCCGACGAGGAAGCGATCCTAGAAGAGCTCCTGCCGCGCTACATCAAGACACAGATCTTCGGCTCGCTGCTCGAACGCGAAGCCTCGGAACAGGGCGCGTCGATGACAGCGATGGATAACGCCACGCGCAATGCCGGCGAGCTGATCGACAAGCTGACGATCCAGTACAACCGCAGCCGCCAGGCCGCGATCACCACCGAACTTATCGAAATCATTGCGGGCGCTGAAGCGCTCTAACCGAAGGCTAAGGAACACAACATGGCCACCGCACCTGCCCTCAACCAGACCACCAACGGCACCATCGCCCAGGTCATCGGCGCCGTCGTCGACGTTGCATTCGAAGGCGAACTGCCGTCGATCCTGACCGCGCTGGAAACCAAGAACGGCGACAAGACGCTGGTCCTCGAAGTCGCACAGCACCTGGGCGAAAACCAGGTCCGCACGATCGCGATGGACGCGACCGAAGGCCTCACCCGCGGCCAGGACGTCATCGCGACCGGCCAGCAGATCTCGGTCCCCGTCGGGCCCAAGACGCTCGGTCGCATCATGAACGTCATCGGCGAGCCGATCGACGAGCGCGGCCCCGTCGGTGCCGAGCGCACCATGCCGATCCATGCCGAGGCCCCGCTGTTCGTCGACCAGTCGACCGAAGCGGCCATCCTCGTAACCGGGATCAAGGTGATCGACCTGCTCGCGCCCTATGCGCGCGGCGGCAAGATCGGCCTGTTCGGCGGCGCCGGCGTCGGCAAGACCGTGCTGATCCAGGAACTCATCAACAACATCGCCAAGGGCCATGGCGGCGTGTCGGTATTCGCCGGCGTGGGTGAGCGTACCCGCGAGGGCAACGATCTCTATCACGAATTCCTCGACGCCGGCGTGATCGCCAAGAACGATGCGGGCGAAGCGATCTCCGAAGGTTCGAAGGTTGCGCTCGTCTTCGGCCAGATGAACGAGCCTCCGGGCGCGCGTGCCCGCGTGGCGCTGTCGGGCCTGACGATGGCCGAATATTTCCGCGACGAAGAAGGCCAGGACGTGCTGTTCTTCGTCGACAACATCTTCCGCTTCACCCAGGCGGGCTCGGAAGTGTCGGCGCTGCTCGGCCGCATTCCTTCGGCGGTGGGCTATCAGCCGACGCTGTCGACCGACATGGGCAATTTGCAGGAACGCATCACCTCGACCAACAAGGGCTCGATCACTTCGGTCCAGGCGATCTACGTTCCCGCCGATGACCTTACCGACCCTGCGCCGGCCACCTCGTTCGCTCACTTGGACGCGACCACCACGCTGAACCGCGCGATTTCGGAGCTGGGCATCTACCCGGCGGTCGATCCGCTCGATTCGACCAGCCGCGTGCTCGAACCCCGCGTCGTCGGCGAAGAGCATTACAACACCGCCCGCCGCGTTCAGGAAACGCTGCAGAAGTACAAGAGCCTGCAGGACATCATCGCCATTCTAGGCATGGACGAGCTGAGCGAAGAAGATAAGCTTACCGTCCAGCGCGCGCGCAAGATCCAGAAGTTCCTGTCGCAGCCGTTCCACGTCGCCGAAGTGTTCACCAACATCCCCGGCCAGTTCGTCCAGATCGAAGACACGATCAAATCGTTCAAGGCCGTCGTCGAAGGCGAATACGACCACCTGCCCGAAGCCGCCTTCTACATGGTCGGCGGGATCGATCAGGCGGTCGAAAAGGCCAAGAAAATGGCCGAGGAAGCCTAAGCAATGGCACTGCACTTCGAACTCGTCACGCCGGCCAAGCTGGTCCGCTCCGAAGACGTCCACATGGTGGTCGTGCCCGGTGCGGAGGGCGAATTCGGCGTGCTGGAGGGCCACGCGCCCTTCATGTCGACCATCCGCGACGGCAAGGTCCAGGTCTACAAGACCGAGGGCGGCGCCCCCGAAGAAATCGACGTGCGCGGCGGTTTCGCCGAAGTGGGCGACAATGGCCTCACGGTCCTTGCCGAACACGTCGAAGGCTAAGCGCCACAAGAGCGAACAAACGAGGGCGGCCCATCGGGTCGCCCTTTTCGTTTCGACCAACGCCCTACCCTACCCTGCCGAATCGCTTGTGATCGCGGGACATGCTGGCACTATGCGCGGCGTAACTCTGGGAAAGGGACGCTATCCATGAAACCCGTATCAACTCGCGCGCTGGCCGCTTCGCTCGCGCTCGCTACCTTTACCGCCACACCGCTGGCTGCACAGGACACCAACATCGTGGTCGAACCCGAATACGAAGCCGAAAACGATCCGTTCATCTGGCTCGAGGAAACCCGCAGCGAGCGCGCGCTCGATTGGGTCCGCGCCGAGAACGAGAAAACGATCGATGCGCTGCAATCCGACCCGCGCTTCGAAGAGCTGAAATCCGAGGCGCTGGCGATTTACAACGCCGAGGATCGCATTCCCGGCGTCTCGTTCACCCATTACGGCATGGTCAATTTCTGGCAGGACGCGAAGAACCCCAAGGGCATTCTGCGCCGCACCACGCTGGAAAGCTGGCGCACCGACAATCCGGAATGGGAAACCATCCTCGATGTCGACGCACTCGCCGCCAAGGAAGGCAAGGAATGGGTCTATGGCGGGATGAACTGCCTGCCGCCCGACGGCACGCGCTGCATGGTCTACCTGTCCGATGGCGGGAAGGACGCCAGCGTCGCGCGCGAATTCGACCTGGAATCGCTCGACTTCGTCGATGGCGGGTTCGAACTGCCCGAAAGCCAGGGCAGCGCGAGCTGGGTCGATCAGGACACGCTGCTGATCAGTCGCGATTTCGGCGACGATACCGTGACCGACAGTTTCTACCCCTTCACCACCCGCGAATGGAAACGCGGCACGCCGATCGAGGAAGCGAAGGAAATCTTCCGCGGCGAGAAGAGCGATGTCTCGGCAGGCGCTTATCTGCTCCGCGACGGCGAAGGCACGATCCACGGCCGGATGGCTTATCGCGGCGTCTCGTTCCACGAGCGCGAATATTTCGTCGAGCATGACGGCGAGTGGGTGAAGCTGGATCTTCCAGCGAAGGCTGGGCCGTACGGTATTCTGGACGGGCACATGCTGTTCACGACCGATGTCGATTGGGAGACCAGCGGTGTGACGTTCCCTGCCGACTCGATCGTCGCAGTGGATCTGGAGGAATGGAAGGCCGACCCGAACGGCGCGCAGAAGGTCCTCGTCTGGGCTCCGGGCGAGCGGCAGACCAAGCGCGGTGGCGGTTCAACCAAGAACAGCGGCTACATCTCCATCCTCGACAACGTGAAGGGCAAGGTCCTCAAGTTCGATTACGAGGACGGCGGCTGGGGCTGGACCGAAATCGACCTGCCGAAGAACGCCACCGTCGGCGTGGCGACAGCGTCGAACGAGACCGACCAGATAATGTTCACCTCGACCGACTTCCTCTCGCCGGGCACCTATTACTACGCCGAAGACGGCGTGAACCTCGAGATCGTAAAGGAAAGCCCCGAGCGCTTCGATGCGACCGACATGGAGATCGAGCAGTTCGAGGCGACCAGCGCCGACGGCACCAAGATCCCCTATTTCCTCGTGAAGCCCAAGGGCATGAAAATGGACGGGACCACGCCGACCCTGCTGTATGGCTATGGCGGTTTCCAGGTTTCGCAATTGCCGTCCTATCTCGGGTCGACGGGCAAGATGTGGCTCGAACGCGGCGGCGCCTATGTGCTCGCCAATATGCGCGGCGGCGGGGAATTCGGCCCCGGCTGGCACCAGAGCGCGATCCGCGAGAACAAGCAGCGCACCTGGGACGATTTCATCGCCGTGGGCCGCGATCTGGTTGCGCGCGGCGTCACCAGCCCCGAACATCTCGGCGTCCAGGGCGGTTCGCAGGGCGGGCTGCTGGTCGGTACCGCCTTCACCCAGGCGCCAGACCTGTTCAACGCCGCGATCGTCCAGATCCCGCTCTTCGATATGCTGCGCTATCAATATATCGGCCGGGGTGCCTCGTGGATCGGCGAATATGGCGATCCACGCATCCCCGAACAGCGCGCATGGATCGAAGGCTATTCCCCCTACCAGAAGCTGCTCGAGGAAAAGGACTACCCGCGCGTGTTCTACGTCACTTCGACGGCGGATGATCGCACCCATCCGAGCCATGGCCGCAAGGCCGCCGCGCGCATGGCCGCGCAAGGCGACGATTACCTCTATTTCGAGGACATGCAGGGCGGCCATTCGGGGGGCGTTGATAACGAACAACGCGCCAAGCTGCGGGCGATGCAGCTCGTCTACCTGATGCAGCAACTGTTCGACGACAAGAACGGCGGCTGAGTCCAAGTACGATCTCACGAGATGGGGCGGCCTCGCGGGGCCGCCCTTTTTTCCATCGAGCTAGCGCCGCGGCCTGCGCGTTGCTGCATGAAAGTCCGGTGGCTTGTCGGCGATCCACCGCAGGAAATTTGCCACTGTCTCGTTGTCCAGCAAGGGGTCTCGAGCGCTGTCGAACCGCGCCAGTTCTGCATTGGTGAAATTGGCGTGGATGGTGCGATGGCACATGGGATGGACGGGGACGGTCGCCCTGCCCTTCTTCGCCTTGGGAACGGTGTGATGCCACTGCACCCGCTTGCCGATCGTACGCTTGCACAGCCAGCAGGTTAGCGGCTCGGTCATGCCCATCGCCTTGCAGTGAGAAAGCCTCGCTGGCTCATCAATCCTGTACCGGTCCGATGACGTCGCATTCCCCTATCCTATCGGGCAGGCGAACGGTGCGCGAGGATTATAGCGATGGCATGTCGCGCACGAAGTTTCCGGAAAATTTACCATTAGCGCCCAGAACGGCACCCACACGAGGTGACAGCACCGCAGTGCATGGGAACGAGACGGCATGAGCGCATTCGGACGCAAGAACGGAACGAGCAGCAGCCCCGGCGGGTCGCGGCCCAGCTTCGGCGTCGCGCGTCCGATGAAAGGCAACGGCACGCCGCCGCCATCCAAATCATCGCAAGACAAGTCATCTTCGGGCGGAGACCAGTTTCCGCCCTTGCCCGACGACAAGGATGGATCGTCGAACACGGCCGTGCCGTCGGGCATGCAAAAGGGCGGCGATGCGATGGCGCGTCTCGCCGAACGATCGAACAACGTTCACGAGCCCCAAGAGCAGGACGGCTTCGAAGCCAGCGTTCACAAGATCAAGGAGCAGGTGCTGCCGCGCCTGCTCGAACGAGTGGATCCCGAAGCCGCTGCCACGCTGACCAAGGACGAATTGTCGGAGGAATTCCGCCCGATCATCCTCGAAGTGCTGGCCGAACTGAAGGTCACGCTCAACCGGCGCGAGCAATTCGCGCTCGAGAAGGTGCTGGTCGATGAATTGCTCGGCTTCGGTCCGCTCGAGGAACTGCTCAATGATGCCGATGTCTCGGACATCATGGTCAACGGGCCCGACCAGACCTACGTCGAAAAGGGCGGCAAGCTCCAGCTTGCCCATATCCGCTTCCGCGACGAGCAGCACCTGTTCCAGATTGCCCAGCGCATCGTGAACCAGGTCGGCCGCCGCGTCGACCAGACCACCCCGCTCGCCGACGCCCGCCTCAAGGACGGCAGCCGTGTGAACGTGATCGTGCCGCCGCTGTCGCTGCGCGGCACCGCAATCTCGATTCGTAAATTCTCCGAGAAACCGATAACGCTCGACATGCTCGAGGGCTTCGGATCGATGGACGACAAGATGTGCACCGCGCTCAAGATCGCCGGTGCCTGCCGCATGAACGTGGTTATTTCGGGCGGTACCGGCTCGGGCAAGACGACGATGCTCAATGCCTTGTCGAAGATGATCGACCCGGGCGAACGCGTGCTGACGATCGAAGACGCCGCCGAACTGCGCCTGCAGCAGCCGCACTGGCTGCCGCTCGAAACGCGTCCGCCGAACCTCGAAGGTCAGGGCGCGATCACGATCGGCGACCTCGTGAAAAACGCCCTGCGTATGCGCCCCGACCGGATCATTCTCGGCGAAATTCGTGGCGCGGAATGTTTCGACCTCCTCGCTGCGATGAACACCGGCCATGACGGTTCGATGTGTACGCTTCACGCCAACAGTCCGCGCGAGTGTCTGGGCCGTATGGAAAACATGATCCTGATGGGCGACATCAAGATCCCCAAGGAAGCCATCAGCCGGCAGATCGCCGAATCGGTCGATCTCATCGTGCAGGTGAAGCGCCTGCGCGACGGTTCGCGCCGCACGACCAACATTACCGAGGTCATCGGGATGGAAGGCGACGTGATCGTGACGCAGGAATTGTTCAAGTTCGAGTATCTCGACGAGAGCGACGACGGCAAGATCATGGGCGAGTTCCGCAGCTCGGGCCTCCGCCCCTACACGCTGGAAAAGGCGCGCCAGTTCGGGTTCGACCAGGCCTATCTGGAAGCCTGCCTCTAAGGCTCGTCCGGACGGACGCGGAGTTCTAACCCGCGCGCCAGCCCTTCACTGCCGCCAATGCCAAGCCCGCCGCGATGAAAAGCGAGGCGAGCGCGATAAAGGTCCAGGGCATAAAGCCGACCGCATCGGGTGTGCTGCGCTTCGTCCGCCGGCTTTCCGCCCAGATCGATAGTCCCGCGACCACCAACAGCGCTCCAGCCCAGAGCGCAGCCTGCGTGGCCGGGCTGGCAAAGCGGATATGGCTCCAGATCGCATTCCAATCCATGCGCGGGGATATGGGCGTTTGCGCGATCGCTGCAAGCGCCGTGCTTGCGTCATGCCCGTAGCCGCCTAAGGGAGAGCTCGTGGATTCGACCGTCGCCGCCCCTCGCCCGCAGCTTGCGGTGATCGTCCGCATCTTCGCCGCGATGGCGCTCGCGACGATGTCTGCATTGGTCAAGCTGGCGGGCGAAGCTGGCGTCCACCTTTCCGAAATCGTGTTCTGGCGTCAGGCGATCACCCTGCCGATCGTGTTCGTATGGACGCTGGTTGTGGCCGATATCGCAAGCCTCAAGCCGGTGCGCTTTTCCGCGCATCTGGTGCGCGCGCTCTACGGTATCACCGGCATGGCCCTGATCTATAGCGCGGTGACACTACTGCCGCTTGCCGAAGCGACCACGCTCAATTTCACAGCACCGATCTTTGCCGTGATTCTCGCCATGCTTCTGCTGAAGGAAAAGATCGGCAAATACCGCTGGAGCGCGGTGGGCATAGGATTTGCCGGGATCCTGATTGTGACCCAGCCCGGTAGCGCCGATGTCGATCCGTTCGGCGTGGCGATCGGATTGGCCGGCGCCTTCATGGTCGCGCTGGTCTCGATCCAGATCCAGGATCTCAATCGCACCGAGACGGCACAAGGCATCGTCTTCTGGTTCTGCCTGCTCACCCTGCCGCTGACGGCCTGTTTCCTGCCCTTTTTCGCGACCGCTCACGATACGACCGGATGGTTTCTGCTGTTGGGCGTCGGCCTGACCGGCGCGGCAGGGCAGTTGCTGCTCACGGCTTCGCTTCGGTTCGGATCGGCTGCGACGGTAATCGTGATGGACTACACTGCGCTGATCTGGGCGACGGGCTTCGGATGGCTGTTCTGGAACGATTTGCCCGGTCCGACCCTGTGGCTTGGTGCCCCGCTCATCATTACCGCAGGCACGATCATCGTCATGCGGGAGCGTTACCTGCGCCTTCGCAGGGCTTCGGCCGGAACCTAAATCTGCACCTTTCGTTTCCTTTCCACCGCGCGATCAGCGCCGAACAAGAAGGATAGCACCATGGTTCGCAAAATTCTCATCGCAACGGGCACCGTTGCCCTCGCCCTTGGCGCCACGGCCTGCAACACGGTCAAAGGCGTAGGCCAGGATATCGAGTCGGTCGGCGAAGCCGGAGAAGACGCGATCGATTGATTCGCTCGCAAATACACCTTCAAGAGGCCGGCCGCTTGTGCCGGCCTTTTTATTGCTTGCGATAGACCAGCAGCAGATTGTTGGCCGGCATCGCCTCGCGTCGCGTGCACTTGAAGCCTGTCTCTTCGGCCAGCGCGTCTATTTCCTCGCGGTGACGGATTCCCCAGCGCGGGTCGCGAGATTTGAGGCTGCGGTCGAAATCGAGATTGGAAAGCGCGGTCTCGACCTCGTCCTCGATATACGGACCGTAAAGGATCAACGGCGCATCGGCTCCGAGCACCTTCGATGCACCCTCGAACAGACCGGTCGTCGCAGACCATGGGCTGATATGGACCATGTTGATGCAAAGGATCGCATCAGCCTCGTGAACCGACCATTGCGCCAAAGCAGCATCGAGCACGATCGGTACTCGAAGATTCTTCAGCCCTAGCCCAGCCGCGCGCGCGCGGATCGCCTGGGTGGCCTCCGGCTCGCGATCGCTGGGCTGCCATCCCAGCATCGGAAACCCGGCGGCGAAAAAGGTCGCATGCTCTCCGCCGCCGCTCGCTACTTCCAGGATCAGCCCTTCATCAGGCAATTCTTCGGCAAGGATAGCGGCGATCGGCGCACGATTGCGCAGGGTCGCGGGAGAATCGTTATGCATAGACGCCCTCAGATCCAGCGACGCACGCGCTGGCGGTACGCCGTATACGCCTCGCCGAAAATCTGCGCCAGATGCCTTTCCTCGCGCACGATCACGAAACGATCGACGAGCACGATCGCCAGTGCGACGCCGCCCAACGCTCCGAAGCTACCCAGCACCAGTGCGATCCCGAAGCCGGCCAGCGCCATGCCCAGATACATCGGGTTGCGCGTGATCCGGTAGAAGCCCTTCGTCACGAGGGCATTGTCGCGCTTCCACGGTTCGGGGTTCGTACCGGCCGAATAGAACCAGCCGAGCGCCGCCCCGATGAACACTCCACCGAGCACCACCAGCACCCAGCCGAGCGTCTGCGGCCAGGTCCCGACCAGATAGGGAAGGCGAAGCAGTCGGTCGGCCAGCAGTCCCAGCAACAGGCTTCCCACGAAGATCAGCGGCGGCGGAAATCGGACCTGCGGGCTGTCTTCGTCAATGATCGGCATTGGCGACCTCGGGGCGAGTAGCACGATAGAAAAGGTAAAGCCCCAGGCCGAGCGGACCGGCAAGGAACGTCGCCAGCAGGACGCCAAGTTGCGACCAGCGCGGAATGCCACGGCTGTCGGCATCACCGGCGATCCACCACCCCACCATCAGGTCGAAGGCGAGGTAGTGCGTCCAGCCGACGACGATGCCTCCGCGCGACTGGAACAGCGCCATAAGACCGTCGACCGAATAATTGCGCACCAGTTCGCTCATCCCGCCCGCATTGCCGACCGGATCGAACAGGCCGGCTGTGAGGCCGATCAGCATCACCGCATAAAGTGCGCACAGCACCGCGATCGGGATAAGCAGGATCGCCGCGCGCATTCTCTTGGTGCGCGGGCCGAACAGCAACACCGCCCAAGCCGCCAGTGCGATCCCATTGGTCAGGCCGAACAGCGTATCCCACATGGCGCTAGCGGTCTCCCACTTCGCTCGGCGTCGGGATACGCGACACGCCCGGTTCACCCTTCCACACCAGAACCGGCTTCCTCGCCGCTTGCGTCTCGTCGAGGCGGCGGCGCGGTGCGTAATATGGCGCACCATGGAGCGCTTCATCGCCTGCCTTCGCGCGCTCGACCACATGCTGCAAGCTGTCGATCAGGCGATCGAGCCCGTCCTTGCTCTCGGTTTCGGTGGGCTCGATCAGCATCGCACCGTGGACGACCAGCGGGAAATACACCGTCATCGGGTGGAAGCCTTCGTCGATCAGCCCCTTGGCGATATCGAGGGTCGAGAAGCCTTCCGCCAGTCCTTCATCGCAGAACAGCGCCTCGTGCATGCACGGCCCGCTCGCCGCATAGGGCGCATCGAGCGTGGCCTCGAGGCGGCGCAACACGTAGTTCGCATTGAGCACGCTGTCCTCGGCCACCTGGCGCAGTCCGTCCGCCCCATGGCTGAGGATATAGGCGAGCGCACGGGTAAACATGCCCATCTGGCCGTGGAATGCCGCCATCCGGCCGAAGCTCTTCGCGTGGTCGAATGCCTTGAGGCTCTCTTCCTCGACGAGATGAACCGTGCCGTCCTCCATCCGCGCGGTGAAGGGCAGCGGGCCATAGGGAGCCAGGGCTTCGGAAAGCACCACCGGGCCGGAACCAGGCCCGCCCCCGCCATGCGGCGTGGAGAACGTCTTGTGCAGGTTGATGTGCATCGCATCGACACCAAGGTCGCCGGGGCGGACCTTGCCCACGATGGCGTTGAAATTGGCTCCGTCGCAATACACGTAGCCGCCCGCCGCATGCACCGCATCCGAGATCGCCTTCATGTCGCGCTCGAACAGGCCGCACGTGTTGGGATTGGTGATCATCACGCCCGCGACATCGGGACCCAGCCGTTCCTTGAGCTTGTCCAGATCGACGCGACCCTCGCTCGTCGCCGGGATCGCTTCGACCTTGTAGCCCGCAAAGGCGGCGGTGGCGGGATTGGTGCCGTGCGCGCTTTCGGGCACGAGAATGACTTCACGCGCATCGCCCTTCGCTTCGAGTGCGGCGCGGATGCACAGGATCCCGCACAACTCGCCATGCGCACCGGCCTTGGGGCTCATTGCGACGCCATACATGCCGGTCAGCTCGATCAGCCAGAACGCCAACTCGTTGATGACTTCCAGCGCGCCCTGCACCGTATCCACCGGCTGCAGCGGGTGGACATCGGCGAAACCGGGCATCCGCGCGACCTTCTCGTTGAGGCGCGGATTGTGCTTCATGGTGCAGCTCCCCAGCGGGAACGGCCCGAGGTCGATCGCGTAGTTCTGGCGGCTGAGGCGGGTGTAGTGACGCACCGTTTCGGGCTCGCTGAGGCCGGGCAGTTGCGGTGCCTGCTTGCGCGCGAACTTGCCGAGCGCTGGATCGATATCGCCGGCCTCTTCGTCGAAATCGACGCCTGTCGTGGCGCAGCCCGCGAGTTCGAAAATCAGCTTTTCCTCGAGCATCAGCGCGGCATCGCCGCTGCTGGTCGGGGCGGCGATGCCGCTGCCGTCACCCATGGCAGGCTTCCATCCGGATGCATTGGGGGCGTTCATGCCGCTTCTCCTTGCAGGACAGCTTCGAGCGTGGTGGCGAATGCCTCGATATCCTCGGCCGAGCAGGTCTCGGTGACGGCGACGACAAGGCCGTTCGCCAGCGCATCCTCGTCCGGGTAGAGGCGACCCAGCGAAACGCCGCCCAACACACGGCGGTCGGCCAATTCACGCACCGCAACACGCGCGTCTGAAGGCAGGACGAGGGTGAACTCGTTGACGAAGGCGGTGTTGAGTACCGACACCCCTTCGATCTCGCTTAGCCGCTGTGCAGCCAACCGCGCACGTGAATGGTTGATGCGGGCGAGCTTCTCCAGTCCGGTCCCGCCCAGCAGGGTCATGTGAATGCTGAAGGCCAGTGCACAAAGACCTGAATTGGTGCAGATATTCGACGTCGCCTTCTCGCGCCGGATATGCTGTTCGCGGGTCGAGAGCGTCAGCACGAAGCCCCGCTTGCCATCGGCATCGACGGTTTCGCCGCACAGCCGCCCCGGCATCTGGCGAACATACTTTTCGCGGCAACCGAACAGGCCCAGATACGGACCGCCGAAATTGAGACCGACGCCGAGCGATTGCCCTTCGCCCACCACGATATCGGCACCCAGCGCGCCCGGGGCCTCGATCAGGCCAAGTGCGACCGGCTCGGTAACAACCGCCACCAGTAGCGCACCCTTGTCATGCGCCGCCTCGGCAATCTTTGCGAGATCGGGAATACGGCCGAGGATGTCCGGGTACTGCACCACGACGCACGACGTCGTGTCGTCGATTTGCGCAATGATCGCGTCTTCCTCACAGCTCGCGTCGAGATCGGGCGCACCGGCGAACAGTTCGTCCTTGGTGAACTTCGCCATGGTCTGCGCGGTCGAGACGTAATGCGGGTGCAGACCGTGGGCGAGCACCGCACGCGACCGGCGCGTTACGCGGCCCGCCATCGTGATCGCTTCCCAGCAGGCGGTCGATCCGTCGTAGAGCGATGCATTGGCGAGATCGGTACCGAACAGTCGCGCGACCTGAGTCTGGAATTCGAACAGCACCTGCAACGTGCCCTGAGCGATTTCGGGCTGATACGGCGTGTAGGCGGTCAGGAACTCGCCGCGCTGGATCAGGTGATCGACCGAGGCCGGAACGTGGTGCCGATAGGCCCCTGCGCCGAGGAAGAACGGCACGTTACCCGCCGCGATGTTCTTGGCCGCCAGCCGCGCCATGTGGCGTTCGACGGCGAGCTCGCTGGCGTACTTGGGCAATCCCTCGATATCGCCGGTCAGGCGTGCTTCAGCGGGCACGTCGACGAACAGGTCGTCGACGCTGTCCGTGCCGATCACGCCGAGCATCTCGCGGCGGTTGTCGTCGGTCAGTGGCAGGTAACGCATCTTTTTCCCCAATCGCCCCTCCCGCGTGTGGGAAGGAAACGAGACTTGCGCCGCGCGGCGGTATTGATCGCAACGGGGCGAGCCTTGCGGCCCATGCCCACCCCCTGCCCCTCCCGGCTACGGGAGGGGAGTTTCGTCAGAGACCGTCGACGAAGCTCGAATACTTGTCCGCATCCATCAGGCCCGAAAGCTCATCCGGATTGGCGAGGCGGATCTTGAAGAACCAGCCCCCGTCTTCGGCATCGCTGTTGACCAGCTCGGGCTGCTCGTCGAGATCGCCATTGACCTCGATCACCTCGCCCGTGACGGGTGAATAGACGTCGCTCGCGGCCTTGACCGAATCGACCACGCAGGGTGCATCGCCCTTCTTCAGCTGATCGCCCTTTTCCGGCAGTTCGACGAAGGTAATGTCACCCAGCTGGCTCTGCGCGTAATCGGTGATACCGACGGTTCCCATCTCGCCTTCGACATCGATCCACTCATGATCTTCGGTAAAATAGCGGGGCATTCGAATTCTCCTCAGCGGAAATAGCGGTTGGGGACGAAAGGCATCTGCACGACCTTGGCGGAAAGCCGCTTGCCGCGCACATCGATCTCGAGTTCGGTGCCGGTTTCGGCGTGCTGGAGCGCAACGTAACCCATCGCGATCGGATGGCCGAGACTGGGCGCGAAGCCCCCGCTCGTGACCATGCCGACCTGCGTATCGCCCGCCATGATCGCATCGCCTTCGCGCGCGGCACGACGGCCGTCGAGCGCAAGGCCGACGCGCTTGGTTTGCGTTCCGTCAGCGAGTTCGGACTGGACGCGGCTCGCGCCGTGGAAGCCACCTTCGGCGCGGCGGCGTTTGTTGATCCCGAAGACGAGATCGGCTGCGATCGGGCTCGTTTCAGGCGAAAGATCATGACCGTAAAGCGGAAGCCCCGCTTCCAGGCGCAGCGAGTCCCGCGCGCCGAGGCCGATCGGCTTCACTTCCGGTTCGCCGCACAGAAGGTTCGAGATCTCCTCCGCCGCATCGGCAGACAGCGAAATCTCGAACCCGTCTTCGCCGGTATAGCCCGCACGGGCGATGGTGACGTCGTGCCCGGCAAGGGTGAAACGTCCGAACTTCATGAATTTCAGCGACCCAAGATCGTACTCGCCCTTGGCATGACGTGCCAGCGCCGCGTAAGCTTCGGGTCCCTGAAGAGCGAGCAGCGCGCGGTCTTCCAGGTGGTTGAGTGTGATTTCATCGGGCAGGTGCTCGCGCAAATAGGCAATGTCGTCCCACTTGGTCGCGCCATTGACCACGAGATAGAGGTCATTCGGCCAGCGCGAGACCATCAGATCGTCGAGCACGCCGCCATTCTTGTCGAGCAGCAGCGAATAGCGCTGGCTGCCGAGCTTCAAAGTCGACAGATCGATCGGCAGGATCGCTTCGACGGCGGCATCGAGATCGGGGCCGGACAGCAGCAGCTGGCCCATGTGCGACACGTCGAACAGGCCCGCATGCTCGCGCGTCCAGAGATGTTCGGCAATGATGCCTTCATACTGGATCGGCATATGATAGCCGGCGAATTCGACCATCTGCGCGCCCTGCTCGCGATGCCACGCATCGAGCGGCAGCGGCTGCACTTCGATCGTGTCTTCGGTGGTATCTTCGTTCGCTTCGATGCTCACGCGCAAGGCTCCTTCGCGGGGGCATACCCGCTTGAATCAGAGCCCCCTCTGTCATTTGAACCTGAGAGATTACGCCGGGCAGACCCCTGCGCTTACCCCTTCGGTGGCCGCCCGAAAGCGACGCTTTCCAGAGTTCGCATGCGCCCCGCGCGGTCCCTTGCGCCTGAGAGATTCCGGGGCGGTTGCTCCTTCGGCGTCTCTCGGTCCGGTGACCCGAATCGAGAGCTCTCTCCCGCGCGGTTCAGCGATGGCTTGCACTGACCGCAAGCGGACGATGAGTCAACGCGCCCGCGCGCCTAATTCCGGCGAAAACGCCCCGCCTCGCGCCGGATCGATTCGTTGTCATGAACGAATTTTCCGCGCGTTTTAGTCTGCGATAGCTGGAGCATCGCCTCGGCCACACAGGCGGCGGGGATCGAGCGGTATTTGCGCCAGCTCCCGTGCAACAGGAGATTGGTGAGCGGACTTGCCAGAATGCCGAGCCGCTCCATGACCCGGCGATCGCCCTGGCGCGGGCCGGTCAGCAGGCCGGGACGCAGGGTATCTAGCCGGGCAAACCCGATCTGGCCCAGCTCCTGTTCGACCTCGCCTTTGACCCGCAGGTAGAAGCTTTTCGCATGCCGATCGGCCCCGACCGACGACACGACCACCGCGCGCGTCGCCCCGGCTTCGAGCGCGGCTCGCGCGCTGGACAGGACCAGTTCCTGATCCACCGCCCGAAACGCCGCTTCGGACTTGCCCGACTTGTTCCAGGTCGTTCCCAACGCACAGACGAAAACCTGCGGCGCTGTAGCGGCGATGGCGCCGGGCCATTCTTCCGGATCGGCCAGCACCGCTTCCATCCGCGCGCCCGACGGAAAGGCGATCTCGCGTCGGGCGACCGCATTGATCCGCACACTCTCCCGCCCGACGGCAGCGGCCATCAGTTCGGACCCGACCAGTCCCGTGGCGCCAACCAGTGTCAGCCGCACCTGTTCAGACATTCCGCAATCCCTCCGGCACCAACCCGGTGATCCAGGTGTAGGCGTCGATGGCATAGCGATCGGTCATTCCCGCCAGGAAATCGGCAATATGGCGCGCGGCTGCGGCAGGTGGCTCCGGCAGGTCGCGCCAGCCCTTGGCCATCAGCGCCGGATCTTCGGCATAGGCTTCGTAGAGCGATGCGATCACCTGCCGCGCCGTGCGCGCCGCGGCGAGTTGGTCGCGATGGTGGTAGACGTTCTCGTACATGAAATGCTTGAGCGCGCGCTCCTGCGCCGCGACCTCGGGTGAGAAACCGACCAGCTGCCGATCCGCCGCGCGGACTTCGGCGACATCCTTCACGCCCTCGCACCGGCACCGCGTTTCTTCGAGCACGTCGTTGACCATCCAGCCGATCTGGCTGCGGACGAGCTCGCGCTGGCGAAGCTCGACCGGAGCATCGGGAAACCGCTTTTCGATCGCACGCCATCTGTCGGCGACAAAATCGAGGCCCAGCAATTGTTCGATATCGAGAAAGCCTGCGCGCAGACCGTCGTCGATATCATGATTGTCATAGGCAATGTCGTCGCTGATCGCAGCGACCTGCGCTTCGAGCGAGGGCCAGTGTTCCAGTGCCAGCGGGTACGCCTTGTCGAGCGCGGCGAGCGCGGGATCGGGGTCGGCGATCGGTCCATTGTGCTTGGCCAGACCCTCCAGCGTCTCCCAGGTCAGGTTGAGCCCCTTATGCTCGATATAGGGGCTTTCCAGCCGCATCAGCGTGCGCAGGGTCTGCGCGTTGTGATCCCATCCTCCGCACGTGAACAGGGCTTCGTCGAGCGCCTTTTCTCCGGCATGGCCAAACGGTGGGTGACCGATATCGTGCGCGAGGCTCTGCGCTTCGGTCAGATCCTCGTCGAGACCGAAAATGCGCGCGATGGTGCGCGCGATCTGCGCCACCTCGAGGCTATGGGTCAGGCGGACGCGGTAGTGATCCCCGTCAGGCGCGACGAAGACCTGCGTCTTGTGGCGCAGGCGGCGAAACGCGATCGAATGGATGATGCGGTCGCGATCGCGCTGGAACACGGTGCGCGGCCCGCGCTGCAATTGCTCGTCGGCAAGGAATTCGCGTCCGCGCGAACATGCAGGATCGCTGGCGAGATGAGCGAGGTCGCTCATGCGATCAGCCGCCCAGAATCCACTCCGCCCCGGCCTCGCAATGGATCGCGGTGCTGTCGAAGATCGGCATGATGTTGGCATCGACGTCGACAATCATTTCCAACTCTGTGCTGGCGAGGATGATCGCATTGGCGCCGCGCCGTTCGAGATTGGTGATGATCGTCTTCATGTCGCGCATCGAGTCTCGCGTGGCCTTGCCGACCATCAGTTCGGTGTCGATGATCTCGTCGATCTCTGCGACGACCGCTTCATCCGGTTCCAGCAGCTCCACGCCGTTCTCGATCAACCGGTTGCGATAGAAATTTCCGGTCATGACGTGCCGCGTACCGAGCACCGCGGCCGGGCCATCGACATCGGCTTTGACCCGTTCGGCGATTTCGTCGGCGACGTGGATCACCGGGATGTCGACCGCGTCCTGCACGTCTTCGTAAACCCGGTGCACCGAGTTCGCCGCGATCAACAGCGCCGTCGCGCCCGCCTGCTCGAGACGCTTGGCAGAGGGCGCGATGACATTGGCCAGCGTTTCCCAATCGGCATCCCGCGTCGCCTGCCGGGCAATCTGGAAATCGAGGCTTTCGATCAGCAACGGAGCGCTATGGTCCGTCCCGCGCGCTTTCTGCACGCGGCGATTGAGCTGCTCGTAATACATCCGGCTGGAATACCAGCTCATTCCCCCGATCAGTCCCAGTTTGCGCACGCCAGTCTCCGTTACCCGTATGTGCTTGCCCTAGACAGCAAAACGGCGCCGCGTCCAGCGCGTGGCGCTCGCACATGCACAACGCTGCTACGAGACAGGTTCCTGCGGGCCGAGCGTTTTCAACCAGCGGGTGAGATCGTCCAGGGACCGGGCGGGCGCTTCTTCCATCGGAAGGTGGCCGATCCCCGGATAGATCGCGAGCGTGCTGCGCGACAGGTGTGTGCCGTACCAACGGGCAGCTTCCACCGGGATCAGCGCGTCCTCTTCTCCCCACATCACAAGCGTCGGGATGTCGAGCGACGCGATATCCTCTGCGGTAAAGGCACGCCGCTCAGTCGAAAACCGAGCACGGGTGGCATCGCGATTGCCCGGATAGCGCGTGAGCTCCCAATAACGATCGACCGCTTCAGGCGTCACCACCGCCTGGTTCGACACACTTTGCGACAGGCTCTTTTCGACCAGCGAGCGCGGCAGCATTTGGCTCAGCACGGCCCCCAATCCGGGCAAACGTGCCAAGGTAAAAGCAAGGTTTCCGCCGCCCTCGCGCTCGATCGGAGCGCCGGCCGCGTCGACCAGTACCAGCCCATCCAGCCGCTCCGGATGTTCGATCGCATAGCCCGCCGCGATCCAGCCGCCCATCGAATTGCCGCCGAGCACGAACCGGTCGAGACCGAGCGCATCGGCCACTGCGTCGACATCGCCGACGAAGGCCTCAAGCGCATAGATATCGCCAGTGCCCGGTCCCGTCAGCCCATGCCCGCGCTGGTCGAACCGTATGACGCGATACCGTTCGCGCAGGGCCTCGACCCATGGCTGCCACGTATGGAGATCGGCGTTGGAGCCGTGCAGCAGGACGATTGCAGGTGCATCGCGCGGCCCTTCGTCGCGCAGATGCACGGTCATTCCATTGTCGAGCGTGACGAATTGCGATGGCGCGCCGCCATATTTGGCGCGCATGTCCCCAGGATCGGTATCGGGCGTGCGGAAAACGAGAAAGCCGATCACCCCCAACACGACCACCGCGCCGAGGATGCGCCAGACCCACTTCATCGGCCGGTTTCCGTCCCGATCCATTCCTCGACGACGGCCACGCCTTCCTTGTGGACGGTCGCGCGGCCGATTTCGGGCATGGCGATGCCGGGGTCGACGCTTTTCATCCGGTGAATGAGGATCGATTGCGACGGCTTGCCCGGGTCCACTACATATTCGAACCCGCCACTTGCCCGTCCCGCCGCCACGGGACGCTTGCGCCATCCGCTGACCGCATAAGGACCGAGCGCTTCGTCGTAGTAGAGTCCGCTATTGCTAGCCGCCCCTTCGCGGCTGTGGCAGTGCGCGCAATTGGCGCGGAGATAGGAACCCGCGCGGGCCGCGATCGGCGCGTCCGGATCGTCCCACCGCGCGCTTGGGCTCAAGGTGTTGGGCGGAAACGAGGTCCGCTCGGCGACCCGCTCACGATCGCCTTCGCGTGGGAAGACCATCTCCTGCCAAACCGGACCGATCGGCGCGATTACGCCGTTGCGACTGTGGCATTGCTTGCACTGGTTCTTGTTCGGCACGGCGTAGCTGATCCGGTGCGCTTCGCCCGAAGGATCCGTGAAGGCCACCGGGATCCGCGTGCCCGCGACTTTCAGCGCCGCGTCGCTGTGATCCTGGTTCCAGACATAGGGCAGCGCGAGCCAGCCATCCTCGCGCCGCAGCAGGACACGTGTTTCGATCACGTCGAGCGTGCCGCCCTCGCCGTCATAGCCGAAACTCTTGATCAGCGCCGTCCCGACCGGAAAATCGACCCGCCCGTCCGGACCGACCGTCAATCGCGCGCCGTCCGGCAAATGGATGAAACGATGCTTCTCCGCATAGTCGGAGAACAACGGATTGCGCAGCGCGTAGGGGATCAGCGTTTCGGCAGGGTGATCGGGTCCGCCGAGGAAAAATCCGTAATCGGAAAGCGAGCGCGGCATGCCTTCGAGGACGGCAGCCTGATCGACAGGCGCTGGCCGAGGCGCAGCAACCGCTGCGGTCGCCAGCGCCAGCGAGGCCGCGAGGGCAAGCCGTGCGATCACTTCAGCCGCGCCTCCAGTTCTGCCGGCGCACCCCAATCATCGATATTCCATCCCTGCCCATAGGCTGGCGCATCGAGCGGGCCGGGCTGCGCTTCCTCGAGCCGCTGCCCCTGACGCTGAAGATTGAGAGTCCAGCCCGCATAGTCGGGATGCACCATCAGGGCCGTCCGGTCGCCGCCCTCGCTCAAGCCGTCCCAAAGGATCGGCGGGAGCTTGCCGCCAAACGCCGCAGCGAGCATTTCACCACCCTCGATATCCGGATTATCGCTGCCTTCACCGAGCGTATTCGTGGCGACGACGACATCGCGCGGATAGGGATTGTAATCCGGATCGTCGAAGCTCAGCGGATAGGCGATCACCATCACTTCGGCGGTCGCATTGTCGGTCAGGACATTGTCCTGCAGCCAGACATTCTCGTTCGCCATCACCATCACCCCGGTGCCGCGCCGGACACTGGCGACGATATTGCCCTCGGGCGCGAAATTGTCGGTATCGTTGGCGATCACGAGGTTGTTGCGGATCAGCACATTGCCCCCGCCCATCACCGGCAGATTGGGCAGGTCGAACACCAGGATGCCTCCGGTATTGCGGGTAACGAAATTGCCTTCGACGATGGCATCGCGGCTGTTCTCGATTTCGATCCCCGCCACGTTTTCGCTCGCGACCGAGTTGCGCACGGTGATCTTCGACGACTGCCCGACATAGATACCCGCATCCGACGCGCCCGAGACTTCGCTCGCATCGACCAGCACGCCGGTACTTTCGACTGGGTAGATACCGTAGGCGCCGTTTGTCGCCGCCGGCCCGCCGGTCCACGTCACGCGGATGCGGTAATAGACGATATTGTCGGCATCCTTCGATTTGATCCCGTCGCCCTTCGGGTTCTCGACCGCGAAATCGCGCAGGGTGACGTCGTCGGAGGTGACCAGCAGCCCTTCTCCTGCCGCCTGCTGGGTGGAGAAATCGAGGATTGTCGCCGCCGGTCCGGCTCCCCGCACGGTCACCCCGTCGACATCGAGGCTGAGCCCGTCGGTCAGCGCATAGCGCCCCGCGTCGAGCAACACTTCGTCACCGGGTTCGGCCAGGATCAGCGCTTCCTGCAATCGCTCCTGCGCGCCCTCTCCCGGCGAGACGCGATGCGTTTCGGCCAGTGCGGGCGTGGCAGCGACAAGCGCGGTGAGCGCGGCGGCGGCGAATAGCGATTTGTGCATGGACCTCTCCCAAGGTTTTCATTTGCAATGCAACTTATCACGTGCCTTGCACGATTAGGCAAGTTACGGTGTGGGAATGAAGACGATCACTGCTGCATTCGCATTGGCTGCACCGCTCGCCCTCGTCGGCACTGCCGCCCCTTCCACCGCTTCCGCCCCGGCTGAATCAATCACGGGCGACTGGAAACTGGCCGACAGGCGGAGCGTGGTCCGTATCTATCGCTGCGGCGACGCAATGTGCGGCAAGATCCAGCGCATCCTCGTGGCCCAACCCGCCGGCGGTGCGCGCGACACCAAGAATCCCGACGCGTCCAAGCGCGATCGCAAGCTGGTGGGCCTGACCGTGTTCTGGAACCTCAAGCCGAGCGGAAATGCCTACAAGGGCAAGGGCTACAATCCCGATGACGGTCGCTACTTCAATGCGAAGTTCGACCGCAAGGGCAGCCAGTTGCGGCTCAAAGGCTGCGTTTCGATCATCTGCCGCACGCAAATGCTGACCAGGGCGTAGGCAATCCCGGGCCGCCTTAGTCGAGCGCCTTGACGATTTCCTCGACCATCTTCTTGGCGTCGGACAGCAGCATCATCGTCTGGTCCATGTAGAACACGTCATTGTCGACGCCGGCATAGCCCACCCCATTCATGCTGCGCTTGATGAAGAACACCTGCTTGGCCGCACCAACATCGAAAACCGGCATGCCGTAGATGGGCGAGGATTTATCGGTCTTCGCCGCCGGATTGACCACATCGTTGGCACCGATGATGAAGGCTACATCGGCCTGCGCGAATTCGCTGTTGATGTCCTCCAGCTCGAACACCTCGTCATAGGGCACGTTGGCTTCGGCCAGCAGCACGTTCATGTGCCCCGGCATGCGTCCGGCGACGGGGTGGATCGCGTATTTCACCTCGACGCCCTTCTCTTTCAGGACATCGGCCATTTCGCGCAACGCGTGCTGCGCCTGGGCAACCGCCATACCGTAGCCGGGGATGATGATGACCTTCTCCGCCTGTTCGAGCATGAAAGCCGCATCATCGGCGCTGCCCTGCTTGTAGGGCCGCTGCTCGCGCGCTTCGCCGCCGCCCGCCGCACTGTCGTCGGCACCGAAACCACCCGCGATCACCGAGAGGAAGCTGCGGTTCATCGCGCGGCACATGATGTAGCTGAGGATCGCGCCGGACGACCCGACCAGCGCGCCGGTGATGATCATCGCGGTGTTGCCCAGTGTGAAGCCCATCGCCGCCGCCGCCCAGCCCGAGTAACTGTTCAGCATTGACACCACGACCGGCATGTCCGCCCCGCCGATGGGGATGATCAGCAGGAAGCCGATGGCGAAAGCAGCGATCGTCAAGGCGATGATGAAAGGCAGGTTCGCTTCCGCACCCGGCGTATGCGCGAACATCCCCACCAAGACGAGAATTGCGACCAGCGTGCCGAGATTGATGACGTGGCGCGCGGGCAACAGGATCGGCGAACCGCTCATCCTCCCGGAGAGCTTGAGGAAGGCGATGACCGAGCCCGAAAAGGTGATTGCGCCAATCGCGATGCCGAGGCCCATCTCGACTTTGCTGGTCGGATCGATCGCACCCCCGGCATCGAGCAGGCCGAACGCCGCTGGGTTGAGGTAGGCCGCCCAGCCCACCAGCACAGCGGCGAGGCCGACGAGGCTGTGGAATGCGGCGACCAGTTCAGGCATCGCCGTCATCGCGATGCGGCGGGCAATAACGAACCCGATGGCACCGCCGAGCACAATCGCGGCGAGAATTTCGGGCAGCGAAGCGATCTCATGCGTCACCAGTGTAGTGATCACCGCAATGAGCATCCCCGCCATGCCGAAGCGGTTGCCCGTCTGGCTGGTCGAGGGGCTGGAGAGCCCGCGCAGCGCGAGGATGAAGAACACGCCCGATATGAGGTAGGCCAACGCGACCCACGGGTTCACGGGACCGTGCGATGTGGCCACCTCTGCGGTCTGCATCGCCATCTGGTCATAGGTCATCGGATTTGTGGAACTGCAATCGTCGCGAATACATTCGGCAACTGGCGCAGCAGCGAGGAGAGAAAACATCACTTCTTCTCCTTCTTCTTGTACATCGCCAGCATTCGCGCCGTGACCGCGAAGCCGCCGAAGATATTGATGCTGGCGAGCACGATGCCGAGTAGCCCCAGCCACTTGGCCCCCGGCACGTCGGCCGCCGCCGCCGCGATCAGCGCGCCGACGATGATCACGCTGGAAATCGCATTGGTCACCGCCATCAGCGGCGTGTGCAGCGCGGGCGTGACCGACCACACGACATAATAGCCGACGAAACACGCCAGCACGAAAATCGACAGGATCGAAATGAAGTCCACGTGCTCTCCCCTCGCTCGAACGCAGGGATTTATGACAAGCCGTTGTCCGCCTGTCGAGCGTAGACGCAAAAGGGGACCGCTCGCCAGAAAGGGGGTAGGTAGCGAACGGTCCCCGCAATGCCCCGGGAATGGGGCAAACTTTACATGGCGGGCATGAGCACGCCGTTGACGACATGGATCACGCCGTTCGATTGCATCACGTCAGCCTGTGTAACCCATGCCGAACTGCCGTTCTGCCCCATGATCATCACGTTGCCGTCCTTCAGCGTGAAGGTAAGCTGACCGCCCTCGACGGTGGTTACCATCGCTTTGCCGCCGCCTTCACGGATCAGCTTCACGAGGTCCGCCGAGGTGACGCTACCGGGCACCACGTGGTAAGTCAGCACTTTCTGCAGCAGCGGACGGTTCTCATCCATCATAACCGCGTTCAGCGTGGCTTGCGGCACGCGCGAGAAAGCTTCGTCGGTCGGGGCGAATACTGTGAATGGGCCGGGGCCCATCAGCGTATCGACCAACTGGGCCTGCTTCACGGCGGCGACAAGCGTGGTGTGGATCGGGCTCTCCATCGCGTTTTCGACGATGTTCTTGCTGGCATACATGGCGGCGCCATCGACATAGGCGACATCGTCATCCATCATGTCACCATCCATCGACATACAGCCGGTCGTGGCCATGCTGAGGGCGATGGCGGCTCCGGCGATCTTGATCGTATTACGCATGATAATCTCTCTCCTGTTGCGTTTGCAGGAGGAGATACGGGAGGCGATTGAATTCAGATGCGCGCTTCGTCGCGTGCCCAGACCGGACTGGCGCTAGAGACTCTCGTTCACCACTTCTCCGCCCTGCGTCAGTCGCACGGCGTCGCCGATTTCCTCGTCGAGCACGGGTCTGCCCTGCTCCGCGTCCCAGAAGGCCGATAGGAAGTTGTACAGATTGCGCGAATAGAGCGCGCTGGCATCGGCAGCGAGCTCGCCCGCCGTATTGGAGAAGCCGATGATGGTCACGCCGTGCTTTTCCACGACTTCATCGGGCGCGCTGCCTTCGACATTGCCGCCCTGAACGACCGCGAGATCGCAGATCACGCTACCGGGCTTCATGCTGGCGATCTGCGCGTCGCTAATCAGCTTGGGCGCGGGCCGGCCGGGAATCAGCGCGGTGGTGATAACGATATCCTGTTTGGCAATATGATCGCTGACAAGTTCGGCTTGGGCGGCTTTATATTCGTCGCTCATTTCGGTGGCGTAACCGCCCGAGCCTTCGCCCTCGATCCCTTCGACACTCTCGACGAATATCGGCTTCGCACCCAGCGACTTGATTTGTTCCTTGGTGGCTGATCGAACATCGGTCGCCGAGACCTGCGCGCCCAGCCGCTTGGCCGTCGCGATCGCCTGCAGCCCCGCCACGCCCACGCCCATCACGAACACCTTGGCCGGGCTGACCGTGCCCGCCGCCGTCATCATCATCGGAAACGCGCGGCCGAAGGTGTCGGCCGAATGAATCACCGCCTTGTACCCGGCGAGGTTCGACTGGCTCGACAGCACGTCCATCGATTGCGCTCGGGTGATGCGCGGCATGAATTCCATCGCCAACGCTTCGAGCCCGGCCTTGGCATAAGCTTCCACCCGCTCGGTGCGCTGGAAGGGATCGTGCATGGCGACGATCCACGCGCCAGCCTTCGCACCCTTCAATGCTGCCGGATCGGGCGCGCGCACGGCAAGCACGATATCTGCGCCGTCGAGCACTTCGAGCCGTGTGCCGACCTTGGCGCCGGCTTCGCGATAAGCCTCGTCCGACTGGCGCGCCCCATCGCCCGCGCCCTGTTCGACCGCGAGTTCAGCCCCCAGCTTGGCGAATTTCCCGACTGTTTCGGGCGTGGCCGCGACCCTGCGCTCGCCCTCCTCAGTCTCATTGAGAACGGCGATGCGGATCGTTTCGGCCATGCGGTGAGACTCAGTCGGCGATCAGAAGGACGACGAAGAGCACGATCAGCGCAATGACCGGCACTGCCCATTTGAGCAGACCGATGAAGCGGTCATAGGTGGATGTGGCGCTCTTCATATCGACTTTGGCCATGCGGCGGTGTTCCCTTGAATTTGTTTCGCAATCCCTATCGCGCCCATCGCGCTTGCTCAAGCCCATCCCTCGCGCCTCGAATGCACAATTCACCTGTCACTTAATGGCAAATTTACGCATTCACGCTATGAATCGTCCCGCACAGGGACAGTTTGAAGGCATTCCGCAGCATGGAACACGAAGATTCGCGACTGTTGATGATCATCGATCGCGACTGCAACCAGGCCCAGAGCGTTGCAAAGCAGGCCTCGCGCGAAGGTTGGCGAACGGTTTGTGTCGAGGATGCCGAGAGTGCCATTGCCACCCTGGGCACGCAGGAAGGCATGCAGCTTTCGGCGATCGTTCTCGATCAATCGGTCCCGGGTGACGATGTCTGCGAGCTGATCGCCGAGATGAAGACCCGCCGCCCCGCTTTGCCGATCATGATGTTGACAGCGAACACGTCGCCTCTGCTCGCGGTCGAGGCAATGCGCGCGGGGGCGAGCGACTATCTGGTCAAGCCCGTCGCGCCGGAAAAGGTGATGCAGGCGGTAAACGGCGCGACGCGGCGCGGCAGCCCGCAGAACGAGCTCGCTCCGTTGACCGAGAAGATCAAGGCGAGGGGCGACTTTGATTCGATGATCGGCGCCGCCCCCGCATTCCGCAATGCACTGGCCGTCGCGGCCAAGGCGGCGCGCGGGCACGGCTACGTCCTGATCGAAGGCGAGAACGGCACCGGCAAGGAAATGCTGGTGCGCGCGATGCAGGCCGCATCGCCGCGCGCGAAGGGGCCGTTCAAGCTCATCGATGTCGCCGATCTTTCCGCCAGCGCGATCGATTCGGCGCTGTTCGGGCATGAGAAAGGCGCTTTTGCCGGGGCGTTCGACAATCAGACCGGCGCGCTCCAGAATTGCGACGGCGGTACGCTCGCGCTCGATTCGATCGATCGCCTGCCGCTCGCCACGCAGGAACGGCTGGCCGAAGTCATCGAAAGCAAGACCGTGCGCCCGCTCGGCGCCACCTACGGCTTCCGTATCGACACGCGCATCCTCGCCTGCTGCGACAGCAAGCTCGAAGGGCTGGTCGAGGCCGGCCTGTTCAGCGAAGCCCTCTACGGCCAGCTTTCCGCGACCCGCATCGACGTGCCGCCCTTGCGAGAGCGAGCGACAGACATCGCCGCGCTGTCGCGCCATTTCCTCGCCCAGATCGCCGAGCAACCAGGCTTGCGCCAGCTCGGTATCACCGACGGCGCGATCGCCCTGCTCGCCGCGTTCGACTGGCCGGGCAATGTCCGCCAGCTCCAGGCCGTGTTGTTCCGCGCCGCCGTCTTCACCGAAGGCGATGCGCTGACCAGCGAGGACTTCCCCCAGCTATCGAGCATGGTGGTGCCCGATCGCGGTTCGAGCGGCAGCCGCCAGTCCGAGAGCGCGGGCGTGATGCTCTACGCCGAGGACGGCAATCTGCGCCCGCTCGAGGAGATCGAGGCCGACGTCATCCGCCTCGCCATCGGCCACTACCGCGGCCGCATGACCGAAGTGGCCCGCCGCCTCGGGATCGGGCGCTCCACGCTCTACCGCAAGCTCTCCGATCTAGGCATCGACAACGCGGCCTAGCCCGGCAGCTCCGCGAAGTCCGTCAGCGCGGCGTCGCGCAAACCGCGCCAGACGTTGCGCGCCTGCACCGTTTCGGCAACGTCGTGGACGCGCAGGAGCTGGTAGCCCGCCTCCATGCCTTTCATCGCCAGCGCGATGCTGCCGCCGAGGCGTTCGTGCGCGCGCGCTTCGTTCGAGAGCGCACCGATCATCCGTTTGCGGCTCACGCCCAGCATCAGCGGGTGGCCGAGCGCGTGGAACAGCGGGAGCGCGTTGATCAGCGCCAGGTTCTCGGCCAGCGACTTGCCGAAGCCGATGCCGGGATCGAGCAGGATCCTGCCCGCCGCGATTCCCGCCGCCAGCGCCGCATCGCGCCGTTCCTTCAACCCATCGAACACGTCGAGCACGACATTGCCGTAATCCGCGTCCTCGTGCGGGTTCGGCCCGTCGCCCGGCGCGTGCATCAGGATCACCGGCACACCGCGATCCGCCACGAACTCGAGCGCGCGCGGATCGTGGCGCAGGGCGGATACGTCGTTCACCACATGTGCCCCTGCCTGAAGCGCGGCTTCCATCACGCCGACCTTGCGCGTGTCGACACTGATCGCCGCGCCCATCCCGGATACAGTTTCGACCGCGGGGACGACCCGCGCAATCTCGTCGCCTTCCCACACTTCGCGCGCATCGGGCCGCGTGCTTTCGCCGCCGATATCGATCATCGCCGCCCCGCCCTCGCACATCGCGGCGGCTTGGGTGCGCATCGCGTCGGGATCATCCATGAACGCCCCGCCATCGGAGAAGCTGTCGGGCGTGACGTTGAGGATGCCGACCACTTGCGGCTGGTCCATCCGCACCGTCCGCGCGCCCATTTCGAGCGGCGGATGCGCGAGGGTGAGATTACCCCATTGCGCTTCGGCCTCTGCAGCCAGGTCGTCGGGCAGCGCGCCGAGCACATCTGGCATCGCCTCGACGCCGCACCGTGTGCGCGACACCACACGCCCCCCGTCCTCGGCGCTGTCGCGCACGATCACTGCGAAGCGCGAGGCATAGACCATCCCCCCCGCGAGCCGGATCGCCTCCCCCTCCTCGCTTTGCGGCGAGGCCGCGAGCGCGGTCGGGCGGATGTAGACGGCGCTCATCGTTCAGCCTCGTAGGCGGGAAGCTGAACCATGGACCGGGTGTTACACAGTCCTGAGGAAGGAATCTTCGGGGCGAGATAAAGCGCGTTCATGCACCCTTCGTAGCGCGGACGGCGACAGTAGGACAGAGCCACCGCTGCCCGACCTGGCCCGAAAAGCGGCTCGCTCTATCGGCCTGCCGGAAATACGGTAGAGAATAGGCCAACGTCATCGGCAGGAAGGAAAGCACTTGATCGATTGGAGCAAGGTTGCGGGCCTGGTGCTCGTCGCGATCCATCTCGCCGTGATCGTGCGCGCCGTGCTGTTCGACAAGCGCGATTCCGATGCGCGGGCGGCATGGGTGGTGCTGCTGATCGCCTTGCCGGTGGCGGGCGTGATCCTCTACCTCATCTTCGGCGAGCCATGGATTTCCAAAGCCTTTCGCGAGCATGCGCGCCAGGCCGAACAAGACCTGGTCCCCTTCGCACCGGACCCGTCACCGAAAGCGAGGCTGGACGGGCTGACCGGCAACGCCTTCCGAACCTTCGAGGCCGCGGCGGGATGGCCCACTGCCACGGGAAACAAAGCGATCCTCGCGCCGGATTCCGATGCCGCGATCGAGATGCTGGTGGCCGACATCGATGCTGCCCGACACGTGGTCCACCTGTCGTTCTATATCTGGCTCAAGGACCATAACGGCACCAAAGTGGTGGAGGCCGTCTGCCGCGCGGCGCGGCGCGGCGTGACATGCCGGATCGCCGCCGATGCGGTGGGCTCGCGCGGCCTGATCCGATCCGTCCACTGGCCTGCGATGCGCAAAGCCGGGGCACAGCTTTGCAGCCTGCTCGAAACGCCGCTCGGTCTGGGCTTTCTCGTCGGGCATCGCGCCGATCTGCGCAATCACCGCAAGATCGCCGTGATCGACGGGCGCATCGCCTATTGCGGCAGCCAGAACTGCGCCGATCCTGCCTTTCTTCCCAAGCGCACATTCGCGCCCTGGGTCGATATCCTCGCGCGCTTCGAGGGGCCGGTGGCGCGACAGGCGGACATCATCTTCGCCGCCTCATGGACGCTGGAGACGGGCGAGGACATGCACGCCGCGATGCAAGCGGACCCGCCGCGGCCCTTACCCGATGGTATCGCCGCCATTGCCAGCGGTGTCGGTCCGCTGTCGCCGCGCGGCACGATGACCGACATGTTCGTGGCCGTGCTGGCAGCCGCGCAGACCGGCATGACGATCACCACCCCCTATTTCGCGCCCGATCCGCCGCTGATCGGCGCGATCATGGCCGCTGCGCGCCGCGGGGTCGCGGTTCGCATCGTCTTCCCGCATCGCAACGACAACCGGATCGTCGGCGCGATCAGTCGCGCCTATTACCCGATGCTGGCAAAGGCAGGCGTGCGCATCTTCGAATATCGCGGCGGCCTGCTCCACGCCAAGACGATCGTGGTGGACGACAGGCTCGCGCTGATCGGCTCGTCCAACATGGACCGCCGCAGCCTTGAGCTCAATTTCGAAAACAACATCCTGCTCGAATCCGCCGCGCTCGCCACTCAGCTTCGCGAACGCCAGGAACGCTGGCTGGCAGACGCCACCGAGATCGACCGCGAAGAGGCCACCAGCCGACCGCTCCCCCGCCGCTTCGTCGACAATCTGCTGACGATCATCGCCGCGCCGTTTTGACCACGGCAGTCCTACCGGGCCAACCCCTCCTCACCCGCACATGACGAGCCTCGTCTCGCTCACCTCGATCACCGGCACCTCCCACGGATGCGCAGCGAGGATGGCGTCGATCGCGCGTGTGACCTTGTCCTGCGGGGCCTCCGACGGGATATAGATGGTGAGGACGGCGGTGGGCGATACGCTGGCGGCACCGGCCTCACCGAGAGTGGGGCTGGCATCGGGCACGGGTGTGATGGTTTCGAGCCCCGGCGCAATTTTCCTATAGAGGTCGGTACGGCCCTCGTGTCAATCCTGCGTCTTGAGCCTCGGCGCTCGGCCAGACCTATGGCCTCCGGGCCTGCAAGCCTCTAAAGCGCGTCCATCATGCCTGTCTTTATGATCATCGTTTCCATTCTCCTCATGGCGCTGTTCGTCGTGGTCGCGATTGCGGGGAACCGCGCGCAGGATCGCCAGAATGCCGAGATCGCGCGCCGGCGTCAGGAGCGGGTCGAATGCGACGAGACGGCGGGGGCTCTCGATGAATCGGAGTGAAGCCGAGACGGTGGAGCCGCAGACCGGCTTCACCCCCGCCTCGTCGAACTGGGAGGCCGTGTGGCGCGGGATCCGCAATCGCTGCCCCCATTGCGGTGAGGCAACGTTGATGCCGCGCTTTCTCAAGCCGGTGGAAGAATGCCCGGTCTGCGGCAAGGATTGGGACCGGCACCGGGCGGACGATTTTCCGGCCTATGTCTCGATCTTCCTGACCGGCCATATCATGGCGCCGATCATGATCGCGCTGGCAACGGCCGATATCCTCTCGACGCTCGGCCTCGTGCTGGCGCTGGTGATCCCTTTCGCGATCCTCTCGATCGGGCTGATCCAGCCAGCCAAGGGCGCGATCATGGCGCTGCTCTGGCGGCTGGGCGTCAACGGGAAGTAAGGCCCGAAGCCGCGATCCCTCGGGTTAATCCTCGGTGGCCAGCCGGTAGAGATCGCGCGCGGCGTCGAGCGGCTTGATCTCGTTTCCGTCCTCGAAATGCCAGAAGGTCCAGCCATTGCAGCTCGGTGCGCCTTGCAGCTTTGCGCCGAGTGCGTGGATCGAGCCGTCCTGCTTGTTCGAAACCAGCGAACCGTCGGCGCGGACGGTGGCTTCCCAGCGGCGTTTCTTGTCGAACACCACAGTGCCCGGCTTCACGTAGCCTGCCTCGACCAGCGCGCCGAACGCGACGCGCGGTGCGCTGCGCTTGGCCTGCATGGTGGTGATTGCGCTTTCATCGAGCGGGAGTTCCTTTTCGATGCGCGCGGTGGCAACCCGGCGATACTTGCTCTCGCGCTCGCAACCGATCCATTCGCGGCCCAGGCGCTTGGCCACCGCGCCGGTGGTGCCGGTACCGAAGAAGGGATCGAGCACGACGTCGCCTTTGTTCGTCGTCGCCAGCATCACGCGATAGAGCAGGCTTTCGGGCTTCTGCGTCGGGTGCGCCTTGTGGCCGTTTTCCTTCAAGCGCTCGGCACCCGAGCAGATCGGCAGCACCCAGTCGCTGCGCATCTGGAGCTCGTCATTGAGCGTCTTCATCGCGCGATAATTGAAGGTGTAGCGCGATTTCTCGCCCATCCCGGCCCAGATCAGCGTCTCGTGCGCATTGGTGAAGCGCGTGCCGCGGAAATTGGGCATCGGGTTGGTCTTGCGCCAGATGATGTCGTTGAGGATCCAGAAGCCCAGATCCTGCAGCGTCGCGCCGACACGGAAGATATTGTGGTAGCTGCCGATGACCCACAGCGAGCCGTTGGGCTTGAGCACCCGGCGCGCTTCGGCGAGCCAGCCGCGGGTGAATTCGTCATAGGCGCGGAAGCTGTCGAAGTGATCCCAATCGTCGGTCACCGCATCGACATGGCTGCCGTCGGGCCGGTTGAGATCGCCGCCGAGCTGGAGATTGTAGGGCGGATCGGCGAACACCATGTCGACGCTGTTGTCGGGCAGCGAGCGCATCGCCTCGATGCAATCGCCATCAAGAATTTCCCCGAGAGGCAATAGTTTACGCAGATCTTCTGCGGTAAGACGCGAAGCCGCCTTGCCCTTGTGCGCAACCTGCGCAGCCCCCTTGGCCTTCGTCTCGATCACCTGCCCCATCCTTACCGTCCTTTGTCCTGTTGCCAAGGTCGTTGGAGTCCCCACAGGTGCTCCGTCAAGGCATAAGAAGCTCGGCGTATATGGTTAACAAAACGTTACCGACACGATGGGAAGAGTCGCGCACAAGATGTTGAGTCACCGTAGAATCCGGCGACTCCATATCTGGGGGTGTGGCGCGGAAGACTCAGCCCGGGTGCCGTGCGGCGAGCCGTTAACCAATCGTGCCGTGCCTGCGATCAGAGCAGCGTGAGCTGGGCCACGGGCGCGAAACTGCGACGGTGATGCGGGGTCGGGCCATGGGTGCGCAGCGCCGCGATATGCTCGGCCGTGCCGTAGCCGGCATTCCGCTCCCAGCCGTAATGCGGATGGGCGGCGGCCAGATCGCGCATTGCGGCGTCGCGGTGCTCCTTGGCGAGGATCGAGGCGGCGGAGATGCACGGCTCCTTCGCGTCGCCCTTCACGATCGCGCGAGCGGGCCAGCGCCACTCCTCGCGCCGACCGGAGGGCGTCAGATTGCCGTCGATCAGCACCTCGTCGGGCTCGCGCCCAAGCGCGTCGACCACCCGGGCGACCGCGAGCGTCATCGCCAGCATCGTCGCACCGAAGATGTTGAGCCGGTCGATCTCGTCGACCTCGACCACCCCCAGAGCCCAGGCGCAACGCGCCCGTATCGGCGTGACGAGCGCGGCGCGCTGCTTGGCCGAAAGCACCTTGCTGTCCGCCAGGCCGGGCGGGCGCGGTTTGCACAAAACGCAGGCGGCGGCGACCACCGGACCGGCCAGTGGGCCACGCCCGGCCTCGTCCACGCCGATGACGAGACGATCCGCGTCGGAGCCGAATCCGGTATGGGGCGTTGAAGCAAACATGACCTATCTCAAAAGCGCATTCGCATTGTCCGCCGCCAGCCTTTTTCTCGCAAGCTGCAACGCTGCCGCTTCCGGGGATAGAGAAGCAACATCGACGCCCAGTCCGGCCGCGGCCGAGCAGGATTTCACCGTCACCGCGATCGGCACCTATGAAGAGCCATGGGCCGCCGCGTTCATTCCCGGCACCCCGCTGCTGTTCATCACCCAGAAGGCGGGCACTGCGCGGATCTTCGATACCGCTGCGGATACGCCGCGCCTGATCACGGTCAGCGGGCTCCCGGACGTCGATTATGGCGGCCAAGGCGGTCTTGGCGACGTTGCCTTCCTCCCGTCGGAAAGCGCGCCCAGGCTCGATACGCGTACGATCTATCTGAGCTGGGCCGAGGCCGGTCCGGGCGACACCAGAGGCGCGGCGGTCGGCAAGGGCACGCTGCGCTGCTGGGTTGCCGACGAATGCGCGGTCGAGGACCTCGAAGTGATCTGGCGACAGGATCCCAAGGTGACCGGACGCGGGCACTATTCGCACCGGCTCGCGATCTCGCCCGACGGCCAGTATCTGTTCGTCGCCTCGGGCGAGCGACAGAAAAAGGATCCGGCGCAGGATACAAGCAACAATCTCGGCTCGATCGTGCGGCTCAATCTCGACGGCACGCCTGCCGCGGGCAATCCGCTGGCAAGCGAAGGCGGCGTCTCGGCGCAATTGTGGAGCTGGGGCCATCGCAACATCCTCGGCCTCGAATTCGACAGCCAAGGGCGGCTGTGGGATCTCGAACACGGCCCCAAGGGTGGCGACGAGCTCAACCTGGTCGAACCCGGCACCAATTACGGCTGGCCGATCGTTTCCAACGGCGTGAACTATGACGGCTCGCCGATCCCCGACAACGACACCCGCCCCGAGTTCGAAAAGCCGAAAGTCGGCTGGACCCCCGTGATCGCGCCGGGAAGCATGCTGTTCTATTCGGGCGCCATGTTCCCCGCCTGGCGTGACAAGCTGCTGATCGCCAATCTCAAGACCAAGTCGATCTCCGAAGTTTCGTTCGACGGCACGAACGCGCAGGAAACCGCGCGCTACGATTTCGACAACCGCCTGCGCGAGATCGTGCAGGGGCCGGATGGTGCGGTCTATGTGCTGGAAGATGGCGACAACGCACGGCTGCTGAAGCTGACGCGCTGACACTAGGGCGACAAGGGTTGGACTCGGACGCTGCGCACGATTAACGCGCGGCGCCCAAGGAGCCAACGACAATGCCTGCGATCATCCCGCTCGATTCCGTCGACCCCGTCATGGTGGAGCAATTGCTCGACCGCGTGTTCGGGCCCGAGCGCGCGGCGCGCACCGCCTATCGTATCCGCGAAGGGCTCGAGCCGCTGGCAGGCCTCAGCTTCGCCGCGCTCGACGATGAAGACATGCTCGCCGCGACGATCCAGTGCTGGCCCATCGCGCTCACCGATCCGCGCGGCAAGACCTGCCCGCTGATCATGGTCGGCCCCGTCGCGGTCGTTCCCGAGGTCCAGGGTCAAGGCTATGGCCGCGCGCTGTTCGCCGCCTTGGCCGACGCGCTGGGCGAAGGCGCCCCGCCGCAAGTGCTGATCGGCGATCCGGAATATTACGGGCGCTTCGGCTATTCGGATCGCGGCACGATGAACTGGGACACGCCCGGCCCGGTGGAACGCCATCGCCTGCTTGTGCGCGGCGCCGATCCCGCCGTGCTGCCGAGCCACGCCATGCTGGGGCCGTGGCGGGCGGATCTTTTGTAGCGATCGTCATTGCCGCACAGGGATGACGAAGTGTGTCCGTTGTGGCATCGCTTTTTTATGCCCTACACCCCTCCCCCCGATCTCGCGGGCCTTTCGCTGATGGACGTCGCCAGGCTGATGGAAGAGCGCGGCCTGCCGCCGCTCGATCAATGGCAGCCCGAACATGTCGGCGACAGCGAGATGCGGATTGCCGCCGACGGCCGCTGGTATCACCAGGGCGGCGAAGTCAGGCGCCCCGGGATGGTCCGCGCCTTCGCCTCGCTGCTGTTGCGCGATGACGATGGGCAGCACTGGCTCGTCACCCCTCACCAGAAACTGTCGATCGAGGTCGAGGATGCGGCGCTGATCGCCACCGACGTGAAATGCGAGGATGGCGCGCTCGCCTTCCGGCTCAACACGGACGACCTAGTGATTGCCGGGCCGGACCATCCGTTGCGGGTCTCGGGCACGGCCGAGGAACCCGCCGCCTATGTCATGGCGCGTCACGGCATCGAGGCGCGGCTCGATCGATCGACCTGGCTGCAACTGGCCGAGATTGCGCTGGCGGACGGCGATGAGCCGGTGGTGTCGAGCAACGGCGCAAGCTTCTCGCTGCTCCCTGCATGAGCGAGCTGTTCAATCGCCTCCAGCAGCTCTTCGACGAAGGCCATCAGGCCGACCTCGACGACCTGCTGACCGACGAAGACTTCGCCGATCCCGATCCGCGCCCCGCAGCGGTGCTGATCCCGGTGGTCGAGCGCTCCGACAGCGAGGGCGGCCCGACCGCAATCCTCACCCAGCGCCCGCGCGATATGCGCGACCACCCCGGCCAGGTCGCCTTCCCCGGCGGCAAGATCGATGAAGGCGAGGATGCGATCGAAGCGGCCTTGCGCGAAGCCGATGAGGAGCTTGCGCTTGCCCCGCGTCATGTCCGGGTGATCGGCGCGACCGACGATTACGTCACCGGGACCGGTTTCTCGGTCACCCCCGTGCTCGGCGTGGTGCCGCCAGACCTGCCGCTGGTGCCCAATCCGGGCGAGGTCGAAAGCTGGTTCGAAGTGCCCTTGCTCACGCTGCTCGACCGCGCCAACTGGCGGCAGAACAGCGTATTGTGGCGCGGCGCCGAGCGGACCTATTTCGAAATGCAGTGGCACGATTATCGGATCTGGGGCGTGACCGCGGCGATCATCGTCAATCTGTCACGCAGGCTCGATTGGGTGAAGGTATGACGACGCTCCCCGAGACCGAATGGACCGGCCGCGCAGACCTCGCCGAACTGGTCGCCGCACTCGGCCCGGGCAAAGCGCGCTGGGTCGGCGGGGCGGTGCGCGACACGCTGCTGGGCCTCGATGTCAAGGATATCGACTGCGCGACCCCCCTCACCCCGCAAGACGTGATTGCCGCGTGCAGGGCGGCGGGCATTCGAACCGTGCCGACCGGAATCGACCACGGCACCGTCACCGCGCTGCGCGACAGCGGCAATGTCGAGATCACCACACTGCGCCGCGACGTATCGACCGACGGCCGGCGCGCTACGGTCGCCTTCAGCGAGGACTGGAAGGAAGACGCCGCGCGGCGCGATTTCACCATCAACGCGCTCTATGCGGATCCCGCGACCGGCGAGATCCACGACTATTTTGGCGGGCTCGCCGATCTGAAAGCGCGCACGGTGCGCTTTATCGGCGATGCGCGCGAACGCATTCGTGAGGACCATTTGCGGATCCTGCGCTATTTCCGTTTCCAGGCGCGGTTCGGCAGCCATCCGCCCGACGCCGAAGCCGAAGCCGCCTGCGCCGAACTCGCCCCGATGTTGAAGGGCATCAGCCGCGAACGGATCGCGAGCGAGCTGCTGCAATTGCTGGTCGCGCCGGGTGCGCGCGACACGTTGCAATGGATGGAGCGGCTCGGCGTGCTCGCCGTGATCCTCCCGGAAGCCGATGCTGCGGGTCTGGCTGTGACAAAGCAGGAAGCCGCCAATGGGCTCGATCCCGATCCGATCCGCCGACTGGCGGCGATCCTGCCCGCCGATCGCGACCTCGCGGGCAAGGTTGCCGGGCGGCTGCGGCTCTCCAACGCGCAAAAGAAGCGCCTGCAACTGGCGGCCTTGCGGGAGTCCGGCGATGCCGATGACCCGCGCGCGCTGGCCTACCGCGTCGGTCTGGAGACCGCGAACGACCGGCTCGCCATTCTGGGCGTTGGCAATGCCCCGCTGCACGATTGGGAGCCGCCGCGCTTACCGTTGAAAGGCGGCGCGATCGTGAAGCGCGGGGTCAAGGCCGGGCCGGACGTGGCGCGGCTGATGCGGACGGTCGAAGCCCGCTGGATCGGCGAGGATTTCCCGGGTGAAGAGCGGGTCATGGCGATGCTCGACGAAGAGCTCGCCAAGTAGCCGTCATCCCGGCCAAAGCCGGGATGACGGAATGCCTTACTCTCCCTTCGCCCGGCGACGCCAAGCGTGGAGCAACGGTTCGGTGTAGCCATTGGGCTGCTCGGCGCCCTTGAAGATCAGGTCGCGCGCGGCTTGGTAAGCCGGACCATCCTCATTGCCGATCAACGGGGTGTAGGACGGATCGCCCTCGTTTTGCGCATCGACCTTGGCCGCCATCCGCGCGAGCGAGGCATCGACCTGATCGGCGCTGACCACGCCGTGCATCAGCCAGTTGGCGATATGCTGCGAGGAAATGCGCAGGGTGGCGCGGTCTTCCATCAGGCCGACATCGTGAATGTCCGGCACCTTGGAACAGCCGACCCCGGCATCGATCCAGCGCACGACATAGCCGAGGATGCCTTGGGCGTTGTTATCGAGCTCGGCCTGCACTTCCTCGTCGGACCAGTTCGCGCCATCGGCCAGCGGGATCGTCAGCAGATCGGACAGCGGCGGCACCGGCTCCTGCGCCAATTGCTCCTGCCGTTCGGACACGTCGAAACGGTGGTAATGCATCGCGTGGAGCGTTGCCGCGGTCGGGCTCGGCACCCAGGCGCAATTCGCGCCCGCTTCCAGATGCGCGCCCTTTTCCTCCATCATCGCCGCCATCCGGTCGGGCGCGGCCCACATGCCCTTGCCGATCTGCGCCTTGCCTTTCAGCCCGCAGGCAAGCCCGATCGCGACATTGCGCTTTTCATAGGCCTGGAGCCAGGTCGACGCCTTGATCTCGGCCTTGCGCTGCATCGCGCCGGCTTTCATCGAGGTGTGGATTTCGTCGCCCGTGCGATCGAGGAAGCCGGTGTTGATGAACACCACCCGGTCCTTCACCGCATGGATGCAGGCGGCCAGGTTCGCACTGGTGCGGCGCTCCTCGTCCATCACGCCGACCTTGATCGCGTGGCGCTTCAGACCCAGCAGGTCTTCCACGGCGTCGAACAGGTCGTTGGTGAAAGCGCATTCTTCCGGCCCATGCATCTTCGGCTTCACGATATAAACCGAGCCGTGGATCGAATTGCGCCAGCGCACATGGCCTTCGATGTCGAACGCGCCGATCGCCGAGCTAACCACTGCGTCGAGCACACCTTCGGGCACCGGATCGCCGTCGGCGGTCAGCACCGCGTCGCTCGCCATCAGGTGGCCGACATTGCGCACGAACAGCACGCTGCGGCCCTGCATGGTCACCAGCTTATGATTGGTCGCCTTGTATTCGATATCCGAATCGAGATCGCGGGTGACGGTCTTGCCGCCTTTCTCGAAACTCGCGGTGAGATTGCCGCAGATCACGCCGAGCCAGTTGCGATAGGCCCGCAGCTTGTCCGACGCATCGACCGCGGCGACCGAATCCTCCAGGTCGACGATTGTGGTGAGCGCGCTTTCTAGCCGGACGTCCGAAACGCCCGCCGGATCGTCGCGCCCGATCGGGTGGTCGCGATCGATATCGACGATGATGTGCAGGCCGTTATGGCAGAACACCCAGCTGCCCGTTTCGGTCTCGCCGCAATAGCACGCGCCGTTGCGCAAACTCGGCTTGCCCGTCAGCTCGGTCCAGCTTCCGCTCTCGAGCGGAAGGGCATCGTCGAGGAACGCCTTGGCCGCGGCAATCACCGCCGCGCCGCGGTCGGGGTCGTAACCGCCCTGCTTGGCCGGCGGCGCGTCGAGCGCATCGGTGCCGTAGAGCGCATCATAGAGACTGCCCCAGCGGGCGTTGGCGGCGTTGAGCAGGAAGCGCGCGTTGAGCACCGGCACAACCAGCTGCGGTCCGGCACGAGTCGCGATTTCGGCATCGACATTCTCGGTGCCGATCGCGAACGGATCCGGCTCGGGCACGAGATAGCCGATCTCGCTCAGAAAGGCTTCGTATTCGGGCCCGTCATGCGGTTTGCCGGCGCGCTGTTCGTGCCAATCGTCGATCGTCGCCTGCAAGGCGTCGCGCCGTTTCAGCAGCGCGGCGTTGCGCGGCATGAACTCGGCCAGCAGGCCCGCAAAGCCCTGCCAGAAATCCCCGGCATCGCGGCCGAGCGTGTCCAGCACGTCCTGTTCGATAAATTCCGCAAGCGCCGCATCGACCTGCAACCCGGCCCGCTCAACTCTGTTCGCCATCCTTCACCCTATCGTTTCCATCGGCCGCTTGCGCAGCCAGTCCAACAATGCCTGGGGGAGGAGCAGGGGCGCTATGACCGACAGCAGCCACGATGACAAGCACCTGCATCACAGGTGCCGGCATCGCAAGCGTGGTTTTCCCGGCGCCACGCCTTGGCCTTCGCGGCACACTTGCCTAACAGGTGCCACCATGTCGCTTACCAATGCCGAAACCGCCCTGCTCGACGCGCTCGATGCCTCCCCCATGCTGGGACAGGTACAGGCGTGGAGCGCGATCAATTCGGGCACCCGCAACCTCGAGGGACTCGCCAGACAGGCCGAGGCGCTTGCCGAAGCGTTCGGCACGCTGCCGGGCGAGATCGACCTGATCGAACCCGCGCCGGTCACCGCCGTCTCCAGCGACGGGCGCGAAGTCGAACTTCAGCATGGCAAGCATCTGGTGCTGCGGGTGCGCCCTGGCGCCAATCGCCGCGTGATCCTGACCGGGCACATGGACACTGTGTTCCCCGCCGATCACCCGTTCCAGGACCAGGCCTGGCTCGACGACGACACGCTCAACGGCCCCGGGGTCGCCGATATGAAAGGCGGGCTCTCGATCATCCTTGCTGCGCTCACCGCGCTGGAAAAAACCCCCGAAGCCAGCGCGCTCGGCTACGACGTGCTGATCAATTCGGACGAAGAGACCGGTTCGCTGTCCTCCTCCGGCCTGATCGCCGAATTGGCCGAAGGCAAGCTCGCCGCCCTCACCTTCGAACCCGCCGCCCTGCCCGATGGCACGCTGGCGCACGAACGCGGCGGCACCGGCAATTATTCGATCACCTTCACCGGCAAATCGGCCCATGCCGGGCGCAACCCGCATGACGGCCGCAACGCCGTGCTCGCCGCCGCCGACCTGGCCCTGCGTCTCGAGAAGATGGCGCATGGCGAGATGACGGTGAACCCGGCCAAGATCGAAGGCGGTGCGGCCAACAATGTCGTGCCCGATCACGCCGTGCTGCGCTTCAACATCCGTCCCAAATCGACCGCAGCGATGGAGAGTTTCGACGCCGATCTCGATGCCGTGCTGCGCGAAGTCGAAGCCGAGCGCGAGGTCTCGATCCATCGCCATGGCGGCGTCACCCGTCCGCCCAAGAAAGTCGACCAGCCGGCGCAGAAACTGTTCGATCTCGTCAAGCAATGCGGCGCCCTGCTCGGGCAGGACATCGGCTGGAAATCGACCGGCGGGGTGTGCGACGGTAATAATATCGCCGCCTGCGGCGTCCCCGTGGTCGACACGATGGGCGTGCGCGGCGGGGCCATTCATTCGCCGGACGAATATCTGATCGTCCCCAGTCTCGAGGAGCGCGCAAAACTCGCCGCGCTCGTCCTCCACCGCATCGCCACCGGAGCGAAGTTTTGACCCACGTGATCCGCGCCGCCACCACCAAAGACGTGGAGGCAATGTACGAAATGGCCAAGCTGACCGGGGGTGGCTTCACCAATCTCCCCCCCGATCGCGACACGCTTGCGGCCAAGCTCGAACGCTCGGCCAAGTGCTTCGCCAAGAATGTCGATCGTCCCGACGACGATCTGTTCGTGCTGGTGCTCGAGGATCTGGAAAGCGGCGAAGTGCGCGGCACGTGCCAGCTGTTCACCGAGGTCGGGCAGCAATGGCCGTTCTATTCCTATCGTATCCAGACCCACAGCCAGCATTCGCAGGAACTCGAGCGGACGTTCCGCGCCGAAATGTTGAGCCTGGTAACCGATCTCGAAGGCTCGAGCGAAGTCGGTGGGTTGTTCCTCCATCCCAATAGCCGCGCGGGCGGGCTCGGCATGCTGCTGGCGCGCAGCCGCTACCTGTTCATCGCCATGCACCGCGACCGCTTCGGCGAGCGCATCCTTGCCGAATTGCGCGGGATCATCGACGACAAGGGCGGATCGCCGTTCTGGGATGGCCTCGCCGGCAAGTTTTTCGGGATGAGCTTCCAGGAAGCCGACGAGTTCAACGCGCTCAATGGCAACCAATTCATTGCCGACCTGATGCCCAAAAGCCCGATCTACACCGCGATGCTGCCCGAAAGCGCGCGCGCAGTGATCGGCCTGCCCCACCCCAACGGCCGCGCCGCGATGCGCATGCTCGAAAAGGAAGGCTTCGCCTATGAGGGCTATGTCGACATCTTCGACGGCGGGCCAACGGTGACGAGCCGCACCAATGCCCTCAAGACCATCCGCGAAAGCCAGCCCGCCGAAATCTCGCGCTGCGACCTCGATATCGGCGACCGCGTGCTGATCGCGACCGGCGCGAACGAGAATTTCCGCTGCTGCTACGGCATGATCGAGGCCGAGGGCGACACAATCGCGATCGACCACAATACCTGCAGGGCGTTGCAGGTCGAACCGGGCGATACCGCCTGGACCGTGGGTCGCTGATGGCGCTCGAGGAAATCAATTTCGACGGGATCGTCGGCCCTTCGCACAATTACGCCGGCCTGAGCCTAGGCAACATCGCCAGCGCGAGCCACAAGGGCGATCCCAGCTATCCGCGCGCCGCCGCGCTGCAGGGCGTCGCGAAGATGCGGCACAATCTGGCGCTCGGGCTGACGCAGGGTTTCCTGCTGCCGCTGCCGCGGCCCAATAGTACCTTCCTCGATGCGATCGCCGCCGATGCGAACACGCCGCGGGCGCTGATCGCCGCTGCATGGTCGGCCTCTTCGATGTGGACCGCCAACGCCGCGACCGTCTCTCCCGCCCCCGATACGGCGGACGGGACGTGCCACCTGACGCCGGCCAATCTCGTCACCATGCCGCATCGCGGACAGGAATGGCAGGACACCAAGGCCCAGCTCGACCTCGCCTTCGGCTCGGACGCCTTCACCGTCCACGACGCGGTGATCCCCACTTTCGGCGATGAAGGCGCGGCCAATCACATGCGCTTTTGCGAGCATCACGATGCGCCCGGCGTCGAAGTGTTCGTATGGGGACGGCAGGGCGGCGAGTTTCCCGCGCGCCAGCATGAACAGGCGAGCCGGATCATCGCGCGCCGCCATGGGCTCGATCCCGCGCGCGCGGTGTTCATCGAACAGAACCCCGAAGCGATCGCTGCCGGGGCCTTCCACAACGATGTCGTGTCGGTCGCCAACGAGCGCGTGCTGTTCACCCATCAACGCGCCTATGCCGATCAAGACGCCGCCTACGACGCGATCCGCGCTGCCTTCCCGGCGCTCGAAGTTGTCGAAGTACCCGAAGACGCCGTCAGCCTCGAAGAAGCGATCCGGACCTATCTCTTCAACGCGCAATTGCTGACCTTGCCGGACGGCGCGATGGCGCTGGTCGTGCCGAGCGAATGCCGAGAAAGCGAAAGCGTCTGGGCATTCTGCCAGAGCATGATCGAAGGCAATGGCCCCATTCGGAAGGTGTTGCCGGTCGACGTTCGCCAGTCGATGGCCAATGGCGGCGGGCCGGCCTGCCTCCGCCTGCGCGTGGTGGCCAACCCGGACACCGTGGATCCGCGCTTTCTCGTGGACGATGCGAAGGCCGAAACGATCGAGTGTGTGGTCGGCGAATACTGGCCCGACCAGATCGATCCCGGCGATATCGGCAGCGAGAAGCTAGCCACGACCGTCATCGCGGCGCGGGCCGCATTGCTCGATACCCTCGACCTCTCCGAACTGATCTGAATCGGGACGGCTGGCAAGAATCCCCGTCGCGTCGGGCACGTTTACACTTAGTAATGTGTTAACCATCCTGCCGACGCGATTCCGCGGATGGCACGATGCTTGCTGGTTCGTATGCGATAGGAGAACGCCACTCATGATCCGAAAAATCGGACGCCTGTTCACGATCAAGACCAAAGTCGAAGCGTATCTCATCATCTATGCGCTCGCCCTCGGCGCGGTCGAGCGCGGCTCGGCCTATCACGACCAGATTCCCGGCTTCGGCGGATGGCTCCTGTTCCTCGCCTGCACCTGCGCGGTCTTCCTGGCCGGCGCGAAGATCCTCGACTGCGTTGAACGCGAGCAGGCGGAACGCGCCGCTCTGGAAGCAGAGACGAACTCGTAGCCGGTAGAATGGAGGTGGGGGTTTCTGTTGCTAGCTACCCCCGGAGCCCCGTATCCGTTCTGTTGACCGGTCGGACCAACCGCGTTCTTAGCTTTGTAAATTCAGGCCGCTAGGCCGTCACATTACGCAGCGAGAGCAAGTGCTTCGTTATCGTTGGCACTTATTGGTTTTGAGCCTTTAACGGGTTACTCAGCCCGGACGAAAACAGCGCCTTTCAACACGCGTCGATCCTGGTTCGGCCCCAACAATGCGTCCGCCCACTTGCTCGGTGGAGGCGAACGCAATGGTGGAGCCGCCGGGTACTGCCCCCGGGTCCGCCGTGCCTATTGCACGCCGCAATTTATCGTCATAGCCCGCCGAAGCGAGCAGGCCCTATATAGGCACGCGAAGATTAATGTGAAGTGAGCAGAGTGTTTGTTTGAGTCCCTCAAACGCCGGGTGCGGGCCATCCGGCCCGCTTGGCTTCGGCCTACCGTCCGGCCTGCAGTCGCAGGCGTTCGCGCTACCGCGCGCAAATTTTTGGACGGATATTGCTGGCCTGGTGCCAAGCGGACACGACCGAGGCGGTCGCCCGCTGGCCGACCAGGCCAAGGCAAGGGCGACCGCCCGCCCGCAGGTGCGCCGTAGCGTAGCGAAGGGAATAGCACCGAGGATGGCCCCGCCGATGCGGGGCCGTAACCACTACGACTCTCCTATGCCCTCTGCGCACCGTCTGCAGGCGCATTCCCTTCCTCCTTCTTCAGCTCGGCCAGGATCTTCTTGAGGACGTCGAGCTGCGGGTCGGTCGGCACGTCGGGGCTCTTCGAGCTGTCCTCGGTCTGGCCGGCCAGTTCCTGCATCTCGTCCATCGCGCGATTGGCCGCGCGCACCAGCATGAAGACGGCGAAGGCGATCAGCAGGAAGTTGATCACCTGGGTGATGAGATCGCCGTAGCCGATCATCTGCACGCCTGCTTCCTTGAGCTCGGCATAATTGGACAGCGAACCCTCATAGCCCTCGGGAATTTCACTCAGGCGGATGAACTTGTTCGAGAAATCGATGTCGCCGAACAGCCAGCCGATCAGCGGCATGATGATTCCTTCTGCGAGCGAGGTGGTGATTTTCCCGAATGCCGCGCCGATCACCACGCCCACGGCGAGGTCGATCACGTTGCCGCGCGCGATGAATTTCTTGAATTCCTTGCCCAGGCTCATGGGTTTCTCCATTGTTGTAACAGGTCGCGCTTTGACACAGTCGGATAGTGGGTGCCAAGCGGCTCGCATCTTGAATACGCGGCGAGCCGTGCTATCTATGTAAGACACCATTCAACGGGGAGTTTGTCGCATGTCCTGGAAGTCCTTCCGCTTTGCCTTCATCGCCGTCGGGGCCGCCATGCTCGCCTCGTGCGGCATCAACTCGGTCCCGACCAAGGAAGAGGCCGCCAAGGCCGCCTGGGCCAATGTCGAAGACGCCTATCAGCGTCGCGCCGACCTGATCCCCAACCTCGTTTCGACCGTGCGCGGCGCCGCCGAGGCTGAGGAAGACACGCTGACCGGCGTGATCGAGGCGCGCTCGAAAGCCACCTCGATCCAGCTCAACGCCGACGATCTCAGCGATCCGGCCAAGTTCCAGCAGTTCGAAGCAGCGCAAGGCGAACTGGGCAGCGCGCTCAGCCGCCTGATGGTCACCGTCGAACGCTACCCCGACCTCAAGAGCCAGGGACGCTTCGCCGACCTCATGGTCTCGCTGGAAAGCTCGGAGAACCGCATCAGCACCGCCCGCACCCGCTACAACGAAGCGGTGCAGGACTATAACACCACGATCCGCACCTTCCCCGACATCGTCGGCGCCAAGGTGATCCACGGTGCCGAACCGATGCAGACCTTCAGCGCCAAGCCGGGTGCCGACGTCGCCCCGACGGTCGATTTCGGCGGTCAGGAATAATCGGCTGCATCGAGACCATCTGATGCAACGCATCGTCATCCTGCTGCTCGTCGCGCTGGCTTTCATCGCCAGCCCGGCGGCGGCGCAGGATTTTCCCCCTGCGCCCGAAGGCCCGGTCTATGACGGCGCCGACCTGATCCCGGCCAATCAGGAGGTTGCACTCGATCAGCGCCTGCGCGATTATACCAAGGCCACCGGTCGCACGATCGTGGTGGCCATCGTGCCCGATATGGGCGGTGTCGATGTCGATACCTACGCTTTCGAACTGGCCGAGGCCTGGAACATCGGCGTCTCCGGCTCGGAGGAAAACGCGCTCCTGTTCGTCTCGCGCGACGATCGCAAGATCGCGATCAAGACCGCGCGCGGGCTCGACGACCGGCTGACCGATATCACCTCGGGCCGGATCATCCGCGACACGCTGCGCCCCGCCTTTCGCGCGGGCGATTTCGGTGGCGGTATTTCACAAGCGGTCGATCAGATCACCGAGCGGCTCGACCTGGCACCGGTCGATGCGCGCGCCGCGGCCGAGGCCGAACGTGCGGCCGAGACCCGGCGGGCAGAAGAAGGCGGCTTCCCCATCGGGACGGTGATCTGGCTCGTCTTCATGTTCTTCTTCTTCATCGTGCCGATGTTCTCGCGCGGGGGATCGCGGCGCTATCGCGGATCGCGCGGAGGCAATGTGGTGCGCGACATCATCCTGTGGGAAGCTGGCAAGTCGATCGCGCGCGGCGCCGGCGGGCGCTCATCGGGCTGGGGCGGGGGCTTCGGCGGTGGTGGTGGCGGAGGTGGGGGCTTCGGCGGATTCGGCGGCGGCGGCGGTTTCACCGGCGGCGGTGCATCCGGCGGATGGTAAGCGGGGCTAGCAGATGAAATATCTCGACGCAGACGGACACCGGATCGTTTCCGACGCGGTCGCACAGGCCGAACTCACCACCAGCGGCGAAATCGTGACCGTGCTCGCGCGCCGGTCGGACGGGTATACCGACGTCATCCTCGTCTGGGCGGCAGTCATCGCGTTCACCGTGATGAGCGTGTTCGCCGTGTGGCCCGAAGCGCTGCTCGACACGATCGACTGGTTCCGCGGCGGCTGGACGCATGACTGGACTTTCGGCGAGGTCATCGCCTGGCTCACCGGTCTGGGCGTGGTCGCCTTCCTCGGCTTCTGGGCGCTGTTGAGCTGGGATCCCCTTACCTTCGCCGTCCTGCCCGGTCCGGTGAAGACCAGGCGCGTCCACGAACGTGCGATCGAGCATTTCAAGGTCGGGGCCGAACGCCGCACCCATGGCCGCACCGGCGTGCTCCTGTATCTCTCGATGAAGGAACACCGCGCCGAAATCGTCGCCGACGAACCGATCGCGGAGAAGGTCTCCGCCGAAGTCTGGGGCGAGGCGATGGCCGACATGCTTGTGCATGTCCGCGAAGGCCGGATCGCCGAAGGGCTGGCAGCAGGCGTGCGCGATGTCGGCGCAGTGCTGTCCGAACATTTCCCGCGGGCCGAGGACGACCAGAACGAGCTCCCCGACCGCTTGATCGAGGTGTGAGCGCGACCGATCACGACGCCCCCGAGGAAACCGTCTGGCAGGGCAGGTTCATCACCGCCAAGACCCGCGGCAAATGGGAATATGTCGGCCGCGCGCGTGGCATCCGCGCCGCGGTGATCGTCGCAGTGGAAGACGCGCACGTCCTCTTGGTCGAGCAGTATCGCGTGCCGCTGGGCAAGCGCTGCATCGAATATCCCGCCGGGCTGATCGGCGACGAAGACGGAGCCGAGGATGAAGACCCCCTCGTGGCCGCCGGGCGCGAGCTGGAAGAGGAAACCGGCTATCGCGCCGCGCATCTCGAGGATTGCGGAGAGTTCTTCTCCTCCCCCGGCATGGTGTCCGAAAGCTTCACTCTCGTCCGCGCGACCGGTCTCACCAAAGTCGGCGACGGCGGCGGCACCGATAGCGAAGACATCACCGTCCATCGCGTGCCGCTCGACGGGATCGAGGAATTCATCGCCGCCAGGCGCACCGACGGAATGGGTATCGACTCGCGCATAACGATGCTGTTAAGCACCCGATTAATAAGGGGCTGAACCCAGCGACAACATACAAGGGAGAGCGCATGGCCGGACGGGTCGAGGGCAAGCTTGCACTGATTACCGGGGGGGCACAGGGCCTCGGCGCGGCAACGGGCAGGCGATTGGTCGAAGAAGGCGCGCGGGTCGTGCTGTCCGACCTCAATGGCGATCGCGCCGCCGAAACCGCCGCTGCGATCTGCGCCGACCATGGCCAGGATGCCGCCTATGCCATCGCCCACGACGTCGCCGATCCCGAAGATTGGGAACGCGTCATCGCGTTCACGCAGGATACGCTCGGCGGGATCTCGGTTCTGGTCAACAATGCCGGGATCGGCATTCGCGGCGATATCGAAACCTGCACCCTGGAAGACTGGCGGCGCGGCTTTGCCGTCAATGTCGACAGCATCTTCCTGGGCTGCCAGCGCGCGCTGCCGATCATGGCGGACAATCAGCCCGGCTCGATCGTCAATATCTCCTCGATCGCGGGCCTGATCGCCAGCGAGACGATGCCCGCTTACAATGCCAGCAAGGCGGCGGTGTGGATGCTCAGCAAATCGATTGCGCTGCATTGCGCGAAGAAGGGCTGGAACATCCGCTGCAATTCGGTGCACCCGACTTTCGTCGACACCCCGATCCTCGATGGCATCGTTGCCAATACCGGTCGCGAGAAGGATGTCGTGATGGGCAAGCTCGCCCGCCAGATCCCGCTGGGCCGCGTGGGCGAACCGGTCGATATCGCCAATGGCGTGCTCTACCTCGCCAGCGACGAGAGCAAGTTCATGACCGGCGCCGAGCTCAAGCTCGACGGGGGGATTTCGGCCCCGTGACCGGCGGGGCGTGGCAGTTGCCGGACCCGGCCTCGTTCACCACCCTGGCGGAACTCGCCACCTTCAACCAACGCGACTACCCGGACCGGATCGCCTTTCGCGAAGGCGACCGTGCGCTGACCTTTGCCCAATTCGGCGATCGCACCGCGCAGGTCGCCAACGGTCTCGTCGATCTGGGGATCGAGCCGGATGAGCGGATCGCATATCTCGGCAAGAACACCATCGAGTTCTACGAATGCGTTGTGGGTGCTGCGAGGGCGGGCTGCGTGCTGACCCCCATCAACTGGCGGCTGGCCGTTCCCGAGGTCGAATGGATCGTGCAGGATTGCGCCGCCCGCGTACTGTTCGTCGATGCCGAATATGTTTCGATCGCGGCGCAGATCCGCGCCAGCCTTCCGAGTGTCGAATTCGTGGTCTGCCTGCAGGATTGCGGCGAGGCCTTCGTCGGCTTCGACACCTGGCGCAACGAGCAGTCGACCGACGACCCCGGGAGTGCTCGCACGGGCGACGATGCCGCGCTACAACTCTACACATCGGGCACCACCGGCTTTCCCAAGGGCGTGGTCCTGTCCAGCACCGCGCTGCTGCGAAGCGCGTTCGACTATAGCTCCGACACAATGGATTTGTGGGACGAATGGGAGGAGGACGATGTCATCCTGCTCGCCATGCCCAATTTCCATATCGGTGGCGTCGCCTCGGGCATTCGCGGGCTGAAAGGCGCGATCGAGAGCGTGCTGATCCGCGAATTCGAACCCGGTGCCGCACTGGATGCGATCGAGCGCCACCGCGTGACCAAGACCTTCATCGTGCCTGCCGCGATTGCTGTGATGCTGATGCATCCCAAATCGACCGAGAGCGATTTTTCGAGCCTGAAATTGGTCGGCTACGGCGCGTCACCCATCCCGCTCGACCTCCTGCGCGCGGCGCTGAAAGTGTTCGGCTGCGATTTCGCGCAAGTCTATGGCCTCACCGAAACCACCGGCACCGTCTGCGCGCTGATGCCGGAGGATCACGATGTCGAGGGCAATGAGCGGATGCGCGGTATCGGCCAGCCCATCAACGGCGTCGAGATGAAAGTGATCGACGAGAATGGTGCGGAAGTGGAACCGCGCGCCATCGGCGAAATCGCGATCCGTTCGACCGCCAACCTCACCAAATACTGGAAACGGCCCGATGCCACGGCGGAAGCGGTCGGTGGCGATGGCTGGTTTCGCTCGGGCGATGCGGGCTATGTCGACGAGGACGGGTATTTCTATCTGTTCGACCGGATCAAGGACATGATCGTGACCGGCGGCGAGAACGTCTATCCCGCCGAGGTCGAGAACGCCGTGTTCGGGTGCGAGGGCGTGGCCGATGTCGCGGTGTTCGGCGTGCCAGACGAAAAGTGGGGCGAAGCGGTCAAGGCCTGCGTGGTGCGCAAGCCCGGATCGGATGTGAGCGAAGTGGATATCATCGCCCATGCCCGCGAGCGGATTGCGGGCTTCAAATGCCCAAAATCGGTCGACTTCGTCGAGGCGCTGCCGCGCAACCCCTCGGGCAAGGTCCTCCGCCGCGAATTGCGCGCGCCCTATTGGGAAGGGCAAGAGCGGCAGATCAGCTGATCGCCGCCCTCACCACTCGAATCTGTCATCCCAGTTTTCGATCAGAGCGTGCGTCCGATCGCCGAGAAATCGAGCGAGCCGTGCTCGTCGGCGAATTTTGCGTACAAATCCTTGGCGTGCTTGCCGAGGGGTGTGCCGGCATTGGCGGTCTCCGCCGCTTCCATCGCCAGCTTGAGGTCCTTGAGCATCAACGCGGTGGCGAAGCCGCCCTTGTAGTCGTTATCGGCGGGGCTTTGCGGGCCGACGCCGGGGACAGGGCAATAGCTCGTCATCGACCAGCACTGGCCCGAACTGACCGAGGAAATATCGTAGAAAGTCTGCGGATCGAGGCCGAGCTTTTCGGCCATCCCGAAGGCTTCGCAGGTGCCGATCATCTGGATCGCGAGCAGCATGTTGTTGCAGATCTTGGCCGCCTGGCCGTTACCCGCATCGCCAGCATGGATCACCGCCTTGCCCATCGCCTCGAGCACCGGCTTGGCGCGGCCGAAAGCCTTGTCGGTGCCGCCGACCATGAAGGTCAGTGTGCCGCCATTTGCCGCCGCGATCCCGCCCGAGACAGGCGCATCGACCATGTCGTAGCCTGCCTTTTCAGCCGCTTCGATCACTTCGCGCGCAGTGGCGACATCGATCGTCGAGCAGTCGAGCAGTGCCGCACCCTCGGGCGCGTGGCCAAACACATCGCTTTCATAGACCGATTTCACGATCCCGCCGTTGGGCAGCATCGAGACGACTGCCTCGACACCCTCGACCGCTTCCTTCGCCGTCGCGAAGGTATTGCAGCCGTGATCCTTGGCGGCCTTGAGCGCCTCGTCCGAAAGATCGAACGCACGCACTTCGTGGCCGTTCTTGATCAGATTCGCGGCCATCCCGCCGCCCATGTTTCCGAGACCGATGAATGCGATTTTCATATTACTCCCCTCCCGCTTGCGGGAGGGGCCGGGGCTGGGCCTGCCTCCCATTAGATTTTGCGTGGGACGCGCCCACCCCGAACCCCTCCCGCAAGCGAGAGGGGAATGAAATCACTTACCCTTCCACTCGCCTTCCCGCTTTTCGATAAAGGCCGTCATGCCTTCGACCTTGTCCTCGGTTGCGGTGAGGATCTGGAACAGGCGGCGTTCGTGGAGCACGCCCTGGTCGAGGAAAGTTTCGTAAGCGGCGTTGACCATTTCCTTGTTCACCTTGGCCGCCATCGGGGGCATGCCGGCGATGGTCTTGGCGGTCTTCACCGCGTCCTCGACCAGATCTTCATGCGGCACGATGCGCGCGACGAGGCCGCTGCGTTCGGCTTCTTCGGCGCCCATCATCCGCCCGGTGAGGCACATTTCCATCGCCTTCGCCTTGCCCACCGCGCGGGTGAGGCGCTGCGAGCCGCCCATGCCCGGCGCAACGCCCAGCTTGATCTCGGGCTGGCCGAACTTGGCCTTGTCCGACGCGAGGATGAAATCGGCCATCATCGCGAGCTCGCACCCGCCACCAAGCGCGAAGCCGTTCACCGCCGCGATCCACGGCTTGCGGGTCGCCTTGACCAAATGACTGGTCCAGCGCGCGAAGAAATCCTCGTTGTAGAAATCCGCCGCGGGCTTGTCGGCCATTTCCTTGATGTCGGCCCCGGCGGCGAACGCTTTCTCGCCCGCGCCGGTGAGCACGAGGCAGCCCTGCCCGTCATCGGCTTCGAACGCGGCGAAGGCGTCGATCAGGTCTTCGAGCACGCTCGAATTGAGCGCGTTGAGCGCCTGCGGACGGTTGAGGGTGACCAGCGTGACATTGTCGCGCTGTTCAACGGTGATGGTTTCGTAGCTCATTCCATACTCCAAAATTTCGTCATTCCCGCGAAGGCGGGAATCCAGGATAACTTCGTGCGTGGCCGCTCTGGATCCCCGCCTTCGCGGGGATGACGACTATCAGAGCGGCTGCCACTCCTCGCCGTCGGGCAGCGGCGCGAAGATCTCGTCGAGCAATTCCTCGGTCACGCCTTCGGGCGTCGCCGGATCCCATTTCGGATCGTTCGACTTGTCGACGATTACTGCGCGCACGCCCTCGGCGAAGTCCGGCCGGGTCAGCACGCGGCTGGCGATGCGGTATTCATTGCGCATATTGTCGGCGAAATCGTCGAACTCCTTCGCCTCGGCCAGCTGGCGCAGCGCGACCTTGCACGTCTGCGGACTCTTGCTGCGCAGCGTGGCGAGTTCCTTCGCCGCCCATTCGCTGTCGTCGGCTTCGAGGCTCGCGATGATCTCTTCGAGACTGTCGGATTGGAAATGCCAGGCGATCCGCTCGGCATTGTCCTCGATCTTGGCCTTTGGCGGGGTCTCCGAGAGATCGGACAGTATGCCGCCGATCCGATCGGGATGTTCGATGATCCGCGCCTTGGCTTCGGCCAGCTTTTCGGACGGGATGTAATGCGTCGCAAGGCCGACCCAGAGGCATTCCGCGCCGTCGAGCCGCGCGCCGGTGAGCGCGAGGAATTGCCCCATCCGCCCGCCGAGCCGCGCAAGGTACCAGCCGCCGCCGACATCGGGGAACAGGCCGATCCCGCTTTCGGGCATGGCGAAGCGCGTGTTCTCCGTCGCGACGCGGTATTTCGCAGGCTGCGCGATCCCGACGCCGCCGCCCATCGTGATCCCGTCCATGAAGGCGACCACGGGCTTGTCGTAAGTGAATATCTGGTGGTTGAGCTGATACTCGTCGTGGAAGAACGCGCGGCCGCTTGTCCCGCCATCATTGAGCGCGGAATTGCGGAGGAAGGCGATGTCGCCACCGGCGCAGAAGCCGCGGCCCTCCGCATGGTCGATCAGCACCGCTTCGACCGTGTCGTTGCCGTGCCATTCGGTCAGCGCCGCGCTCATCGCATGACACATGTCGAGCGTCAGCGCGTGCAGCGCCTTGGGCCGGTTGAGGGAGATATGCCCCACGCTCGCGTGGGTGTGGGTCAGTACGTCTTCGGTCATTGTATCGCTCACTGTCGCAGAAGGTCCCGGCCCACGATCATGCGCATGACCTGGTTGGTCCCTTCGAGGATCGAATGCACGCGCAGGTCGCGCCAGAAGCGTTCGATCGGGTATTCCTTGAGATAGCCGTAGCCGCCGAACAGCTGCAGCGCCTTATTGACGACTTCGCTGCCGCTATCGGTCGCCAGCCGCTTCGCCATGGCCGAGAACTTGCTCTTGTCGGGCGCGTTGTCGGTAACCTTGGCGGCGGCGAGATAGAGCAGCGCGCGCGCGGCCTCCAGATCGGTCGCCATGTCGGCGAGCATGAACTGGGTGTTCTGGAAATCGGCGATCGGCGTATCGAATTGCTTGCGGTCCTTGGTGTAGGCGACCGCCTCGTCGAGGCAGCGCTGCGCCCCGCCGAGCGAACAGGCCCCGATGTTGAGGCGTCCGCCGTCGAGCCCCATCATCGCGAAGCGGAAGCCCTCGCCCTCGTCGCCGACGCGGTTTTCGACCGGGACCTTGGCATCCTCGAAGATGACCTGCGCGGTCGGGCTGGCATTCCAGCCGAGCTTCTTTTCAGGCTTGCCGAAGGAGACGCCGGGCGTGTCCTTGTCGATCACCAGGCAAGTGATGCCGCGCGTCTTGTGGTCGCCGGTGCGAACCATGGTCACATAAACGTCGTTGAAGCCGCCGCCGGAGATGAACTGCTTGGTGCCGTTGAGAACGTAGTGGTCACCTTCCAGTTTCGCACTGGCCTTGAGCCCCGCCGCGTCCGATCCGCTGCCCGGCTCGGTCAGCGCGTAGCTGGCGATTTTTCCCATCGTGACGAGCTGGGGTAGGTACTTCTCCTTCACCGCGGAGCCGCCGAAGCGGTCGATCATCCACGCAGCCATGTTGTGGATCGAGATGTACGCGCTGGTCGCCGGACAGCCATAGGCCATGGCTTCCATGATCAGCGCCGCTTCGAGCCGCCCGAGCGCGATGCCGCCCGATTCCTCGGACACGTAGATCGCCCCGAAGCCGAGCTCGCCCGACTGCTGGATCACGTCTTTCGGGAAATGCGCCTTCTCGTCCCACTCCGCAGCGTGAGGCGTGATGTTGTCGGCGGTGAACTTGCGCGCCATGTCCTGGATCGCAAGCTGCTCGTCTGTAAGTGCGAATTGTCCTGTCATGTGCGCGCCTCTAGCACCGCCTCGACTTCGATTTCCACCTTCCATTCAGGCCGCACGAGTGCGGGCGTGCCGGCCATGGTGGCAGCGGGAGGATACGCGCCGAACGCGCGGGCGTGTGCGGCGCCGATCGCGTCCTGATCGGCAAGGTCGGTCACGTACATGCGAGTGCGGACGACATCGGCGGCGCGGCCGCCCAATTCCTCGATCGCCGCGATCGCGATCGCGAAGCAGCGATCGGCCTGCGCACCTGCATCGCCCGGCGTGGTGGAGCCGTCTGGCTCGATCGGACCGGTGCCGGACACGATGATACGCTCGCCTACGCGGATGGCGCGGCAGAAGCCGAATGTCGTCTCGTAAGGCGAGGCCGAATGGACGCGCTGGCGCTCGTTCGGACCCGCACCACTCATCCGCAGCGGATCTTCGTTACGATCATGTCCTGATCGTAATGCACGTTCACCCTGTCGGGACGCATATCCATCGTGAAGACCGCGCCCGGCGGGCCCCAGCGCAACGTGGTCGCACCGGTGAGTTCGAGCGTTCGCGCGCCAAGCTCGCTGCTGGCCTTCTGGCCCAGCAATCCCTGCGCGGGCGCGGCATCGCAATCACCGCTGGGCGCGATCGGAGTCGGTTCGGAATCGGGCGTCTCGCCAGTGGTCGCGCATCCCGCCAGCAGCAGGCCCGTGGCCGTCATCATAGCAAATCGCATGTTCATTCTCCTCAAGCCTCGCATCGTTTGCGCGGCATCGCTTCACCGTCCGCGCCGATAATCGTGGGCACCAGCCGATCACCGCCACTTTCCAATTCGAGCCGCAACTCTTCGTTCCACGTTTCACCCTCTCCGCTGAGGCTCATCTGAACGGTGATCGAATTATCATTGGCGACGTCCACTGCAGTGACGTCTCCCACGCTCTCGTAAAACACGATCCGCCGCGGGGAGATTTCCATCCTCAAATCCGATGTTTCGTCGCAGGCGCCTTCGACATAGTCCCACACCCCGCGAAAGCGCATCGGAATCGCGTCGGCCATGCCCGCTGGCGGACCAGCGCCATCGCCGATTCCGCCATCGGGCTCGACCGGAATGGCAGTCTCGGTCGCCGCGTCGGGTGCGGGGGCTTCTTCGCGATCGCCGCACGCAGCAAGCGGCAGGCTGGCGATTGCCAGACCGATGATAAGCAGATGCCTGGAGTGTGTGAGTGTCACTGTCATTCTCCCTTTGACGTTGAACCGTACTACGTGCCGATCACGGTCGCGCGGACCTTGCGATCGCGCAGGCTGGCGAGCGCATGCATCGGACGCCCCGAGGCGATGATCGTGCCGCACCCGCGTTCGTTAGCGAGCTTCGCGGCGGAAAGCTTGGACGCCATGCCGCCGGTGCCGACACTTCCCTCGAGCGGCTTGCGGGCGAGTGCTTCGACCTCGGGCGTTACCTGCGGGACATGGCCGATATGGTGCGCGTCCGGCTGCGCCGGATCGCCATCGTACAGTCCGTCGACATCCGAAAGCAGCAGTAGCGCCTCGGCCCCCGCGAGCTCCGCGACGAGCGCCGAGAGCTGGTCGTTGTCGCCATATTGCAGCTCTTCGGTGGCGACGCTGTCATTCTCGTTGATGACCGGCAAGGCACCCATCTCGAGCAGCATGGCGAGCGTCGCGCGCGCATTGGCGCGCCGCCGATCGGATTCGGTGTCGCCGCGCGTCAGCAGCAATTGCGCGACCTCGACATGATGCGGGTCGAAGGCCGCGCGCCATGCATTCATCAGCAGGCCCTGACCGATCGCCGCGACGGCCTGCTTGCTCTCGAGCGATGCGGGCCGATCGATCCCCATGTGATGCCAGCCAAGCGCGACCGCGCCCGAAGAGACCACGATCACCCGTTTGTCGCTTTCGCGTAGCGCCGCAACGTCCTCCGCCAGCGCGGCGAGCCATGCGGCGCGCACCTTGCGCCGATCGCGGTCGACCAGCAGCGAGGAGCCTACCTTGATGACGATCGTGCGCGCCGCGTCGATCAGTTGCGCCGCATGGGGCGCGACAGGCTCCTCGCTCATTCCCGCTCGTCTCCATCCTATCCCATCGTAGGGATGATGAACGCGTCCTTGTTGTCCGCTTCCGCCGTGCCGTCAGGCCAGCGCTGGGTCACCGTCTTCACTTTGGTCCAGAACTTGAAGCCTTCGGTGCCGTACTGGTTGGTGTCGCCGAAGGCAGAGCGCTTCCAGCCGCCGAAGGTGTGGTAGCTGACCGGCACGGGGATCGGCACGTTGATGCCGACCATCCCGACATTCACGCGGCTGGCAAATTCGCGTGCGGCGTGGCCATTGCGGGTGAAGATGGCGACGCCGTTGCCGTACTGGTGCTCACTGGGCAGACGCACTGCCTCTTCGAAGTCCTTGGCGCGCACGATCTGCAGCACGGGGCCGAAGATCTCTTCCTTGTAGCTTTCCATGTCGGTGGTGACGCGGTCGAGCAGCGTCGGGCCGACGAAGAAGCCCTTCTCGTGGCCCTGAAGGCTGAAGCCGCGCCCGTCGATCACGACCTCGGCGCCTTCCTTCTCAGCAGTGTCGATCCACTGTTCGATGCGGCTCTTGTGCTCGGGCGTGACGACGGGGCCGTAATGCGCGTCGGGGTCGTTCGAGACGCCAATGTTGAGCGCATTGATCGCGGGGATCAGCTTTTCCTTGAGGCGTTCGGCCGTGTCCTCACCCACCGGGACGACAACCGGCAGTGCCATGCAGCGCTCGCCCGCCGAACCGAAGGCCGCGCCGGACAGGTCGTTGACCACCTGGTCGAGATCGGCATCGGGCATCACCACGCCGTGGTTCTTCGCCCCGCCCATCGCCTGCACGCGCTTGCCGGCGGCGACGCCGCGCTTGTAAACATAGTGCGCAATGTCGGACGAGCCGACGAAGCTGACGCCCGCGATATCCTCATGATCAAGGATCGCGTCGACCATTTCCTTGTCGCCATGCACGACCTGCAGCAGCCCCTCGGGCGCGCCGGCTTCGACGAACAGTTCGGCGAGGCGGACGGGCACGCTGGGATCGCGCTCGGACGGCTTGAGGATGAAGGCATTGCCCGCCGCGATCGCCATGCCGAACATCCACATCGGGATCATCGCCGGGAAGTTGAACGGGGTGATGCCAGCGCCGATGCCGAGCGGCTGGCGCATGGAATAGACATCGATCCCCGGGCCCGCGCCCTGCGTGTACTCGCCCTTGGCAAACTGCGGCAGCCCGCAGACATATTCGATCACCTCGAGCCCGCGCTGCACGTCGCCCTTGGCATCGTCGACCACCTTGCCGTGCTCGCTCGACAGCAGTTCGGCGAGGCTCTGCATATTCTGTTCGATCAGTTCCTTATATTTGAAGAACACGCGGGCGCGCTTCTGCGGGTTCAGCGCGGCCCATTCGGGCTGCACTTCCTTTGCCTTCGCCACCGCCCGGTCGAGCAGCGCGGCATCGCCCAGCGGCACTTCGGCCTGCACTTCGCCCGTCGACGGGTTCCAGACCTTGTGAGTGCGACCGGTCGGGCTGCCGGGGCCGCCGACGACGAAATGATCGATATTGCGCATGATTGTCCTCTCGTGAATTTTGTTGGCCGCGCGATGCGCGCGATGCCTCGTTTAATCAAGGCTGGAGCGGGCCAAGCGTTCCGAACCGGCGGCTGGAAACGGAGCGCCCTTGCGGTGCGCCGCTGCATAGTGGAAGGATGCACGCGATGAGCGACACCGCCCGCACCGATGCAGAACTGGCCGCCGCGATCGCCGAGGAAGCGGGCGATCTGCTGCGGGTCCTCCAGACCAGCGGCGAAAGCTCGGGCCGCGAGCTTGGCGACATTGGCGATCGGCGCGCCGACGAGCTGATCCTCGCCCGGCTGCGCGTATCCCGACCCGACGATTGCATCCTGTCCGAAGAATCGGCCGATATCGGCGATCGCCATTGCAGCACGCGTGTGTGGGTGATCGATCCGCTCGACGGGACGCGCAGCTATTGCGAGGGAAGCCCGCAATGGTCGGTCCATATCGCGCTGGTCGAGGACGGCGTTCCGACGCACGGCGCGGTCGCCCTTCCCACTCTGGGCGAAACCTGGCGCTCCGACCAGCCAGTAAAGCTCACGCCCGCCCACGATAGTCCGCGGATCGTCGTCAGCGGATCGCGCACGCCGGCCGAAGCGCCCGCGCTGGCCGAGGCTCTGGGCGGAGAACTCATTAAGATGGGATCGGCCGGTTACAAGGCGATGGCGGTGCTGCGCGGCGATGCGGATATCTATTACCATTCGGGCGGACAGCACGAATGGGACAATTGCGCCCCCGCCGCGGTTGCTTTGGCAAGCGGGCTACACTGTTCGCGGATCGACGGCGCGCCGTTCCGCTACAACTGCAAGGACACGCTGGTGCCCGATCTTCTGTTTACACATCCCGCCTGGGCAGACCGCGCACTGGAGGCGATTTCGGGCCTCGAAATCGAGCGCAGCTGAATTTCCTCATCGTTTGATCGACGTCAATGAGGGTCCGTCATCCCCGGGCCTAACCGCGATTGCACGAGGCGCGGCGTCGCACTGCCGACCTCCCCCCGATTGGAATGCAATGTGCGAAAAGGGATGACGATGAAAAAGACCATAGCAATCACGGCCGCAGCGGCAGCCATGCTCGCCGTTTCCCCGGCGGCAGCCCAGAGCACCGATGGCACGGCCGACCGCGCCGGCACGATGCAGGCCAAGGTTCTGATGACCGGCGTGTTGCCGGATGGCGAAATCGATACCGTCAACGTCGATGCGATCGGCGTTCCGGCCGGTACGCAGACCACCGCTTCGGACAATGTCGTGCCGACGCTGGCGATCGAGTATTTCCTGACCAACAACCTGTCGATCGAAACGATCTGCTGCGTCACGTCGCACACGGTGAGCGTCAATGCAGGTGCGCTGGATGGTGCCGAGCTCGTCGAGAATGCGCTGCTCCTCCCGGCCACCGTCACGGCCAAGGCACACGCCGATCTGGGCCCGATCAAGCCCTATATCGGCGCGGGCGTCGCCTATTTCATCTGGCTCGACCAGGATGTGGCTGCGGATGCCGCCGGTCTCGGAGCGACCGATGTGAACCTGTCGGACGAATTCGGCGCCGTGCTCCAGGCGGGCGTCGATATCCCGCTCGGCGATAGCGGCTTCGGCATTAGCCTCGATGCGAAGCGCTATTTCATCGACACCACCGCGACCTTCTATGCCGGCAGCGCGACCGCGCTCGAAACCGAACACAACCTCGATCCGTGGGTTGTCAGTGGGGGGGTGACGTTCCGCTTCTAAGCGACGGATAGAACGGAAACGTCACGGCCCCGCCGGGTTTCGATCCGGCGGGGCCTTTCGTTCTGGCTCAACCGGAACGGGCAAGCGTGGCAGTCATTGAAAAAGGCATACCCTCAATGACCCAAGGATGATTCCCATGTCGCTACCTGAAATGATCTCGCGCCACCCGCAAGTGACCGATGCCTCGCTCAACGAAGCGTTGATCGAAGCCAGCCGTCACGCCAATCTTTGCGCATTGTTCTGCACCTCATGTGCGGAGGCATGCGTGGTCGAAGACGGCGATATGGCGCAGTGCATCCGCAACTGCCTCGATTGCGCCGACGTCTGTACCGCCACCGCGCGACTGGGCGTGCGCCGCACCGCGCAGAATGTCGACGTGCTGCGCGCCCAGATCGAAGCCTGCATCCTCGCCTGCAACACCTGCGCCGACGAATGCGGGAAGCACGACGATCCGCATTGCGCCAAATGCGCCGAAATGTGCCGCGAAACCGCGCGCGATTTCCAGAAATGCCTCGACACGGTCGACTGACCGCCAACGGTGCGTGCCGTCAGCCTCCGCTGACGGCGCGCATCATCTCCGCGCACAGGATCGCGCCATAGGTGCCGACTGCGTAGCCGAGCACAGCCAGCAGCACACCGACCGGCGCGAGCGCGGGGTGGAAGGCCCCGGCCACCACCGGCGCGCTCGCAGCTCCGCCGACATTGGCCTTGCTTCCCACCGCCACGAAGAAGAACGGTGCGCGGATGAATTTGGCGACCGTCAGCAGCAGGACGGAGTGGAAGGTCATCCAGATCAGGCCGACCGCCATGAACAGCGGCGCATCGCCCAGTTGGAAGATGTCCATCTTTGTGCCGATCACCGCGACCAGCAGGAAAATGAACACGGTGCCGATTTTCGACGCACCGACGCCTTCGAGCTCGCGCGCAGGCGTGAAGGAGCAGAGCAGGCCAATCGTGGTCGCGTTGACGACAATCCAGAAGAACTTGCTCGCCAGGACCGCTTCAGGACCCATCATGTTGGTGAACCAGTAAGACAGCCAGCCCGCGCTCCAGTGGGAGAAGCCGACTGCGGCGAAGGCGAAGCCCGCCAGCATGATCATCTCGTTGGCCGTCGGTACGCGCGCGACCCGTTCGGTAAAACCGGCCATGGAGGTGCGCAGTCGTTCGATCGCCGAACTGTCCGCGCCGAGCCAGCGATCGACCTTTTCGTGCATGCCCGCACCGTAGAGCAGGAACGCCATCCAGATATTGGCGACCACGATATCGACCGCGACCATCGCGCCATATTGTCCGATGTTGTAGCCATAGACTTCGAGCATCGCCGTCTGGTTAGCCCCGCCGCCGATCCAGCTGCCCGCCAGTGTCGCGAACCCGCGCCAGGGTGCGTCCGCGCCGCCAGTGCCGAATATCTCCGGCGCGAACTGGCCCACGATCCACAGCGCGATCGGGCCACCCAGCACGATGCCGATCGTGGCGGTGAAGAACATGATCAGCGCCTTTGGCCCCAGCCCGATAATGCCTTTGATATCGATGCTGAGCGTCAGCAGGATCAACGCCGCGGTCAGGAAATAGTCCTTCGCGATCGGCCAAAGATTGCTCTCCGACACGTCGATGAAGCCGAAGCTCACCAGCAGCGAAGGGATCAGATAGGCCAGCAGGATGATCGGGACGAAGGTAAACACCCTGTTCCACACCCCGCCCCGCTCGCGCAGGAAGAACAGCACTCCGAGGATGCCGGCAAGAATGCCGAAAATGATGACGTCGCTGGTGATCACGTGAAAGCTCTCCCTTGGCGCTCAGCGCCCTTCCCCGGCGCCTTCTAGCCGGTGAAGAGCCGCATGCAAGGGCAGCGAAAGGGATGCGGGCCCCGCGCCAGGGGGGGGGGGGGGGGGGGGGGAGGACGGCGCGGGGAAGGCAGGTTCGGCGACAGGCTTGCGCCGGACCCTACCTTGCCGACCGGTCGGTCGGCCCCGCACCACCGCCGAGCGAGACGAACAGGGTCGTCCCGTTCTGCAGATAGGCGCGCTCGGTCGCGAGCAATTGCTGGCGCGCGGCAAACAGATTGCGTTCCGCATCGAGCACTTCGAGATAGTCGGCGACGCCTTCGCGATAACGCAGCCGCGCGAGCCGGGCGATGCGCTCCTGCGCGGCGACGCCCTGCTGTTGGGCAACGACCTGCTCGGCCAGCCAACGCCGTCCAGCCAGCGCGTCTGATACTTCGCGGAAGGCGACCTGCACCGCTTTTTCATACAGCGCGACCTGCTCGATCTCGCGCGCTTCGGCCAGATCGAGATTGGCTTCGCGCTGGCCCCAGTCGAAGATCGGCAGCGAGATCTGCGGTCCGAAGGACCAGGTGAAGCCGTCCGAACCGAACAGTCCGCCCAGATCGTCCGACGCAAAGCCGGCAGCCCCCGTCAACGAGATGCTGGGGAAGAAGGCGGCGCGCGCGGCACCGATATTTGCCCGGGCAGCACGCAGCTGCTCTTCCGCGGCAACGATATCGGGACGGACAAGCATCAGATTCGACGGAAGCCCCGGATCGAGGACCATGCCGTTGTTCTGATCCGCCATCGGCAGCGGCGCGGGCAGATCTTGCGGCAGCGGACCCCCGATCAGAACTGCAAGCTGGTTGCGCAGACGTGCCTGGGTCAGCCGCTGCGCTGCAAGCTGCTGTTCGGCCGTAGTCATCAGAGTTTCCGCCTGGCGGAACGGCAGCGCAGAGGTCACCCCGGCATCGAGCCGGAGTCGCGCAATCCGCAGGCCTTCGCGGCGGCTTTCGAGCGTCGCCTGCGCCAGATCGATCTGATCGTCCGCTTCGAGGATTGCGAAATAGGTCGAAGCGACATCGGCGATCAGCGAAAGGTAGAACGCGCGCTGATTGGCCTCGACCGCGAGATATTGCGCCCGCGCGGCGTCCGAGAGGCTGGCGACCCGGCCCCAGAAATCGAGCTCGAAGCTCGTCACGCCCACGCCGACTTCGAACCGGTCGGTCGTCACGCTGCCCGGGCCGCCCGGCGTGGTGGCCGGGAGCGGCGAGCGGCTGCGACTGGCGGCGGCATTGGCGACCGGGGTCGGCAAGCGGCGGCTGTCCTCGATACGGTACTGCGCCCTCGCCTGCTCGATCCGCGCGGTCGCCGCGAGCAGGTCGCGATTGCGCGCGACCGCCGTATCGACCAGCGCCACAAGCCGGGGATCGCGGAACCATTCTTCGTACGTCAGGCTGGAAGCGACCACCGTGCCATCGGGCCGCAGCGACGGATCATAGGAATCCGCCGTGCTCAGCACCGGGCGTTCGTGTTCGGGAGCCATGCTGGCGCACCCGGCCAGCGCCAGCGCCATCATCGACGTTGCGGCGAGACGTTTCATTCGGTTGGTCCTTCGAGGTGACCCGCAGGCTTGGGCTGACGCCCGCCGATCTTGGTACGGATCAGGAAATACAGCAGAGGGATGATGAAAATGCCGATCGCGGTCGCTGCGATCATGCCGCCCATCACGCCGGTGCCGACGGCGATCCGGCTGGCCGCACCCGCGCCCGAAGCCAGTACCAGCGGGACCATGCCGAGAATGAACGCCAGCGAGGTCATGATGATCGGGCGAAGACGCAATCTCGCGGCGGCCTTCACCGCCTCGAACGGGCTCAGCCCTTCGGCCTCTTCCTCGATCGCGAATTCGACGATCAGGATCGCATTCTTTGCCGCGAGGCCGATGATCGTGATCAGGCCGACATTGAAATAGATGTCCGCCGACAAACCGCGCAGCATCGTGAAGATCACCGCACCCAGCACGCCAATCGGTACCACCAGCAGCACTGCGAGCGGGACCGTCCAGCTCTCATACAATGCAGCGAGAACGAGGAACACGATGACGACCGAGAGAGCCAGCAGCAGGCCGACTTGGCCACCCGCCTGCTTCTCTTCATAACTTACGCCGGTCCATTCGAACCCGATCCCGTCTGGCAACTGGCTCGCCAGCTGTTCCATCTCGTCAAGCGCCGCGCCGGACGATTGCCCCGGCGCAGCCGTGCCCGAGAGCGTCATCGCCGGATAGCCATTGTAGCGGGCAAGGCTCGGTGGAGCGGCGGTCCACTCGGCTTCCGCGAAGGAACGGAACGGCACGAGCTCACCGGCCGCGTTCGGAATCCGCAGCGACAACACGTCCTCGGGCGTCATGCGGTGTTCGGCATCGGCCTGAACCAGCACCTGCAGCACGCGGCCGTCGAGATTGAAGTCGTTGGCGTAAGCCGACCCGAAGTTGATCGAGAGCGCATTGTTCACATCGTTCATCGAGAGACCCATGGCGCGTGCCTGGATGCGATCGACCTCGAGGTGGAGCTGCGGAGCCGGCGGTTGGTCCTCGGGGCGCACATTGGCGACCATCTCGCTCTGCATCGCCATGCCCATCAGCTGGTCGCGCGCCGCGACAAGCGCATCGCGACCGACGCCGCCACGGTCCTGCAGCTTCATCGTGAAACCGCTGGCCTCTCCAAGCGACTGGATGGACGGCGGCTGGATCGAGAATGCTTGCGCATTGTCGAGGCCGGCGAACATGCCGAATGCCCGGCCGACGAGCGCCTCCGCCGAACTGCCTGGGTCCGTGCGTTCGCTCCAGTCCTTGAAGGGGGTGAACATGATCGCGTTGTTCTGGCCCTGGCCGAAGAAGCTGAAGCCGCGCACCGCGACGATCCGCTCGACTTGGTCCTGCGAGGACCAGAAACCCTCGACTTCGGCGAGCGCCTCGTTGAGCTGTTCCTGGGTCGATCCGGTCGGCGTCTGGACGATCGTGATGGCATAGCCCTGGTCTTCGGTCGGCAGGAAGCCGCCGGGCACCCGGCCGAACAGCAGGACGGTAAGACCGGCAAGCAGGAGAAACACCGCCAGACCACGCATCGGATGACCGAGGATGGACTCGTTGGTGCGCCCGTATTTCTCGGTCATGCGGCCGAACCAGCGATTGAACCGGTTGAAAAACCGGCCACTGCCGTGCTGCAGGCGCTGGACCGATCCGCGCCAGCCTTCGGCGTATTCGGGCTCGACCGGCTCCTCTTCGCCATCATGCGACTGAATGTCCTTCAGCCGCAGGAATGTCGCGCACAGCGCCGGGGTCAGCGACAGGGCGAGCAGCGCGGAGAAGAAGATGGAGATCGCCAGCGTAACCGAGAACTGGCGATAGATTCCGCCCGTCGATCCGGGGAAGAACGCCATCGGTAGGAACACCGCGATCAAAACCAGGGTGATGCCGATGATCGCGCCGGTGATCTGATCCATCGCCTTGCGCGTCGCCTGCAACGGCGGAAGCCCTTCCTCGCGCATGATCCGTTCGACATTCTCGATCACCACGATCGCATCGTCGACCAGGATGCCGATCGCCAGCACCATGCCGAACAGCGACAGCACATTGATCGAGAACCCGAACAGCCAAAGGCCAAGGCACGCGCCGGCAAGGGCAATCGGAACAACCAGCGTCGGAATCAGCGTTGCGCGCCAGTTCTGGAGGAACAGGAACATCACGAGGAAGACGAGAAGCATCGCCTCCACGAGCGTTTTTGCCACTTCCTCGACCGAAATCTGCACGAACGGCGTGGTGTCGTACGGGATCGACCAGGAGACTCCGGGCGGCAAGCCGTCTCCGAGCTCTTCCATACGCTCCTTCACGCCTTCGGCGGTCGCGAGCGCGTTCGCCCCGGTGGCCAGCTGAACCGCCATGCCGGCCATGGGCTGGCCGTCGAGCGTGGTCGAGGTGGCATAGCTTTGCGCCCCGAGTTCGACCCGCGCGACATCGCCCAGCCGCACCGTCGCGCCGCCGCTATCCGCGCGCAGAATGATGGAGCGGAACTGGTCTTCCGTCTGGAAACGGCTCTCGGTCGTGATGGTTGCGGTTACCTGCTGCCCTTCCTGCAAGGGAAGGTCGCCGATCGATCCGCCCGCGGTCTGCGCGTTCTGCTCGCGGATCGCCGCTACGACTGCGCCGGGGGCGAGATTGTAGGACGCCAGCTTTTCGGGGTCGAGCCAGATGCGCATGGCATAAGGCGAACCGAACAGCTGCACGTCGCCCACTCCTGCGACACGGCGCAGTTCATCCGCTACCTGGTTCGAGGCGATATTGCCCAGATCGGTGCTGTCGAGCGTGCCGCCATCGGACGTCAGCGCTAGGATCATCAGAAACCCGGAATCGGCTTGCCGCACGGTGATGCCTTGTCGGCGGACTTCCTCGGGAAGCCGTGCCTCGACCGTGCTCAAGCGGTTCTGAACTTCGGTCTGCGCGATATCGATATCGGTGCCGGCCTCGAAGGTCAGCGTGATCGACGCGGTGCCGTTCGAGAGGCTCGAGGACGACATGTAGAGGAAGCCCTCGACGCCATTCAGCTGCTGCTCGATAATCTGGGTAACATTGTTTTCCAGCGTGGCGGCATCGGCCCCGGGATAGACGACACTGATCGTCAGCGAAGGCGGAGCGACTTCGGGATATTGCTCGATCGGCAAGGCACGCAGGGCGATAAAGCCCGACAGGAGAATGCCGAGGGAAATCACCCAAGCGAAGATTGGTCGATCGATGAAGAAACGGGCCATGTTCAGTCAGCCTTCTTGGCGGCTGCCGTAGGAGCGGGCTTCTGCCCTGTCTTGGCATTGGCAATCTGCACCGGTGCGCCCGGCTGGAGTTTCTGCAGATTCGAGACGATAACCTTGTCACCGGGCTTCAAGCCGCTTTCGATCACCCAGTTCTCGCCGACCATTTCGCCGAGCTTGACCGGCCGCAAGGCGGCCTTGCCGTCCTTGTCGACGATCATCACCGTACCGCCGTTCTTGGCAACGGTGACGGCGCGCTGCGGAATGGCGATCACATCGCTCATCTCGCCGGCATAGATCCGGGCCTTTACGAACTCACCGGGCAGAAGCAGCCCGTCAGGATTGGCGAATTCGGCGCGAAGCTGGACGGTGCCGGTCTCTTCATTGACCGAGAAATCGAGGAATTCGATCACGCCGGGCACGGCATAGTCGGTTCCGTCGGCGAAGCTCAGGCGCACCTCGACCGCGCCGCCGTCGGCCGAACCGCTCGCGATCGCGCGGCGAAGTTCGAGCACTTCGGCGGCGGATTGCGAGAACGAGACGTAGACCGGCGACATCTGCTCGATCTTGGTCATCAGCGTGCCTTCGGGCTGCGAGACCAACGCTCCCTCGGTCACGACGGCACGTCCGGCGCGTCCTGCGATCGGTGCGCGCACGGTCGTATAGCCGAGCTGGAGCGAGGCGGCGCGCAATTGCGCCTTGATCTGCGCCACGTTGGCGTTGGCCTCACGCGCGGCGGCCTGCGCGGCATCGAATTCCTGGCCGCTGATTGCATTTTCCTCAACCAGCGGACGATAGCGTTGGACGACGGCGTTGGCATTGGCGGCGGTCGCCTGGGCGCGCTCGAGGCTGGCCTTGGCCTGGGCATAGCTGGCGCGCAGTTCGGCAGGATCGATGCGGAACAGCGGCTGCCCCTTCGCGACATCGGTGCCTTCTTCATAAAGTCGCTGGAGGACGATCCCGGTCACCCGCGCCCGCACTTCCGCGATGCGGACGGGTTCGACCCGCCCGGGCAGTTCGATGACGTTTGCGACATCCTGCCGCGCAACGGTGAGCGTCTTGACCGGAACCGCCTGGCCCTGCGGCGCGGTTTCGGGCGACGAACAGGCCGCGATGGAAAGGGCTAGGGCTGCGGTCAGCAGCTTGCGAAATGACGTCATGACAAACCTCTGGGGAACGAATCGCCTAGCAATTCGTGTTGCAATCACTGGTCATTTGGACAGTTATCATACAAATGTAAATTGACATTTTTACAATTATCGTAAATTTAGGCATATGGATGAACGAGCACGACAAATTGCCGCGGCCGGTTATGCGGTCATCAACCGCTATGGCCTGAAGCGCGCCTCGATGGCCGATATCGCCGAAGAAGCGGGCGTTTCGCGGCAGACGGTCTACAACGTGTTTCCCAACCGCGAGGCGTTGCTGGTTGGGGTGGTGACGTATCACTTCGATTCGCGCTGGGAGGCCTTGTGGGCCGCTGCCAAGCCGGACGACGACCGCCGCCACCGCTTCGAAGCCCTGCTCGAACACCTGCTGATCCAGCCCTGGAAGCAGATGCAGGCGATGCCCAATTCCGAAGAGCTGGAGATCGAGGTCAAATCTGCGCTCGAGACCCATCTAGCTGGCGTCCAGGCCGAGACCCAACGGCGACTGTGCGAATTTCTCCTCCCTTACGAGGACATTCTCCAGGCGCGCGGCACGTCATCCCAAGGGCTTGGGCAAATGCTGCACCACTCGCTGATCGGCTTGAAGATGTGCTCTTCCTGCCCGAACGACCTGGAATCGACCACGTCGACCATGCTGGCATGCCTGATGGCGCTGACCGAAGACGCAGGATAGACGCTACTCTCCCGCAGCAACCCCAGAGACAAGGCCCCAGGCCTCACCTTCATCGCGGCGTTCCGCAACAAAGGCCTCGTGCAATTCGAACATGCCGGGGCGCGGCTGGATGACGGCCTGTCCGGTTTGCGCGAAGACCATCGTGTTGCCGACATCGCCATATTGGGGCCACTGAGTTCCGTCGGGCGCCTGCGGCCGGCCGGTACGTGCGAAGCTCGTCCAGAACGCGATCATCTGGCGCGATAAGGCGGCGGCCGAATCCGGGGCCGCCGGCCAGTTGGCGGGAAGCCGATCGTCGTCCCAGTGACCGAAGACGAACGGCAATTCGCCGGCGTGAAAAGCGCACAGATCGCGCGCCTCGGCGGCGGGATAGCAATAATCGAACAGATAGAAGTAAGCGTCCTGCCCGATCGCCTCCTGCTTGCGCGCCATCCGTTCCGCCGCCCAGCCATAGATCGCATCGGTCAGCACGCGGACCATCGATTTCGCCATGTCGTTCGACGGATACAGCCGCAGATACTCATCGGCGAGCGCGCCGTAGCCGCGCCGGATCGCGGCTTCATAGGCGGCGGCGCTTTCGGGCGTCGGGGGCACGAAGGCGCGCTGCCCTTTTACTTCGCCGCTATTGTAGCCGACGAGGATCGGGACCGGCGCCTGCTCGCCTGCATCGAAGATGTCGATGAGTTGATCGGGCAATACCGTCCCGTCGATTACGCCTTGCGCAGGAAAGCCGCCTTTCGTCGCCGCATCGACCAGCGCCTGCGCATCGATCCGGCGCGCATCCTTCAGCGATTTGATCTCGAGCCGCTGGAACACCAGCATCCCGATCCCCTGTGCGGCAGGCAGGCCATAAGCGCGCCGATCGAGCGCGGGAAACGTGCGGCTGTTGGGACTTTCGACGATCGCTTTGGCGAACAGGCCGCGCGCAAGTGGGCTCGCCAACAGATAGCTCGCGCTCAGCGCGCCGGCCGATTCCCCCATAATCGTGACATTGTCCGGATCGCCGCCGAAGCTCGCAATATTGGCCCTGACCCATTCCAGCGCGGCGATCTGGTCGAGCAGGCCGTAATTGCCCGAAATCCCGTCGCGATTCTCACGCGACAAGGCGGGATGCGCCAGCCAGCCGAGCACTCCGAGCCTATAGTTGATCGACACAAAGACGACGTTTTCACGCGAGAAGGTCGCGCCGTCATAGAGCGGTTCGGCGCTGCCACCGATCCGCAGCGAGCCGCCATGTATCCAGACGATCACCGGCTTGCTCCCCGCACGTGACGGCGTCCAGACATTGAGTGACAGGCAATCTTCCGATGTCTCCCCCGGCGCGACATAATAGAAGCTGGTCTCGGGCAGGCGCGGCTGAATGCAGGCCGGACCAAAATCGGCCGCTTCGCGCACGCCCTCCCATTGCGGCGGCGGCGCTGGCGGTCTCCAGCGCAATTTTTCGACCGGCGCGGCGGCATACGGAATGCCGCGATAGACCTCGATCCCGTCTTCGAGCTGTCCGCGCAGCGCACCCTGTCCGAGCACGACCTCCGGTCGTGTGAGCGTTTGGGCGGCGAGCGAGGTGCAACAGACCAGCACCACCATCGCACCGACGACCGCAAGCATCGCAAGCGAAATCCAGTCGATCGAGCGCTTCATTGCACACCCTCCCGCAGCAAGGCATGGAAGGCCTGTGTGGTTCGAACCACCGCGGCAGGCGAAACGCAGCGCTCGTCGTCGCCTTCGACATGGTGATAGCGGTGGACGCCGAAAATCCCTGCGACGCGCGCGTATCCTGCGGCCACGATATTGGCGAGTTCGCCAGCGGTGATCTCGTCGGTCGTATAGGGTGCCTCAAGCCCGGCGAGCCCGGCAAAGGCCTCTCGCGCGAAGTTTTGCAGCGGCGGACTGACGACGAGGTAGCGCTGTGAATCGGTGCCGGGCAGCGACACGGGTTTGCCGACCGTATCGTGCCAGTCTCGCGCCGCGAAATTCGCGCCGAGATGGAGCCAGAATCGCGTCCGCTCAGGCGGCGGCGCAACCTTCTCGATCAGTTCCTCCGCGCCCAGATACTGATACTCGTGACCGCTATTGCAGACGAAGGCGAGGTTGTGGCCGGGGAAGTCAGCTGGGGCGAGCCGCGCGAGATGCATCCACGCCGCCACGCCGCCACCCCGCTCTCCGGCGCACATCGTCCAGCCCGAACGCGGAGTCGAAACGACGATCCATTCGCGCGCGCCGCGATCCAGCTTGCCCACGAGGTTGAAGGCCTCGCGCCGTGCACCCGTCCCATCGAGCACAAGCGTCGCGGTCGCTCCCTCGATCGCAGCGGCGAAAAATGGTGCGGCATCCTCGGGCGCGAGCAAAGCGATCGGCCCGCCGTGCAACGGTCTGCGCCCGTCGGTATTGAGCCGGATGACCTTGCCGGTCGGCCCGTTGGTCACGATCACGCAGGCCGCTGCGCCACCTGCGAATGCCGCATCGACCGGACCTTTGACGCCCGGCCAGAACATCGAAGACCAGCGCGCATGGGCGAGATCGACCAGCGCGATCGCACCGCCAAGATCGCCCGCCGCGTTTCCACTCGAATCGACCCGCACCAGGCGTGCGCGCAATCCGCCCGGCCCCGTCGCGCGCACGATCGGCTGCGGCCAGACGTCAGCCGAGACCGCCCCGCTCGCAAGCGTTGCAGTCGCGCTATCGAAAAACGGTACATCGAAGGCCTGGCGCGTCGTTGCAAAGCCCGATTGCCGCAGCCGCTGCTCCATCCAGGCGCCGCAGGCCTCATCTCCCGGCCCACCCGACTGCTTGTTTCCGAAGCCGATATAACGCGCGAGATCGGCTGCGATCGTGTCCTGCACCCCCTCGTTCGAGAGCCCGGCATGCACACACCCCGCCGCGAGCGGTGCGCTCGCCGTCGCGGCGAGAAAGCCGCGCCTCGTAGCGGGGAGCGCGAGGGTCACGCGAGCCGTCTCACGTCGAGCGCGCGCTCTTGTCGCGGCACGCTGCGCGGAAGCCTGCGGCCATGAAATCGACCATCCGCGCCTTGATCGCGTCGAAATCGTCGGCCTTGCAAAGCCCGTTCGACAGCTTGTCGATACGACCGGTGCGGGCGAGCGTCAGCATCAGCGAGCCGGAAACGAAGTGATAGCCCCAGAACACGTCCTCCTCCGGACATTCGGGCATGGCGCGCTTAAGGAGGTCGATCAGCCGCAGCACGATCGGATCGAACCATTCGTCGAACAGTTCGGCACCCCATTCGGGCGTGTTCGAGACCGCGGCGGCCAGCGTGCCGGCATAATGCCAGCCCTGATCGCCCTGGTCGTAGAGGTCGAGATTGGTGTCGAGAAAGGCGTGGAGCGCACCTTCGACCGTGGGCGGTCCGTCGAGCGTAGCCTCATAGGCATCGAGCGCTTCCATCCGTACCTTGTTGGCGACTTTCGCGCGGCGTGCGAACACCTCGTCGAACAGGCTTTGCTTGTCGGCGAAATAGTAGTTCAGCAGCGTGTGGTGGACGCCGACTTTCTTGGCCACATCCTTGAGCGTGACGCCGTAGAAACCGTGGCGGGAAAACAGGAATTCGGCCGCATCGAGAATCTGCTCGGTGGTTTCGGCGCGTCGTTCGGCCTTCGTCTGGATCTTGCGTTTGGAGGGCTTGGTGGCAGGCAAGGTCATTCCTTCATGCAGCGGTCGATGGCGAGGGTTCGAGCTGGCCCGGCAGGGCCTGCTCCGCATATGCGATACGCAGGCGCTGCTTGTCGACCTTGCCCGTCGCGGCCAGCGGAATCGCTTGAAGACGCAGTATCTCATCGGGGAGCCACCATTTCGGCACGACACGGCGAATGGGACGTAGCAGGTCCTCGTCGCTGGGATCGGCCCCGTCGCGCAATTCGACGATAAGAACCGGGCGCTCGCCCCATCGAGGGTGCGCACACCCGATCACCGCGGCGAGCGCGACATCGTCGAGCGAGGCGACGAGGCTTTCGATCGCGACCGGGTTGATCCATTCGCCGCCTGACTTGATCAGATCCTTCGACCGCCCGGTAATGCTCAAGCTGCCGTCCTCGCCGATCTGCGCAAGATCGCCGGTGTCGAACCAGCCGTCGCGCGTTGCCGGATCGCGCTCTCCGAAATAGCGCTCCACCACTGATTGGCCTCGCACGTGCAGATGGCCCTCGCGTCCGTGCTGTTCGTCCAACGGCTTGCCATCGTGATCGGCCAGCATCAGGTCGATCCCGAGCGAGGGAACGCCTGAACCGGCACTTGGCTCGTCGCCCGCCCCAGGAACCGACGCCGTGCCGAGCGGTGAAAGCTCGGTCATCCCCCAGGTGGTCTGCACTTCGATCCCGCGCGCTTCGATCCGCCGCGCGAGGGCGGCAGGCATCGGTGCGCCGCCGACCATGATCCGCTCTAGCGACGGGAGTTCGCGACCCGTCGCATCGAGAAAATCGCACAGGGCAAGCCACACCGTCGGCACCGCAACGGCGATGGTCACGCGGTGCGTCGCAATCAGGCCAGCCAGCGCTTCGGGGCTCGTATCAGCGCCCGGCAGCACCAGCCGTGCACCGGTCGCGGGAGCGACGAATGGTAGCCCCCAGCCATTGGCATGAAACATCGGGACTGCGACGAGGATCGTATCGGTCCGTCCGATACCGCAGACGTCCGCCGCCAGCTGGCGCAGCGTGTGAAGATAATTGCCGCGATGGGTGTAAGTCACACCCTTGGGCCGCCCGGTCGTCCCGGAGGTGAAGCAGAGCCCGCAGGGCGCCCGCTCGTCGAAGTCGCCCCAGCTTACGGAAGCCGCCTCGAGCGCCAGAAATTCGGCGATGTCCTGTGTCGCGACTCCGCCGTGCGTGTGCGGTTCGGCCTCGCCATCGATCACGACGATCCGTTCGAGCGGCGTTCCGGATGCGGCAATCTCGTGCGCGAGATCCTGCAAATCCGCGCTCGCGAAAACCACTCTCGCCTTTGACTGGCGGAGCATATCGGCCAGAGTGTGCGCAGTCAGGCGAGGGTTGAGCGTGTGGCAGACCGCGCCCATCGCCATCACCCCATACCAGACCGCGAGGTGATCGCGCGAATTCCAGGCCAGCGTGGCGACACATTCGCCCTGCTCGACGCCGAGCGCGGCGAGCCTGGCGCTGATCGCGCGTGCCTGGCTGCGGATCGCGGCATAGGTGGCGCGATCGACGACGCCATCGGCGCGAGCGGAGACCGTCTCTACCTTGCTATGCCATTTCGCCGCGTGATCGATGATCCGGTCGAGCGTTAGCGGATGATCCTGGATCGCTCCGTGGTTTAGCGACATCGTCCCTCGCCTCCGGGTAACGGAGGTGCGATGATGCCGACATTCCAGTGCCACGGCAGTTCGCCTGCTGCGCGGCGGCGGCAGACGATCTCTTCATACAGCGCATAGGCATCGCCGATCCCCCCTGAACGAACCTGCGCACCGTCAGCAAACACCATCAGCCTGCCTGTATCGCCGAAGGTTGGCCAAGCCGGTCCGCCTTCGCTAGTCGGGGCGCCGCTGCGAGCGAAACTCGTCCAGTAATCCACCATAATATCGGAGAGCGCATATTGTTCGGGCGTGCGCGGAATGTGAGGCCAGTCAGCCGTCGTGCGGTCGATCGTCCCCAGCGCGAACGGGATTTCGGAGGCGTGAAAGGCGTGGAGCCCAGTCTCGTCCGTCGCGGGATAGCCGTGATCGAACAGGTAGATGTAGGCGGGTGCACCGATTGCGGCCTGTTTGCGGCCCATCCGTTCGGCGGTCCAGCCGTAGAGCGCATCGCGTGTCGTTGCGAGCATGCTCTCGTCGATGTCGGACGCCGGGTAGAGCGCAAGGTATCGATCGGCGAGCTCGCCATGTGTAGTGCGTATCCGTGCTTCATAGGCCGCCGCATCGGCCGGAGCCGGTGGCAGCAAGCGACGCAGCGAGCGGATCTCGCCCGCGTTGAATCCCGCCAGTAGCGGTACGTCGGCCTGCTCGCCCCGATCGAAGATGTCGGCGATCTGGCGCGGCAGCACCGCCCCGTCGATCGTCCCCCAGGTAAGGAACCCGGCGGCGGTCGATCGTGCAACCAGTTCGTCGGCGGGCATGGCGCGCATCGCCGCCAGATCGGGTGCTTTCAATTGCTGCTGGAGCCACGCGCCCTGTGCCTCGGCAGGAACATGCCCGTGTTCTCTGGTGGCGAGCGCCGGGCTCGAGATCATGTAGCCGCTTTCCGAGACTGCCTTTGCAAACAGTCCGCGCGCATCGGGCGATGCCATCAGGTACATCACGCTCAGCGCGCCGGCGGATTCCCCCGCCACGGTGACGTTGTCCGGATCGCCGCCGAACGATGCGATATTGCGCTGGATCCAGCGGAGCGCCTCGATCTGGTCGAGCAGTCCATAGTTCCCCGAGATGCCGCGCGGGGATTCGGCGCTCAGTTCGGGGTAAGCGAGATAGCCGAGCGCCCCGAGCCGATAGTTGATCGAGACGAAGATCACGCCTTCACGAGCAAATCTTGCTCCGTCATACATTCCACGGCGGGTCCCGCCCGAAACCAGCGCGCCACCGTGGATCCACACGAAAACCGGAGCGTTCCGCGCATCCCCCGGGGTCCAGACATTGAGCGAGAGGCAATCCTCGCTCAGTTCGCCGACATCGTCGCGATAGATCGAATTGGCGCTATCCCGCGCGACCGGCTGGAAGCAGGAGGGGCCGAATTCGCCCGCATCGCGCACGCCTGTCCAACCGGAAGCGGCCACCGGGGGCTTCCACCGCCGCTCGCCGGTCGGCGCGGCGGCGTAGGGAATGCCCTTGTAGCTCGCGATTCCGTCTTGGATGCGGCCCGCGACCTTGCCGACGGGTGCGGCGATCACGGGCCGGTTAGTGTCGGCACCGCTCGTTGCCGGCGCGCTCGCGCAAGCAGACAGTGCCACAGACGCGAGTGCCGCGAGACATGACGTACCCATGCGCGCGATCCAGTTCCGCCGATCAGAACACATAGCTGGTTCGCAGGCCGATGGTGCGCGGACGAAGCCGGGCGTAACGTCCGTCAAGGAAGGCTTCAGGGTGCACATAGGTGATGGCTTCGCTTTCGAACACGTTCTCGACATAGAGCGTTACCGAAAGGTCCGCGCCAAAGCGCACCCCGGCATAGGCGTTCACGAACACGTATTCGTCGGTCACGTCGTATTGCGGGGACGGCACGCCGGGCTGACCCGGGACGTTGGGCAGAAGGCCGGGATATGAGCCGACATAGGACACATTGCTTGTGACGAACGCATCGGCCTGGCTGCTCACCGGGAAGGTGTAGGTCGCCGTGGCCGAGCCCGAGAATTCAGGCGCTGCCAGCCGCACCCCGTCGACCGCACCAGAAATCGCGGCTTCCTGCGCCGAGAGGTCGTCGATCTTGGCGTCGATATAGGCGCCGTTGGCCGCCAGTCGCAGTCCCTTGGTGGGAAAGGCGACCAACTCGACCTCGATGCCCTTGCTCACCGCCCCGCCGATATTGGTCGCGAACTGGACCGTATCGGACACGCGGTTGGCCTGGACCTGGATATTGTTCCAGTCGATGTAGAAGGCTGCAATGTTGGCGGTGAACCGATTGTTGAAGAAGCTGCCTTTGAACCCGACCTCGTAATTGGTCAGCTTGTCCGAGGTTGCCCCGTCGGGGATCACGATGTCGTCCGGCGAACTCGCAGGCGGCGCGAGCCCTGCCCGCGCATTGACCACCGGCGGGCGAAAGCCTGTCGAAACGGTGGCGTAGGTGGTGACATTATCGCTCGGCTTGAACGACGCGCTCGCCTTCCACGATAGCTTGTCGTCCGACGCCAGAGCTCCCTTGGACGGCTGGACAGGCGTGATCGCGAGTGCGGGCACGAAGCCGCCGCATTGCGGGCGGAACACCGTGCAGAAACCCACCGTCAGGAAGTTGCTGGTATAGCCGTTGCCGCGCGTCGTGGTCTGAACGTCGACCTGGCCGTAGCGCAAGCCTCCGGTGACCCAGAAATTCTCGCTGAACCGATAGGTCAGTTCACCAAACACAGCCTTTTCGCCGATGTCGGTGTAGTTCTTGTAGCTCTGGTAATAGAGGTCGGGGAACGCGGTCACGCCGGTCTGAGCGAAGAATTCCGGCGTCGAGCGATAGTCGTAATCGACCTCGCGCCGCTTGTCGAAGTAGAAGCCCCCGACGATCCATTCGAACGGCCCACCATGGGTCGAAGCGAGGCGGATTTCCTGCACGATGATATCGTCGGCCCCCACCGCGTCGAGCGAGAACGGGACGAGCTGGTTATAGGTCCCCGCCAGATCGACGATGAAATCGCCGACGAGATCGGAATAGGTCGTCGAGCTGACCAGCTCGGCAAACCCAAGGTCGACATTGACCGTCATGTTGAGGGCCAGCAGGTCGCTGCTGAACAGGTCCGGCTTGGCCGTGCGGCGGACATAGGTGCCGAGATCGGGGTTGGTGAGCGAGGAATCGGCCGGATTGCTCACTTCCTTGTTGACCGAGAACTTGACCGAGAAATCATCGCTCGGTTCGATCAGCACGGCAGCGCGGATACCATAGGCCTCGATCGAATTGGCATTGTCGATCCCGGTGCCGATATTGTCGACCCAGCCATCCTCGTTGCGATAATATCCGACCGCGCGGAGGCCCATCACATCCTCGACCAGCGGCACGTTCACCATGCCGTTATAGCGCTGACGCAGACCGCCTTCTTCGGTGAACCCCAGATCGACCAGCGCCGAGGCTTCGAACGCATTGGGGTTCGGACTGTTGGTGATGATCCGCATCGCACCTGCAAGCGAACCCGAACCGAACAGCGTCCCCTGCGGCCCGCGCAGGAATTCGACCCGCTCGACGTCGTAAAGGTTGGGATCGAGGATCGTCGAATTGCCATTCGCCGAGATCGGCAATTCGTCGATATAGATTGCCACCGGGGCCTGGAGGCCGGCGCTGTAACCGTTGGTCGAGATGCCGCGGGCGGTGAAATTGTTGAAGTTCTGGGTCGGCCGGTTGATCACCACGCCCGGCGTTTCGCGCGCCAGCCGCTCATAGCCGACGATGCCCTGCTCGTTGAGGTCTTCCTGCTGGAACACGGTGACGCTGAGCGGCACGTCCTGCAGGTCCGTCTCGCGCCGCGTGGCGGTGACGACGATGCGGTTGCCAGTCGCCACTTCCGCCGAGGGCGACAGATCCTCGATCTCCTGAGCTTCCTCGGGATCGTTGTCGTCCTGCGATGCGGGTTCCGGGGTTTGCGACTGCGCCATGGCGGGGGCCGCCCAGATGGCGATAGCGAGCGCCGAGGTCGACGCAACGAGCCTGCGAATCATGTTCTCTCTCCCATGTGCCGCGCCGGTTTCTCCCGTCGTCGGCAGGTCGCGAACCTACTCCGGTAAATAGCCCTGTCAACCTTCACTATCGTGTGTGTGAATAATATATGTTCAACAACAATCCGCCTCTGTAGAGATGGCAAGAAGGAGAGCTAACGCATGGAAAAACATTCGAAACTTGCTGGCCGCACGGTGATGATCACCGGCGCTTCGGGCGGGCTTGGTGCACACTTTGCAGAATTATGCGCGGGCGCTGGTGCGGCTGTGGTGCTCGGCGCGCGGCGACTCGACCGGCTCGAAAATCTGGCCGCGGCCATCCGCGATCGCGGTGGACGCGCGCTTGCCGTGCCGCTCGATGTAGCGGAGGAAGCTTCGGTCACCGCGGCGTTCGATGCGGCCGAGGCGCAGTTCGGCCCTGTCGACTCGGTCATCGCCAATGCGGGGATCGAACGCTCGGGCCGCGCGACCGAGATTTCGGTCGAGGACTTCGATGCGGTTTACGCCGTGAATGTCCGCGGCGCCTTCCTCGTTGCGCGCGAAGCGGCGAGACGTTTGCGCGCAGCGGGCCGGACCGAGGACGGGCGCATCGTCATGATATCGTCGATCACTGCGGAGATCTGTGTGCCCGGACTGATGCCCTACAGCGTTTCCAAGGCCGCGGTTTCGCACATGACGCGGATGCTGGCGCGCGAATGGGCGCGTCGCGGCCCCAACGTCAACGCACTCGCCCCCGGCTACATGCCGAGCGACCTAAATGCGGAGTGGTTCGCTTCCGAAGCCGGCCGCCAGCAACTCGATCTTTTCCCGCGCCGCCGGCTGGCCGATTTCACGATGCTCGACGAGCCGCTGCTGTTTCTTCTCTCCAACGCCAGCGCGCAAGTCACCGGCTCGGTCATCAAGCTCGACGACGGGCAGACGCTGTAGCGCGTCCGCCCTACCTGCCTGGCTCAGGGCGCCTGGTAGCTGGGACTGTCGAGCAGGTCCTGCCGCACCGAGCGCGCCGCAATCACGTAGTGCAGCCCGCCCCACAGCGAAGCGATGCAGCCGGTGATGAGCATCGCGGTGCCAAGAGGCCCGTCCATGCCGTTCGCCGCAAAGCGATCGCTGAGATAGCCGGTGATCACCGGGCCGAGACCAAGTCCGATCAGATTGATGCAGAAGAAGAAGATCGCCGACGTAAGCGCGCGCATCCGCAGGCCGACAAGCGCATGCGATGTCGCCAGTGCCGGGCCGAGATAGGATGCGGAGAGGAAGTGGAATACGCCCGTCAGCGATAGCGCGAGGATCAGATTCCCCGTGTTGAGCATGATCAGCAGCAGGGGCGTGATCCCGAGCATCAGGATCGCCGGGGTCCACAAATACCAGCGCGCATCGCGCAAGCCCAGTCGATCGGCGATCCAGCCGCCGAAGAACGAGCCCGCACCCCCGCCGAAACCCGCGGTCAACGCCATCCACACGCCCAGTTCGCCCAGGCTGATGTCGAAGTTGCGCAGGAAATAGGACGGCAGCCAGTTGCCGATCCCGTAGATCACCAATGCCTGGAGACTGCCTGCAAGCGCAAGATTGCGGAACGAGCGACGCGACCAGAGGAACTTGAGCACCACCAGGAAAGGCGGCGGGACGGCATCCTTCTCGCGCGTGTTCTCGGCCCAGCCGCGCAACGGTTCGCGGACGGACAATCTCATTAGCAGCGCAACCGCGATGCCCGGCAGTCCGACGACGAAGAAGGCGACACGCCAGCCGAAAGTCTCGGCCACCAGACCGCCGAACGCGAAGCCCAGCAGGATGCCGATATAGATCCCGATATTGTAGATCGAGAACGCGGTCGCGCGCTCTTCCTTGCGGAAGATGTCGGAGATCATCGAGTGCGCCGGAGGGCTGCCCCCCGCCTCGCCCACGCCGACCCCGATCCGCGCTAGCAACAGGTGGGTGTAGTTCTGCGCCAACCCGCTGACCGCCGTCATCCCGCTCCAAACCGTGAGCGCGAGCGCCACGATATTGCGCCGGTTGCCGCGATCGGCCCAGCGCGCGATCGGAATGCCGCAAGCGACATAGAAGACCGCGAAGGCGAAGCCCGACAGCAGGCCCAACTGCGTGTCGGACAGGACGAGTTCCGCCTTGATCTGCTCCTGCAGGATCACCAGCAGCTGCCGGTCGACGAAATTGAGCGAATAGACCAGCGTCAGGACCGCCAGCACGAAATAGCGGTAACGCGGTCGTGTATAGGGGGTGTCGGCCACCCCGTCAGCTTGTGTCGATGTCACGATAGCCTCTCCCTGCAATCGCAAACTGATTTAACTCACTCGTGAGTGAATAAAACTGCTTGTGACAGTGTCTGGCTCGTTCTGCAAGCGTCCACGACGCCCTTCTGCCTTGAGTACTGCAGGCAGGCGGCAGGTTTGGCTCGCAACAGAAACCATCAGCGACCTGCCGCCCGGCCAAACTGGCTTTGCCGCAGGTCGCGTCGATCTATCGTCGGTGTTTGCGGACCGGTCTTACCCGGCCCTCCTTTGCCCGGCGGATCACCTCAACGCGGAAAGCCTGCGCCGAAGCCGCTCACGCCATTATTGAGACCGCCCTTCCGACAGGAGGCTCTGCAGGAGTTCGCGCTCCGCCTTGTCGGGATCGAGTACCACCTCGGGATCGGTGTCGAAGATCATCGTTGCACGGTTCGTTTGGGTATAGCGCGGCCATTGCGGCAGGACCGGCGTGTTGGGATTGCCCGTCTTGGCAAAGGCGATCCACGCTTCCGACATCAGATCGGCCATGCGCTGTTGGTCCGGCCCGGTCCCGGTGTAGGAGGTCGAACGGGCCACGTTGTCGAACACGAACGCGATGTCGAGCGCGTGCGGCGACTTCAGAATTCCTCCCGCGACCGGTGTCTCCCAGTCGAGCCGGTACATGTAGACCGGCGCCTGGTTCTGGGCGCTCTTGCGTTCGGCCTGCCGGAGCGCCGTGCCGCGATAGTTCTGGAACGTGGCGGTCTGGAAGAAGATCTCGCTCGCATCGGCATCGGGATGGGCAGCGCGCATTCCCGCGATGATCTGGTCTGCGTCGGCATCGCCTACCACACCTGCGATCTTCTCGGGAAGCTGGTCCCATGCCAGAGAGAAATTGCCGGGATCGGCGAGGCCTGCCTGCAGTCGCATTTCGGTGCGGTTCGTACCCACCAGCAGCGGGATATCGGCGGATACGGGCGTCGCATCGGGCGAGAACGGCTGCCGCGTCAGCGAGCTGCCATCGACGACCGGGCGGAAATAGGCTGCCCGCGTGCGCGATTTCATCAACACCTTGACGTAGTCTTCCATCGGTAGCGCAGCGAGACCCTCGACGTCCCCCGGCTCCAGCCCGGCGGTTTCGAAGATGTTCTTCGTTAGCGCGGTCGCGAGCCGCGGCTCGAAGCCTGCCAGCGACATCGAGCCTGACTGCGCAATGGCGCGGTCGAACAGGCCGTCGGCCGCCTCCATGGCCATGAGGGTAGAGACCTTCGCAGCCCCGCCCGATTCACCAAAGATCGTCACATTGTCCGGGTCCCCGCCGATCGCTGCCGCATTGTCGCGCACCCATTCCAGCGCCTTGATCGCGTCGAGACTGCCGAGATTGCCCGCATGGGCATATTTCGGATCGCCGGAGACACCACCGAGATAGAGATAGCCGAACCCGTTGAGCCGATGGTTGATGGTCACGACCACCACGTCGCCGCGTTGCGCCAGGCGTGTGCCGTCATAGCCGTGGCTGGAGCCCGACCCGGTCACGTAACCGCCGCCGTGCAGCCAGACCATGATCGGGCGCTTCTTCCCGTCATTGGTGCCGCGGGTCCAGACATTGAGGAACAGGCAGTCCTCGCTCTGCGGCAGGTCGTTTACCCATGACGCAAAAACCGGGACGTCACCGCTTGGCCGCTGCGGACAGTCGGGACCGAATTCGGTCGCATCGCGGGCCGCGCGCCACGGCTCGGGATCGGCGGCTTCCTGAAAACGCATCCCTTCAGTCGACGCGCCGTAACGCACGCCGCGGAAGATCATCACATCGCCTGCTTCGCTGGTGGTACCGCGCACGGGTCCAAGGCTGGTCGACAAGACCGGGCTGTCGCTGGCGACAGTCTCTGCCGCCCCCGCATCGACTGCGCCCGTGGTCGAGCAACCGGCAAGGGACATGCCCACCGCTGCCGAAATTACATACCCGAAATTCCAGATGCTTCCGGCTTTCGTCGCCATCTCGATATCCTCTTCCCTGTGAAAAAGGGCGTTTTCGCCCTGATTGTCTGCGCTGTCGTCTTGAAGTCCATACCCTAAGCACGAATTTACCGACAGTCACGATTGTTTTATTTTTCGTTACGCGTTACGCTGCCTGCGGATTTGGCAAAAGCCATACCGAATTTGGGAGAGTATCGAATGGGAACGCTGTTTTCGCCGAGTCGGCGGGGATTCCTTGGCGCGGCGATGGCGGGAGGCTTCCTCGCCATGACGGGCCCCTTGTCAGCCGCCGAGATTTTTCCCGTCGTGGAAACGACGAACGGTCGCCTGCGCGGGATGATGGCGGGCGGTATCGCGAAGTTCCTGGGCGTTCGCTACGGCGCGCCGACATCGGGGGCGAACCGCTTCATGCCGCCGCAACCGGTCGAGAAATGGGCCGGGATCCGCAGCGCCCTGCAATATTCCGACAGCGCGCCGCAGGTGCCGGGTGACCGGCGGCACGATTACGCCGATCTCATCATGTTCGAGAATCAGCCTGCCGGCCCGGGCGAGGACAATCTTGCCCTCAATCTTTGGTCTCCCACGCTCTCGAATACCGCCAGGAAGCCGGTGATCGTCGTGCTGCACGGCGGCGGATTCTACGGCGGTTCGGGTAACGGGCTCGGCATGGACGGTGAGGCGATGGCGCGCTTCTCGGACAGTGTGGTGATCTCGGTCACCCACCGCCTCGGGGCGCTCGGCTTCCTCCATCTCGCCGAAGCGGGAGGCGATCGCTTTGCCTCGTCCGGCACCGTAGGCATGCAGGATATCGTCGCCGCGCTGGCATGGGTGCGCGACAATGTCGAGGCGTTCGGCGGCGATCCGGCGCGCGTGCTCGTCTATGGCCAGTCGGGCGGCGGCGCGAAGACCAGCACGCTGATGGCGATGCCGAGCGGCAAGGGCCTGTTCCACCGCGCCGGCGTGATGAGCGGGTCCGCCCTGCGCATGATGCCCGAGGAGATGGCCAATGCGAACACCGCGCGGCTCCTCAAGGCGCTCGACATCGCACCGGGCGATACCGACGCGCTGCAGGCCGTGCCGTGGACCACGCTGCTGCAAACGCAGGCCAAGCTGGAGGCCGCCGCACGTGCAAAGGGCGAGGCACCCACATCCTTCGCGCCGGTCGTCGATGGCAAGGTTTTGCCGCGCCATCCCTTCGCCCCCGACGCGCCCGATGTGAGCCGCGATGTCCCGCTGATCGTCTCGACCGCGCTCGACGAGCGGTCCTACCGGATGGGCAATTTCGACATGACCGAAGCCGAATTGCTCGAATTTGCGCGCGGTCGCGCGGGAGAGCGGGCCAAGGAAGTGGTCGATCTCTATCGCGACGAAAGCCCGGAGGAAAAGCCGTTCCTTCTCGCGGCCCGCATGGACAGCGATATCTGGTTCAGGAAGGGCGCGTTCGCGCAGGCCGAACTGAAGGCCAAGCAGGGCGGCGCCCCGGTCTGGTCCTACCTGTGGACCTGGCCCAGCCCCGCCTATGGCGGGCGCTACGGCGCGGTGCACGGCATCGATGTCGCACCCAGCCTGCACAGTGTGCGCGGGGGCCTCAATGGCCCGAACGCCAACAGTCTCGCCATGGCCGATCGCATCGCGGGCAGCTGGGCTGCCTTCGCGGCGAGCGGAGATCCCAACAACAAGTACCTGCCGGACTGGCCCGCTTACGACAGCGAGAACAGGGCCACGATGATCATGTCGCAGGACCCGCATGTCGAGAACGATCCGCGCTCGCAGTTCCGCGATATTTGGGCCGAGATCGGCGCCTCGCGCGGCTCGGCCTCCTAATTCGGGCGGGCATCCTGGCGGCAGACGGTTTGCGCCGCGCCTGCCCGGATCGTCCGTTCGCGTGCCGACCGACAAGAATTCAAAATGGGCAACAGCCCCTCACCGCAAAAGCGGGTGTCAATCAGGAGAGAGATTATGCGTACTATCCGTTGGGTAGCCTTGTCAGGAGTGAGCCTTGCGATGCTCGCCACCCCGCTTCAGGCGCAGGAAGTGCCGTCATCGCAAAACGACGACGAGGTCGGGCTCGACGAGGCTGAGGACAATTCCGCCGGTGAAAAGATCGTGATCACGGGGTCACGGATCCAGCGACGCGACTTCACGGCCGAAAGTCCGATCACGACGATCGACGATGAGTTCATTCAGAACGGCGGCCCCGCCACGCTCGAGCAGTCGCTTAATGCACTGCCGCAGTTTCAGGCGACACAGGGCTCGCAGACCAATGCGGTTGCCGGTGGCGGCGGCGGCAGGGCCAATGCGAACCTTCGCGGTCTGGGGGCCGAGCGCACGCTGATCCTGTTCGACGGCCGCAGGCTTCAGCCCTCCGATACGTCGGGGGCGATCGATCTCAACACGCTTCCGTCCGCGCTCGTTTCTTCGGTGGAAGTCATCACCGGCGGGGCGTCGGCCGTCTACGGGTCGGATGCGATCGCGGGCGTCGTCAACTTCAAGTTCAACAACCGGTTTCGCGGGCTGGAATTGCAGGGCGACGTCGGCGTTTCCGAACTGGGCGACGCCGAAACCTACAGTGCGTCGGCGACCTATGGCGGCAGCTTCGCCGACGATCGCGCGCGGCTCTTCGTTTCGGGCTCGTATCTGGAGCGCGGAACGGCATCGCAGTTCGCGCGGCCATTTTTCGACAATGTCGATGGCACTTCGTCGCCCACCAGCGGCCTCATCATCCAGTCGGGCACCAATCCTTTCGGCTTCGGTCGCCCCGCCAATGTCGCTGCGTTCCGAAACCTGTTCGCCAATACCTACGGCACGGATATTCCCGGCGTATCGAGCAGCTATCTGGTCAATTCCGATGGGACGATCATCGGACGCAATGGCGGCTTGAATCTGCGCGATACGGAGACCACCGGCTATCTTGTTGCCGATGGCGTGGTCCGCCAGCGCGCGCTCAACGATTCCACCGTGCAGCTTCCTATCGAACGGTACACCGCATTCGCGCGCGGCGAATTCGATTTCACCGATACGATCACGGCCTACGCCCAGATCAACTACGCGACTTACAAGGTACGGCAGCGTTCGGCGTCCGGTGCACTGCAATCGGTCGTCGAGCCGATCCAGATTCCTTCGACCAATCCCTTCATCACCCCCGATCTGCGCACGCTGCTGAACGCAAGGCCCGTGCCGACGGCACCGTTCTCCTACTATTTCACCGGCACGCGCATCGCCCGCCTGGAGGTGGAAGAGGATTACGACGTCTATCAGGCGCTGGTCGGGCTTAAAGGATCGATCGGTTCGGCACTGAACTTCGATCTTTATGCCACGCACGGGAAGACGACGAACGATTCCACCACCTTCAACCAGCTCAGCCGCTCGCGTTTCAACGCGGTCGTGTCTGCGGCGGATGGCGGTGCAAGCCTATGCGATGGCGGCTACGATCCGTTCGGGTTCGCGCCCACCTCGCAGGATTGCGCCGATTACCTGACCCTCGACACAGTCGACCGCGCGGTCTTCGAACAAACGGTCGTGCAGGGCAACGTCACAGGCTCGCTGTTCGATCTCCCGGGTGGCCCGCTGGGCTTCGCTGTCGGTGCGGAATACCGCCGAAACGAATATCAGGCGACGATCGACCTGCGCAAAAGCCCCACGCCGACCGGCACGCCTGGCGTGACCTCCGCGCCAGAGGTGCTCGGCACATCGGGCGCGCTGTCTTCAGGCGGCGATGTCTCGGTGGCCGAAATCTATGGCGAACTCCTCGTGCCGCTGTTCGACGGTTTCGAGCTCGATCTTGCCTATCGCTATTCCGATTACGACACGATCGGCGGCGTCAGCACCTACAAGGCCGGCGCGAACTGGACGCCGATCAGCGACTTCACGCTCCGCGGCGGCTATTCTCGCGCGATCCGCGCACCCAGCCTCGGTAACCTGTATTCGCCGCGCGAGGGTGCGATCGGCATCATCGGGCGCGCAGCAAGCGGCGGCGGTGATCCCTGTGACGTCACGGGTGCGGCGCGCAATGGGCAGGTCGAAGGCGTCGATCCGGAACAGGTGCGCGCGCTATGTATCGCGCAGGGCGTTCCGGTATCGCTGGTCGATGGCTATACCTATTCCGGCAGCGCGAATGCGGCGTTCCGCATCGGCAATCCGGATCTCCAGGAAGAAACCGCCGACAGCTATACGATCGGTGCCGTGTTCCAGCCCGACTTCATGCTGGGCCTGCTTTCCAACTTCTCCGCCTCGCTCGATTATTACAATATCAGCGTGGATGACGCGATCGGGTATTTGACCAGCCCACTCGCCCTGAACCAGTGCTACAATTTCACCGGTCAGAATCCGGACTACGACCCGCAGAACATCAACTGCCAGCTGATCGAGCGCGATGCGTCCGGCCTCCTGGCCGAAATCGAAGAGCCGCTGTTCAACCTCGCCAGCTACCAGACCTCGGGGATCGACTTCCAGGTGGACGCCGCCGTCGATATCGGCGGTGTCGGCCGGATGTTCCTCAACAGCGCGGTCACCTACGTGATCGATTACAAGATCCAGTCGACCTCCAGCGATCCGGTCCTTGATTACGCGGGGACGGTGGGCAATGCGCAGATCGACGGGTTCTCGTCGACGCACCCTGCCTGGAAGCACGTCACGACGCTGGGCCTTGCCGGCGACACCGGTTCGCTGTCCTTGCGCTGGCGCTATATCGGGCAGCAGGACAATTCCGCGATCGTCTCCAATCCGGATAGCGAGGCCGATGGCGTTCCGTCGGTAAGCTATTTCGATCTGGTGGGCCGCTTGAACGTGGATGATCGCTTCGAACTGCGCGCCGGGGTCAATAATCTGTTCGACCGGCAGCCGCCCGAGTTCGGGGGGAATTCGGTCACGCCGACATCGACCTACGACGTAATCGGCCGGCGGTTCTTCGTCGGAGCGACGGCGCGTTTCTGATTCCCGCATCCATTGGGTTATCAACACGATGGAAAGGCCCATGCCCGGGAACTTGTTCGGCGCTTCTATCGGTTTTAGGGCTTTGAACCGAAATGACCGATAAAGCGCCGACCAACGCTCGCGAAACGAGCACGAACGACGAGGTACGCCCGAAGAAGGTTCGCCGAACCCAGGCGGAGCGCACCTCGTCGTCCCGTCGCCGTGCGATCGATGCCGCGATCATGAATCTGGCGGAAGAAGGCTACGCGGCGACGACAGTCATGCGCGTTGCGCAACGTGCCGGGATCAGCCGCGGCGGCATTCTCCACCATTTCTCGGGCAAGGCCGAGTTGATGGAAGCGGTTGGCTATCGCGCCGTGGAAACGCTGCAGACAAAGCGCAAGGAAGCGCTTCGCGACACGCCGCAAGGGGTCGAACGCTTCCACGCGCTGACCCGGGCGTCGTGGGAAACGATCCGCGAGCCGGAATCGATCGCCCTGCTGGAAATCCTGATCGGATCGCGCGGCGATCCCTTGCTCGCAGAGATCATGCCGCGTTTCCTGCAGCAGCTCGACCAGATCCAGCTGGCAAAAACGAAGAATGTGGCAAAAACGGCCGGCATAGAAAACGAGCAATTGCTCAAGACGATGAACAAGCTCCACACGGCGGCCATGCGGGGCCTGCTGCTTGAATCGATTTACGATGACGGTTCGACGGAAACGATCGCGGAATCGGTCAAGCTGCTCGAATGGTACAAGGAGCAGCTGACCCAGCGCCTGATTGCGGGAGACGAGGGCTCCTGACCCGGTTCCGGGCCCGCCTTACGGGCTATCGAAGCGCATCAGCTCGATAATCGGGTCCACCGTCTTCAACCCATCAAGATCGTCGCAAAGCGCGACCAGCTGCGCGGATTTGGCCTTCCCGATCACCGGCTCTATCAGTTCGCGCGCCTTTGTTTCGACGTCGCTTTTGCCCATAGGGTGCGTTGGGAAACCAGACACATAGGCGATATAGCGCGACTTCTTGCTGCCATCCGCCAGGGTAATGATGACCCGCGCGCTTTCGGTCCGGTCTTCACCCTCTCCCGTCTCCTGCGCCGTGTCGGCCACAACCTCGACCTTGCTCGCGAAAGCCTTCGCGGCCTGGTCATTGGTCATCCGGTCGAGCGATTGCGCGTCGACGAAATCGAGCCGGCCGTCGAGCATGATGATCGCGGCGAGATAGGGAATGTTGAGTGCGGGCATATTGGCCCTGCGGAAGGTCTCTGCCGCCCCCGGCATCTCCACCCGAATGGAGGCAATGTCCTTCGCGTCCACCTCCTTTTCCAGCTCCAGCAGTGCGCGCACCGCAGGTTGCGTCGGCCCGCCGACCGGGTAGCGCTTCATCGCCGCATGCGAGAGTTCGAATTCCTCGCCCAGTCCGTCGATCAGGCGCGCCGGGTCCGAACCCTCACCCGTAAGCGCGGGCCAGCGGAACCACGTCTTTTCGGTGTCGAAGCTCTCGGGGACGCCGGTGAACCCCAGATCGGCCATGATCGCCGCCTGCATCCCGTTGCGTGCACCCAGTCCTGCAAAGACGAAGGCCTTTTCGACGTGGCGCACATCGAGCATCCACTGCCACGAGCCCGAGGCCTGCTGCGCACAATAGGCCAGCATATGGTCGCATTGCTCCCGATCGAGGCCAAGCAGCGCGGCGCTGGCAGCGGCGGTCCCGAAAATCGGGCCGACCCCGTGATTGGCGAGGCCTGCGTACCACAAATTGCGCGTGCCGACCGCCTTGGGAATACGCCCCGCCAATTCGTACCCGGCGACGACCGCATTTACGAGGTCGTGCCCGCTGCGCCCGTTCGCGCGGGCGAGTTCCATCGCAGCGCTCACGATCGACGGACCCGGCTGGACATAGGCCGAGGGGATGAAATCGTTGATCTCGGCCGCATGCGCGGTCATCGCATTGGCGAACACGGCATCGATCGGGCTCGCCGTCTCGCGCGAGGCAAAGATCGGGCTGCCCCCGCCGCCGCTCATCGTGCTGGCATATTTCCTTCCGAGCCGGGCTGCCTCGAGCGGGTGGCATGCCACGATCGAGGCAAGCGTATCGAGAATATGGAGCCGCGCACGCTCGCGAATGGCGCTCGGGACCGTCGCGGTTCGCACGCCAGCCAGATAAGTCGTCAATTCGGGCACAACCGCCACGAAGCCGGGTTCGCCGGGCGCGGGAGGTTCGGCAGATGCTTCGACCTGTAATGCGGCACTGCCAGCAGCGCTCACCCTCGTACCGGCAAGCAGCGTCATCATTGCTGCGCCTGCCATCACACCGCGCCGGGACAGCGCCAGCCGATCATCCATTACACTCTCCCCTTATATTCTTCCCGCGAACCTACACCTCGAAAGCCAAAAAACAAACGCGTCTGTTTGTAAGTTGCCATTCCTTCTGTTCGTGTGCATTCTGGATTCAGAAAAGAATGTGCCCCGGCAGAAAGAACGGGAGCGCAGCAAACTTTGGGAGAGACGTATGAAAAGCCGCATTATCGGGGCCGCGCTCGGCTTGACGCTATTCGGAATCGCCGCGCCGGCAACCGCACAACAGGCCAAAGCGACAGCCGATGCGGGCGACGCTCTCTATGCCGATAAAGACAAGTGGCTTTGTCTTCCCGGGCGCGAGGATATTTGCGACCAGGACCTTGCAACCACCGTGGTGGCCGCCGACGGCACGATGACGCTCGAGCCCTTCGATCCGCCTGCCGATGCACCGGTCGACTGTTTCTACATCTACCCCACGATCTCGCTCGACCAGAGCGCCAATGCCAACTGGAACGAGGGAACCGAGGAAGGTCGCGTGATCCAGCAGCAGCTCGCCCGCTTCGCCGACGTCTGCCGGGTCTATGCGCCCAAGTACCGCCAGATCACCATGCTCGGCGCATCGGGCCAGCTCCCCCGCGCAGAGATCATTTCGGCTTTCCGCACGGCCTATGGCGATGTCGCGGACGCGTGGAAATATTACCTCGAAAACTACAATCAGGGGCGCGGCGTCATCCTGATCGGTCACTCGCAGGGCTCGCGCATGATGAACCAGCTCATCAAGACCGAGATCGACGGCAAGCCTTCGCAGGACCGGATCGTTGCCGCCTACCTCAACGGCACCAGCGTGCTCGTTCCCGAGGGCAAGGTGGTCGGCGGCGATTTCAAGTCAATGCCGCTCTGCACCAGCGCCAGCGAAACCGGCTGCATCGTCGCCTATCGCAGCTTCCGCGACACGATCGGCCCGGTGAACGACTATGCCGCCACGAAGCGCCCCGGCATGGAGATCGCCTGCGTCAACCCGGCAGCGCCGGGCGGAGGCGAGGCGCCCTTGCATTCCTACCTGACGACCGACGCGCTGATGGATGGACCGAAGCCCAAGTGGACAGACGATGGCAGGAAGGTGGAAACGCCCTTCGCATCGGTCCCCGGCCTGCTGACGGGCGAATGCGTCTCGAATGACAAGGGCCAGTACCTCACGATCCGCATCAAGCCCGATCCGAACGATCCGCGGACCGATGATATTACCGGCGACATCTATACCGACGGGAAGCTCAATCCGGACATGGGCCTGCACCTGATCGACATTAACCTGGTGATTGGCAATCTGCTCGACCTCGCCCGGTCTCAGAGCGCCGCCTGGCTCGCTCGCGACTCGCAATGACGCGCGGTCGGCAAATTAAAGCCGACCAACAAAACGCGGTTTGTGTCCGATAGACGGAGCATCCTCCGTCATGCGCAAAGATCGAAAGAAGTCGTACAGTCACCCGGTCGGTGCCGCCGGGTGGCGTCTTTCGCGCGCCTGCCTCCGTCTCAGGCCCAAAGTCGTGCCAGATCCCACATCGACGCGATCCCTTGTTCCTTTTTGAAAACTAGGTATGCTCGACTTCCGAACGCACAAAAGTGCGTCACGCGGGAGAGACAAGAGATGGCTTGGGATTTCGAGACCGAGCCCGGCTTTCAAGAGAAGCTGGATTGGATGGAAGTTTTCGTGCGCGAGAAGGTCGAGCCGCTCGGCCTGCTCGGCATTCATCCGTACGACGTCAAGAATCCGCGACGAAACGAGCTGGTTCGCCCGCTGCAGGATGAGGTAAAGGCACAGGGCCTATGGGCCTGCCACCTCGGGCCCGAACTGGGCGGACAGGGCTACGGACAGGTCAAGCTGGGCCTCATGAACGAAATTCTCGGCGGTGCGAGCTTCGCGCCGATCGTGTTCGGCTGCCAGGCGCCCGACACCGGCAATGCGGAGATCATCGCCCATTACGGCACGCCGGAACAGAAAACGCGGTATCTGGAACCGTTGCTTGAAAACAAGATCGTTTCAGCCTTCTCGATGACCGAGCCACAGGGCGGATCGGACCCGACCAACTTCGTCACCCGCGCCGAGCCTGACGGCGATGACTGGCTGATCAACGGCGAAAAATGGTTCTCCACCAACGGCAAGTGGGCCGATTTCCTGATCGTGATGGCTGTCACCGATCCCGATGCGCAGCGCCATCAGCGGATGAGCATGTTCATCGTGCCGATCGACACACCCGGCGTCGAAATCGTGCGCAACGTGGGCGTCTACGGGCAGGAGAGCGGCTCGGAGAGCTACATCCGATACACCGACGTGCGCGTTCCGGCGGATCATCTGCTCGGTGAGCGCGGCGGAGCCTTCGCCATCTCACAGACCCGGCTGGGCGGCGGGCGTGTCCACCATGCGATGCGCACTGTCGGTAGCTGCAAGCGCCTGCTCGACGCGATGAGCCGCCGCGCGGTCAGCCGCAAGACGCGCACCGGTACGATCTCCGATTACCAGAGCGTGCAGATGCAGATCGCGGACAGCTATATCGAGCTGGAGCAGTTCAAGCTGTTCGTTCTCAAGACCGCGTGGATGATCGACAAGCACCAGGATTATCGCAAGGTCCGCAAGGACATTGCGGCGATCAAGGCGCTGATGCCCAAGGTCTATCATGACATCGCGCAGCGCTGCATTCACATCCACGGATCGCTTGGCGTGTCGAACGAGATGCCCTTCGTGGGCAACCTGATCGGGTCGATGGTGATGGGCATCGCCGACGGCCCGACCGAGGTCCACAAGGTGACGGTCGCGAAGCAGCACCTGCGTGCCTACCGCGACATCGAAGATCCGACCTTCCCCGAATATTCGCTGATCGAGCGGCGCGCGCGGGCACAGGACATGTACGATCCGGTCGATGAAATCGTCGAGGCGGCGGAGTAGCGGCAATGGCCACCATAGCCCCCTCCCCCGCGACGTCTTCCACCCTCGCCCCCACCCCGCCGATGACGCGGGTCCATCGGCTCAGCTTCGGCTTCGGCGCAATCGCCAATGGCGTGAAGAATGCCGCCTTCTCAACCTATCTGCTGCTGTTCTACAATCAGGTTCTGGGCGTCCCCGCCGCGATCGTTTCGGGGGCCATCGCGCTCACATTGCTGGTCGACGCCTTCGCCGATCCGTTCATCGGGCGCTGGTCCGATATGACACGATCTCAAATCGGGCGGCGCCATCCCTTCATCTTCGGCTCGGCCCTGCCAACTTCGGCTTTCTTCGTCCTGTCGTGGTTTCCGCCGGACGGCCTCAGCGACATGCAGATGGGGTTCTGGATCTTCGCGCTCGCCTCGCTCACCCGCATGTCCATCAGCGCGTTCGAAATCCCAACCAGCGCGATGGCGGCGGAGCTGACAGACAACTATTCCGAACGCACCGGACTGTTCGGCCTGCGCTATTTCTTCGGCTATCTCGGCACCTTCGGTTTCGCCGCCTTCTCGCTCGCGGTGTTCTTCGTCGCCACGCCCGAGATTTCGCGGGGTCAGCTCAACCCCGAAGGCTACGTCAAGTTCGCCTGGCTCGGCGGGGCGCTGATCCTGATCGCCATCCTGGTGTGCGGCTTCGGCACCCTGAGCCGCGTGCCCAACCTGCGCCAGCGCGACGAACCGGGCGAAGGCGCGACCCCTGCCTCGCATTTCAAGGAAATGTGGGAGGCCTTCCGCAATCGCGGCTTCCTGGCGATCTTCGGCTTCGGCGTGTTCAAATATACCGCCATCGGCCTGTACGCGGCGACCACGGTCTATTTCAGCACCTACGTTTTCAAACTCGGAGCGGACGAGCTCGCACTGCTCACGTTCGACAGCCTGATCGCAGCCATCATTGCTGCACCACTCGCACCACGTTTTTCGCGTTGGCTGGGCAAGCGCAACACCTCGATGTTCATGGCGATCATCGGCATCACGCTGGGAATATCACCCCTGTTCCTCACGTTCATCGGCGTGTTCTTCAAGCCCGGCGATCCGCTGTTGCTGCCGACCCTGTTCGTGATCGGCGCGGTCTACGGCGCGATGATCGCAATCTCGCTGATCAACACATCTTCCATGCTGGCCGACGTGGTGGAAGACCACGCGGTGCGCACCGGCCAGCATACGGCGGGCGTGTTCTTCGCGGCGTCCAGCTTCATGCAACAGTGTTCGGCCGGCTTCGGCATCATGATGGCGGGCATCGTGCTTGAGCTGTCCGATTTCCCGACCAAGGCCGAGGTGTCGCAGATCACACCCGCGATGGAGCAGAGCCTGATCATCCACTATATTCCGTTCTCGCTCGGGCTGTGGGTGATCGGCGCGCTGTTCCTGCTGTTCTATCCCATCACCGAAAATACGCACCGCGAGAATGTCGAACGGCTCAAGGCACGCGAGGCCCAAGCGCGCGAACAGTCGATCCGCGACGGCGCATTCGGCTCGCCCGCAAGATAGGCAGGATGACGCTATGGTAACCGCCCCTACAGCCCCCAAGCTCGGCTTTGTCACCAAGCTGCTCTACGGCACCGGCTCGATCGGGTACGGGATCAAGGACGTCGCCTTCCGATCCTTCCTGCTGCTCTATTACAATCAGGTCATCGGCGTTCGCGCGGAGCTCGTCTCCTTCGCGATCCTGGTCGCGCTGGTGGTGGATGCGATCTCCGATCCCGTGGTGGGCCAGTGGTCGGATTCGATCCGCACGCGGCTGGGACGACGGCATCCACTGATGCTCGCTTCCGCCCTGCCCGCCTCGGCCAGCCTGCTATTGCTGTTCTTCCCGCCCGTCGGGATGAACGACACCCAGACCTTCTGGTACATCGTGGTGATCGGCTGCTGTGTGCGCACCTTCATCACCTTCTACGAAATCCCGAGCTCGGCCCTCGCGCCAGAACTGACCAGCAATTACGACGAGCGGACCTCGATCGCGAGCTACCGCTATTTCTTCGCCTATCTCGGAGGGGTCGGCATGGCCTTCCTGACACTGCTCGTTTTTCTCGCGCCGACCGCCGAATATCCGGTCGGCCAGCTCAACCCGGCCGGCTATGAAGCCTTCGCCATCGTGGGCTCGGCGCTGATGCTGGGTGCGATCCTGCTGTCGAGCTTCGGCACGCTGCACCGGGTCAAGCACTTCAAGATGCCGCCCGCGCCCGAGAAGATCGGTGTAGTCAGGACGCTCGGCCAGATGGGACAGACCTTCTCCAACAAGGGCTTCCTCGCGATCCTCGCCTTCGGGGTCCTCAAATATACCTCGGTCGGCATGACTTCGGCGCTGAGCATTTATTTCGGCACCTATTTCTGGGGCTTCAGTTCGGCTCAGCTGGCGATCCTGACGGTGGATTCGCTGGCGGGCGCATTCCTCGCGCTGTTCTTCGCGCCGCTGGTGTCGAAGCGGCTGGGCAAGCGCAATGCCGCCTTCTACCTCGCAATCGTCGCGGTCATTTTCGCCAGCGCGCCCTACCTGCTGCGGTTCGCGGGACTAATGCCTGAGAACGGAGATCCGCGGCTTGTCGCCAGCGTCTTCGCATTCTCGATGCTGTTCCAGCTGTGCGGGGTTTCCTCAGCCGTGCTGACCCACGCGATGATCGGCGATATCGTGGAGGAAAGCCAGTTGCGCACGGGCCGCCGGTCCGAAGGGCTGTTCTACGCGGCGAACACGCTAATGCAGAAATCGACCTCGGGCCTTGGCGTCTTCGCCGCAGGGCTGCTGGTCGCTTTCGTCGGCATCGTGCCCGGTTCAGACCCGCGCACCATCGATCCGGAAATCCCGCGCATGCTGGCGCTCGTCTACGTGCCAACGCTGATCGTGCTCTACATAGGCGGGGCCGGCTTCCTATTTGCCTATCGCATCGACCGTGCGAGCCACGAGGCCAACGTCGAGGAGCTTGCCCGGCGCGACCGCGCCAGCGCCGTCAATGCCGACGAGGTTCCCGAACCCGCCGAATAGCGACCGTACTCCCAACCCTTTCACGAACTATCGAACGACCAAGGAGCAGATCATGGCTACCCAGCTTGAACCAGAGGCGCGCGAGAACGCCGACGTCTTCCGCGAGGAAGTACGGCAATTCCTCGCCGAAAAGTTTCCTGAAGAGCTCAAGGGCAAGGGTCTCTCCATGGGCGGAATCGAAGGGAGGGAAAAGGAAACCCCCGCCCAGAAAGCGTGGCGCGAAGCGATGGGCGAACGCGGCTGGGGCACCCCCACCTGGCCCAAGGAATACGGCGGCGGCGGGTTGAACCGCAAACAGGCGGCCATCCTGAACGAGGAACTGGCGCGCGCCGGGGCCTACAACCCCATTGGCGGCATGGGCGTGATGATGTTCGGCCCCACGCTGCTGGAATATGGCAGCGAAGCGCAGAAGCAGGAGCATATCCCGCCGATCTGCCGCGGCGAAATCCGCTGGTGCCAGGGCTATTCGGAACCCAATGCCGGGTCCGACCTCGCCAACTTGCAGACGATGGCGGAGGACAAGGGCGACCACTACCTCGTCAACGGGCAGAAGACCTGGACCAGCGGCGGGCAATGGGCGGACAAGTGCTTCGCCATCGTCCGCACCGACCGCAGCGACAAGCACAAGGGCATTTCCTTCCTGCTGATCGACATGGATTCGCCCGGCGTCGAAGTGCGCCCGATCACAATGATCAGCGGCACCAGCCCGTTCTGCGAAACCTTCTTCACCGATGTGAAGGTGCCCAAGGAAAACCTTGTCGGCGAGGAAGGGCAGGGCTGGACCATCGGCAAGCGGCTGCTCCAGCATGAGCGCACCAACCTCTCCGGTGCAGCGCCGGGCGGGCGCGGAGGCGGAAGCCTTGCGGACATTGCCAAGAAGTACGGCAAGGTGAACGCAGACGGCACGCTGGCCGACCCCGTGCTGCGCGACCGGATTGCCGATTTCGAAATCCGCTGGACCAGTTTCCTGCACACCGCGCGCCGCGCGGTCGAGGAAAGCAAGGCGCAGGGCGGCGTCTCCGAAATCAGCTCCGCGCTCAAGAAGCTCGGCACTAAGCTCGGCCAGGAACGCGCCGAGATGACCATCGAGATCATGGGCCTGCAGGGGCTCGGCTGGGAGGGCGAAGGGTTCAGCCCCGTCGAGCTCGCGGGCGTGCGCGCCTGGCTCTACGGCAAGGCCACCACGATCTACGGCGGATCGACCGAAATTCAGAACAACGTTATCGCCAAGCGTGTGCTCGGCATGCTCGACCACCAGTAAGACGCAGGATCAAATAGACATGGCAGTTCTCAACGAAGAGCAGGAAATGCTGCGCGACATGGCGCGCGAATGGGCGACCAACGAAAGCCCGGTGACCGAATTTCGGAAAGTGCGCGCATCGGGCGAGCCGGAGGCTTTCGACCACACAGCTTACGGCGCGATGGCGGAAATGGGCTGGGCCGGGATCATCATTCCCGAAGAGCACGGCGGATCCGATTTCGGGTTCCTCTCCGCCGGTCTGGTGGTCGAGGAACTGGGCAAGACGCTCACCGCCAGCCCGCTGATCGCGACCACCCTCGCCGCCAGCGCGATCATGCTCGGCGGCAGCGAGGAACAGAAGGCCAAGTGGCTGCCCAAGCTTGCGAGCGGTGAGACGATCGCCACTCTTGCGGTGGACGAAGGCCCGCATCACGACCCCGCCGAGATCGCAACCAGCGTCTCGGACGGCAAGCTGGCCGGTACTAAGGGCTTCGTCGCCGAGGCACACGGGGCGGACCTGTTCGTGGTCGCCACAACCGATGGACTCTACCTGGTTGAGAAAGGCGATGGCGTCACCCTGACCACCCGCCGGCTGACCGACCAGCGCAGCCATGCCGACATCGCCTTGGAAGGCGCGGCGGCCGAGAAGCTGGAGAACGGCGGAGACACCCTGCTGGACGACGTGCTGAACCGTGCGCGCGCCCTGACCGCGGCCGAGATGCTCGGCATGGCGCAGATCGTGTTCGACACGACGCTCGATTACCTGAAGCAGCGCGTGCAGTTCAATCAGGTGCTCAGCTCGTTCCAGGCATTGCAGCACCGCATGGCCGACCTGTTCGCGGGTCTCGCGCAGATGCGTTCTGCGGTCGAAGCAGGGCTGCAGGCGGTGGACAGCGGTGTGGGGGCCGAACGTGCGGCGATCGTCGCCAAGGCCGAAGCCAACCGCGTGCTGCACACGATCAGCAACGAAGGTATCCAACTACATGGCGGGATCGGCATGACCGACGAATACGACATCGGCCTCTATCTCAAGCGCGCGCGGGTGCTCGAACCCACGTGGGGTGCCACCGGCTATCTCAAGAACCGCTTCGCAACGCTGGGCGGCTATTGAGACCTTGGATCCGCTCGAGGATCCCGCAGGACTGGAAAAGAAGGCCGGCGCGCGGCAACGCGCGCTGGCCGATCACGCGCGCTTCGTCGATGAAAATCTGAAGCGTAACTACACTGCCAATTTCATTCATGGCGTGCTGGGAATGACCGGTTTCCGGCTGATCTACGCGCCCACGATCATTCCCGCCTACCTCCTGCTGCTGACGGGCAGCACGGCCGCCGTCGGTCTGGGTGCCGCGCTGCTGCAACTGGGCGCAACGATCAGCCCGATCGCCAGCGGTTCGCGGATCGAACATCGCAGCCACATCCTGCCTTACGCGATCCGCGTTGGCTCGCTAATGCGGCTGATGATCCTGGGCTTGGCGCTGACCGGCTATTTCCTGACCGGCAACGCGCTGCTTTTCGGGACATTCGCGTGCTTCGTGCTGCTGGGCTTCTTCACTGGCGCGCAGCGGGTCGCGTTCCAGATGCTGATGAGCAAGCTCATCCCGATCCGAAAAAGGGGACGGTTGCAGGGCTATCGCAATTTCGCGGGCGGGCTGATCGCCGCAGTGCTTGCGTGGGCGGCGGGTAACTACCTGATCGAGGACAAGTGGCTGGGCAACGGATACGCCACGACCTTCCTGTTCGCCTTCCTGCTGACCAGCGCGGGGCTGGTCGTCCTCAAGACGATGATCCGCGAACCCGCCGCGCCGGTCAGCCGCCCGCAAATGCCGATGATGCAGCGCATAAGGCAGTTCCCCGAACTTCTGGAGGATCGCGATTTCGCCTGGTTCCTGTCGGTCCAGTGCTTCTCTACGATGGCCCGCGTGGGCGCACCTTTCTGGACGATCTACGCCGGGACCCGGCTGGGGCTGGACGGAGCGCTCATCGGAGGACTGAGCTTCGTTTTCCTTGGCTCGGACACGCTGTCCAACGTCTTGTGGGGACCGCTGGGCGATCGCTTCGGCTTCAAGATCATCTACGTGCTCGCGCTGTGCAGCTCGGTCGCCGGGGTGACGCTGCTGATCCTGGGGAGCACGGCAGTGCCGATCTACGCGGCCTTTGTGCTGCTAGGTGTCGGCGGCTCCGGCTGGATGCTCGCCTCCACCACGATGGTGCTGGAGTTCGGTGAGCCACAGGACACGCCGATGCGGCTGGCCTTCGTCACCACGCTGGAAGGCGCCATCGCGGCGATCGGCCCCGTGCTGGCCGGGTTGCTGGTGGCGGCGAGCGGTTTTCAGCCGCTGTTCTTCATCGTGCTCGCGGCGCAGGTAGCGGCGCTTCTACTGCTGATAGTCAAGGTGCGCGAGCCGCGTCACCGCGTGGCGCAAGTCTAGCGCTCGGCGAGCATCCCTTCGCTCAGCACCGAGAGGTAGGTTTCGACCGCCTCGCCCGGCGCGTCGAACCGGGCGGCCCAGCGCCGCGCCTCGTAGGCGCCATTGAGCGTCGACATGATGATCTGGCTGGCGACCAGCGGGTCGATCGCGCGCACCGACCCGTCGGCGAACCCGTCGATCAGGAAGCCGGCAAAGCGCCGTGCGAGCCGGTTGGACCGCATCACGACGTCGACCTTGGTCTCGCTGTCGAGCGCCTGCAGCGCGGTGGTGCGCAGCAGCGGTGTGGAATCGAAGAACTGCAGTTGCAGCAGCTCGTTGAGGATGCTCGCAAGGCGAGTCCAGTACGATCCTTCGATATCGTAGCCCGCCATCTGCACTTTCGAGAGGCGATCGTAGCTGCGCTGGAAGCACTCCAGCACCAGGTCGTCCTTCGCTTCGTGGTGATGGTAGAAGCTGCCCTTGGTGACGTTCAGCGCCTCGGCAATGCGGTTCACCGACGCCCCACGATAGCCGCGCTCGTTGATCATCACCGTCGCTGCCCGCAGGAAGGCGTCGTTCTGCTGCGGCTCCGTATCCTCGGAGGTACGCCAATCGCCATCTTCGAGGTGCACCGGCTTCCATTCCCCGCGATGGCAGGGGAGACCGAAGCAAAGGATATCGACGAGCTTGGCCTCGACCCGGGGGAAATCGAGCACCGAATAGCGCCGGGACCAGACCGGCCACCACAGCATCGCCTCGATCAGGATGTGGGCGCGCGCCGAATACAGCGCACGCTGCCCGTCATCCGCCGGATCGCCGAAGAAAGCACGCACGTCGTTGACCATCTCGCGATAGGCGAAGAGCAGTTCGTCCTGCTGTTCCTGATCGAGCGAGCGAATTTCGGACAAGGCGGTCATCAGGCCGCGCTCGCCACGGCGGATGCGGTCGCGCAAGGCTACGTGCAGCCGGACGAACTTGGCGATCCGTTTTTCGAGCGTCTCTTCGGCCAGCGCTTCCTTGGCCATCTGCTTCATCAGCGCAATGGTTTCGGCATAAACCGAGACGATCAACTGGTCCTTGCGGGGAAAGTAGTACGTGACGCTGGTCGCGTTGAGCCCGATCGCCCGCGCCACCTTGGTAAGCGTGGTGGCCCGAACACCGGTTTCGTTGATCAGAACCGAAGCGGCGTGCACGATGGCGCTGCGTTTCTCGCCGAACTTCTTCGTAACGTCAGGCTTCTTAGCCATCCGCTTCCCCCAACCATCATTACCCGGCCCGCATACCCGGGCTTCAGACGTGCGGTAGCAGGCTTCAGAAGAAGCTCGAAAGCTCTTTCTTCAAGATCTTGCCATTGGCATTGCGTGGCAAGGTCTCGCTCGAGAACGCAATCTTTACCGGCACCTTGAACTTCGCCAGTCTGGCAGCAACCCATTCCTGCAACTCGCTTTCGCTCGCGCTCGTGCCAGGCGCGAGGTGGACGACTGCCGCGGGCTCTTCGCCCAATTGATGGTGCGGCAGGCCGACCAGCGCCGCATCGGTCACCGCCGGGTGATCGTAGAGCACGTTCTCGACTTCCGACGAATAGATGTTTTCGCCGCCACGGATGATCATGTCCTTCGCGCGGTCGGCGATGTAGCACCAGCCTTCCTCGTCCAGCCGGGCAAGGTCGCCGGTCCGCACCCAGCCGTCGATGAAGGTTTCGGCAGTCGCTTCGGGATTGTCCCAATACCCTTTCACGATCATCGGACCGCGCGCCCACAATTCGCCGATCTCGCCGGTCGGCAGTTCGCGCGTGCCGTCCTCGCTCATGATCTTGAGGTCGGCCACCGCAACCGCAGGTCCGCAGCTGTCGGGCCGGTTGAGGTAATCCTCAGAGGAATGCCCGGTCACGGTCGCCATCGTCTCGGTCATGCCCCAGCCACTGCCGGGCAACGCGCCGAATTCCTGGTGGATGCGGCGAACCAGCTCGGGTGCGGCGGGCGCGCCGCCATAAGCGATCGCCTCTATGCTGGAGAGGTCGTAATTCTTGCGCTCGGGATGTTCGAGCAGTTGCCAGGCGATCGTCGGCACCCCGCCGGTGGAATTCACCTTCTCGCGCTCGATGATCTGGAACGCTTCGACCGGGTCCCACCGGTACATGAAGATCATCGTATTGCCCGCCGCGATCGCGCCCATCAGCCCGGCGGAACAGGCTGTGACGTGGAACAGCGGAATCACGGTCAGCGTGGTGCGCGGCTGTGGCAGCGGAATTTCCTCCCCCCGGCGCAGCACGGCGCAGGCGGCGCCGAAGCCGCTCGACATGATGTTGGTGCACAGGTTGCGATGCGTGCCGAGCGCGCCCTTCGGCTTGCCGGTAGTGCCGCTGGTGTAGAAGATCGTCGCATCATCTTCAGGCAGGATTTCGACTTCGGGTAGCGTTCGGGCAGGCAGGTCCTTGTACGCGCCGGGCGAGCCGAGGATCGCTTCGAGCCGCGATGCGCGGTCCAGCTCACCCTCGTGACGAGTGACGAGCACGGTCTCCAGCTCCGGGCACCGCTCGCGAAGCTCCGCGATCCGTTCCCAACGCTCCTCGTCGCACACGAGCAATTTGGTGCCCGAATTGGCGAGCCCATAGGCCAGCTCCCCTCCTGTCCACCACGCGTTCAGCGGAACGCAGATCGCGCCGATGGTGACGGCGGCGAAGAACACGACCGGCCACTCCGGCAGGTTGCGCATTGCCAGCGCAACCCGGTCGCCCTTGCCGATGCCCATCGCCTGGAACTCATGCGCCAGCGTGGCGACCGCACGGCCCCACGCATCGTAGGTCACCCGCTCGTCCTGGTAGATCACGAAGGTGCGGTCGCCGTGAGACGCGCCCAGCATGGCGATGGCGCGCAGGTTCGGCGGGGCATTCTTCCACACGCGAGTTTTGACCCCGCGAATGTCCACATCGTCCATTTCGAACCGCATTCCGCGCGCGGTCAGGATCGCCTTGCACTCGGCACGGCTGCGCGCGGGCCAGTTCGCAGGCGGGGTCCACCCGATAGCGAAAGCGAGGTCTTTTGGTTTCGCGGTGCTCGCCATCACAGGACCTCGAACAGGCCGGCCGCGCCCATTCCGCCCCCCACGCACATGGTGACGACCACATATTTGACGCCGCGCCGCTTGCCCTCGATCAGCGCGTGGCCGACGCAGCGCGCGCCGGTCATGCCGAAGGGGTGGCCGATGGAGATGGAGCCGCCATTGACGTTCAGCCGGTCATCCGGAATGCTGAGCCTGTCGCGGCAATAGAGCACCTGTACCGCGAACGCCTCGTTCAGCTCCCACAGTCCGATATCGTCGATCAACAGGTCGAACCGTTCTAGCAGCTTGGGGATCGCGAAGACCGGGCCAATGCCCATCTCGTCCGGCTTGGTGCCCGCAACAGCCATGCCGACATAGCGGCCCATGGGGGTGAGCCCGCGCGCCTTGGCGACCTCGGCCTCCATCAGCACGCTTGCCGCCGAGCCGTCGGCCAGCTGGCTCGCATTGCCGGCGGTGATCGTGTGCCCCTCGCCCATTACCGGATCGAGCTTCGCCAGCCCCTCCAGCGTGGTGGTAGGCCGATTGCATTCGTCCATCGCGATGGTGACTTCGCTTTGCGAGACCTCGCCGCTCTCACGGTCCTTCACGTTCATCACGGTCGAGACTTCGATGATCTCGTCCGCCAGCTTTCCGCTGTCCTGCGCGGCGGCAGTACGCTGCTGCGACTGGAGCGAATAGGCATCCTGATCCTCGCGGCTGATGCCGTAGCGTTTGGCAACGACTTCCGCCGTGCCGATCATCGGCATGAAGATATTGGGATGCATCTTGAGCAGCTCTTCATCGCGCTGCGGCTTGCCGGTGTTGTTGCGGATCGCGGTGATCGATTCCACGCCGCCCGCGACGCAGATGTCCATCCGGTCGACGATGATCTGCTTGGCGGCGGTGGCGATCGCCATCAGCCCACTGGAACACTGGCGATCGATCGTCATGCCTGCGACGTCGACCGGCAACCCGGCGCGCAGCGCGATCTGGCGGCCGATATTGAACCCTTGCGCCCCGCCCTGGCTGGCGGCACCGAAGACGACATCCTCGATCTCTTTTCCGTCGAGCCCGGCGCGTTCGACCGTGGCCTCGACAGACCATGCCCCAAGCTGGACCGGGTGGGTTGCGTTGAAAGCTCCGCGAATCGATTTCGCAAGCGGGGTACGGGCGGTGGACACGATAACGGCGTCGCGCATTTTTCCAGACATTCCTTATCCCTTGCGCCGACTCATGGCGGCTTGATTGCAATCTAGCCATGCTCAGCGCGATCAGGCAAGCCTCACAGAAATTTTTCTGAAAAAAGGGTATGAGCCTTCACATCGCCTGAAAATCCGTTACCCCTGTGCGGATAAAGATAAGGTACGGCATTCGGATGCCGGCCAAGAGAGGAGAGATCGCAATGGAACTGGGCAATCCGGAAGACCGGGGCGTCGACGGGGAGAGGCTGCAGCGGTTCGACCGCTTTTTGGACAACACCGACTTTGAGGCCGGACAGCTCGCGACGATGTCTATCTGCTGGCCTCGCGCGATGGTTACCCCTTGCATCGCCACCACGTCGGCACGCTGCTTGAGGATGCGCTAATCCGATCCCCCCGCATGACCCAGCTCTACCCATCTTCCGCCTATCCCATCCGCCGACAGCTCAAGACGCTGATTTATTCGGCGCTCAGCCAAAGCAACGCAGGAGCCTTGCCCAAATGACCTCACCCATCCGTACTGAACGCCACGACAAAGTGCTGGTGATCATCTCTGACAATCCGCCCGTCAACGCGCTGGGCCAGGCGGTGCGCGCCGGGCTGACCGATGGCATTGCGCAGGCGCTGTCCGACGATAGCGTGGAAGCCGTGGTGATCCGCTGCGACGGTCGCACCTTCTTTGCAGGGGCCGACATCACCGAATTCGGCAAGGCCCCGAAGGGACCGAGCCTGCCAGACGCGCTCGACAAGCTGGAGGCGAGCGACAAGCCGGTGGTCGCGGCGATCCATGGCACCGCGCTGGGCGGTGGCTGCGAAGTCGCACTGGCGTGCCATTACCGGGTCGCCGTGCCGAGCGCGAAGATGGGCCTGCCCGAAGTGAAGCTGGGCCTGATCCCCGGCGCCGCGGGCACACAGCGCCTGCCGCGTCTGGTCGGTGCCGAAGCCGCCCTCCCCCTCGTCGCGATCGGCAATCCGATTTCGGCGAAGAAGGCGAAAGAGATCGGCCTGCTGGACGCAATCGTTGGCGAGGACAGCCTTGCCGCCGATGCGATCGCCTTCGCCAAGTCGAAGATCGGCCAGCCCGTTCCGCGCACGAGCGAGGGCACGGCCAATCAGGACGGCGTGAAGAACCCCGACATCTTCGACGAATTCCGCGCCAAGAACGGCCGCAAGATGCGCGGCTTCGATGCGCCCAACGCAGCGATCGAAGCGGTGAAGGCTGCGGGAGAGCTATCCTATGCCGAAGGCGTGAAGAAGGAACGCGAGCTGTTCGGCAAGCTGATGACCGGCACCCAGTCAAAGGCGATGCGGCACTATTTCTTCGCCGAGCGCGCCGCGAACAAGATCGACGATATTCCAGCCGACACCCCGCTGATCGACATGAAGAAGGTCGGCGTCATCGGTGCCGGCACGATGGGCGGCGGGATCGCGATGAACTTCCTCTCCGCCGGCATCCCGGTCACCATCCTCGAGATGAAGCAGGAAGCACTCGACCGCGGGACCGGCGTCATGCGCAAGAATTACGAGAATACGGCCAAGCGCGGGCGCATGACTGCCGAGCAGGTCGAACAGGCAATGGGGCTGCTCACGCCTACGCTCGAATATGACGACCTCGCCGACTGCGATCTGGTGATCGAGGCGGTTTACGAAAGCATGGACGTGAAGAAAGACGTCTTCGGCAAGCTGGATGAGGTGGTGAAGGACGGCGCAATCCTCGCCTCTAACACCAGCTATCTGAACATCGACGAAATTGCGGCGACGACGAAGCGCCCCGGCTATGTGCTGGGCCTGCACTTCTTCAGCCCCGCCAACGTCATGAAACTGCTCGAAGTCGTACGCGGAGAAAAAACGCGCGACGATGTGCTGGCCACCGCGATGAAGCTGTCGAAGAAAATCGGCAAGGTCGCGGCAGTCTCCGGCGTGTGCCCCGGCTTCATCGGCAACCGGATGCTCTCGCAGCGCCAGGCGCAGGCGAACCAGCTGATCCTCGAAGGCGCGAAATACTGGGACGTCGACGACGTCCTACTCGACTTCGGCTTCCCGATGGGGCCGTTCCAGATGGGCGACCTCGCCGGGATCGACATCGGCTGGCATCGCGACCCGAGCAAGGTTACGACCATCCGCGAGGCGCTCTGCGCTGTGGGCCGCTTCGGCCAGAAGGCAGACAAGGGCTTCTACGACTACGACGAAGCGCGCCAACGCACCCCGTCGGACGAAGTGAAGCAGATCATCGCCGATTTCGCGGCCAAGGAAGGCAACGAACAGCGCGACATCTCGAAGGACGAGATCCGCGAGCGCTTGCTCTACCCGATGGTCAACGAAGGCGCGAAGATCCTCGACGAAGGCATGGCGCAGCGCGCCAGCGACATCGATGTGGTGTGGATCAACGGCTATGGCTGGCCGCTCTATACCGGCGGCCCGATGTTCTGGGCCGACACGATCGGGCTCCACACGGTCGTGGCCGGGCTGGAGAAGCACGGCCTGCCGGTGAGCGATTACCTGCGCAAGAAGGCCGAGGCGGGCGAGAGCTTCAACTAGGACTTCCCTCACCCGGACACGAAAAGGCCGGCGCCCCAGACGGGACGCCGGCCTTTTAATTGTCAGCGCCTCAGAGTTCGCTGGGCAGTTCGCGAATGTCCTTTTCGGGATCGTCGACCAGCTGGGGCTCGACATCCAGTTCCATCACATTGCGGCTGGCGGGCGTGTAGGCCTTCCATTCAGGCAGCAGCGCGCTCGACGGGGTGCCGGTCCTGGCGAAGGCGATCCACGCGTCGCTCATCATGTCGGCCATGGTCTGCGCATCCTCGCCGGTGCCAACCAGCGCCGCGCTTTCCGCCGCATTGTCGAACATCAGCGGGATATCGAGCGTATGCGGCGTGCGCAGCATGCCCCCGCCAATCGGCGTCTCCCACGTCAGGCGATAGACATAGACCGGCGCGCTCGCGGTCTTGGCCTGCTGGTCAGCGAGCAGATAAGTCCCGCGCACGAAGCGGGCGCCCATCGCGATGGCCGCAAGGTGCGTCGGCGAATAGTCGGGGTAGCGCGCGCGATAGGCCGCGACTGCCGCCACCGCCTGCTCGCCCATTGCGCCGGTCATCGCGGTGAGCGTATCCTCGGTCAGCCGCCCGAACCACGGCTGCGCGGCCATGAACAGCGTCATCTCGTCCTTGTTATAGCCGATCAGCACCGGGATTTCGCGCGACTGTTCGGGCGCGGCTGGCAGGAAAGGATCGCGCGGGACGATCGTGCCATCGGCGATAGGGCCGAACTGCGGCCCGCGTCCCATTGCGCTTCCCGCACGAGTGGCCTTGCGCACCGCTTCGACGATCTCGTCGCTGCGCATGTTGCGCAGGCCTTGGAGCGTTTCGACACCCGCCGTATCGAGGATCTTGTCCGCATAATCCGCCGCCTCGGCAGGCTTGCCGCTGGTCACGCCGGGGCCGGACTGAATCACCGCCTTGTCGAACAGGCCGTCGGCGGCAGGCATCGCCATTAGGTGGCTGACCTTCGATCCGCCGCCCGACTCGCCCATGATCGTCACATTCTCGGGATCGCCCCCGAAGGCCGCGATATTGTCGCGGACCCATTCGAGCGAGCGGACCAGATCGAGGTTGCCGACATTGCCCGATGCGGCAAATTCCTCGCCGAACTTTTCCGCCAGATTGAGGTAGCCGAAAGCATTGAGCCGGTGGTTGACCGTGACGACGACGACGTCGCCCTTCTCCGCCAGATTGCGGCCATTATAGGCGGGCCAGTTGCCCGACCCGTAGGCGTAGCCGCCGCCGTGGAACCAGACCATCACCGGGCGCTTGCCGCCATCGTCCGCCGCCGAGGTCCATACGTTGAGGAACAGGCAGTCCTCGTTGTCCATCTTCGCCTCGGTCGAGGTCGGGAAGATCGCCTGAATGCGGCGGGTCATCTCGGACTCGGTCGGCCCGCTTGCCGAATAGAGCTGCATGCACGGCGCACCATAGCCGGTCGCATCGGCCACGCCCTCCCAAGCGGCGGGCTTCTCGGGCGGCTGGAAGCGCAGATCGCCCAGCGGCGGCGCAGCGTAGCGCACGCCGAGGAATGCATCGATCCCGCCCTGTTCGAGGCCCTGGACCGAGCCGGTGTCGGTCTTCACCACAGGGGTTGCGGCCGGGAGTTCGGGATCTTGCGCAGCGGCGGGCGCGCACAGCGCGAGAGCGGTGATCGATGCGAGCATCATGGCATGTCTTGGCATTGAGGTTTCTCCCGTTGATATGTCGTTGCGCATGAAGGGGCGGAAAGCCGTCGCTCGGCCCGCCCCCTCGCGCGAATGGTCCACTCACTCGCCGTTAGAAGCCGACCTTCACGCCGACCTTGAAGGTCCGGCCCTTGGCGGTGCCGATGAATGGGTCGTAGCCATATTCGAGGCGCGCTTCCGGCGGATTGGTGTCGAACAGGTTCTCAACTCCGGCCTGCAACTCGGCCTCGACACCGCCAAGCGCGAGGTCGATCGACGCGAAGAAATCATGCGAGAAAAATGAGCCTATCTCGCGCCCGAAGTTGGTCCCCCCGAATTCGGGCGTCTCCGCGCAGAACTCGAGCCCTTCGCAGCGGTTGTCGGTTACGCCGCCGATATAGGTGCTCGACCAGGTCGCACTTACCGGATCCACTTGCAGATTGAGGTAGCCGCTCGCCCGCCATTTAGACACGGTGCCCGGCGCACGGTCGTAGTTCGAAAAGCCGGCCGCATCGTAGCCTTCGCTGAACAGCAGTCCGTTGAACTCGAAATCGCTGAACTCGTATTCCAGCGTGTAGGTCGCATTGGCTCCGAAATTCACCCTGACCGTTCCCAATTCCGTGCGGTAGTTGGCACTGAAATCGAGTCCACGCGTGGTAACGTCGGGGCCGTTGACGGTCTGCGTCTTCAGGCGGCTGATATCGTTGCCAATCGTGGTGCCTTGCGTGCAGACTCCGCCCGCGAAGACCACGTAGGCAACGAAAGGACTGGAGCAATCGACGGGCTGCGTCCCGTCCTGTCCGCCAGGCGCGACATTGGCCGCGATCGCTTGGATCGGGAGATTGGTGAAGCGCCCTTCGAACTCGTAAGTCCAGTAGTCGACGCTGAAGCTGAACCCGCCGACGTCGAGGATCGCTCCGATATTGTAGGTCAGCGCGGTTTCCGGCGCGAGAGCAGGATTGCCGACGGTGTCGGTCGCCTTGAAGTTTCCGCCCAGCACGTTGATCCCGGCCACGGCGCGAACCCCAGCGGTCCCGAGATCGGCGGGCAGCGGCCCGCGGAACGTGTCGCCCACTGACCCGCGCAGAGCAAGGAAATCGGTCACCTGCCAGCGCGCCGAGAGTTTGGGATTGATGGTCGATCCCACCTCGCCGCCATAATCCTCGTACCGGACGGCGCCAGTCAGTTCGAAACCGTCGACCACCTCCATCTGCGCTTCGGCGAAGACCGCGTACACGTCCTGCGACAGGCGCGCGCGCGGGTATTGGCCAAGGAAGGTAAAGGCGCCCACCGGGAAATTGGTGTCGTTCGGATCGTCGAGGCACGATGTGTCCCCGTCGATCGCGCACGGATAGGCACTCGGGTCGCTGAAACGATTGAGCGGATCGGTTGCGAAGTCGGTCCTGCGGAACTGGCCACCGAAGGCATAGCCCAGCGTCTTTCCGAACAGCGTGGCGTCTCCGCTGAATACGGCATCGAAAATAAATTGCTCTTCGGTGGCCCGCGTGCCGCTGCGCTCGGTAAGGTAATCGATCACCTCGAGCGAGTTCTCGTTGCCGGGAATGTGGGCCGGATTCTCCAAGCCCAGCGCTGGATTGCCGGGCGCGGAGTTTATGAAGGGGTTAAAATACAGACAGCCGTTCGCGCCCGGGGTCGCGCCCGTACAGTTCTCTCCGCCGAAGCCATTCAGCGCACGTTGCAGCCGGTCGCTCACGATGTCGTTGGAGAACGCAAGACGCGAACTGCGGATATAGGTCCCGTAGGTCTGCAGCGTCAGTTTATCGCTCAGGTCGAAATCGAACCCTGCCGAGACCCTCCAGGCATCGTTGACCGCCTGCCCATAGCCGGATCCGCCCGAGTTCATGGGATTACCGCCCAGCGCGAAAGGCCGGAACAGCACGATCGATGACAATATCGGCGTGAACAGTCGCGGTGGGGTGCCCGGTGCGAAGCTTTGCTCAAGATAGGCGGCATAGCCGGGGTTGCTGGCAGGCACGGTGAACGCGCTCACGCTGCCCGGACCGTTCGGCCCCTGGGTAATTGGGTTGCTGGGAGAATAGCCCAGATCCTTCAGCTCGGTATGCGAATAGAGCGCCTCCGCAGTGAAGCTGACGCTGCCGGAAAGATCGGCGGTAAACTGGCCGTAGACCTGGTAGCGGTCTTCTTTCTCGACCAGGTTCACGAACGGGATGTAGCTGTATCGGCACACGGGCAGCGGGGTCGCACCGGCGCGCGGGTATTGGCCGTCGATACCGCCCAGAGCCTCGCACGCACCGACCTGGCTTCCATCGACCCCCAGCCCAAGCGTGGTGACACCGACCCCGGGTATGAGGCCGACCGGCGCATAGAGGCCCGGACTGCTCAGGAAGGAATAGCCGGTGGGATTTTTCGCGTAGGGCACCTGTGTGAATTCGCGCGCGGTCGTGGGCAATTCGGACCGGTGCTGCCAGCCAGCGCCAATCATCAGATTGGCGGTGCCAAGATCGAATCCGGCCAGCGCGCTGACCCGATAATTGTCGTCCGACCCGTTTACGAACTCATAATCCCCCGCGATCTCGATCCCGTCGAAGTCCCGGCGGGTGACGAAGTTCGCGACACCGGCGATCGCATCGGAGCCGTAGGTGGAAGCCGCGCCGTCCTTCAGCACCTCGATCCGGTCGAGCGCGAACAGCGGGATCAGGTTGGTGTCCGCCGCGCCATCGCCCGGCTCGGTTGCAAAGCGGCGACCATTGAACAGAACCAGCGTGCGCTCTCGCCCGAGGCTGCGCAGGTTGATCGAGCCGACACCCAGGCTGCCGCCCGCGCCGTACTGGTTGGAATCGCCAAGCACGGGACCGACCGAAGGGAGGCTCTTGATAAACTCCAGCGGGCTGTCGATGCCGCGCGCCTCGAGCTCTTCCTGCCCGAATACGTCGACCGGCTGCGCGCCATCTTCGCGCTGGCCGCGAATGTAGGATCCTGTGACGATGATCGTCCGCTCTGGGTCCGATTCAATCTGGTCGGCCAGTTCCGGTTGGTTCTGCTCGTCAGCAACCGGAGCGGTCTGCGCCATCGCCGCAGGAGCACACGCGAAGGCGCACGCCGCCCCCGCCATGAAGTGCGGTTTACCAATCATCTCTCTCTCCCAACATCGCCGTTTTTTCCGGCTTCTTATTCGGTTCGACTAATCGTCTCGCGTCGTGGCATCCTCCTTCGGGCCGTCCCGCAGGGCATCTGCCGGGGCCATCTGCGGGCCAGTCATTTCAATCAGCGCGACCTCGCCGCCCGGGCGATAGGCTTGCCATGCGAAGCCGTCGGCGCATTCGAAGGAGCGTGCATCGGGCGCCATCTTGACGAAGGCGAGCCAGCACCTGTTGACCTGGCCGGCCAGCGCGCGATCAGCCACGTCGGCGCGCTCGCCGCCCCAGCTCGACCGGTCGATCGAATCGAAAGTGAACATCAGTTCGGCCGAGTGGATCGGCCCGTCGGTCCACTTTTGGGCGCGGAAGGCCGGAGTATGATCGAAGCGATAGAGGAAGGCCGGCGCGCCCGTCGTCCCCGCCATAGCTGCCAGCATGCGGGCAGCGGCGAAGCCCTTCTCTCCCGCATTCGCGCCCACCAATATGGGAACGTCACTTGCCGCTCCCGCCCGCAGCGCTGCAATCGTCGATGTCGGTTTGAACCCGTCATCCGGCGTGAAGAAGAACCCGGCACGCAGCGGCTCGGAGGCCGCGAAAGTCTGCGCGGAAATGCTGCGCAGATCGTGCGCCGTGGCATCCGGCCCGATGCCGATGGTCTCCAAAGCCTCGGCCGCCATGCGCTGCGCGACGGCTTTCGGTCGATCCGGAAGCAGCAGCGCGCCCGATTGCACGATCGCCTTGTCGAACAGGCCCTTGGCAGAGGGCAGCGACAGAAGATTGACGACAATCCCTCCACCGGCCGACTGGCCCGCAACGGTGATCTGCTCGGAGTTGCCTCCGAACGCCGCGATATTGTCCCTGACCCATTCGAGCACCGCCACCGCATCCTGCAAAGCGTAATTGCCCTGCGGCTCGTCGGGATGCAGTGCTTCGAGTGCGGGGTGAACGAAGTTCGCCAGTGCGCCGAGCCGATAGTTGACGCTTACCGTGATGACGCCCTGTTTCGCATTGGCCGTGCCGTCGTAGGAGCCAAGGCTGCCAGCGCCGAGAAAGAACGCACCGCCATGGAACCAGACCAGAACGGGCGCATCGCGCGCATCTTCGGGCGCGGTGATGGTGAGATAGAGGCAGTCTTCGGACTGGGCGCCATTGACGCCGCCGAAATTCGCGATCGTCGTGTCGGTATCGACCGGCTGCACGCAAGGCGGCTCATGCGCGGTCGCCGCGCGGACGCCTTGCCAAGGCTCGACTGGCTGGGGAGGACGCCATCGATTTTCGCCGGTCGGGGGAGCTGCATAAGGTACGCCTCGAAAAAACAGTACGCCGTTTTCGCGCGATCCCAGGAGGGTTCCTGCTTCGAGATCGACGGTGACTGCATCGATCGGGTCGGGCATTTGAGCATTGAGAGCTTGCGGCGCAAACAAGGTGGTGAGGACCACCAGAGCCGCTACAAACCGCGCCATTCTCCTCTCCTCATTCTTCCTGGCAAGGGGCATAGCGCACCATTTACAATCTAACAACAAGCATATTTGAATATAGGGTACGATCTGGAACCCGCTTTATCCGCAGCTGCGCGGACGCAACCCGGTGGACAGGAGCGGAGAGATCGGAATAGCGTCGCGCGATGGAACTGACGCGCACCGAACTGTTCGAGAGCATATGGTCAGAGCCGATGGGGGCGGTTGCCGCGCGCTACGGCCTTTCCGGCAACGGGCTGGCGAAGATCTGCGACCGCCTCGACATCCCGCGCCCGCCGCGATCGCACTGGACCCGCAACGCATCCACCCGCGAACCGCGCCCGGAACTGCCACCGGCACCGATAGGATTGAGCGAAACCTTCGCCCTAGGTGCGCGGCATGTCCGCAAGTCGCCCGGCACCCGCACCCGCATGTCGGCAGAAGAGCGGCAGGATCACCTGATGGACATGGCGAGTCGAATTGCGCTGAGCGACGGGCTTTCGGCGGTCACCATACGCGAAGTAGCACGCATAGCCGGGATCAGCGAAACCCAGGTCCACAATTGCTTCGGCGGACGAACCGAATTGCTGCTGGCCATGGCGCGGCGGGAAATCGCAACACAGGAATCGCTGCGGCGCAAGCGCATAGCGCGTGGCACCAACCATAGGACGCGCGTGATGCTTTCCACCATCGGCTACCTCCACGAAGCCGCCAGGCGCGGGCCGATGCTGCAAATGCTGCTCCGCACGCCCGAGGTTCGCGATGCCTTAAAGCCCGAACGGATCACACAAAGCGACAAGGCGCGGGCACCGATCCTCGACGAGCTCGTCGGCCATGGCAAGATGGACTTGCAGAACGCACGCGCATCGACCGCCGCGCTGACGGCGGTAAGTCTGAAGGCGGGCGGCATCGTCGCAAGCAAACGCGCGCCTTTCGCCATGGTCGAGGAAATCTGCCTGAATATAATCATGGCCGGCGTTGTCAGCGACGAAAGCCTCGCCGCGGGCGCAGACTAGTTTGGAAGGCTAACTGGTTGGGCCGACTGCAAATCCGTCGACCGCTGCCAAGACGAGGCGGTCACAGGTCGCATGCGCGGTTGCGCGATCGATCTCTCCAGCCCGCACCAACCGTGCGAGCGCTTCTGGTATCCCCGAGGTGAGTTCGAGCAGCACGAAGGCTTCGCGCGGAGCGAGGCGAAGCGCCTGTCGCGTCAGCGCTGCGACTTGCCGAAGCAGGAGGCGAAATCGCCGCTGGCTGTCGGGCCCTAGCGGGCTGTCCTGGTGTCGCTCGCGCAGGATAAGTTGCAGGATCGGACCGCTCTCGATCAAATAATCGAGATAGCTGGAATAGGCCGCGCCTGCGCGTTCCCGATAGGACGCGTCGCTAGCGTCGAGTGCTGGCAGGACACGCGAGCCAAGCCGTTCGAGATGCATGAGGAACAGGGCATCGATGATCTTCGGAACGCCATCGAAGTAAACATAGAGCAGGCTGCGACTGACACCGACCCGGTCGGCGAGCTCGCCGAGTGACAGATTGAGCGTCCGGCGCTCGCGGATCAGCGTCTCTGCAGCATCGAGCAATTGCTGCTTGCGATCGCCCTCTGTCGACTTGTCTTCCATCGGCCCGCTGTGCCGCTGGCCCGGAAAATGCGCAAGGTCGCCGGGGCGCCAGCCCACCACTCATCTCTATTGGATTTTCTGTCAGGTAACGCCCCGCCTCCAAGCGATCCGTGCACAAGGTACCACGGGCTAAAAAAAAGGGGAGCACCTCGTGGATGCTTCCCCGGTCTTCGCGATGCGTGCTTGCTATGCGGCCGCTTCGGCCAGCGCCTCGCTTTTGCGGAACATCATGTGGTCGTAGTTCGTGCGGTAGAACATGTCCTTGACGTCCTCGTCGAACCCTTCGAGCGAAGTCTCGAACTTGCCGTAGGGGTCCTTCGTACCCTCGGGGTGCGGATAGTCGCTGGAGAACAGGTACAGCTCGGGCGCGGAATCGCGGATCATGTGGCCCACGTCCTCATTCGGGAATGGCGTGAAGCGGACTGCGCGCTTGATGTACTCGGAAGGCATCAGGTCCATGTCCTTCAGGTACTGGTCGGTCCTGTTGAACGAGTACCAGCCGTGGTCGAGCATCCGCAAGAACTCGGGCACCCAGCCCGCCCCGCTTTCGATCACGCCGCCGCGCAGATCGGGGAAGCGCTGGAACACGCCATCATAGACCATCGCGGTGAGGAATTCCTGCGGCGCGTACCACAGGCACATGAAGTCCGGGAAACGCAGGTTCTCGCCCCCGCCGTGGAGATCGGCGGCACGCTCGCGTCCGTTATTGCGGAACTTGCTTGGCTGGGTTTTCGTGCCCGGCCCGATATGGAGCATGAAGGGGATCCGGCTGTCCTGCAGGAACTGCCAGAACGGATCGAAGTCCGGGTGACCGGGGCTCTTGTCTCCGGCAGGTCCGGCGCTGAACATCACCGCCTTCGCCCCCGCCTCGACCGCGCGCTTCGCTTCGGCGAGGCCGCGCTCGGGATCGTCGAGCGGGGTGAAGGCCACGCAGTCCATGCGCGCGTCGGCATCGCAGAAAGCCTGCTGCGCCTTGTTGAGCGCGGTCGCCGCAGCGTAGCGCTGGTCGTCCTCCTCGGCCCGGGTGATCGCGGCGAGACCGAAGGTCGGGAAAACGAGCTGGCGCGAGAATCCGAGCCAGTCGAGCGCCTCGACGCGCTCTTCCTTGTCGAAGCCGCCATAGCCGAGCCAGCCCTTGGCACCTTCGATCGGGTTTTCCCGCGCCTTGGCGCGCGCCTCGGGGTCCTTTTTGCGCGCCTTGGCGGCATCGATCATCTTCACGATCTTCTCGCCGCCTTCACGCTTCGAATACACCTCTGAATAGGTCTGTTTGTACTCGTCTTCCACATAGGGGGCGAGCCAGTCCTGCGTTTCCATCGTGTGCGAATCGGCGTCATTGACGACCCGGCCATTGGTATATGTCATCGTTTTCTCCTGCCTTGTCTGACAGACACTCTCACACTAGTTGTTATCATGTCAACGATCACATGGCACGCACTCTTCAAATCACAGTTTGCCTATTTTTAGCGGCGTGGCTTGCTATTTATAGGATCGCTGAATATCCGGTACGGCTCATCCGGGAGGGGCAGCATCGTCGATCTGGTCAAAATACTCGCGCTCGAGACAGCCGGCGACGCGACGTTCGAAGGCCGGTCCGGTCCGTCCATGGGCCCACGCCTTTTCGGCGGCCACGCGATCGCACAGGCGCTGCTTGCCGCTTCGGCGATGGAGAATGGCGACCGCCTTCCCCATTCGCTGCATGCCCATTTCCTGAAGGCCGGATCGAGTGCGCATCCGGTCCGCTACAGCGTGACTCCGCTCTCCGCCGGACGAAGCTTCGCGGTGCGCCGGGTCGACGGGCATCAGGACGATCGGCTGATCTTCACCATGACGGTGTCGTTTCATCTCGAGGAGCCTGGGTTCGAGCATACGAGCTCCCCACCCTTCTCGCTCGATATCGATGCCGCGCTCACACGGCTGGAGCACTGGCGCGCGAGCGATACCAAGGCAGCCAGCCTGCCGATCGTCGAGCGATTGCAGAAGCGCCCTATCGAGATCGTCCCGATCGATCCCAGTGGCCTGTTCGGTTCGCAGGGACGCGAGCCGAAAACCGCCGTGTGGATGCGGATGCGCGAGGCCACCGAAGCCAACCTGCTGATCCAGCGAGCGCTGCTCTCCTACGCGTCAGACATGATGTTCCTTCGCAATGCGCTGCTGCCCCACGGCATCCGGCCCGGCAGCGACACGATCCAGGCCGCCTCGCTCGACCATGCCGTGTGGTTTCACGAGACGCCCGACTTTGACCAGTGGCACCTCTTCGCGACCGAAAGCCCGTGGGCGGGGCATGCCCGCGGGCTCAACCGCGGCCACTTCTACGATCTCGACGGCCGCATGATCGCCACCGTCTCGCAGGAGAGCCTGATGCGACCGAAAAATCATGACCGGGAGGAGCACAAGTGAGCACGACCGAGCCAGCGCTCTTCACCTTCGTCAAACTGACCGTCGCGGATATCGATGCGGCAACCACCTTCTTCGAACAGGGATTCGGCCTGAAGCACGCCGATACGGTCGACACGCCGACCTTCCGCGAACACGTGATGACGGGCGCGAAGGGGGCGACGACGATCGTGCTGTTTCACTGGAAGGATGGCCGCGCGATCGAGACCGGCAACGGCTACGGACCAGTCGGCATGGTGTCGCGCGACCTCGAGGCAGACCTGGCACGGGCCCTCGCTGCTGGCGCGAAGCAGAAGGGCGAAACCGTAAGCTTCGGCCCTGCACGGATCGCTTTCGTTCGCACGCCCGAAGGGCACGAGATCGAGATCATGCAGATGGCAGGCTCCGCCAGCCGCGATCCGTCATAACCCCGGCTGACATCCAGTCCGATTTCACGAGCGCGTGCCCCTTAGCGGGAACCTCTCAGGCACGTACGCGCAACATCGTTCGCCAGTGCTGCGAGAGCGTCCTAGAGCGTTTCGAGAAAAGCGACGATCGCCGCGCGTTCTTCCCGCGAAAGATCCCGTCGCTTCAGCAGCGGATCAGGCTGCGGAGGTGGGGCGTCGGTCGTTTGGCTTTGCCCGGTTCGGTCCTTGCCCCCACCTCCTGCGTACAGGTTCACGACGCCGCGCAGGTGAGGCATGATGCCATTGTGCATATAGGGTCCGGTCCGCCCGACCCCGCGCAGCGAAGGCGTTCGGAACCGGCCGACATCGATCGGGTCGCCAGTGACCGCATAGCGGCCAACGTCTTCCAGCTTGCGACCATAAAAACTGAGGCCCAGATTGTGATAGCGCTGGTCGCTCAACAGTGCGCCGCTGTGGCAATTGGCGCAGCCTGCCGTGGTGCGGAAGACATGCAATCCGAGCAATTGCTGGTCGTCCAACACCTTCGTCCCCTGGGTAAAGACCCGGTCCCATCGCGTGAGAGGCAAGCGGATCGATCGCTCGAATCCGGCGATTGCCGCCGTGATTTCTGCCATGGTGACATTGTCGGAGCCATAGGCGCTTGCGAATGCCGCGCGGTAGTTCTGGTCGGCATTGACGCGTCGCTCGACGATCTCTGCTTCTCCCGCCATTTCGACCGGATCGGCGATCGGCAGGTGCGCCTGGTCCTCCAGCGATGGGCTGCGCCCGTCCCAGAACATCTCGTGCATGTAGGCGGCGGTGAAGAGCGATGGCGCATTGCGTTTCCCCTTCTGCCGATCATGGCCGAACGACACCGGCAGGCCATCGCCCCAACCAAGCCGCCTGTTGTGACAGCTTTCGCATGCGATCTGTCCCGAGCCGGAAAGGATCGGGTCCTTGAACAATCGCTCTCCCAGCGCCGCTCGCTCCGCAGCGATGCCTTCGGGCCGTTCGACGCGCGGCAGTGGCGCGAACTCGGCAAATTCCGCACCCGGTTCGAGCATCGGCGCAGGCCAGTACTCCGGCGGTCCGGCATAAGCCGTCCGTAGCCATTCGGTCGTGACTTCACCGGACTCGCCGCTTGCCGCAGCGACGACGAACAGGGCCGACGCCATGACGAGAATGCACCGCGCAACTTTCATCGGCCCGGCTCAATAACGGAATTTCAGACCGAACCAGAACGAACGGCCATATTGATAGGGCTGCGATATCTGGACCGAATTCCTGGCCGGGATCGTGTCGAGCAGATTGCTGGCGCGTATATCGGCCGTCAGCGTTCCGAACGAACTGCGCAAGACGTCGATCTGCGCATTGAGGTCCACATTGATCCGTTCGGGATAGAGCACGATGTCGTAGACGTCGTAGCGCCTGCCATCGACGGTCTCATTCACGCCGGTATCCTCGATCTGCTCGAACCCGTCGCGATAACGCAGGTTTACATTGGTCGTCAGCCGATCATCGAACCACAGCGCCGTCCAGCTCGCATTGATGAAGAACGGCGAAGCATATTCGAGCCGCTGGTTCTCATTCAGCAAGGCGACGAGATCGACCACCTCTCCGCCGTAGAAAACGAACTCGCCCTCTTCCTCGACGTCGAAACTGGTTTCCAGATAATTTTCGGTGTTGCTGCTGGTCTTGCTCAGATTGGTGTTGAGCGCGATGGTGTGTTTGCCGAAAGTGCGCATCCATTCGAGCGAAACCCCACGATATTCGCTGCGCCCGTCATTGGTCATGACGTAGAAACGCCGCGTGGCGGTGGCGCCGGTTTCGAGGACGTAATCCTCCACGCGCCGCAGGGACTTGGCAAATTCATCGCGACCGTCGCGATATATGCCCTTTGCTCTCAATTTTCCGCCGAGAAGCGGAGCGGTTACGGCTGCGGTCAGCTCGTCCGAATAGGGGGTGTCGAGATCGCTGTCGGAATATCCGGTCGAAACGCTGGTACGGTAGAGGTTCCAATCGTCCACGACATAATCGCCTCCGACATAGGTGCCGGTGCGGCGGTAGATGAAATTGTCGGGATATTGCTCGCGGATCGCGTAGGTCAGCATCGACCGACCGTAATACCGGTTCGCACCGCCCGTAATTTCCCAGCCGGGAGCGATGTTCCAGGTGGCTGCCAGCCGTGGGGCGACATTGTGATTGCCGAGGAAACTCTCGTAATCATACCGCACACCAGCGCGCAGATCGACGTCACCTAGGCTCATATCGTATTCGGCCCACAAACCGACACTGTCGATGCCGATATCGGCGGTGTAGGCGCGATACTCGCTGTATTGCCCCAGTGCATATTCACCCGTGACACAGGTTAGGCTATCGGGCTCTGAGCACACGATGGCCGAGGGCGGAACGGGGTTCTCGTCCGCATCCTCGACGAGCGCGCGCGAGAAGGCGAAGGCTGTTTCCGGCCGTTCGCGCAAGACATCGATGCGCTGCAAATCCAACCCGCCGCGCAATTCGCCGGGGCCGACATCGGTGCCAATCTTCGCGGTCAGTCCGTAGGTATCCTGCGTCTGGTCGAGATCGCCGAACCCGCCTTGCGTACAATTCGTGTTGCTGCACACGTTGCCGTTGGCGCTGAAGGAAGGGATGGAGTAGTTGGCCGGCGGTGCGGTGCGGCTGGTGTCGTTGTGGGCGAAGCTCGCCTTTATATCCCAGCGGACATCGCCCGTGGCAGTCAGGCGCAGATTGCTGGCGAGGCCACCTCCTTTCGATGTGATCAGATTGTCGATCCCGTTCTGGTTCGCCGCCTCGCTTTCATAGGGCGAGTAGCTGACCTGCCCCGACAGAACCAAATCGGGGGCGAGATCGTAGTTCCCACTCACCAGGAAACTGTCGCTTACGCTGCTGCGGAAACCCGGTTCGAAATCGTAACCGGCAGAGCGGAAATACAGCACATCGGCGCGCGAGCGATTGGCCGCCACCAACAGCCCGCCGCGGTCGCCGATCGGTGCATCGAGGCTCACACCGAACCGCCATTTGCGAAATTCGGGCGCGTCGGGAAGTGGATCGCCGCTCGCTTCGTATGCGGCACGCGTGCCGTCCGAAACGATGTAATTGACCAGCGCATCCGAGCTGTAATTCACATTGGCGCTGGCACCGAATGTGCGACGCGCCTCGCGGGTCTGGATATCCAGCGCGCCACCGGTGAAGCGGCCATATTCGGCCGATACGCTCGAATCGCGCAGTGTGATTGCACCGATCAGCTCGGAATCGAGCCACAGGGTCTGCGCGGAGGCGCCCGCCACTTCGTTGAAGTTGAACGGGTTGTCGTTCGATATATCGAGGCGGGAATTGGCATCGACACCGTCGATCGTGACCAGATTGTCGTAGATACGACCGCCCGAAATCGAGATATCCGCAGGCCGCAGATCCTGGATCGCCTCGCGATCGGCAATGCCTTCGTTTCGATCGAACTGGACCGACGGCAGGATCTTGAGAAGCTGGTTCACATCGCCCGAACCGGGCGTCCGGGCCTCGATCTCCTTGCGGGTGATGGTCGAGACACCGCTGTCGTTGCCGGTGCCGATTTCATACGCGTCATCGACCCGCTCGCCTTCCGCCACGGCTTCGGGCAGCGCTTCTGCCTCTTCCGCATCTTGGGCAGCTTGCGCCAGCGCCGGTGTCGACGAAGCCAGCACCAAAGCAATAGCGCCGAGCGATGTGGCGGAACATTTCATTTCAAGACCCCTGTTGAGCGTGCGTTCGGCGGGCAGCTAGCCGCTCGAAAACCTTATTGCAACTGCCTCGCAATATCTATTTGAGGTTCAAAGGTTCTTTTTTCTGCCCCCGACACGCGCCTCTGGTGCCGCCGAAGGTGATCCTGCCGCAGCAGCCCGTGGATCAATTATGCGGGCGATATGTCAGGGGGATTCGGAACGCCCGTGTGCGTCCCTCCGGCGGGCGGGGAAACGGCTGCGCGGCCACAAGTTGGCGGAGCGCAATGCGATCAAGCACCGGTTCGCCGGACGACACCGCGACGCGCCTGGAGCGTAACCGCCCTCGCCGGTCGATCGAAAACGCGAGCACGACGGTACCGCGCACCGAACGCCGCTTCAGCGCCCGATCATACGCTTGATTTCGCCTGATCTGGCGATAGACGTCTCTGCCGTATTGGTCTCGCACCGCGTCATCACCTGCCTCGCTCGGCGATGACTCCACCGATCGATTTGCGCCTGTCGCATTGCCTGCCGATTCCCGGGCCTCGGCAGAAAGCGTGCTCGCCGAGTCACCGAGACCCTGGTTAGCGAGTTCACCGCCGGCTGGGACAAGCCTACCCACCGTGACCAAGTGGAGTTCACTCACGGGCTCGACGAGTGTGGTTTCGTCGCTCGAAGCGAGGCCCGTTATTTCCGGTGGTGCTACGACTGGCTTGATCGCGGTTTTTGCCGATGCTTGCTCATCGGGCCGCGGCTTCGCTTTCTGGTCGACTTCGGGCGCAATCGAGAAGCTGACGATCCTGGCCTGGTCGCTCGCCGATGCACCGGATGACTCTTGCACGCTGAGCAACGTAAGCAGGAGCACCATTGGAAACGCCAAGGCCAAAGCGAAGGACGAGCCCCTCTCAACGGGGGACAATGACGATGCCGCACCATACATAGGAGCGCCCATCTAGCAGCGCCTTGATGCGATTGCGAATCGTTTTCAGTAGGCGCTGGCCGACTGCCTGCCGGTTTGGTGGCAGCTTTCCTGCCGATGGCCACGGCGCACCGCTCATGTCCGATCAGTCGAGCAGCATCTCGCGCAGGAAGGCGATCTGTGCCCCTGTGGATATGCGGCTGTTCTCGCTCTTGTCGAAGCCGTGCCCCTCGTCGGTGGCGAGCACATAAGACACACGCACGCCATTGGCCCGGATCGCCGCGATCATGTCCTCGGACTGCTGCTGCGGGACGCGCGGATCGTTGCCGCCCTGGATGAACAGGACGGGCACCGAGATCCGGTCAGCATTCTGCATCGGCGAGACTTTCTGGAAGAACGCCGCGACCTCGGGATCGCGCTCGTCGCCATATTCGCGGCGCCGGTTGTCGACCCGGTAAGGCTCGGTATTCGCCATGAAGGATGCGAAATCGGAGACGCCGAAGCGCGAAATCCCGCCCCTCAGCCGATCCGAATATTCGACCAGCGAGGCAAGCGAAACGAATCCACCGTAAGAGCCGCCCGCAACGACTACGCGTGACGCATCGAGATCGGGCTGCTCCTCGATCCAGTCGAGCAACGCGCCGATATCGCGGATCGCATCCGCCCGGCGGGTCGTTTCATCAAGTTGCTCGAAGGTCTTGCCGTAGCCATCGGATCCGCGAATGTTCGGCCGCAGCACGGCGATGCCCATCTCGGTCACGATATAGTGATAGAAGCGGCTGAAGCTGGGGCGCGACTGCGATTCCGGGCCGCCATGCGCGAAGATCACCACCGGAGCGGGGTTCTCGGCCGAGGCTGTCGAGGGACGATAGGCGAGCAGCGGGATGCGACGTGGCGCGTCGCCGTCCATATCGAAGGTCTTGTAGGTGGTCAGGTCCGGCACTAGCGACGTCATCTTCTGGTTCGGCTTGAAACCGCCCGTCCACGGCTCGAACGCTCCGGTGCGATAGTCGTAGAGGCCCGAACGCCACGGCACTTCCGGCTGCGACACACGCATCGCCAGCATCTCGCCATCGGGCGAAAAACGCATGCCGCTGACTACGCCGGGCGAGCGCTCGGCCGGACCGGCCACCAGCGCCAGCCCGTTCATGTCGATCACGACGATCATCGACAGACCGTCACGGTTGTACGAGACCGCCATCCGGCTGCGATCGGGAGAAACGGCAATGTTGTCGATGTCGTAGCCAACGCCGCTCAGCACCGGGATCAGATCACCGGTTTCACGATCGTACCGCATGAGCTCGATGAATTCGGAATAGGTGTTGCTCGTAAAAAAGACGTAGCGGCCGTCCGCCGAATAGGCAGAGTCTTTGACGTCTTCATCGGCACGCAGAAGAACCCTCTCTTCGCCGGTTTCCAGGTCGATCTCGGAGAGCTTGAAGCCATCCTCGGCCGGGCCCTCGGCTAGCAGGAAACGGCCATCGGGGCTGAAATCGTCGGGGTAGAAGGGTGCGTTGCCACGGTTGAGCACTTGCGGCGCTTCATCGGCGCAGCTTGATTGCACTATCAATTGCCACGCGCCGGTGCCCGCCTCGGCGCTGGCGTAAGCGATTTGGTCGCGCGTGTCGGATACGATGACCGAGACATTTCGCGACCGACCCGGTGACACCTTGTCCGCATCGAAGGAGCGACCATCGGTCAGGTAGACGGCGCTGTATTCATCGCCATCGCGATCGGAGGTGAAGACATAACCATCGCGCCCGCAGACCGAGACCGGCTTGGCGCTGGACAGGCTGAGTCCGGGCAGGTCGAGCAGTTTGACGTATTCGCCGTTGACGCTCGACCGGCGATAAAGGTCGCCGCGATACGAAAACAGCATGGCCTCACCGTCATGCGTCCAGCCGCGCACTGAATAGCTGTTCTGGGTGCGCATGTGACCGGCGACCTCGCGCCCGTCATACAGCACCGATTGAGGCACGTTTTCGAGATAGAGATGATCGCCGAACTGGCGTCGTTCCTGCGCGCCTGCAGGTGCGGCCAAGAGGAACAGGCTGGCGATGGACAGGCTGGCGAGGGACTGGGGCAATGGCAACCGCACGGCGGGCGCACCTCCATGGCAAGTCGGGATTGTGGGGCCAATGGCCGGAAAGGAAGAGAGCCGGACAACTGCTTGCCCGGCTCTCTCATCGTTCGATCGTCAGAAAACGATACGGGCGCCCAGGTAGAATTCGCGTCCGTCGAGATCGTTCAGCGACGTGGTGATGTTGCGGCTACCACCGTTGTCGAGGCCGCTGGGAAGGAACGGCCCCAGATCGTCGAACAAGTTGCTTACCCCGGCATAGAGACGAACCGTCGGACGTCGGCGCAGCGTGTAGCTTGCATAGATGTTGTGATAGGCCTGCGAACCGATGCTGAAGTAAGCGGGTTCGTCCGGGCCCACATCCCTGTCGTCCACACCGCCGCTCTTGAACAGCGTCGTCCACGTGAAACGGAAGCCCTCGTGGCCCCAGCCGATCTTGGCGCGGAATTCATCCTGCGGATTGCCGATGAGGCCGAGAGTGTCCTCGGTCTGCAGACCGTCGATTGCCTGGAACGTGTACGAATCTTCAAGGTAATGGCTGTAGATCACGTTGAGATCGAAATCGCCCGGAATACCGCCGATTTCCCAGTCATACGCCAGCGTGGCGTCGATACCTGAGGTCTTGTACTGATCGAGGTTCTCGGCCTGGTTGATGACCTCGCGGACTGCGCCGGTCGCCGGGTTCCGGGTGATCGTATCGCAGAACCGGTTGTTCGGAAAATTCTCCGCCGTGTAGCACAGCTCGGTCGCAAGCTGGGTCGAAACCGATCCGATCGCGTCCTTCACCCTGATGTCGTAATAATCGACGATCAGCGCCAGCCCGGGGATGAAACGCGGCGTCAGGATTACACCTGCGGTGAAAGTGTCCGCCGTCTCTTCCTGAAGGTTCGTATTGCCCGCGTTCGGCCCATAGACGCTACCGCCGGTATCGAACGGCTGACCCGCATTGTCAGGGTCGGCAAAATAGGCCTGAACGCCGGGCTCCGCCAGACAGTTTGCTGCGATGGTAGTCGCACTCGCATCGCTTCCGGGAGGCGGCGTGATACCCGTACCATCGGACAGCAGGCCGTTGCACGGATCTTCGAGCGAGTCATAGTCACCGCGCGGCGGGGAGAAGAACTCGGTCAGGGTCGGTGCACGCTGAGAGCGCGAATACTGCGCCCGGAAGCGGATGTCCGGGCTCGGGAAGAAGCTGCCGCCGGCATTGTAGCTGTAGACCGTGCCAACCGTCGAATAGTCGGCGATCCGGCCAGCAAGCTGGAGCGACAGCGATTCGAAGATCGGTATGTCCAGCTCGGCAAATGCCTCGACCACGTCGAAGCTCGCTTCGATATCGGGCACGCCCGTGGAGGTCGTCTGGAGGATCTTGTCTCCGCCCTGCCCCCAGGTGCGCTGGTATTCGTGGCGATATTCCACGCCGGCAGCGGCCTTGAGTGGCCCGGCCGGAAGCTCGAACAGCGTGCCGTTTGCACTGGCGAGGCCCGTCGTCTGCTCGCGCTTCTGTCGCAGATTCGCATCGTAGCGAATGTAGTTGGCCATCGCGTCGGTGATCGAACCTTCGCCGAAGATATTGATCGGCACACAGCCCTCGGCGCGCGCAGCCTCGCTGGCACAGACCACCTTACCGCCGATCGTCGTCACCTCGAGTGCATTCGCAAGGCGCTGCAAATCGATTTCGTTCTTGTCCCGCTGATGCTGGTTGTAGGTGCCGAAGGTGCCCCCGACATTCCACTGCCAGTCGCCCCAGGCATCGCCCGAAAGTGCGAAATTGGTCCGCACCGTTTCCCGGTCGTTGTCCTTGATATCCCAGCCGAGTTCAATGAACCGGCGGTACCAGCTCACTGAACCGGATCGGGTCTCTTCGACTTCGGGCGGAATGAACGGGTGGTTCGAAGCAATTTGCGGTAGCTCGGCTTCGATAAGATTGTTGTTGGCATCATACTGTGCATTCCCGTTCGCATCGAGCACGGCATAGGTGTCACCGTAGATCGCCGATTCCGACGAGCTGCGCGCAACGGTGTTGATGAAGGTATACATCACCCCCGCATCGAACGTGATTCCGGGTGTCAAATCGTAACGCAGCTGAAGCGCGGACGACAGCATTTCATATTCGGGCGAAAGCGTCTGTCCGGGACGATAATTATAACCATCGACGTTGCTTTCGAACGACTCCGACGATGTGCGTCCGTCGTCCGGCAGCAGCGATTTGTCGTTGTACCAGACACCGCCGATATTCCATGCGTCGTCGGACTCGAAGCGCCCGCCCGGCAGATACGAACTCAGGCTCGGCGTAAGGCAATAGGAGTCCGGGTCCTCGCAGCCTGGGATTAGCGTTTCATCGTTGAAGCCGCCGATGTCGCTGGGCTTGCCCCAGGAAACGGCACGGATCGAATCCGGACGGGTGGCATCGGCGTAAATCGGGTCCTCATGCTCATAGCTGAAGCCGACCATGATGTTGCCGCGCCCTTCGTCGAAATTGCGGCCCCACGCCAGATCGACGAGGAATTCCTGTTCGCCCGAACGCTCCGGTTTGGCGTAGCGCAAATTGGCGTCGAACCCGTCGAAGTCGTCTTTCAGGATGATGTTGACGACACCGGCGATCGCGTCCGAGCCATAGATTGCAGACGCGCCGCCGGTGGTCACTTCGATCGATTGCACGAAGCCAGCCGGGATCGTGTTCAGGCTGACGCGTTCGCCATTGCCTGCATTGGAGATGGCGCGGCGGCCATCGATCAGCGTCAGCGTCCGGTTGCTGCCCAGACGGCGCAGATTGATCGTGCTGATGCCCGAATTCTGGACACTGGTGTTGCTGGTTTCGGGGGAAATATCGGAATCCACGCCCGGAATTTCCGCGACGATCTCTGCCAGATCGACCGTACCGCTTTCATCGATGGTAGCGCGGTCGAAAATCTGGAGAGGAATGGCTGCGGTGGCGTTCGAGCGCCGGATGCGCGAGCCGGTCACCGTGATCACATTGTCTTCCGGCTCCGCCTGCTGGTCGGCCGTGGCCGGTGCCGTGACCGGATCTTCCTCCGGACCGGCATCCTGGGCGATGGCAGCGGATGGCAGCATGGCGAGCGCCAGCGCTCCTGTGCACGACGTGATGAGCAACTTGTTCTTCATTCGACCCCCCTTGGTCTTGATCGATAATCTGGCGTTGAACGAAATATTCGAGCGCTAGACGCGCCTCTGCTTGTAATTCCGTTTCGCGCCTTAAGGCCGGGTCGGTTTGCGGGGCGCAAATTCGAAATTTGCGATGGGCGATGACAAAAATGCAAGACGCTGATAATGGGGAGGCTTATGCACCTCAGATGGCTCGAAGACCTCGTTTGTGTTGCCGATGAGGGACACTTTGCACGCGCGGCGGAGCGGCGGCACATCACCCAATCCGCCCTCAGCCGCCGCATCAAATCTCTCGAATTGTGGGCCGGAGCCGAACTGCTGGACCGTTCACGGCACCCCATTCGCCTGACCGACGCCGGGACGGAATTCGTCGCCGCTGCGCACGATATCATCTCCCAAGCTTACGACGCCCGCCTCTCGGCAGAGGCGCTCTCGCGGGAGTCGCAGGACGAAGTCACCATCGCTTCACTTCACACGCTGGCGCTGTATTTCGTGCCCTCGCTCGTTTCGAGGCTCAGTCGGAGGATCGGAGCGTTCCCAGTCTCGGTCGTCGCAGAGACCCGCACGGTGGAGGAGTATCTTTCCTCCTTGAGCGAGCAACGGACCGATTTTTTCATCAGCTATGCGCTCCCCTCGGATTCGGAAGAGATCGACACCGATGCGTTCGAGCAAAAGGTGATCGGGCGTGACCGGCTCGTCCCCTATGCCCATAGCAGCATCGAAGATCCGCAACTCGAAAGCCCGGACGGCCCTCCGATCCCCTATGTCGGCTATTCCGGCACGGCGATGATGTCGTATCTCGTGAAGGAGCTCATTCAGGATGCGCCGTTTCGCTCGCGCCTTGAAACCCGATACCGGGCCACTCTGGCCGAAAGCGTGCGGACAGCTGTCTCATTCGGCCTCGGGATCGCCTGGCTGCCTGAGTCGACTGTCATCGCTCATGGCATAAACCCAGACCTGCGCCGCATTGCCGGCCCCTGGCAGACCGAATTCGAGATCAAGCTGTTCAGGTCGCGCAACAACACCAGGCCGGTGGTGAAACGCATCTGGGACGCTGCCGACGCCGAAGAGTGAGCGACTGTTCGTTCATCGGCCGATGACCAGCATGCGCATCGCCCCGCGCAACCGTGCGTGCCCTGATCTTGAAAGCGAGAGCATTGGTACGGACAGAACAGCCCATGGCGGTGCTGTCAGTCTAATCGCAACTTGTCTCCGGTCGACGCAGCTATCCCTTACCCGACAATTTCTCAGGCCAGCAGGTTTAGCCACTCAGCCAGTGCGGTCGAGCGGCGGGTCTTGTAGGTCCGTCGGTCGATCAAATGGCGTTCTGAGTTGAAGTGATTGTGGACGTTGGAATGGACCGAAGCGAACTTTTGTAACGACTTCATTTTTCGGAACCTGAGCATCGCCCGCTCTCTTCGCCGAAACGGCAGGTGGCTGTTCTCCACTCTGTTATTGAGCCACCGCCCCATCTCCTGCTTCTCGGCATTGCCGAGCTCGCTCATTGCAGCCTTATACGAGCGTAGGCCGTCGGTCGTTATCTCAGCGGGCGAGCCGTGGCGCTTTAGCGCCTTCTTCATAAACCGAAGCGGGGCCTTCTTGTCGCGCGTTTTGGTAACGTAGCTCTCGAGGATCTCGCCCTCCTGGTCGACCGCGCGCCACAGGTAATGCATCTCACCGTTGATCTTCACATAGACCTCGTCGAGGTGCCACATCCACTGCCGAAAGCCCCTCATCCGGTTCACCCGCTGACGCCGTACATCAGCCGCAAACAGCGGACCGAACCGGTTCCACCAATGCCGCACCGTCTCATGGCAGATATCGATCCCGCGCTCGGCGAGCAGATCCTCGACATTCCGCAGGCTCAGCGGAAAGCGGACATACATCATCACGACCAGGCGGATGATCTCAGGCGAGGAGTTGAAATAGCGGAACGGACTGGCCGGCTTGCGAGGTCTGGGCATGGCCTAGCCCTAGCTGATCACGCGTGTTTCGCTAGCCGGTGCATTTGGTCTGACAGAACCTATTGGAGATCTGGGAAGTGCGTTGCAAAAGATCGCAGCCAATCCTGATAGCAAGCTCGGAAAGGCGATCAAGGCAGCTCAGGAGACTGGTAAAGCCCAGCCATTTACTGCAAATGATATCAGAAATGGGGTTACCTTCGGTGAAACTTCCTTCAGCACACAAGGAGGTGTCGGCCGGATACCGCTGGATGTGGCGGGAACGGTCGCCATCAGTGAGAATGGCCGCTGGGAGCTTTCAGGAACCGTTACCGCACGAGGCGCGGACATCCAAGATTATCCGAATGATCCATCCAGAGGTATAGTGGGTAACTCAATTAACAATGCACTTGGTGCAGCCCAAAGGGTTTTTGGTGGCAAGGATTACAGAATCGATTTTTATGGTTCGCAGACAATCAGAGCATGGGAAGTGCCATGAGACTCAAGCTGATCGCGCTAACACTTCTAATTTTTGCCGCCACGGGGTGTGGAGCGGAATCTTCGGAATGTGCGAATATCACGGTTGAGCGAGCGGAAGAAATCGCCCTTGCTAGATACGAAGAATCTAAGGCGACTAATCCATCGTTCAATAAGCCCGCAAAAATAGCGCGAATTTCTTTAAACTCAGGTTCCTTACGCGATCACGCCGATGTTTTTTTTGAGTTAAATAATAATGAATTGGTAACATTAAAAATATACGGCGACTGCTCTTCGCACTGATATTACGAATAGAAATCTAGGTCTATGGAGGTGTATTAGGTCCCGTTCTGCAGATTTATTGCACAACCGGGGCGCGCGGTGAACAACTTCGCCTATGACGGCAATGCGATGATCGCCGAATACAATGCGAGCGGCACGATGCTCGATCGCTACATCCACGGCACCAATGCCGATGCCGACGATCCGCTGGTATGGTACACCGGCAGCGGCGTGTCGGAGGTAAACCGGCGCAATCTCTATTCCGACGAGCGCGGCTCGATCGCTCTGGTGGCTGATCGCTATGGCGGCGCGGTGGCACTCAACACCTATGACGAGTTCGGGATCAACGGTTCGACCAATCAGGGCCGGTTCCATTACACCGGCCAGGCCTGGCTGGAGGAGGCGGAACTCTATTATTACAAGGCCCGCGTCTACTCGCCCAAGCTGGGCCGGTTCCTGCAGGTCGATCCGATCGGATATGAGGATCAGTGCAACCTATATGCCTATGTCGGGAATGATCCGGTAAATAGGGTGGATCCGACGGGGTTAATAACGGAAGATCCTGAAGAGGAGGGCTGGCTTGCCCGCCAAGCTAAGAAACTGCAGGATAAATTTGATGGAGCCGTTGATGGTGCGGGAGATGTTTTGGAGTCGGGAGCCAACACATTGAGTGAAGGAGCAGATGCAATGGCTGATGCGACTGTCACCCTCGTAGAGGCTGGTAAAACGGTGCTGAGGGCAGTTGACAAAGTCACGATCGATCCGACTGAATATGGAGAGACCGGACGTGAGGTCGTTAGAAGGGCTCGTGAACTAGGTCGCCGCTTCACCCGTGAACATGATGCAGAACAGCAATATCAAGAGCTTGAAGCCGAGCGGGGCAGATATCTTAGAGGAAAGAGCGGTTCGATCATAGATGACACGAGTAAGTCTCGACAACGAGCGGATACGGCTTTGCGTCGTAGCGAGTTGCCGAAAGAGGATGATGAGGACTGATGCACGCCCAATGAAGAACGAAGATGATCAATTTCTGTACAATTTATCCTTTGAAAAGGAGGATGCTGGAGACGACTTTGGCGCGCTGTCGATAAGAAAACGTTTGTATGATAAGAATAACGAAGATATTTATTTTATTGTTGCTCTTGGAAAATCGTACGAAAAATTAGGACGGTATCAAATTGCCGAAAGCTATTACAGGAAGGCTATAGAACAGTATCCAAAGTCTGAGATGGCGTCTCTTCATCTTTATAACTTACTGGTGGATGATAAAAAGATGAATTTGGCGCTTGATGAGTTAGAGCGATATATGAGTGTATCTACATCCGAAATATATTTAGAAAAACTAGCGCGCTTTAAAAATTTATGAGTGCGTAGCTCACGAGCACGATAAAATACGCAGCCTAATTTCAGGAATTACGCTGACAGGTGCGTAAACCACCAAATTAAGTTTCGGGCCCACACGCCTTCAGAGATCCGCGCCGGATCAGTCCTTCATCTATGATGAGATCGGTCGCCTCGCGACGAGCGGCTGGGGTGGCGCGCAGGCGGTGAGCTGGGGCTACACCCGTAATGCGGCGAGCCAGATCCTCACCGAGACGCAGTCGAACGACGCCTATAGCTGGACGGGCTTCGCTCCGAAGGACGAGCTCTCACGATGCCAACGGCAATCTCACCGCCGAGGGGCAACACGTCTATCTCTACGATGTCGAAAACCGCATGGTTGAGATGCGCGCGCCAGCAGGGGGAACCTGCACCTCGCTCTCTTATGCCGGCCAGCTGAAGGCACAGCTACGCTACGATCCGATGGGGCGCCTGCACGAAGTGACCAAATTCGTAAACGGGGTGAGCCAGGGGCCCAGGCGGTTCCTCTACGACGGCGATGCGCTGGTAGCCGAGTTCGACGCAGCGGGAGCCGTGATCGCGCGTCATCTTCACGGACCGGCGCAGGGGGTGGACGATCCGCTGGTGAGCTATGAAAGCCCATATGTGGGGCTGGGCTATGCACGGTACCTGTATGCCGATCCGCGAGGCTCGATCGTCTACACCGCGACACCGGGCAACAACTCGCCCCGCGTCAACAGCTACGACGAGTACGGCCAGCCCGCCGCGACCAATGTGGGCCGGTTCCAGTATACCGGTCAGGTGTGGCTCGAAGAGCTCGGCATGAGCTACTACAAGGCCCGCATCTACTCGCCTCGCCTGGGCCGGTTCCTGCAGACCGATCCCATCGGCTATGAGGATGGGACCAACCTCTACGCCTATGTCGGGAATGATCCGGTGAATGCGGTGGATCCGACGGGGAAATGCTCGGCAAGAGCTGCAGCAACGGCGGCAACTGTTGCAGTAGCCGATGGGCCTGTCCCCGTTGGGGATGCGGTTGGCGCAGTTATCATTGGGGTCGATTGCGGAGTCAAAGGATACAGAGCTGTTAAAGCACTATTGGCTTGGGCATCAGCTGTAAAGAAGTGGGATGATCCCAAGTCGAAGGGTTTGTGGGACGACTGGAAAGGAAAGGGTCGGATCGCAGGAGATTTGCCGTCCGTCGACGATATCGGGAACAGGGAACTAGATGATGCGATCGACGATCTCGAACACAGCCTTGAGGTTAGATATGAGGAGCTACGAAATGCGGATGCCAAGAAGAGAAAGAGCGGGCGAGACCCTAACGATGGAGATAGAGAACGCCATGTGATGCGAATAAAATTGGAAAAATCTCTTTTAGAAAAGCTTGAAGGCCGACGGCGCTATAGGGATGCAATGAGGCGATAAATGATGGAGTATATACAGGTCGAAAAACTTTTGGATGAGGTATTTGTAACGCAGGGGCTAACCGGACGTTCTGAACGTGGGGACCATATAAATGTATTGCATATTATCCCGACCTCAGGGACGATGACTGCACGCCAATTTACAGAGTGGGCAATGATTTCTGACGATAGCAATCCAAATAACTACAGTTCAGGGCAGCAAAAAATTGCCTCAACTATAAAATCACGTTTTTTGGAAATTTTTGGAATAGGAGCAGTAGATTGTTCTCGATTTCACGAACTTGCAAAATCGAGGGGTGGGCACCCTTAGATTTCGATCTTAGGTGAGCGGCTATGCAAAATAGTCTGTTAGATTTTGAAATATAGTTCTCGGGCATTGAAAATTCCGGGGACATGAAAATTCCGGGGACACAATACCTAATTCGCGGCGAAGGACGAACTGTACGGCGAACAATCAGAACGAATACACCGCTGTCGGCAGAAACGAATTACGGTGACAGGTGCGTAAACCCCTAAATTGACTTTCGGCTGCGCCGGGATATTCTTCGGCAATGCCTCGTCTCCCACGAATGGTTCCCCCCGGCGTCCCGCACCATGTCACCCAGCGAGGCAACCGGCGCGAAAAAACCTTCTTCGAGGAAGGCGACTACGCACTCTATCTCGATCTCCTGGCTGACGCGGGCGAGCGATACGGTGTGCAGATTTGATCCTACTGCCTTTTGCCCAATCATGTGCACATCATCGCGGTGCCGCGCGATGAAGACGGGCTGGGCCGCACCTTCCGCCATGTCCACCGCCACTACACCGGCTATATAAACGCAAGGCTGCGGGTAACCGGGCACTTGTGGCAGGGTAGGTTCTCATCGGTAGCGATGGACGAGCAGCATCTTTGCGCCGCGCTGCGGTATGTCGCGCTCAATCCGGTGCGCGCACGATTGGCCATGGTCCAGCGTGCGCGCGCATTTCGCGGAAACCGACGATCGTGTCGTGCGCACCGCGCCTGCGCTCGAGCGGGCCGGCGACTTCAGGGCATTCCTGGGAAAGGATTTCGACGAGGCACTCACCTATGCTGCGCTGAGAAAGGCCGAAACGCTCGGGCGCCCGATCGGCTCGCAGGAATGGCTGGAGGATATGGCCGCAAGAACGGGCCTCCCTCTCCTCCCCGGCAAACGCGGGCCGAAACCGAAAGTCGATTAGTGTTTACGTACCTTTCAGCTGAATTTCTGCCTTCAATCGCGACGGAGCGAGGCGCCGCTGCGTTCTTGTGCCGGAGACAAGTCCTCGCGTGGAGGCGGATATTCCTGGCCGACGGAGGGTGGCGCTGACTGTGCCATACTTCGCTCAGAGCCGGTGGCGGAGAGGGTGGGATTCGAACCCACGGTACGGTTTCCCGCACACCGCATTTCGAGTGCGGCGCATTCGACCTCTCTGCCACCTCTCCGCGAAGGGCTCTGCCTGAAGCGCGAAAGCGCCCGGTCGAACGAAGCGGCGCGGTTAGCCCAAGGCGGCCTGCTTGCCAACCCCGTTTTGCGCCGGAATGCCGCTTTTCGGGGGATGGGCCGACCGGCTTCATTGTAGGGCGGCAGGCCCGTTCCTATATTCGCCCCCATGAGTGGTCGTTCCATCTTCTTCTCGCCCCAGGCCGGTCGCAGTGTCGACGCCCCGATGCGCAATGCCTCCCGCTACGCCATCGGTGACGTCCTGCGCCATCGCCTGTTCGATTTTCGCGGGGTTGTGTTCGATATCGATCCCGTCTTCGCCAATAGCGACGAATGGTACGAGGCGATCCCCGAGAACATTCGTCCGGACAAGGACCAGCCGTTCTACCATCTCCTCGCCGAGAACGAGGACAGCAGCTACGTCGCCTATGTCAGCCAGCAGAATCTGGTCTTCGATGGCGACAGCGGCCCGGTGGACCATCCCAATGTCGCCGAAATCTTCGAAGAATTCACGGGCAGCCGATATCGCCTGCGCCGTTCGATGACGCACTGATCAGACGTCATCGCGGATCCAAGCATCGGCCGATCAGGAGCGGATCTTCCAACCGCTCTTGAGCAGGCGATAGGTCACGTAACCCAGCACCGCATTGAACGCGAGCAGGCCCAGCGAAGCCCACAGAACATGCGCGGCGTCGCCGATATCGCTCTGCCCGAGGAAGCCATAGCGGAAGCCCGAGATTACGTAAAAGAACGGGTTCGCGCGGCTGATCCCCTGGAACAGCGGCGAGAGATTGTGGATCGTGTAGAACGTGCCCGACAGCAGCGTCATCGGCGAGATGATGAAATTGGTCACCGCCGCGTTATGGTCGAACTTCTCGGCCCACATGCTCGTGATCAGGCCGGCAAGGCTCAGCATCAGCGCGCCCATCAGCCCGAACCAGGCGATTGCCCACGGGTGTTCGGCCGATAGCTCGACGCCGGGATAGAACGCCATCGCCAGTGCAACAGCGCCGCCAACCAGAACCGCGCGCGTCATCGCCGCGCCCACGATCGCGACCATCATCTCGGCCTCGGACAACGGCGGCATCATGTAATCGACGATCGTGCCCTGGATCTTGCCTACCAGCAGACCGAAGCTCGAATTGGCGAAGGCGTTGTTCATCATCCCCATCGCGATCAGGCCGGGGGCAACGAAGGTGGCGAAGTTCACACCGAGGATTTCGCGGTCCGATCGGCCGAACGCCACGGTGAAGATCACGAGGAACAGCAGGGTCGTGAGCGCCGGGGCCCAGATCGTCTGCGTCTGCACCTTGAAGAAACGGCGCACCTCCTTCATATAGAGCGTCCACAGACCGCGCCGGTTCACCCGGCCGATCTGCGGGACTCCCCGCTCGGGAAATGCAGCTTGTGCCGCTTCTGGTCGATCGACGGAAACCGGCTGGGTTGTCGCGGATTGGGAGGACATAGGCACGCGACTAACCGCGCGCCGAGACGAACACAAGCTGCGCGCCCGATCGCGCAGCGCAGGATATGGGATTTTCATGGCAGTCAGTTGGACCGACGAACGCATCGCCACGCTCAAGAAGATGTGGGAGGGCGGATCGACCGCCTCGCAGATCGCCGACGAACTGGGCGGCGTGTCGCGCAATGCGGTGATCGGCAAGGCACACCGCCTTGGCCTCAAGTCGCGCCCCTCGCCGGTCAAGGCAAACGACAAGCCTGCCAAGAAGAAGGCGGCCGCCAAGCCAGCAGCCAAGAAGGCGGCTCCGGCGAAGAAGGCTGCGCCCACGACCAAGCAGCCGCCCAAACCCGATCCCGTGCCGGCCCCTGCCCCCGTGCCCACTCCGGCCCCGATTACCGCGAAGCCAACCGAGGGCGGCCAATCGCAGCCAATCCCCAATCGAGCGCCCGACCTGCCCAAGATCGTATCCTACGGCCCCGGCGGCTTCCTGCGCCAGGGTCCGGGCGACCAGCAGGCACCGATCCCGCCAGCCCCGCCCCGCCGCCGCGTTCCGGCCAAGCCGAGCCCTGAAATCGCCGACAAGACGACATTGCTCGACTTGAACGATCGCATCTGCCGCTGGCCGATGGGCCATCCCGGCGAGCCCGACTTCCATTTCTGCGGGACCAAGGTGAACCCGGGCTTCCCCTATTGCGTCGAGCACTGCGGTCGGGCCTATCAGGCGCAGCTGCCGCGTGGCGCGCGCCGGCCCCCGCCCCCGCTGCCGTTCGGCGGCCCACGGGTGCGCTGAGCCTAGACGGTATTTAGTGGCCTGCCGGTGCAGATCGGCGGGCCCTTTTTTTCTGGGAGAGAGCCATGTCCTTCACCCTCTACGACGCCATCGTTCCTACGCTTCGCCAATTGCTCGGCGCATTGCCCGGCGTGATCGCCAAGGCGGAAGAACTGGTCGCTTCGAGCGACTGCACGGACGCCAACCTGCTCGAAGCAAGATTGGCCGACGATATGTGGCCGCTACCCTGGCATATCCGCGCATGCTGGATGCACAGCGCGTATGCGCTCGACCAGCTGGCCGACGGAGCGTTCACGCCGGACTTTACCGCGATCCCGGAAAGCTGGGACGAAATGCGCAGTTTGATTGCTGATGCCGAAGAGAGGCTCGCCGCAGCGACTCCGCAGGAGATCGATGCGATCGCCAATCGCGAGGTGAATTTCGTACTTGGCGGTGAGACACGTTTTACTCTGCCAGGCGAACGCTTCCTGCTGGGCTTCAATATGCCCAATTTCCAGTTCCACGCGACGACCTTCTACGACATCCTGCGGATGAAGGGCGTGCCGCTGTCGAAGCGCGATTACATGGGCAATCCGGCCGGGCCGATGTTCGAGGGGTGAAGGCTAGTTCGCGGCGCGCGTGAGGAAAATCACCGTTCCGAGATAGTCCGGATCTTCGACAAGCCAGCCCGGCGCGATCCATTCGCCATCCTCGACCACGCCGATCCTGTAGGGGAGCGACAAATCCTTGAGGCTGGCGAGATAGCGCTCATAATCCGGGATCGTGCGTCTTCCTTGATAGGTCTGCACGACGACCTCATCGATTGTGTCGGCCAGATCAGCCAGTGCAGCGGGATCGCCGTGCGCGCTCCAGTCGAGCAAGCCCGTGATCGATAGGCGATAGCCCTCTGGGAGATGGTCACGGCGGAAGGTGCGCAGGAAATCGCCGTAGCGATCAAGTCTCTTCGTGCCCGAATCGAAATCGATTTGTATCCCAACCAGATTGCTGCTCCGGCTCCAACGCGCGATCTCCTGGTCGAGGCGGCGATAGACGTTCTCGCCCCAATCGAGCGTCTCGGCGCGCACGACCAGCCATATCTTCGGGCCGGCCACGCGCGGCGGCTCGCGTAGCATTACGAGATCATCGGGGCTGTCCCTGCGCACTTCCCCCGCCAAAACATAGACGCTTTGCGCGCTTTCGAGACGTAGCGGTGGCGGAACGCCAGCCCACAGGAAGTAGCTGTCGGGTTCGAGCGTACGGGGCTCTTGCGCCTCGCAGGCCGCGAGCCCGAGCACTGCCCACATTACCAATAGTATTTGAGCTCTCTGGCCCATCGACTGTCCGTATACCGTGTCTTGAGTTCGTGGAACCAGGCCCTGCGTTGGCTCTGTGCAACGTCCTTGCCGCCGCAATCGTTACTGCCGGTCGGCGCATAGCAGCGCACAGCGCGATACAGCGCATAGGCTCGGTCCGCGGACTTGGCGGAGCGATGGGCGATCACCTGCTGGTACAGCGCCTGGCGCGGGATAAGCGCGCCCGGAAAAGCGTCCGGCCCGTCACCGAGTTCGCGCGGTGCGCCTGGCGGGCTGTTTTCATAACGGCCTGCATCCATCACGAAGCCGTTGAGGCGATAGAAATCGCCGAGGCAGAGCATTGCGTGAACATCGTTAGGATTGCGCGCTAGCGTGGCAGCGGTTGTCACGATGGCCGGACATTCATACTCTTCCGACCATCTTCCAGAGCGAAACTCGTCCAACGGATAGCGCTCCCCGGTATACGTTTCCTCGTCGAACGGCGCGTCCTTCGCGAACCCTTGCAGCAGTTCATGGTCGGCGACGAATGCGGCGTAATGGCCGCGAGAAAGATCCTTCCATAGAAGTGCTCTGAGCGCAGTGCGTCGTTCCGACGCTGGCAAACTGGCATCGCGGACCGCTGCGCGCAGGATCTCCGGTCCGGCGCTATCGCGCAGCAAAGTCGTGCGGATGAAGCTATCGGTGATCGGCGATCTGGCGGCGAAGACCTTGTCGAGCTGTCCGTTACGTTCGTAGTTCAGTGCGAGGCCAAGTTCAGCCAGCGGTCGTTGATACACCGGCTCGGCCCCGTTGATGAGGTCGCGCCAGAAGGCAGCCTCGTTGCGATCTCCACGCCGAGCGAGCGCCTGTCCGCGCAGAACCTGTCGGCTGAATGCAAGCGCATCGTAGCTGTCCGGCCGCGCGGCATCGGGAATGAGCTCGAGCACGCGACCATCATCGCGCGCGACGTAATAGGCGTGATTGGCCTGGAGAAAGGTGAAGAGCTCTCGCCGCCCCTCGAAGAGCGGCGCTTGCGCGGCGAGCACGGCAGTGGAGATCAGATCGTCTCCCTCATCGCTCTCCGAGCCCGGGAAACGCCGCATCCGCATGAGATCGCGCGTGGCCAGGAGCAACGGATCGACCAACGCCTCTACCATCTCGCCATCCCGCAGAACGATATTATCGATCTCGTCGAGCATACGGGAGAAATCGCTGCTGGCCGGATCGAGCGTTGCCATCGCCTCGGCATAAGTATGCGTAAGCGCCTTGCGCTGGCCCGCCAGCCACATGCCGCGTCGTTTCAGGCCGCGCGCCGATTTCGCATAGCGGCCGTCCGGATAGGCCGAGAGATAGAGGTCGAACAACCGCCCCGCCCGCTCGGCTTCGGCAGTGTTGGCCTTGGCCGCCCCCAGGAAATCACCCCATTGGCCGAAGGCGCCATCCTGCGCTGCATTGATGTCGACGCGTCCGAGCATATAGAGCGCGGTTTCGCGCACCCACGGATCGTCGGACTTCGTCAGGCTGCGATAGGCGCGCCGCGCCAGGTTCCACTCTCCGGCGTAGAACGCGTTCGACGCCACGAGGTAACGATAGAACGCATTGGCAACGCCCCGCGATGGCACATAGAATTCCAGCCCTGCGCGGCCCGCCCTGGCGTCGGCAGCGCAGGTCGCACCAAGCGCGTCGCGACCTTTGATGAGTGAGCGTTGGACCGGTGCAAGTACGCCCCCTGCCGCCTCGAGTGCCGAAGTGAACGCGGCGGTGCCGCTTTCCAGGCTCTGGCAGCGCGAACCGCCAAACGCCCCGTATCTATCCCCGTCCTCTTCCTCCTTGCGTGGCCAATAGGCCTGCCAGATATCGTCGAGGCCGAAATGGGTCGAATCGAACTCGCTCCACGGCCCCGGCTCCGGGCGGCTTGTCGGCATCGGCCGGAGGCCGCGCGCATCACGGATCAGCAGGATGAGATTGACCCGGCTATCGTTGCCCGGCGCGATCGCAGCGGTGTTGCTGCACGTCGAAGTCGCGTTTTCGAGCGAGACGGAGAAGTAGCAGCCCATATCGCTGCTTGCGCTTACAGGTGTCGCTGCCAGCAAACCGGTAGCGATCGCCGCAGCACCTATGAGCTGCCCCTGTATACGTTTGGCCATCGTCCCCTCGCGCCGGATTGCTTTGCGGGGAGGCTAGGGAGATTTGCCCTTCGACGCCAGAGTGAAGGCCTATTTGCGCGCGAACCAGAGCGTGTGGCGCGGACCCTTATTGTTGGGCCTCGCCCGCACTTCACGCACGTCCACGTGAAAGCCGGCATCCTTCAGCCGCCGTGTAAACTTGTGATCGGGGGCGGCAGACCACACCGACAGGATTCCGCCGGGGTTGAGCGCCTCGCGCGCCTTGGCCAAACCCGTGCGGGTGTAGAGGCGGTCATTGGGATCGCGCACGATCCCGTCGGGCCCGTTATCGACATCTAGCAGGATCGCATCGAACTTACCGGTGGTGCCATCATTGGCATCGTCGATCAGCGCTGCGACGTCGCATAACACCACCTCTCCACGCGGATGGTCGAGGCTATCACCGGTGAGAGAGGAAAGCGGTCCTCTCGCCCAATCGAGAATTTCCGGCACGATCTCGGCGACCACCACTTCGCCGCTATCGCCCACGGCACCTAACGCGGCGCGATAGGTGAAGCCCATACCATAACCGCCGATCAACACGCGCGGAGCCTTCGCACCGAGCTCGGCCAGCGTCAGCACCGCGAGTTGTTCTTCGGAGAACTGCATCCGCGTGCCCATCAGCTCGTCGCGGCCGAGCATGATGATGAAATCGCGCCCGTGCGAAACGAGCGTCAATTCCTCGCCATCGGGGATGCGGGCGGTGGCCAGGGTCTCGCGCGGCAGCATGTCTCAGGTCTCCGGCGGGGCGGGAAATTCGGTCGCGATCTGGAGGCGCGCGATGGTGCCCTGCCCGACCGGGCCGGCGTCCATCGCAAATTCGCCGCCGAGCGACTGCGCAAGCGTGCGAGCAATCTTCAGCCCCAGGCTTTCGGACTTGGCAAGGTCGAAGCCTGTCGGCAGCCCCTTCCCGTTATCGCCGATGATCACTTCCATCCCGTGCTCGTGCGGCGCGACGGTGACCACCACCTGTCCGGCGTCGGCCGAACCGAAGCCGTGCTCGATCGCGTTGCTCAGCGCTTCGGCAACGACCAGTGCGGTGGGGATCGCCTTGTCGGGGGGCAGCACGGTGTCGGCCTGCGCGGTGAATTCGTAATCGATCCCCTCGCGCCCGGACGCGGCGATCACGTCACGGCAGATCTGGTCAATATAGGCAGCCAGGCTCACCTGCGCGCCCTTGGGATCGTAAAGCTGGCGCTGGATGCGCCCGACCAGCCCGAGCCGGCGCGATGCTTCGTCGAGTGCGTCGCGTGCGCTTTCGTCGGTCAGGCGGTTCTTCTGCAGGGCGATCAGCGAGCCGACCATCTGGAGGTTGTTGCCGACCCGGTGCTGCAGCTCGCTGAACAATACTTCGGTGTTTTCCTTCAGCGCCAGCGAATGGCGGCGCTCCTCGTCGAGCGCACCGTTGGCGCTCTGCATCCAGTGGATCAGCGAAATATCGACCGTGACGATGAAGGCATAGAAGGCCAGGGCGACCGTCGAATTGAAGCTAAGTGCGAAGCTTTCAAACGGAGCGATGAAAAAATACCACGCCAGCAACCCGCACAATACCGCCGCCAGGCTCCCGGCGCGCGCGCCGAAAAAGAATGCGGCGAAAATGACCGCCGGAAAGAAAGTGACGTAGGGAAAGCCGGGGGGCAGGTCGTTCCCGATTTCGTAGCGGACGAACCAAGCGACAAGCGTCAGCGCCAGTGCCGCGCCGTAGCCTATCCAGGGTCGATTCCGTGCGATCGGCAACCGACCGACAAGCCCCCGCAAACCCTTCTTCGAATTCATCGTCGTTTCATCCTTCAACCGCGGCGTCTGGCAAGGAAATCGTTCAACCGCAAAGAAAAAGGGCCGCGACGCTAACGCCGCGGCCCTCTCCTATTCGTATTCGCCGAAGGATCAGTCCTTCAGGAAGTCCGGAACGTGGCCTTCGCCACCGCTTTTGCCGCCGCCGTCGCGATCGCCGCGGCGTCCGCCACGATCGGGATTGCGATCGCGGCTGCCGCGCGGCCCGCGACGGTCACTGCCACCACGCGATTCGCGCGGCGGGCGGGTGTCCTCGAGCTCTTCGCCGGTTTCCTGGTCCACGACGCGCATCGACAGGCGGACCTTGCCGCGCTGGTCGATCTCGAGAACCTTGACCTTCACTTCCTGGCCTTCCGACACGACGTCGGTCGGCTTGTCGACACGCTCTTCCTTCATTTCGGAGACGTGGACGAGGCCGTCCTTGCCACCCATGAAGTTCACGAACGCACCGAAATCGACGATGTTGACGACCTTGCCGGTGTAGATCTTGCCGACTTCGGCTTCCTCGACGATGCCTTCGATCCAGGCCTTGGCGGCTTCGATCTGGCTATTGTCGGAGGACGAGATCTTGATGATCCCTTCGTCGTCGATGTCGACCTTGGCACCGGTTTCTGCGACGATTTCGCGGATGACCTTGCCGCCCGTGCCGATCACGTCACGGATCTTCGACTTGTCGATTTCCATGGTGACGATGCGCGGAGCATGCTCGGAAACCTCGGTGCGGGCCGAGCCCAGCGCCTTGGTCATTTCACCCAGGATGTGCGCACGGCCGGCTTTCGCCTGTTCCAGCGCCTTGCCCATGATTTCCTTGGTAATCCCGGCAACCTTGATGTCCATCTGGAGCGAGGTGATGCCATTCTCCGAACCGGCGACCTTGAAGTCCATGTCGCCGAGGTGATCTTCGTCACCCAGGATGTCCGACAGGACGGCGAAGTCGTCGCCTTCGAGGATCAGGCCCATCGCGATGCCCGAGACCGGACGATCGATCGGAACGCCGGCATCCATCATCGACAGACAGCCACCGCACACGGTCGCCATCGAGGACGAGCCGTTGGACTCGGTGATGTCCGACAGGATGCGGATCGTGTACGGGAAGTCCTCGTGGTTCGGCAGCACAGGGTGCAGCGCACGCCATGCGAGCTTACCGTGACCGGTTTCGCGGCGGCTGGTGAAGCCGAAGCGGCCCACTTCGCCGACCGAATAGGGCGGGAAGTTGTAGTGCAGCATGAAGGGCGAGTAGCTCAGGCCCTCGAGGCCGTCGATCATCTGCTCGGCATCCTTGGTGCCCAGCGTGGTGGTGCAGATCGCCTGCGTCTCACCACGCGTGAACAGCGCCGAACCGTGGGTGCGGGGCAGCAGGCCGACCATCGCTTCGATCGGGCGAACCTGATCGAGCTTGCGACCGTCGATGCGCTGGCCGTCCTTTAGGATGGCACCGCGAACGATTTCCGCTTCCAGCTTCTTGACCGCCTTGTTGGCGACCATCTGCGTCTGCGGCTCATCGTCGGCGAAGGCTTCCTTGGCCTTGGCGCGCGCGTCGTTGAGCGCATCCGAGCGGGCCGACTTGTCGGTCAGCCTGTAAGCAGCGGCGATGTCGTCACCGACGATACCGCGCAGCTTTTCCTTGATCGCCGAGGTATCGTCCGACTGGTCGATATCCCAAGGATCCTTGGCAGCCTGCTCGGCCAGATCGATGATCGCACCGATGACCTTGCGGCTTTCATCATGCGCGAACATGACGGCGCCGAGCATTTCCTCTTCGGTCAGCTCCTTGGCTTCGGATTCGACCATCATCACCGCGTCCTGCGTTGCGGCGACGACGAGGTCGAGACGACCTTCTTCATCAAGTGCAGACGAGAGCGACGGGTTCAGTTCATATTCGCCATTGCGGAATCCGACGCGTGCGCCGCCGATCGGGCCCATGAAGGGCACGCCCGAGATGGTCAGCGCAGCCGAGGCGGCGATCATCGCAACGATATCGGGCTCGGTCTCGCCATCATACGACAGGACTTGGCAGATCACGTTGATTTCGTTGTAGAAACCTTCGGGGAAGAGCGGCCGCACGGGGCGGTCGATCAGGCGCGAGGTCAGCGTTTCCTTCTCCGTGGCGCGACCTTCGCGCTTGAAGAAGCCGCCCGGGATACGGCCCGCAGCGGAGAATTTTTCTTGGTAGTGGACGGTCAGCGGGAAGAAGTCCTGCCCTTCGCGAACACTCTTGGCGGCGGTCACGGCGCACAGCACCACGGTTTCGCCATAGGTGGCCAAAACGGCGCCGTCTGCCTGACGGGCGATCTGGCCGGTTTCGAGGGTGAGGGTTTTTCCGCCCCACTCGATCGATACGGTTTTCTTGTCGAACATGTATTTTCCTAAATGACCCGCCGCGCCTGATTGCATCGGCGGGGCCTACTGCCGGGGATACCGTCCCGGTCCGGTGCGGGGCTTGTCTTGTCGCCCCAGAAAGCCACCCTTGCCGGATTGCAAAGGAAGCCGGATGCGAAAGAGGCGGCCCTTTGTGGGAGCCGCCTCTCGCGAAACTCTTATTTACGCAGACCCAGCTTCTGGATCAGATCGTTGTAGCGTCCCAGATCCTTGCGCTTGAGATAGGCAAGGAGGTTGCGGCGCTTGTTGACCATCATGAGGAGCCCGCGACGCGAGTGATTGTCCTTGTGGTGGTCCTTGAAGTGATCCGTCAGGTTGCGGATACGTTCGGTCAGGATCGCGACCTGGACTTCCGGCGAACCGGTATCGCCCTTGGTGGTGGCGTTATCCTTGATGATTTCGTTTTTCTTCTCGGCAGTGACCGACATTTCTTCTTACTCCGCGGTATCCGGTAGGTTGAAACCCCGAACCACTTTCATGGTCCCGCCTGCGAGTTCGACCAGCGCCACCGGCACATTGCGGTGGGTCGCACAGTAGAGCCCGTCGGCATGGGGCAGTCCGGAAACGACCCGGCCCTGGCGGGCCGCCTGCGCATCGTCCGGGTCGAGGGATAGGGCCGGGATACCGTCCAGCCCCGCCTCCAGCGGCAGGATCAGGTCTTCAAGGCTCGCGCCCTTAGAGATTTCGTCCAGTTTGTCCAGCGAAATCGCCTGCGTCTCGGTGAAGGGACCGGCCTTGATGCGACGGAGATAGGTAACGTGCCCGACCGTTCCAAGCGCATGCGCGATATCCCGTGCAAGAGACCGGATATACGTGCCCTTGGAGACATGCGCGACGAGCGTCACCGCCTCGGCAAATTCGATCGGCGCGCTAGGATCGAGCGCGTCGTGTCGCCCGGTACCGAGCGCGAACGCCGAGATCGCGAGCTCGTTATCGTCGCGCGCACCCCCGGCGAAAACGAGCGAATGCACCGTCACACTACGCGTCGCGAGTTCGACCTCCTCGCCTTTGCGGGCAAGGTCGTAGGCGCGCTGGCCGTCGACCTTGAGCGCCGAATATTTCGGCGGCACCTGCTCGATCGGACCCGTGAAATGCTCGAGCACCGCGGCCACCGCCGCCATGGGCGGGCGCCGGTCGGAGGTGCGAACCACCTCGCCCTCGGTGTCGAGCGTGTCGGTCTGTTCGCCGAACTGGACCGTGAACTCGTAGATCTTGTCGCTGTCGAGCATACGGCCGGCGAGCTTGGTCGCCTCGCCCAGCGCGATCGGCAGCACGCCTTCGGCCAGCGGGTCGAGCGTGCCGCCATGGCCGACCTTGGTCTTGGGCAGGCCGGCCTCGCGGATCGCGCGCTTGACCCGGCCGACCGCCTGGGTCGAGCCCAGCCCGCGCGGCTTGTCGAGAATGAGCCAGCCGTTGAGCGGCATCACGAGCCCAGGACCTGCGCGACGAAGGTCGCGACGTCCTGATATTGGCCCAGCATCCAGTTGAGCGGCGGATAGAAGATCGTCTCGATGATACCGGCATTGGGAAAGGCCCAGGTCGCCGCGATCAAGACCACCAGCACAAGAATGCCGTATTGCTGCAGCTTCGCGTAGTGATGGGCGAGCGAGCGCGGCAGCAGGCCTTGCGCAATATGCCCGCCGTCAAAGGGCGGTATCGGCAGCAGGTTGAACAGCGCGAGGAAGCTGTTGATCAGGATGAACGTGCTGAAGAACTGAGCCGTGAATTCCATTCCCGGGCCCTGCATGCCGGGAGAGAACGCAGCGATCGCGCCGAGCAGGACCGCCGCGATCCAGGCCAGAACGATATTGGTCATCGGCCCTGCGGCAGCCACCGCCACCATACCCCAGCGCGGATTTCTCAATCGCCGGAATTGCACCGGCACCGGCTTGGCCCAACCGAAGATCGGCCCGCCGAACAAGGCGAGCGCGCCCGGTACGATCAGCGTGCCGACCGGATCGACATGGCGGATCGGATTGAGCGACAGCCGCCGCTGCTCCTTCGCCGTCGGATCGCCGAGCGCCAGCGCGGTCCAGCCATGCGCGACTTCGTGAAACACGATCGCGACGATCAGGCACGGGACCAGGATCGCAATGAGGAGAAGGGTGTCTGTCATGCCAGGCTAGATAGGGAGTGCCGCACGATTACCAAAGCCAGTTCATCGAACGGAGGATCAGGACAGCGCCTCGACGAAATGCCTGCGGCACATGGCGACATAGCGGTCGTTGCCGCCGATCTCGGTCTGCGCGCCCGCCTTCACCGGCCGGCCAGTATCGTCGACGCGCAGATTCATGGTCGCCTTGCGCCCGCATTTGCAGACCGATTTCAGCTCCACCAGCGAATCCGCGATGCCCAGCAGCACCGCCGATCCCGGAAACAGCGCGCCCTGGAAATCGGTGCGCAAACCGTAGCACAGCACCGGGATATCGTGCGTGTCCGCTAGCCGCGCGAGTTGCCAGACCTGGGCTTCGGTCAGGAACTGCGCCTCGTCCACCATCACACAGGCGAGCGGCTCTTCCGCATGCTGTCGCAGCACGTGGGATTCGATATCGGTATCGGGCTCGAACCGATGGGCATCGCTCGCCAGCCCGATCCGCGAGCTGATCGCCCCGAAGCCCGGTCGGTCGTCGATCGCGGCGGTCCACAGCGACACCTTCATCTCGCGTTCGCCATAGTTGAACGCGGCCTGGAGGAGGTTCGAACTCTTCCCCGCGTTCATCGAGGCGTAGTAGAAATAGAGCTTGGCCATGCGCGTAGCCTATCCGATCACCGTCATTGCGAGAAGCGACGCAATGCCGAGCTAGTCATCCTCGTCCAGATCGCGCTTCACGCGCGGATCGTCGAGCAGGCTTTCTATGCGATCGGCCTCGTCGAAACTCTCGTCGGCGCGGAATTGCAGCTTGGGCGCGAATTTGAGCCCGAGGCGCTGGGCGACCTCCTTCTGGAAGAACGCCGTGTTTGTGCGCAGCGCCTTGAGCACTGCTGCCTCGTCCTCGCCTAGCAGCGGCTTGGCATAGACCTTGGCCTGCCGCAGATCGGGCGACATCCGCACCTCGGTGACCGAGATATTCGTCGCGCGCAGCGTATCGTCATGCGCCTCGCCGCGTGCGAGCAGTTCCGACAGGATATGCCGAACCCGCTCGCCCACCTTGAGGACGCGGACCGATTGCTGTTCGGGTGTGGATGGGTTCTTGGCCATAGATATCCTCCCCTCCCGACATCGGGAGGGGCTGTTCGGATTAAAGCGTCCGTTCTTCCTCGTTCACCTCGAACACTTCGAGCTGGTCACCCGGCTTGATGTCGTTGGTGTCTTCGAGGACCACGCCGCATTCGAGGCCCGAGCGGACTTCGTCCACATCGTCCTTGAAGCGCCGCAGCGAGGCGATGGTCGTCGCCGAGACGATGACGTCGTCGCGGGTGAGACGCGCATGGAGACCTTTGCGGATAACGCCTTCGACCACCAGCAGACCGGCTGCCTTGTCCTTCTTGCCGGACTTGAAGACTTCCTTGATCTCGGCACGGCCCATGACATTTTCGACCTTGAGCGGGCCGAGTTCGCCAAGCATCTCCTTGGTGATCTCGTCGGTCAGGTGATAGATCACGTCGTGATACATCATCCGCACGCCATCACGCTTCACCAGCTCGCGTGCCTTCGGATTGGGACGCACGTTGAAGCCGATGATCGGGGCCTTGGAGGCGCCGGCCAGCTGCACGTCGCTTTCGGTGATCGCACCCACGCCTGCATGCAGCACGCGGACCTTAATGTCGTCGTTCGAAAGATTGTGCAGCGCGGTGGTGATCGCTTCAACCGAACCCTTGACGTCGGCCTTCACCAGCACCGGGAATTCGATGACGTTCGACTGCATGTTGTTGAACATCGTGTCGAAATTGGTCGGCGCGAGTGCGGTGCGGCTTTCGGTGGCCTTGGCCTGGCGGAACTCGGCAACCTCGCGGGCACGCTGTTCGTTCTCGACCACGGTCATCTGATCGCCGGCATCGGGAACGCCGCCCAGGCCCAGCACTTCGACCGGGGTCGAGGGGCCAGCTTCCTTCACCTGCTTGCCATTGTCGTCGATCAGCGCGCGCACACGGCCGCTTTCGGTGCCGACCACGAAGGTGTCGCCACGCTTGAGCGTACCGCGGGTGACGAGCACCGTGGCCACCGGTCCACGGCCCTTGTCGAGCTGCGCTTCGATGACGGTCGCCTCGGCTGCGCGATCGGGGCGTGCCTTCAGTTCGAGCAGTTCGGCCTGGAGGTTGATCGCATCGACCAGCTTATCGAGCCCGGTGCCCTTGGTTGCGGAGACTTCCACGTCCTGCACGTCGCCCGACATCGCCTCGACGATGACTTCATGCTCGAGCAGGCGCTCGCGGATCTTCTGGGCATTGGCCTCTGGCTTGTCGATCTTGTTGATCGCCACGATGATCGGCGTGTTGGCCGCCTTGGCGTGATTGATGGCCTCGATCGTCTGCGGCATGATGCCGTCATCCGCCGCGACCACCAGGATCACGATGTCGGTCACGTTGGCGCCGCGCTGGCGCATTTCGGTGAACGCAGCGTGGCCCGGCGTATCGAGCACGGTGATCTTCGACTTGTCCTTGGCCGTGATCTGGTAGGCGCCGATATGCTGGGTGATGCCGCCGGCCTCGCCCTTGGTCACATTGGTCTTGCGCAAGGCATCGAGCAGCGAGGTCTTGCCGTGATCGACATGGCCCATCACTGCGACGACCGGCGCACGCGGCTTCAGCGTCTCTTCGGGGTCCTGATCCTCGGTCGTGTTGATATCGACATCGGCTTCGGAGACACGCTCGACATTGTGGCCGAACTGATCGACCAGCAATTCCGCGGTATCCTGGTCGATCGTCTGGTTGACGGTGACCATCATGCCGAGATTGAACAGTTCCTTGACCAGGTCGGCGCCCTTCTCGGCCATGCGGTTGGCAAGTTCCTGCACCGTGATCGCTTCGGGCACGACGACGTCGCGAACCTGCTTCTCACGCGGCTTTGAGGGGCCGCCCTGGGCGCGGCGTTCCTTTTCGCGCGCACGCTTGAGCGCGGCGAGCGAACGGGCGCGACGGCCCTCGTCCTCGTTGAGCGCCTTGTTGACGGTGAGCTTGCCCGAGCGGCGCTTGTCGTTGCCACCGCCGCCACCGGCTGCGGCGCCGCGCGCGGGCTTCTTCTCTTCCTTTTTCGCCGGACGCTTGGGCTCGGGCCGGGCGACCGGCGTGAACTTGCGCGGGGCAGGCGTCTTGGAATCGCTGTCCGCAGCGGCTGCGGCGGCCGACGCATCGGCAGCGGCTTCCGCTTCGGCATCGGCAGCCTTGGCTTCGTCCTTGGCGGCCTTGGCTTCGTCCTTCACCGCCTGCTTGGCGTCCTCGGAAGCCTGCTTTTCGGCCTCTTCCTTGGCCTTCTGCTTGTCCTCGGCGCGCTGCTTTTCTTCCTGCTCGCGTTCCTTGGCCTTGCGCTCATCGCGCTTGCGGGCTTCCTCGGCCATGCGCAGGCGATCTTCTTCGGCCTCGCGCTGGAGACGCGCGACGCGTTCCTGCGGCGTTTCGGCATCGGGCGCGGGCCGCTTGGGCGCGGGCTTCTTGGCCGCCGGAGCCGGAGCGGGTGCAGGCGCCGGTTCGGGCGTCGGGGCAGGTGCAGGCGTAGGGGCAGGTGCCGCTGCGGGCTCCTCGCCCGGCTTCACCAGCTTGCGCCGACGCTTGACCTCGACCGCGACCTTGTTGGTCCGACCGTGGCTGAAGGTCTGCTTGACCTCGCCCGGCTGACTCCCTTTGAGGGTCAGCGGCTTGCGGGCTGGTTTCTTCTCATCGCTCATTCGGTCAAACTTCCTTCGTCATATCTTCATCGTCGCCGAGCGAGGCTTCTGCCTCGCCGCGAAATCGGGTCAGGCGCGCCAGCGCCAATTCCACACGTTCGGCTGCGCCCCGATCGACCAGTGCCAAATGGACGACGTTCGCGCGGCCCAATGCCACAGACAGCGCCTCGCGGTCCAGCAGCAAGCGCACACCTTTGAGATCGGAGCCTTCCGCATCGCTGCCGACGCGCCAGGCCTGATCGAGTTTGGATGTCCCGTCCGCGGAGGCATCGGCGGCGTGGCCGAGCCAGTGAACTTCGCCTTTGCGCGCGGCAGTGGCGATCTTCTCTGTCCCCAAGATGAGGTGTCCGGCGCGCATTTCCAACCCCAACCGCTCGGTTAGGTTGCGGAAAAGCCCGTTATCGATCCGTTCGGGCAGATCGTCAGGCACACTCAGTGCCGCGCCCTTGAACGCGCGAGCCAGCGCGCCGCGCAATTTCTTCTTGGCAATCGCCTGTTCGAGCTCGCCGCGCGAAACGCCGAGCCACGCTCCGCGGCCCGGGGCCTTGGCGCGCGGATCGAACAGCACGTCACCATCGGGAGAAATGGCGAGGCGCAACAGATCGTCGCGCCCGCCATGGTTTCCGGACAGCACGCACTTTCTTTCGGGCCCGGAAGCGCTCCGGGCCTTGCGGTCTTCAGCGATGTCGGACGTCAGGCGCTCATTGGGTGGAGTCCGCATCGGCGGCCTCCTGTGCGGCGGGAGCTTCCTCGGTCGCTTCTTCGGCGGCCGGGGTCTGCTCTTCCTGGGTCTCTTCTTCGTCGTCGAACCAGTGGGCGCGGGCAGCCATGATGATCTCGTTGCCCTGCTCTTCGGTCAGACCATATTCGCCAAGCACGCCGCCCTTGTCCTGATCGCGCTGCATGCGGTCGCGACGCAGCGGCGGACCATCGGCATTGGCGGGGTTCTGGCGGCGACGCGGCGCTTCGCGCTTCTTCGCGATCAGCTCGTCGGTGGCGAGATCGGCCAGATCGTCGAGCGTCTTGATGCCCGCCTTGCCGAGCACGACCAGCATGCCTTCGGTCAGGTGCGGGATATCGGCCAGATCGTCCGCCACACCGAGTTCGCGGCGTTCGGCGCGATAGGCTTCTTCCTGGCGCTCGATCGCTTCCTTGGCACGGTTCTGGAGTTCCTCGGCAAGGTCCTCGTCGAAACCTTCGATCGCGGCGATTTCTTCCAGCTCGACATAGGCGACTTCCTCGAGTTCGACGAAGCCTTCGGCGACGAGCAACTGCGACAGCGTTTCGTCGACGTCGAGTTCGTTTTCGAACATCTTGGAGCGTTCGGCGAATTCCTTCTGCCGCTTCTCGCTCGCTTCCTCGTCGGTCATGATGTCGATCTGGTGACCGGTCAGCTGGCTGGCCAGGCGCACGTTCTGGCCGCGACGGCCGATCGCGAGGCTGAGCTGATCGTCGGGCACGACGACTTCGATGCGATTCTCTTCCTCATCGAGCACGACGCGGCTGACGGTGGCCGGCTGCAGCGCGTTGACCACGAAAGTCGCGGTTTCCTCGCTCCAGGGAATGATGTCGATCTTTTCGCCCTGCAATTCCTGCACGACGGCCTGGACGCGGCTGCCCTTCATGCCGACGCAGGCGCCGACCGGATCGATCGAACTGTCATACGAAATGACGCCGATCTTGGCACGGCTTCCCGGATCGCGGGCTGCGGCCTTGATCTCGATGATGCCGTCGTAGATTTCGGGCACTTCCTGCGCGAACAGCTTGCGCATGAAATCGGGGTGCGCGCGGCTGAGGAAAATCTGCGGGCCGCGATTGTTGCGCTCCACCTTGGTGATCAGCGCACGGATACGCTCACCGACACGTGCCGCTTCGCGCGGGATCTGCTGGTCGCGGCGGATGACGCCTTCGGCACGCCCGAGATTGACGATCACATGGCCGAATTCGACCGACTTGATCACGCCGGTGATGACTTCACCCGCGCGGTCCTTGAATTCTTCGAACTGACGCTCGCGCTCGGCATCGCGGACCTTCTGGAAGATCACCTGCTTGGCGGCCTGCGCATCGATGCGGCCGAGATCGACCGGCGGCAACGGGTCGACGATGTAATCGCCGAGCTGCGCGTCCTTCTCGAGCTTCTGCGCGGCCTTCAAATCGACCTGCTTGAAGTAGTCTTCGACTTCCTCGACAACTTCGACGACGCGCCACAGGCGCAGATCGCCGGTCTGCGGATCGAGCTTGGCGCGGATGTCGTTTTCGGCGCCGTAGCGGTTGCGCGCGCTCTTCTGGATCGCCTCTTCCATCGCCTCGATCACGATCGACTTGTCGATCATCTTCTCGGTCGCGACCGAATTGGCGATCGCGAGCAGTTCGGCGCGGTTGGCGGAAATCGGGCTTGCCATTGTCAGTCCTGTTCCTCGTTGGACGTATCTTCGACGATTTCGTCAGCGCCACTCGTATCGAGCGGCTGGGTGGCGGCGATCAGCTCGTCGGTAAGGACGAGCTTGGCCGCGTGAATGTTTTGCAGCGGCACGGCAATCTCGCCGTGCTTGTTATCCGCGATGGTGACGGTGCTGCCCTCGATCCCCACCAGCTTGCCGCGCAGATTGCGGTGGCCGTGGACTTTCTCGGACAGGCTGACCTTCGCTTCGTGACCGGCCCAGTCGGCGTAATCCTTGGACCGCGTCAGCGGGCGGTCGATTCCCGGCGAGCTGACTTCGAGGTGGTAGTGCCCCTCGATCAGGACGTCGCCATCGGCCTCGAGCTCGTCGAGCTTGGTCGAAATCCGGCGCGAGAGCGCGGCGCATTGCTCGATCACGAGCTGGCCGGTGGCGGGATCTTCCGCCATCACCTGCAGCGCATGGCCGCCGTCGCCGGCTTCGGACGGCATCATCTTCACGCGCACGAGTTCGAAACCCAGCGCTTTCGCTTCGGGTTCGATCAGATCGTGCAGTCGTTCAAGATCGGCCATTCGTTCTCCATCGGGTGGACCTTGTCGCGACAAACCGGTTTGGTGCCGGCCCCTTGCGGCGCCAGCCCTACAGTGTCGCGACAATGTCGGGATGCCAGCTAGATAGGCAGCACCGGGCGCAAAGGCAAGCGCTGAATCAGGCGTTCTCCGCCAGCCCGTGCTTCTTGATGCAATGGCGCAGCTGGTCATAGCTGAGGCCCAGCGCCTCGGCGGTCTTGCGCTGGTTCCAGCGATGTTTGCCCAAGGCGTGCTCGACGATCGCACGTTCATGCGTGTCGACCGCAGCGCGCAGATCGTCGATATTGTCATAGCGCGGCTTCGAGGTCGCCGGACGCGCTGGCTTGGCGGTCTCGACCTTCGGATCCTGCTCGCGCTCGCCAGTGGGCATCCACGGACTGTCGAACGGATCGAACTGGACGTGGCCGATCGGTTCGTCCCAATCGTCCCAGCGATAGACCGCGCGTTCGACGGCGTTGCGCAATTCGCGAACGTTGCCGGGCCAGCCATACTGCTCGAGCTCGGCAACGACATGGTCGGCAAAGCCGGGCCAATTGTCCCAGTGCAGCTCCGCCGCCATGCGCCGCCCGAAAAATTCGGCCAGCACCGGGATGTCTCCTTCACGCGCGCGCAGCGGGGGAAGCGTGATGACCTCGAAGCTCAGGCGGTCGAGAAGGTCGGCGCGAAACTTGTGCTCGGCGGCCAGTTTGGGGAGGTTTTCATTGGTCGCGGCGACGATCCGCACATCGACGCGCGTCGGGCGCGACGAACCGATCCGCGTCACCTCGCCATATTCGACCGCACGCAGCAGCCGTTCCTGCGCACCCATCGACAGCGTACCGAGTTCGTCGAGGAACAGCGTGCCCTTGTCGGCTTCCTCGAACCGCCCTTCCCGCGCCCGCGTCGCGCCGGTGAAGGCGCCAGCCTCGTGCCCGAACAGTTCTGCCTCGATCAGTGTCTCGGGCAACGCCGCGCAGTTCATGATGACGAGCGGCTCTTCCCATCGGTTCGACAGGCGGTGAAGACGCTCGGCGATCAGCTCCTTGCCGGTTCCCCGCTCCCCCACCACCAGCACGGGACGGCGCATCGGGGCTGCGCGGCTGGCGCGCTCGACCGCGTCGAGAAAGGCGCCGGACTGGCCGATAAACTGAGCTTCGCGTTGCATGGCTTCGCTTCATAGTGAAAATTCCCAACACTTGGCAATATCCCCCAATGGCATTTTCGATGAATGACATGGAAACGGCGGATTTCTGCCATAAATCGGGTTTGGCACGCTGCTTGCTATTATGTGAACAACACCAACTTACGAACCTTGGACGAAGGAAAACGCCATGAACACCCGCAAGCTTCTCCAATCGCGCAGCAAGCTCGATCGGGCCATCATTGCCAGCATCCTGGCGACACTGGGCGTGAACCTGCTTTATCTCGCCACCCAGCTGCAGGCGGCTCCCGCCCTTGCGGTGATCCCCACCGCAGGAGGCCTCGCATGAGCGATGAAAGCCCCCTCGGCCCGGTCGGCGATGGCACGCGCCGGAGCCGCATCGATCAGGAGATCGATCGCATCCGTCGCTCGCCAGAGCCGACCCGCGAGAAAATGTCCGCGACAGACTGGATGGATGGCGACAAGGTGCGCAGCAAGTTCAGTCAGTTTCAATCCTCAGGAGCCCCGCTAATGGGAATTTTCAACCGCGCGCGAGATATCTTCGCCGCCAATTTCAATGACATGCTCGACAAGGCGGACGATCCGTCGAAGATGATCCGCATGATCATCATGGAGATGGAAGAGACGCTGGTCGAAGTCCGCGCCTCGGCCGCCCGCACGATCGCCGACCAGAAGGAAATGCACCGCCACACGGTCAAGCTGGACAAGCTGCAGGCCGATTGGGGCGAGAAAGCGCAGCTCGCGCTGAGCAAGGATCGCGAAGACCTCGCCCGTGCGGCGCTGGTCGAAAAGAAGAAGGCGGTCGATATGTCCGCCCAGCTCAAGGAAGAGATCGCGGTGCTCGACGACGCGCTGCGCGCCTACGAGCAGGACATCCAGAAGCTCCAGGGTCGCCTGCGCGAAGCCCGCAGCCGCCAGTCTAGCATCGCCGCCCGGCTCGAAAGCGCGGAGAACCGCGTCAAGCTGCGCAGCCTGATGACCAATGAACGCGTCGACGATGCGCTCAATCGCTTCGACCAGCTCGAACGCCGGGTCGATTACGCAGAAGGCCGCGCCGATGCGCTGAAAATCTCCGACGGATCGGACAAGCCGAGTCTCGCCGACGAAATCGCCGCGCTCGAAGGCGCCGACGCGATCGACGACGAGCTCGCCGAAATGAAGAAACTGCTCGGTCGCGGCGACAGCGCCGCGGGCGAGGAAGAGAACAAGAAGGACTGACCCATGGACGAGATCGCCGGAATCATGATCGTAGCCACGCTCTTCATCGGGTTGCCTTGGATCATCCTCCACTACATCACGAAGTGGAAGACCGCTGCCACCATCACCACCGATGACGAGGTGCTGCTCGAAGAGCTCTACAACCTCGCCAAGCGCCTTGATGAGCGCATGGACACGGTCGAACGACTGGTCGCAAGCGACAATCCCGACTTCGAACGACCGAAACTGCTCGCCGACCGCGAGACCGACAACCAGCAGCTGCGCGAACTCGATCGCCTGCTGGCCGACAAAGAAAGGACCGCCCGATGAACAGCCCCCGCACCACGCTTTACCGCGACAAGCACAATGGCAAACTGATGGGCGTCTGCGCGGGCATCGCGGATTACACCGGGATCAATGCCTTCTGGGTCCGCATGGCCGTCGTCATCAGCTTCTTCGCCAGTTCCGGCATCGTACTTCCGGCCTATTTCGTCGCCGGGTTCCTGCTGAACAAGAAGCCGCCGCACCTCTATGTCGATCAGGACGAGAGCCGCTACTGGCAGCGTGTCCGGCAGAGCCCGAAGCGCACCGCGCGCGAGATCCGCGCCCAGATGCGCGACGTCGATCGCCGCCTGGCCAAGGTCGAGCATTTCTATGTCGATGGCAACAAGGCGCTGAGCGCCGAAATCGAACAGCTGCGCTGAGCCCGCAGGAAAGGACCGAACAATGGACGCTGGAACACTGGGCGTATTGATCCCGATCATCGGGGTTTCGATCCCGATCGTCGCGATCTGGTCAGCTCATCGCCAGAAGATGATGAAAATGCAGATCGAAGCGACCTCGAGCAACACTGCGGAAAAAGCGGCGCAATATGCCAGCCGCGTCCAGCAGCTCGAAGACCGGGTGCAGGTGCTCGAACGCATCGTCACCGACAGCGGCTACAATGTAGCGACCCAGATCGAAGCCCTGCGCGACCAGCGCCAGGTAGAAGACACAGACAGCGGCATGGCGCTGGATATCGACAAGCAGCCGGCCCGCTAAGCCAAACGAGAAGAGGGGAATATGGACAAGGAAACTATGATCATCGTCATCGTCGGCGTCATGACGCTGGGATGGCTGATCAACAACTGGATCCGCGCCAAGCACGGCTATCCGCTGGAAGACGAATGGGGCGGCAAGACCGAACCTGCGGCCACCGGTGAGACCAAGGCGCTGCGCGAGGAAAACCGCGCGCTCCATGAAAAGCTCGACGGGATGCAGGATCGCATGATCGTGCTAGAGAAGATCGTGACCGATCGCGGCTATGGCGTCGCCGAGGAAATCGAGCGGCTGCGCGACCAGCGCAAGATCGACGCCAACACCGCCGAAGGGGCCGGCGTTCCGCTCGACATGCGGCGCAAGGAGCGCGGCTGATGGGTTGGCCCGCCGCGATCGTCGTCATCGTCTCGATCATCGTGATCGGCAAGTTGATGAGCTCGCGCTATCGCGCCCAGGCAGGGATCATCGAAGACGAGCGCGGCAACCAGACCTATGTCGGGCAAGCCAGCCGCGATCCCGAAGCCCAGCGCGAAATCGAAGACCTGCGCGAGCGGATCAAGGTGCTCGAGCGGATCGCAACGGACAAGAACAGCGAGGCCGAACGTCTCGCCAGCCAGATCGAAGATCTGCGCAAGGATTGAGGGAAATTGCCATGGTGATGACCGAAACTTTGTTGATCGCCAGCGCCGCTCTGATCGGGCTCGTGATCCTCTCCAGCGCGACGCTTCGCGCCTGGGAAAGCTGGATCGCCCTGCGTCGCCAGGAAATCGAGCGCAGCGGCGGTAGCCGAAACCAAGCGCCAGAGATCGAAGGCGGCGCGCCTGAAGGCGCCGCGCGGATCGAGATTGCGGACCTCAAGGAGCGCATCCGCCGCCTCGAAGCGATCGCCAGCGGGGTCGATTTGTGAGTTGAACGGTTTCCGATCGGTCGCCACGCCGTGACGAAACCCTTTCAATCCCAAGGCCGAATGCCTATCCGCCGCCCATGCGCACACTCGACGATATCCAGGAAGAATACGAATTCCTCGAAGGCGACGAACGGTATCGCCTGCTGATCGAACTGGGCCGCGATCTGGAGCCCATGCCCGACGCCCTCAAGACCGATGCGACGCTGGTGCGCGGTTGTTCGGCGCAAGTCTGGGTCTATCCCACGCAGGAGGGCGAGCGGCTTCATTTCCTTGCCGACAGCAATGCCGCGATCACCAAGGGGATCGTTGCGCTGGTGCTCTCCGCGGTGCAGGACAAGCCCGCAGCCAAGGTCGCCGCGATGGATGTGACCGACGCGCTCGAACCCTTCGATCTCAAGAACCAGCTGAGCTCCAATCGCACCCAGGGCGTGCCCAACATGATCGCCCTGGTGCGCGAACATGCCGCGCGGATCGCGGGCGGATGACCGTGCGCCGATGAAACGGCATCTTTATCGCGTGCTCGGGTTCGCCGCCGTCGGCCTCGGCGCGATCGGGGCGGTATTGCCGATCATGCCGACCGTGCCGTTCCTGCTGCTGGCGGTGTATTTCTTCGCCCGCTCGAGCCCCGAGCTGGAGCAGAAAATCCTCGATCACCCCCAATGGGGTCCGCAGGTTCGCGACTGGCGCGAGCGGCGCGCGATCAGCCGCCGGGCAAAGACCATGGCGATCGGCGCGATGGCGACCGGCGCGGTCGTCACGTACTTCACGCTCGGCCATCCCTGGTACTGGATTTCGGTCGCGATCCTGGTGATCTGCGGCGGCTGGATTGCCACGCGCAACGAATAACGCTGCCGCAAATGCTTGGGATCAAGCCCCCGCGCTGTCCCTGACGACGGCTATGCCCGCTTCGCGCTGACGCTTGAGGTCTGCTTTGAGCCTGGCCGGATCGCGCGCGAAGACGAAGCCGAAGCTCACGCCGCCCTCCTTGCCGATCGTGGCGTGGTGCAGCTTGTGCGCCTGGACCAGCCGCTTGGCATAGCCGCGCTTGGGCACCCAGCGGAAATAACGCTGGTGGACCAAGCCATCATGCACCAGCGTGTAGATGATCCCGTAAAACAGTATGCCGAGCCCGATCCATGTTCCCGGCCACCAGGCCGAGGCGCCCATCACCAATGGACTGCCTAGCGCGAACATCGAAATGCTCATCGCCGCGCCGACAATCGCGTAGAGATCGTTCTTTTCGAGCAGATTGTCGTGCGGTTCGTGGTGATCGCGATGCCAGCCCCAGCCGAAGCCGTGCATGATGTATTTGTGGCTCGCCCACGCGACCCACTCCATCGCGATGACGGTGGCGAGAACGATCAGGGCGGGAACGAGAACCTGCATGACAGGCGCGACTATAGGCGCTCAGCCCTTGTTCGGGAAGAAGAAGCCCTTCACTTCTTCGCCGATACGCGCCGGGCGCAGGGTTTCGGCATCGATGCAGCACCAGCTCGACTGGACTTCTGCCAGTACCTCTTCCCCGCGCTTGATCACGGTGGAGTAGAATGCCCGCGCGCCTTTAACGCTTTCGAGTACGGTGTTGGCGAAGACCTCGTCGTCGAGGAAGGCCGGCTGGCGATAGGTAATCTCGTGCTTGATCGCGACCCAGGCGCGGCTCGCCAGCGCTTCGGCCGGGGCGAGCTTCTTCCAGTGCGAAAGCACCGCATCCTGCACCCATGAAAGGTAGCGCGCATTGTTCACATGCCCCATGAAATCGATATCATCGGGCTGGATCTGGATCTGATGGGTATGGTCGCGCCTGCTCATTGACACCAATGTAAGCAGGTACGCCTTACCATTCCATGACAAACTCTAGATTTTTCATGGAAAAATACGCAGCGAATTTCAGGATGGCCCCATGACTGTACGGAAAGCTGGCTTCGCGCCGATCGTCGACCGCCGCACCCGCGTCCTGTTGCTGGGGAGCCTGCCGGGTGAAAGCTCGCTCGAGGCGCAGCGATACTATGCCCATCCTGCGAATCGGTTCTGGCATCTGGTCGGCAAAGTGATCGAAGTCGATCTGACTGCGCTGGATTATGAGGCCCGCCTTGCCACCCTTCTCGATCACGGGATCGGACTATGGGACACCGTGGCAAGCGCGCGGCGAGACGGGAGCCTCGACGCCTCGATCCGCGATGCCGAGCCGACCGCGCTGGCGGATCTGGTTGCTACCCTGCCCGATCTCCAGGCAGTGGGCTTCAACGGCAAGACTTCGGCCAGGCACGGGCGCGCGGCACTCGGCGACAGCTCGCTGGCGCTGGTCGACTTGCCCTCCTCCAGTCCCGCCTATGCCGCGATGCCGCTAGCCGAGAAAGAAGCACGCTGGGCCGTGATCGGCGATTATCTCTAGCCTTGCGAGGGGCAGCGCACGCTTGCATATGCGCTTGCATGACAAAAAAACTCACTGGGAAGGCTGCCATCGGTGCCGCCATCGGATCCGCCGCGATTGCCGCGGCGATGCTCTATGCCAACAAGCGCAAGGCCAAAGGCAACACGCCCGAAACGCCTGAAGTAAAACGCCCGACCGGGCCGAAACCGGAGACCGATTGATGAAAGCCCTACGTAGCCACGAAACCGGTGGACCCGAAACGCTCACGCTCGACGAGGTCGACGCCCCCGCGCCCGGCAAGGGACAGGTCGTCGTCGCGGTCAAGGCCTGCGCGATCAATTATCCCGACACGCTGATCATCCGCGATCTCTACCAGTTCAAGCCCGAGCGTCCGTTCGCTCCGGGTGGCGAGATTTCAGGCGTGATCGAAGCCGTTGCCGACGACGTGACCGACTGGAAGGTCGGCGACCGAGTGATCGCAATGCTCGGCAATGGCGGTCTGGCGGAAAAGGTCGCGGTCGAGGCCGCGCGTTTGTTCGCAATTCCCGACGGGGTCGATTTCCCCACCGCCGCCTCGATCCTGATGACCTACGGCACCACGATCCACGGCCTCAAGGACCGTGGCGACATCGCCGAAGGACAGACCGTGCTGGTGCTCGGCGCTGCCGGTGGGGTCGGACTATCGGCAGTCGAACTCGCCAAGGCTTACGGCGCACGCGTCGTCGGCGCCGTGTCGACCGAAGAAAAGGGCGAAGTCGCGCGCAAGGCCGGGGCCGACGAAATCGTGATCTATCCCAAGGGCGAGATCGACAAGGACGCGTCGAAGGACCTGGCAGGCAAGTTCAAGGCTGCGGTCGGCAAAGACGGCGCGGACATCGTCTACGACATCGTCGGCGGGGCCTATTCCGAGCCGGCGCTGCGCTCGCTCGGTTGGGAAGGTCGCCACCTCGTTATCGGCTTCCCGGCGGGCATCCCCAAGATTCCGCTCAACCTCACCCTGCTCAAGAGCTGCGACATTCGCGGCGTGTTCTGGGGAGCGTTCACGGCACGCTCGCCCGAGAAGAACCGCCAGAACATCGCCGAGCTGTTCGACCTGCTGGCGGCGGGCAAGATCAACCCGCTGGTCTCGGAAACCTTCCCGCTCGAACGCGGCGGCGAAGCGATCGCCAAGCTGGAAAACCGCGAGGCGATCGGCAAGCTCGTCGTGACGATGGATTGAGTGCGGGATTGACTTGCAGCCCGTTCGGGCGCTGCTATGCGGCGCGCGACCCATTCGAGAGGATATTGCAATGACCGATTTCAAGGACCGCGAGCGCGGCGAAGAAACCAAATACGCTTTCGATCAGGAAACCCGGTTCAAGATCACCGCGCGGCGCAATCGCCTGCTCGGCAATTGGGCAGCGGGCAAGATGGGCCTGACCGATGAGGAAACCGACGCTTATGAGAAGGCCGTGGTGCAGGCGGACTTCGAAGAGGTCGGCGACGAGGACGTGATCCGCAAGGTCTACGGCGACCTCACCACCGCCGATTGCGATGTCGACGAAGCCGATGTCCGTGCCAAGCTCGAGGAATGCGAAATCGAAGCGCGTCGCCAGTTCATGAAGTCCGAGGACTGAACCGATGGCAATGCAGGCGGACGAGATCGAACGGCTGATCAAGGCAGCCATTCCCGATGCCGATGTCACGATCCGTGACCTGGCGGGCGACGGCGATCACTACGCCGCCGAGATCCGCTCGGCATCGTTCGCCGGCAAGTCGCGCGTGGCGCAGCACAAGCTCGTCTACGAAGCGCTCGGCGGACGGATGGGCGGCGAGCTCCACGCCTTGCAACTGACCACCGGCCTTCCCACCTGAAGCCTACACTCAGTTACAGATAAGGGCCGCGAAATGTCGGACACCAACCAGCGCATCAAGGACACCGTCGAAAGCAACGACGTGGTCCTGTTCATGAAAGGCACGCCGCTGTTCCCGCAATGCGGGTTTTCCAGCCGTGCCGTCGCCATCCTCGATCATTGCGGCGTCGGCTATGAAAGCGTCGACGTGTTGCAGGACATGGAAATCCGCCAAGGCATCAAGGCCTATTCGGACTGGCCCACGATCCCGCAGCTTTACGTCAAAGGCGAGTTCGTCGGCGGCAGCGACATCATGATGGAGATGTTCGAAGCAGGCGAGCTCAAGCAGCTGATGGACGACAAGCAGGTCGCCAAGGCCGAATAGAGGTTCGGCCCCCATAGACACAAAAAAGCCCGCCATTTCGGCGGGCTTTTTCGTTTGGGTGTCCGGGGAGGCAGGACCGCGGAGACTTGGGGTGCAGTCCTGCCTCTCGATAGACTGCTTGGGTATTGGTGAATATACAAGACCCGTGCCAAGTCTTGAAAATGTCTGTTTTTCAAGGAATCATGCCTCCACGAAAGGTTAAAGCGGCACCCGTGTGTTAAAATCTCCGACAGGCTTGGCAGCCGCCCGCCCATCGTCCACCAGAGACAATATGAGCCCTCCCCCTCCTCAGCCCTCGCGCCCTGCCGCAACCTGCGTGATCTTTCGACGTGCGGCCTCCGGCCCGGACGAAATTCTCATGCAACGGCGCTCGGAAAAACTCGAATTTGCGGGCGGCATGGTTGTCTTTCCCGGTGGCCGGGTCGACGAAGCCGACTTCGCCCTCGCCGAACGCTTTCCCTCGCTCGACAAATCCGACGCGGCCGCGCGCATCGCCGCAATCCGCGAAACGCTCGAAGAAGCGGGGCTCGCCATCGGGCTGGCCGACCCTATCGACGCCGACCAGGCGCGCGCGGCACGCGCGATGCTCGACGAGATTGGCGCGCTCGAGCCGGTGCTGGCGCATTTCGGGTGGATGCTCGATCTCGAAGCCCTCACCCCGTTCGCTCGCTGGCACCCGCGCCATGCCGCGTTCAAGGTCTACGACACGCGCTTCTACCTCGCCGATCTCGGCACCGGAGCGGTCGATATCGCACCCGATGGCGGCGAGACGTCGCGCCTGTTCTGGGCCAGCGCGAAGGATGCACTCGCCATGGTCGAAAGCGGCGAAATCGGCGTGATCTTCCCCACGCTGCGCAATCTGGAGCGGCTCGCGCTGTTCGAGACCTATGCCGACGCCCGACGTCAGGCAGAGAGCATTGCGATCCGCGAGATCTGCCCGGTCAGCGAAACCCGTACAGACGGTCGATACCTCACCATCCCGGCCGACCAGGGCTATCCGGTTACCGAGCAACGGTTCGACACCGTCGTTCGCGCCAAGGCGAAAGGCTAGCCCTCGTCCATCGTCTGGCCTTGTGTGTCGTTCGTCCACGACACCTTGTCCGCCCCGCACGCTCCGCTAGAAGGCATAGTGAACGGGGTCAGCGGGACAAATCCATGAGTATTCTGACGGTTGAAAACGTCACCAAAAGCTTTGCCGACGTCAAGGCGGTGAACGATCTGAGCTTCGCGGTCGAGCCAGGCGAAATCTACGGGTTTCTCGGCGGCAACGGCGCGGGCAAGACGACGACGCTTCGGATGGTGCTCGATATCATTCGGCCGACGAGCGGTTCGATCAGCGTGCTTGGCGGTTCGCCCGATCGCGACAATGCTGCGGGGATCGGCTTCCTCCCGGAGGAGCGCGGTCTCTACAAGAACATGACCGCGATCGACACGATCGTTTATTTCGGCCGCCTCAAGGGCATGGAAGCGGGTGCCGCGCGCAAGGCGGGGCTCGACCTGCTCGAACGCTTCGGCCTCGGCGACCGGGCAAAATCGAACATTGCAGATATGTCGAAGGGTATGGCGCAGAAGGTCCAGCTCGCAGCCTCGATCGTCAACGATCCGGAGCTCCTGCTGCTCGACGAGCCGTTCTCCGGCCTCGACCCGGTCAATCAGGGACTGCTCGAAGACGAGATCCTCCGCGCCTCAGAAGGCGGCGCGGCGATCGTGTTTTCCACCCATGTCATGCAGCATGCCGAGCGTCTGTGCGACCGGCTACTGCTGTTGAAGCGCGGCGAAAAACGCTTCGAAGGCACGCTCGAACAGGCGCGCGACATGCTGCCCTCGCAGATCGAAGCGGTAGCAAAACCGGGAATCGAGACCGTGCCCGGACTCGCCCAGGCCACGCGGGGCCGCGATGTCGGCGAGGGATGGTTCGAATACAGCCTGACCGTACCGCCCGAAGGAAATGCTGGCGCGGTGCTCGAACATTGCACCGCCACCGGAGTTCCGCTGCGCCGGTTCTCCGAACACCGCGCGAGCCTGCATGAAGTTTTCGTCGAACTGGTCGGTGACGAGGGAGTGAAGAAATGAGCAATATCCTCCTCGTCGCGCAGCGCGAATTCCGCCAGATCGTCCAGATGAAGAGCTTCTGGCTCACCCTGCTGCTGATCCCCGTCGCGCTCGGCGTCGGATCGGTGGTCGGCAAGCTGTTCGATGACGACGAAGCGACCAAGGTCATGCTGGTCGACCGGGCCGGCGGCGAAGTCGCCGAGCGGATCGAGACCAGCTTCGCCCTCGAAGACGATCGCGACGCTCTCGCGCGCCTATCGCGCTATGTCCGTCGGCACGGGCTCGAAGCCGCCGATCCCGATGCGCCGTGGACGCAATACGATCGCTGGTACACGCCCGCCGATATCGAAGCCTTTCGCCAGTCGGGAGGGCTCGAAGGAGCGCTGGAGAAGATCGACGCCGTGCGCGACAAGGACACACCCGAATTCGAGCCGCGCGAAGCCAGCTATGAATTCGTCGAACCCGATCCGTCTATCGCGACGGCCACCGGCGAAGCGCTCGACGAGGCGGTCGAACAGATCATCGATCCCAAGGACGGCGACGAGGAGGCTTCCTATGTCATCCTGATCGACAGCGATTACGCCGAACGCCCGGTCGTTCGCCTGTGGTCCAACGACACGCCGCGAAGCAGTTTCGTGACCACCTTGCAGGACACGCTGACCACCGATCTGCGCGGACGCTTGCTGGCCGAGGACGGGGTGTCGCCCGAGCGCGCCGCGCTGGTGCAGACCGCCCAGCCCGCAATCGCCGTGACCACGCCCGAACCCGGCGACGGTGCGCGCGAATCGATGGCGGTGCGCTCGATCCTGCCGCTGGCGCTGGCCTATGTCCTGCTGATGGCGCTGATGCTGTCGGGTGGCTGGATGCTGCAAAGCTCGGTCGAGGAACGGACCAACAAGCTGCTCGAAAGCGTGCTGGCCTGCGTCAAGGCCGAAGACCTGATGTACGGCAAGCTGATCGGCACCGTCGCGGTCGGCCTCGCGCTCGTCGCGAGCTGGGTGATCTTTGCCGCGATCGCCGCTTTCTGGTTCAGCGGCGCGGTCTCGGATTTCCTCCGCCCGGCGCTCGCTCCGCTGACCGATCCGGTGATCGTGATCGCGATCATTTACTTCTTCGTCGCGGGCTACATCTCGATTTCGGTGATCTTCCTCGCGATCGGATCGATGACCGATTCGATGAACGAGGCGCAGGGCTATTTCATGCCCCTCACCTTCGCGATCCTGCTGCCGGTCACCTTCCTGATCCAGGCGGTGCTGGCCGGTAATGACGGCCCGATCGTTCAGGTGATGACCTGGATACCCTTCATCACCCCCTTCGCGGTCCTCGCCCAGCTCGGCACGGGGATCGAGCTGTGGGTGCTGATCGGCACCGGCCTGCTGCTGGCCGCGTTCATCGTGGTGGAGTTCGTTTACCTGGGCCGCCTGTTCCGCGCGAGCTTGCTGGCGACGGGTCAGAAACCGGGGCTGAAAACACTGATCGAACGGTTCAAGAGCCAAGCGGGGTAATTGGCGCGCCCGGCAGGAGTACGTCGCCGCTTAGCGGCTGAGTCATCTACGCAGTTTCGCTGCTACGATTCCGAAAAGGCGTCATAGCAGTCAGACTTCGACGGCGACCGCTTTCAGCAAATTCTGATCGGCCCGCGAATGTCCAATTATGGGGTCAGAAATGGACGTTGCCCAAACCGTCGCTCTGGCTAAGATGGCCTCATGTCCAAGCCCAGAAGCCGCATCATGTATATCGAAGACAAGTCCGAAGGGTTGGTGGGGCCTGCGCGGATAGGTCGCGTAACGTTTTCGAAATCGGGACGATCCGTCAATTATCGGGGACGGTCATTCCTGAAGGTCGGGAATGGCTACAAATACAATCACATTGCGCACGATAACGGCGACCATTTTTGGATATCCGGTCCTCGCAAGGACGGACAAGATCGACTTTATCCTGAAAGCAGCCGTCCGGTTGAGATAGACGATGATATTGCTGAAGAATATTGGCGCGATATTCGCGGGGAAAGCTAGCGTCCGCAATGGGGTCGTTTGCCGACATTCCGCTTTCTTGCATTCAAGTTCCGAAAGCAGACAGACCGCATACGCTTGAGCAAACGTCCCAGGAGGCCTGCATGTTCGGCATGGCGTCCCGAGCATGCGCATTTCTATCCGTGAACGTAAAATGGCGCGCCCGGCAGGACTCGAACCTGCTGCCTCAAGATTAGAAGTCTCGCGCTCTATCCAGATGAGCTACGGGCGCGCGCCGTCTGCGCCAATAGCGTGCTTTGCGCGGCGCACAAACCGCGATAGCTAACGTTGCTATGGATCAAACGCCGCATCGCACAGACGCCGCCAGTGCCACCGGGTTTCGCTATTACCCGTATGTGATGGCCGCCTTCGTCGCGATCCTGCTGTTGTCGAACCTCATCGGCGCGGCCAAGCCGAGCTATGTTACCCTGCCCGGCGGCACCGAGTGGTCGTTCGGCGCGGGCGTGCTGTTCTTCCCGATCAGCTACATCATCGGCGACGTGCTGACCGAGGTCTATGGCTATGCCCGCGCGCGCCGGGTGATCTGGACCGGCTTCGCCGCGCTCGCCTTCATGGCGTTCATGGCATGGGTGGTGGTCGCGCTGCCGCCCGCCGAGGGCTGGGACGGCCAAGAGGCCTACGAAAAGGTCTTCGGCAACACCTGGCGCATCGTCGTCGCCTCGATGACGGCCTTCTGGGTCGGCGAGTTCGCCAATTCCTTCGTGATGGCGAAGATGAAGGTCTGGACCACGGGCAAGCATCTGTGGACTCGAACGATCGGATCGACGGTGGTCGGCCAGGGACTCGACAGCCTGATCTTCTATCCGCTCGCTTTTTATGGCCTCGCCGGATGGCCGCCCGAATTGCTGTGGCAGGTCGTCCTGTCGCAATGGCTGATCAAGACCGGGTGGGAGGCGCTGCTGACCCCGGTGACCTATGCGGTGGTCGGTTGGCTCAAGCGGCGCGAGGGCGTCGATGTCTTCGACGAGGACACCGATTTCTCGCCATTTGCGAAGGCGCGCTAGACCCCGGCGTTCCCCACCACCCAGCAGGCCAGCGCCATCAGCAGGCCTGCGAAGCGGTTCGAACGGAAGCGATCGAGCGCGCTTTGCCCGTTGGCAGTGTCGAGCGTGGCGACCTGCCAGAACAGATGCAGCGCCATAGGCAGCAATGCGGCCAGCGCGAGCCAGTCTTCGCGCAGCAGCCAAAAAGCCAATGCCCAGCAAGCGACTGCCAGCGCGTAGAAAGTGGCCACGCCGCCGATCACGCGACTACCCAGTGCCAGTGCCGAGGAGCGGATGCCGACCAGGGCATCGTCTTCGCGATCCTGCAATGCGTAGATGGTGTCGTATCCGATGACCCAGAAAATGCACCCGGCATAGAGCGCGGCGAGCACGCCGAGCCCGTCGTCGCGCAACGCGATCCACGCAACCAGTACGCCCCAACTGAACACCAGTCCAAGCCAGGCCTGCGGCCACCAGGTGATCCGCTTCATGAAGGGATAGGCCGCGACCAGCGCGAGGCTCGCCAACGCCACCAATTGCGCTTCCCAGCGAATCTGGAGCAGCACGACGAGACCCACCGCACACAGTGCGAGCAACCACGCCCAGGCGGCCTTCTTGCCCACCCGCCCGCTCGCTACCGGACGCGACGCGGTGCGCGCGACCTGCCGATCGAGATCGGCGTCGACGATATCGTTGTAGACGCAACCCGCCCCGCGCATCGCGACGCAGCCGAGCAGGAACCATGCGAGCAGGTCCCAGCGCCCCTCGCCGCCCGCCAGCAGCAAGCCCCAGCTGCACGGCCAGAACAGCAGCCACCAGCCGATCGGACGGTCGAATCGCGCCAATTGTGCCAGATCGCGCGGAAGCTGCGGCAGGCGCGCAACGAGGCCGCGATGCTCGGTATCGGGGACGATGTCGGGGGATGGAGTGCTCATGATGGGTCGTTCTCGCGAAAGCCGGAATCGACGTAAGCGTCAATGAATTCCCGCTTTCGCGGGGATGACGAGTGTGGTTAGGACAACCCCATGCCCGCCACCCCCGCCTGGCCACCCCGCAGCGCGCCGCGCCTGTTCGTCGAGGACGAACTGGCCGAAGGCCGCACCTTCGCGCTCGACGGAAATCGCGCGCATTATCTTGGCAAGGTCATGCGCGTTTCCGAAGGCGATGCGGTGATTCTGTGCGACGATACCACCGGCGAATGGGCCGCGCGGGTGACGCAGGTCGGCAAGCGCCGGGTCGATGTCGCGGTGGTCGAACGGCTGCGAGCGCGCGAGGATGTGCCCGATTTCTGGCTTTGTCCGGCCTTGCTCAAGAAGGACCGCTTCGACCTCGTTCTCGAAAAGGCGACCGAGCTAGGCGTTGGCCGGATCGCGCCGATGATCACGCGGCGCTGTGTGGCCGACAAGCTCAATCCCGATCGGGCGCGCACCATCGTCACCGAAGCGGCCGAGCAGTGCGCGCGCACCGCCCTGCCGGATATCGCCGCACCGCAATCGCTCGATGCGCTGCTGCGCGACTGGCCTGAAGATCGTGCGCTATTCTTCGCCGACGAGCTGGGCGGCGCCCCTGCTGCCGAAGCCTTCACGAAAGGCACAAAGGGCGCCGCAGCGCTGCTCGTCGGACCCGAAGGCGGGTTCGACGATGCGGAGCGCGAAGCGATTCGCGCGCATCCGCAGGCGGTCGCCATCACGCTCGGTCCGCGTATCCTGCGCGGCGAAACCGCGGCAATCGCTGCAACCGCGCTGTGGATGGGGGTTGCCGGCGACTGGTCCAAATGACCCTTCCCACCGGGCATCTTGAGTCCTAGGAAGCCCGCGTGAGCACGCGCAAGACTTCCGTCGAGGCCGAACCGGTCATCGAAAGCCGCGATCAGCTGATCGCCCCCTTCATCGGCGGCGAGAAGCCCAAATCCGACTGGCGTATCGGGACCGAGCACGAAAAGCTCGTGTTCCGCACCAAGGACAAGCGCGCCCCGTCCTATGACGAGCCCGGCGGCATTCGCGACATCCTGCTGGGCCTGCGCGACTATGGCTGGGAGCCGATAGAAGAAGGCGGCAAAGTCATCGCGATGGCAGGCGACGACGGGACCGTCAGCCTCGAACCCGCGGGCCAGCTCGAACTGTCGGGCGCGCAGCTCGAAAACCTGCACGATACCTGCGCGGAAACCGGCCGGCATCTCCAGCAGGTCAAAGCCGTCGCGGAAGATTTCGAGGTTGGGTTCCTCGGGCTCGGCATGTGGCCCGACAAGACGCGCGAAGATCTGCCGGTGATGCCCAAGGGCCGCTACGAAATCATGATGCGGCACATGCCGAGGGTCGGCAGCCTCGGCCTCGACATGATGCTGCGGACCTGCACGATCCAGGTCAATCTCGATTACGGGTCCGAAGCCGACATGGTGAAGAAATTCCGCACCGGCCTCGCGCTGCAGCCGCTCGCCACCGCGCTGTTCGCCAATTCGCCCTTCACCGAAGGCAAGCCCAACGGATACCTGTCCTACCGCAGCCATATCTGGTCGGACACCGATCCGCACCGCACCGGCATGCTGCCTTTCGTGTTCGACGACGATTTCGGCTACGAACGCTGGGCGGATTACATGCTCGATGTGCCGATGTATTTCGTCTTCCGCGAAGGCAGATATATCGATGCCGCGGGCCACAGCTTCCGCGATTTTCTGAAGGGTGAACTCGAGGTCCTGCCGGGCGAACTCCCGACCGAGAGCGACTGGTGGGATCACCTTTCCACCGCCTTCCCCGAGGTGCGCCTCAAGAGCTTCCTCGAAATGCGCGGCGCCGATGGCGGGCCGTGGAGCCGGATTTGCGCCCTTCCCGCCTTCTGGGTCGGCCTGATGTACGAACAGGATGCGCTCGATGCGGCGTGGGATCTGGTCAAGGACTGGTCGGTCGAGGAACGTGAGGAGCTTCGCAACGCCGTGCCCAAGCTTGCGCTCGATGCGCCGATTCCCGGCGGCGGGAAGCTGCAGGATCTGGCCAAAGATGTGATGGCGATCTGTCGCAAGGGCCTCAACACCCGCGCCCGTCTCAATGCGAGCGGCGACAACGAAGCCGGCTTTCTCGAAACGCTCGACGAAATCGTCGCGAGCGGCAAAGTTCCTGCCCAGCGCTTGCTCGACAAGTATCACGGCGATTGGAACGGCGATATCGAGCGGGTCTACAAATACAGTTTCTGAGCGCTAGCTCGCCCCGCCTCTCCGCGCGAGCGACTGGCCCAGCCGTCGCAGGCGCGATGTCACAAGACCGTATTCGCCCATCCAGGCGTAAAATTCGCGGTATTTGGCGTCTTCGAGCAGGAGATGCGCTTCCTCGGTGCGGGCGCGCCAGTAATAGATCGCGCTCACTGCGCCTAGCAGCAAGGCGTTACGCAAGCCTTCAACCACGCTTCCGCTGGTCACGAGAAACGGCAGCACCGCGCACCACCAGAAGAGATTTTTCGAAAGATAGGCCGGGTGGCGCGTCCAGCGAAAGGGACCGTTGGTGATGACGCCGCGATAGGTAAGGTTGGAAAAACGGAGGCCGAAGATCACCGTCGCCCAGGCGTAGATCGCGGTCAGGAATACCAGCCACACGGCCCAGACCAGCGCCAGCGCATCGTGCCCGGCGAACCAGTGCAGCCACCCTGGCGCATTGCTGCGATAATCGAGCACGTCGCCCGTATCCATCAGCATCAACGGCGGGTAGCACACCAGCGCCGCGATCCATCCGGCGAGGAATGGGTTGCCCGAGCGGATATGCGCATCGAGCGGTTTCATCGTGAGGAGGTAGCCGACCGTTCCGATCTGCACATCGAACACGAACAGCAGGCTGATGAGGAACAATGCCAGGCGCACCGGCCGATCGAGCATGCTGGAGAGATCGGCCTCGACCACATAGCGAAATCCATCGGGCAGGATCGCGATCATGAACGCCCCGAAGAACCCCTTGATAAACCAGGCACGCAGATGCCGTTTGACCGCGTCGCTCTCCCACGCCTCGCGCCCGACCAGCATCGCCCCGAAATGCCAGCACGCATCGCGCGGGTTCACGAGGTGCCGATCGAGCCAGATGACGTAGGGAATCGAACCCGCGAACAGCGGCACGACGAGCCATCCAAGCACCTGCATCGCGAAGCCATAGGGCGGCTGCCAGTACCAGGCACCGAGCCAGTAGAATGCGCAGAGCAGCGCCCAAGTCGCCCACAGCCCGGCCAGCTTGGTGATCGACCAGTCGATCGTCTCGTCCCATGGACGCTTCAGGCGCCAGTCGAGCCCGGTGCTGGCGCGCAGATGGACCTTCTCGACCAGCACCGACCACAGCACCATGGGCACCGCGCTGGCCAGCAGGCCGGCCAGCGCCGCCCGCGAACCGGACAGCACGCCGCGCCCGGCAGGCAATCCCAGCAGGTCGGCAATCGCAGGATATTGGCGAGCGATCACGATCCACGCGAGCAAACCGGCGAGGCCGACGAAGCCGACCGCGCTCGATACATCGCTTGGCGGGCGTTCCGCCGCCATCGTTTCGCCCCCCGCGCTCATGGCCGCGGCCATAGCACGCAATGGTTAAGGCAGCGAAAGGCGCTTAGCGGTAGGCGTGGATCACACCGTCATCGGCCAGCACGTAGAGCGTGCTGTTGGCAACGATCGGCGGCAGTGTGATCTTGGACTTGAGCTGGGTGAGATAGGTCAGCGAACCGTCGGTCACGCTGGCATAGCCGATCTGTCCTTCGGAGTTCGCCAGCCACAACCGGTCCCCTGCGAGCACCGGCCCGGTCCAGAAGATCGGGTCCTTCTTCTTCTCGACATTGCGGTAGCCGGGCAGGTCGACGACCCACTTCACCTTGCCACTCGCGCGCTGGATGGCGAGCAGCTGGCTGTCGCTGGTGAGGGTGAAGATCCACTCGCCGGCGACGGCAGGCGTCGAGATCCCGCCGAGATTCAGTTCCCAGATACGCTGACCGGTAACCAGTTCATACGCCGCCATGCGACCGCCCTGGCCCAGCGCATAGACGCGGCCCTGGTCGATGATCGGATTGGCATCGATATCGGTGATCGTGCCGACCGAAGTGGAAACCGACGTCCGTGCGAGGGCATCGCCCCACAGCTGGCGACCGTTTTCATAGCGATAGGCCGCCAGTTCGCCCGAGCTGTAGCCCGCTATCAGGGTGCCCTGCGCCGCTGCAGGAGCCGCAACGCCGAACACGCCGGCCTGGCCGACCGCACCCGATTCGAACCACTGGACGTCGCCGGTGGCTCCATCGAGCGCGTAGATTTCGTTGTTCTGGGTCGCGACGAAGACCGAGCCGAATGCCAGCGTCGGCGCACCGCGCAGCGGACCGGCAGGCTTGGCGCGCCAGACTTCGTCACCCGTCGCAGCATCGAGCGCAGCGACTTCGCCGGTCCCTGTCGTCAGGTAGACACGGCCCGCATTGTAGCTGACGCCGCCGCCGAACTCGGCCCCCGAACCGTCACCATCGACGCGATAGCCCTTGCGCCAGATCGGCGCGCCGGTGGTGGCGTCGAAAGCGCGAATCTCTGCGCTGGTGTCGTAAACGTAGAGACGGCCATCGCCGATCACCGGAGGCGAAGCGAGGCGTTCCTTGGTGCCGCTGCCGGCGATCTGGGCCGTCCAAGCCTCGACCGGGCTGGCGCCCAGTGCGAGGTGGCCATAGGCGTTCGAGGCGCCGCCGCTGGGCTGGGCGAATTCCGCATTCGCCGCGGCCGGGGGAAGGATCACGCTGACACTGGCGAGCGAAGGATCGGCCACCGCACCCGATTCGATCCGCGAGAGGATCGGCTGGCGGTCTCCCACCGTGGGGGTCTTGGGCTTGTCCGCGCCATCGAACAGGCCGCAGCCCGCCGTCGCGAGAGCCAGAAGCAGAGCCCCAGCGAACCGGGTGCGCGCGTGTGTCATCGTTTTCATCTTCATTCCTTGCTGCTGCGGCGCTAGGCTCATAGCGGAGGCATTATTGCGGGGGCGCAGCCGGAGCGCGCGAGCTAAGGCCGCTGCGTTTGAGCGCCTCGTCGGTATCGTCGATCGAGTCCTCGCCGAGGATCCCGGCCATCTGGCCCGCCCGACGGCGGATCGATTCGGGCACATCCTCATTACGTGCCAACTCCCCGAACAGCGGTCCGGCGAGATCGTCCTTGCCTTGCGCGAGATAGGCCATCGCGACCATCTCGCCCGCGCTGCCAAACCACGGATTGCCGGCAACGGCGAGCGGCTTCAACCGGTCGATCACGGCCTGCGGCTCAAGATCGTCATACTTGGCCGCGACACCGCGGACGGTGGCAAGGTCGCGCATCATTTCCGGCACGTCGCCATCGGCGGCGATCGCATCGTAGGTCTTGATCGCTTCGTCGGTCTTGCCGGCCTCCAGCGCGACGCCGGCCTGCGTCAGCCGCGCGAGCACCGCGGTGTCACTGGCTTCCTCGGTTGCAAGCTTGGCAAGGAGATCGTCGGCAGATTCGGGCTGACCTTCACGGATCCGGTCGAGCGCCATGGTGTAGCGTTCGCCGCGATCTTCCTGGGCGGCGGTTTGGGAACCGTCCCACCAGAGCCAGCCACCGACACCGGCAATGACGAGGACCACCAGAATGGTGATCGGCACGCCGTATTTCTTCGCCACATCCTGCATCTGCTGCTCGCGCAGCGCTTCATCGACTTCGCGCATGAAGCCGTCCTGCTCGGCGCCTTCGCGCGTCGGCTTGGTAGGGGCAGGCGTCGTGTTTTCCGGAGGAATGGCCAAGTTGGGTCTTTCGTATGGAATTTCGTGCGCGCTATTTACCGTGCTGGCCCGTCAATTCAACGGACAACCTGTGGACGCGCGCGTGAAGCACGGCTGAACATGCCCATTGGCGGTCCGCTACGCGCCGGTATGGTCCTGCTCAGGGGAAGCGCGGCAGCTTGAGTGCTCGGGCATAGATCGCGCGGTAATCCTCGATCATCGCCTTTTCGTCATAGAGATCACGCGCCCGATCGCGATTGGCCTGGCCGATTGCCGCGCGGGCGCCGTCGTCCCTCACCAGGGCAGCAAGGTTCTCCGCCAAATGCTTCCCGTCGCCCGCGGCGGCGATAAAATCGCGATTGGGTTTGGAAACCATGGTCCTGATGTCGCCGATATCGGGCGCGACCACTGCCAGCCCGCTTGCCATCGCCTCCACCACCGAGAGCGGGAATTGCTCGCTATGCGACGATAGCGCGTAGAGGTCGAACAATCCCAGCACTTGCGCCGGATCCTCGACATAACCGGGCATGTGGACGCGGTCCGAGACACCCAACCGGTCGGCCGCAGCGCGGATTTCCTCACGCTCCGCGCCCTCGCCCACGATCACGAGATGCCAAAACTCGGGCAGACCGACGATCGCTTCGACCAGCAACGGCAGATTCTTGACCTTACGGAGGCCCGCCAGCGTCCCGATGAAGAACTCGCCTTCGCGCTTGACCAGACCGGGCAGCGCATCGGGGCGCGAGCGCCGACCATAGCGCGCCGTTTCGATGCCGTTGATGATCCGCTGAACGCGCCATTCGGGCTGCTGCCATTCGGTCTTGGCGATCTCTTCGAGCCCGGTCGACGGAACCACCAGCGCCGAGGCGCGGCCCAGGCCGATCCGGCGATACCAGTTGCGCGTCCATTTGCGCTTGGCGATCTCGTCCTGGTTGAAGCCGTCTTCATGATGGACCAGCGGCGGCAGCGAATGGAGGTCGGCGAACAGCGTATGCGCCATCACCGCATCCATCGCGCCGAAATTATACGTCAGGATCAGGTCGTAATCGCTCATCGCCTTGGCGAGCTTTTGCAACCGCCCCGGCGTCGGCCGCCCCTTGAGCGGCGGGAAATCGGCCGGGTAGCGGACCGAAACCGACTTCTTCATCCCGTGGCCCGCACTCAGCGCGCCCGGCTCGGCGGACACGACGGTTTGATCGAGCTTGCGACCGAACGCCTCCATCAGCCGCACGGAGCGCATTTCCTTGCCCCCCACGTCGAAACTCGAATGAAGGTGCAGAACCTTGAGCGTCATCGGGCGGCAATCCGATCGAGCAGGCGGTCAAGCGCCGCGAGCGAGGCGTCATCCTCGAGATAGGGCGCATGGCCGACCTCGGGCACGATCACGACTTCGGCATCGTCTGCCTGATTGTTCATCCGCGCTAGGGTCTCGGGAGAAAGAATGTCCGACGTTTCGCCGCGCACAATCACCAGCGGCTTGGCCGCGAGCACCCCGAACGGCTCCCACAAATCGCCGCCGCCTTCGGCGCTTTCACCCCCGAATGGCTCGGCGATCTTGGCGTCGTAGTCGTAGCAGATGCGCTGGTTAGTGCCGACCGTCATCGCGCGCTTGGCCATCTTGATCCAGTCGTCCGTGTCATAGCCAGGGAAGATCGGGCCTTGGCCTTCCTCGATTGCGCGGGCGGCGTGCATCCAGGTGGGGAAGGAGCCGCCCTGCCCGACATAGGAGCGGATCCGGTCGAGCCCTTCATCCGAAATTTCCGGACCGATATCGTTGATCAGCGCACCAGCAATCAGATCGGGCTTCGTCGCTGCCATCAGCATGGTAAGGATGCCGCCGAGCGAAGTGCCGACGAAGATCGCGCGATCGATCCCTTCCTGCTCGAACAGCGCGAGCAGGTCGGCGACATATTGCGTCGGCACGTAGGTCGCGCTGTCGCTGGCATATTCGCTGTCGCCGCGTCCACGCAGCGAAGGGCAGATCACACGGGTGCGCCCGGCGAGATGTTCGGCCAGATCCTCGAAATCGCGGGAATTACGGGTCAGGCCGGGCAGGCAGATCACCGGCGGGAGAATGCTCGTCCCTGGCCCGGCCTCGGGTCCGGCATAATCCCGGAAATGCAATTTGAGCCCATCGGGGCTGGTCCAATAGCGTTCTTCGAAGCTGTCGTTTTCGTCGCTCATCGAGCTCCCGTCCGAATGCTGGCTTGCGCTTGTTGCGCTGCGTCCCCACCCTTGGCGATATGCGCCCATCAGAGCAACCCACAGCACATCAGCCCGCCCCTTACCGCCCCGATCCCCAGATCAATGCACTGGCCGATTGGCTGGCCTCGCCCGTCGCGGCGGCAGACTTCCCGCAAACGCGTCTTCGCTTCGCGAATCGGCGCGCGGCGGAGACGGTCGGGCTGCAAGGCTGGTCTGATGACGATTTCGTGCGCCATCTGGGCCGTTTCGAGCCGCTTGATGGCAATCTCGAACAGCCACTGGCCCTCGCCTATCACGGTCATCAGTTCCGGGTGTACAATCCCGATATCGGCGATGGCCGCGGGTTTCTTTTCGCGCAGTTGCGCGACCGGGATGACCGCCTGCTCGACCTCGGTACCAAGGGATCGGGTACCACGCCCTATAGCCGCAGCGGCGACGGGCGCCTGACGCTGAAGGGCGCGGTGCGGGAAATCCTCGCTACCGAAATGCTCGAAGCACTGGGCGTGAACACCTCGCGCACTTTCGCGGTGATCGAGACCGGCGAGCAGCTGGAACGCCATGACGAGCCCTCACCGACCCGATCCGCCGTGCTCACCCGGCTCAGCCACGGTCATATCCGCATCGGTACCTTTCAGCGCCTCGCCTTGCTCGAGGAGCGCGATCACATGGCGCAGCTGGTCGACTATTGCCTCGCGCAATATCCCGGCCCCTTGCCTCCAGATGATACCCCGGGGCGCGACGAGCCCGCCGTCATCCTGCTCCACCAGGTGGTCGAGCGTCTCGCCGATACGGCCGCAGGCTGGATGGTTGCAGGCTTCGTGCACGGCGTCCTCAATACCGACAACATGAACATTTCCGGCGAAAGCTTCGATTACGGTCCCTGGCGTTTCCTGCCGCGCTGGGATGCGAGCTTCGTCGCGGCCTATTTCGACCACGGCGGGCTCTATGCGTTCGGCCGCCAGCCCGAGGCGGTGCACTGGAACTGCATGCAGCTCGCAGTGGCCCTGCGGACGCTGAGCGATAGCGAGCCACTAATCGCCGCGCTCGATCGTTATGGCCAACTCTACGAAGCCTCTCTGCGCCGCCGCTGGATATGGCGGCTTGGCCTCGAACCGGGCGAAAAGGAGGACGACACAGCTTTAATCGCGGCGATGGAGCGGCGGATGGTCGAGGAAGGCAGCGCGCCCGATCGCGTCTTCGCACGCTATCGCCTGTTCGATGGCGAACCCGTCGACGATCTGGAGCGCCTTCTGGCCGCCCGTGCCCATAGGAGCGACGCCGCACCGCTGCCTTTCGCGCCCGACGAGGTGCCCTCGCTCGAAATCGAGCGGGTCGAAGAGATCTGGGCCGCGATCGATCGCGACGACGATTGGTCGGTGCTCGAAGGTGCAGTCGCGCAAATCCGCCGCCTCGGCGAGGCGCTCGGCCCAATTGCTTCGTCAGGGGACCGATCGCGCTGACCGGGCGTTGGTTTTGCGTTTAGTCCGCCGCTTTACTATGTCGCGGTCCAATCAGAAATAAGGCGGGGTCCTCTGTGAGTTCCGAAATCGTATCATTCGAACCGGCAACGGGCGAAGAAATGTGGCGTGCACCTGTCGGCGATGTCGACGAGGTGGTGGAAAAGGCGCGCGCCAGCTGGGCCGACTGGGCCTCGAAGCCGCTCGCCACGCGGATCGAGTTGATGCGCCGCTTCGCCAACGAAGTGCGCGCGATCGCCGACAAACTGGCGGAAACCATCGCGCGCGAAACCGGCAAGCCGCTGTGGGAAGCGCGGACCGAAGTCGACGCGGTGATCGCCAAGGTGGAGATTTCGATCACCGCCTATGCCGAACGCACGCCGCAGCGCTCGTTCGACAATGCGCTGCAGGGCAAGGCCGCGATCCGGCACAAGCCGCACGGTGTAATGGCCGTGCTCGGCCCCTACAATTTCCCCGCCCACCTGCCCAACGGCCACATGATCCCGGCGCTGATCGCGGGCAATTGCGTGATCTTCAAGCCGAGCGAGAAGACCCCTGCCGTCGGAGAAATGCTGGTCGGCGCGTTCCATGCGGCCGGCGTGCCCGATGGCGTTGTACAATTGCTGATCGGCGCGCGCGACGAAGGCGAAGCGCTGGTCGCGCATGACGGGATCGACGGCGTTCTGTTCACCGGCAGCGCCCATGCCGGGATTGCGATCAACCGTAAGCTTGCCTCCAATCCGGGCAAGATCGTCGCACTCGAAATGGGCGGTAACAACCCGATCGTGCTGTGGGACACCCCGTTGCTCGACGATGCCGCCGCGCTGATCGTACAAAGCGCATTCACCAGCGCGGGCCAGCGCTGCACCGCCGCGCGCCGCCTGATCGTGCGCGACACGCTGTACGATCCGATCATCGAGAAGCTGAAGAAGCTCACCGGGCGCATCATCGTCGACGAACCCTTTGCGGACCCTGCGCCGTTCATGGGCCCGGTGATCGACAACCAGACCGCCGACGGGTTGATGGAGAGCTTCGTCTACCTGATCACCAATGGCGGGAAGGCGATCCGGCACCTCAACAAACCGCGCGAAGGGCTTCCCTTTCTGACGCCTGCCATCGTCGACGTGACCGAGATGGAACAGCGCCCCGATGTCGAGCTGTTCGGTCCGATCCTGCAAGTGGTGAAAGTGTCCGAACTCGACGAGGCGATCGCCGAGGCCAATCGCACGCGCTTCGGCCTGTCGGCCTCGCTGATCGGCGGCAGTCCGGCCGATTACAAGTGTTTCTGGGCCAATATCCGCGCCGGAATCGTGAACTGGAATCGCCCGACCAACGGGGCGAGCTCGAAGCAGCCTTTTGGCGGGATCGGCCTGTCGGGCAATCACCGGCCGGCAGCCTTCTACGCGGCAGATTATTGCGCCTATCCGGTCGCCTCGACCGAGATGGACCAGCCGCGCGCCAATATCGGCGTGGGCCTCGAAGAGATCAATCCGGACCGCTGACCGCTACCGGCCCGCGCAGGCTCAGCTGCCCGCGCGCGCCATCAGCTGGACCAGCGTCAGCCCGTCTTCGCGCTTGTCGACGGCGATGTAATAGGCCGCGTCGCCCTTGCGCCCGCCGATCACGGTCCCACCCTCCTCGTCGCGCATCAGACTAGCCGAGAACCCGGCCTTGCGCGCCCGCGCATTATAGAAATTGACTACATCCTGTGCGGGCACGGCAGTGGTGAATTCGGTCACCCGCAAGGCACACCCCTGCTCGTCATTTCCAGCCGCCTCGAGCACGGCGCCGCGCGGATAGACGGTGAAGGGTTCGGGCATGCGATCGGCCCAAGTGGCCGAGTATTCCGCTCCGCTGGCGCAATTCACGCCGCTATTGCCACGCTGGATCGCCTGCGCGGCACCGACGAGCGTGTCGGTGAACCCGTCGCCCGGCGCGGGCGCGTCGGCAATGCGCCCGCCGCCCAGCAATTGCCGCGCTTCCTCGCGCGCCTTGTTCACCTGTTCGCGTGTTTCGGGATCCATCGGGATCGCCGCAGACGCCGGATCGCCACCCTTGAGAACGCCATCCTTGCCCGCCTGGTCGATCCGGTCGGGGTCGACCATGATATCCTCGCCCAGCGCGCCGGCGGTCGCAGGATCCTGCTCGCCTTGCGTATCGGCAGTATCCTCGTTGTCGCTGCAGGCGGCGAGCGCCAAGGCCAGCGTGGCCATCGGAGCATACAGGAACAGTCGGGTGCGCATCGGGTGATCCTCTCGATATAATTTGCCGCCGTATACCTCGCTCGAGCGATTGCGATAAGGGGGCACCCTCGCATGTGCCAAAACGAGAAACGGCGTCGCAGCCCACGCCGCGACGCCGTTTCTCGTTCTAGGGCCGAATATAGGCGCCGGACCGGTTCAGTCCGCCTTGGCGTGCGGAGCGTCCTCGCCCAGATCCTCGTACCAGGCTTCGACCGGGCCATTGAGCTTGATCGTCAGCGGTTTGCCCTTGCGGTCGACCGTTTTGCCGGCCTGTACGCGCACCCAGCCCTCCGAGATGCAATACTCCTCGACATTGGTGCGGCGCGCACCCTTGAAGGAAATCGCGACCCCGCGCTGCAGCTTGTCGACATCGAAAAATTCGCTGCCAGGCTCGACCGAAAGGTGATCGGGCGGCAGGTCCGGGCCGGACCCTGCGGTATCGGCGGCGTCGGTGGCGGGCTTTTCGGGCGTATCGTTCATGGCGCGCGCTGTTGGCTGCGCCCGCCCCCCTTGTCAATCGCCCCAATGAATGCGCGCGTGCAATCTCTGGCTTGTCATTCGCCGCGAGCAGCGGTATCGGGCCGCCTTCGCTCAAGCGAGCGGGCGCGTAGCTCAGTGGTAGAGCACACCCTTCACACGGGTGGGGTCGCAAGTTCAATCCTTGCCGCGCCCACCATCTTCTCGATGTTTCGACGTTCGACGTGGCCCATCGGCCGGGACAGTGCCGCTTGGATCGCGAACTGTTCCCGCGAACGCCTTACGATTCCACGGCATCCCCCGGAACGACAACAGCCGGGTCGCCCGGCGACCAAGGCGCGACGCGAAGCATTACGGTCTCGAACAATCGCGAGGCAAGATTGTCTGCCAGCCATTTCTGCAGATGCGGGATCGGCTGGGCCGCGAACCAATCCGAATCCACCGCTGCGAACTGGCGCACGAACGGCATGATCGCCGCGTCGGCGATTCCCCGCCTCGCACCGCACAGGTGCGGCTGGTCGGCCAATCGCGCGTCGAGAAGGCTTAAAAACTCCATCCCCCGCGCGCGGTGCGCCTCCGCATCGGAATCATGGCGATCGGGATATTTGTAGCGATCGAGATCGTGCTTGAACGCCCCGTCATTGCGCTCGATCAGCGCGACGTCGTCCCGCTCCAGCCACCCCTCGGGATCGTTGCGTTCGAGCGCCCAGCGCATGATCTGCGAGCTCTCGTCGATGACCGTTGCGTCGGCAAGGACGAGGACCGGCACCGTGCCCTTGGGCGAAGCTTCGAGCATCGCCTCGGGTTTTCGTGCCAGTTTGACCTCGCGCAGCACATAAGGTGTTTCGTTGATCGCAAGGGCGAGCCGCGCGCGGATCGCGTAGGGACAGCGGCGGAAGCTGTAGAGAATGCGCTCAGTCGCCATCATTGGCCCCCGTCTCTGCAAGCACCGCACCGACATGCGCGCGACCTTCGCTGGCGGCGCGCATTTCCTGGCGATGACGCTCGCGATAGGACGCGCGCTGTTCGTCGTCCCTTTCGCCATGGCAGGCCGGACAGCTCACTCCGGGTTCGTAAAGCGGCGACTGCTTGTCCGCCTCACTTACCGGACGACGGCAGGCGAAGCACAGTTCATGCGTGCCCTGCGAAAGCGCGTGGCCGACCGCGACGCGTTGGTCGAACACGAAGCACTCGCCTTCCCACCTGCTCTCCTCCTCGGGCATCGCCTCGAGGTAGGCTAGGATGCCGCCCTTGAGATGGAATACGTCCTCGAGCCCCTCCTTCTTCAGGAAGGCCGACGCCTTTTCGCAGCGGATGCCACCGGTGCAGAACATGGCGACCCTAGGCGGGTTTTCCGATCCGAGCAGGCGCTCGCGTTCGCGCGCGAACCACTCCGGAAAGTCGCGAAAACTGCCGGTCATCGGATTGATCGACCCTGCGAACGAACCAATCGAGACCTCGTAGTCGTTGCGCGTGTCGATGACGATCGTGTCGGGATCGTCGACCAGCGCGTTCCAGTCATGCGGATCGACATAGGTGCCCGCATCGACAGCCGGATCGATGCCGGGCTGCCCCATGGTGACGATTTCCTGCTTCAATCGCACCTTCATCCGGTGAAACGGCATGGTCGCCGCGCCCGAAAACTTCACATCGAGATCGGCACAGTCCAGCCAGCTGCGAATATGGTCCAGAACCCGGTCTATGCCGCCTCTGAACCCGGCGATCGTGCCGTTGATGCCTTCGCTCGCCAGCAGCAGCGTACCCTTGATGCCTTCGTCGTCGCACAACCGCTTCAGCGGTTCGCGCAGCTGCGCGATGCCGTCCAGGGAGGCGAAACGATACAGTGCGGCAACGCAGATCGGCTGCGCGTTTTCTTCGATCGGCATGGTCATGGGAATTTTCGTAGCATGTTTCACGGGGATGTCGGCCATCAGCGCTTTTTCCTGGCCGTGCTGGCGTGGAAATCGGGGTCCTTGTTCGCCACCCAGTCGACGAATTTGCGCATGTCGGGATTTTCCAGGATCGCCTCGGTGTCGAGCGCGAGGCGCTGCAACTCGGCATTGGTGAAATTGGCGATCAGGGTTTGCTGGCAGATAGGGTGCATCGGCACGACATCGCGCCCGCCCCGGCTCTTGGGAACGGGATGGTGGAGGACGATGGCCTTGCCCAGCGCGCGGCCGCAGAGCCAGCACGGCACGGGTGGTGAGGTCTCTTCGGCTTTGTCGCGAAGCCGTTCCTCATGGCCCCTACCCTTAGAATATTTGCGCGCCATGATACTGTGCCCGAATTGTCCGCTTGATCGGACCGCCGTTTAGCGGGCCGGCCGGGTCTTTGCGAGTGGCACGCTGTCCATGTCGCGGTGGCCCCTCGCTTGTCCACCGCCTACTCCAGGTATCAGCCCCTTGCAGCGAACCGGATTGCTTCGTTCTGCGAGCGGATACCCAGCTTGCGGTAGATCGCTTTCGAATGGGCGCCGACCGTGTGCGGGGAGATGCCGAGACGGTCGGATATGTCCTTGCGCGGCAGCCCCCGCGCGAGAAGCTCAAAAATTTCGCGCTCGCGCCCGGTGAGCTCCTCCAGAGGCAACGCAGCACTACCGTCCAGTACGCCCATTTCGTCGAGCCGCCTATGCGCGAGCAGGCACGCCGCACGCAACCGCTCGCGGCGTCCTTTGCAATGACGCTCGAAAGCATCGCGAGTCATATCCGACAACAGATTGAACCCGCCATAGCCGGCACGCAGGCGCAGCGCGACAGGGATAGCGAGGCCGGAAACCAGGCCCGATTGCGAACAGGTGGCGATGAACGCCCGCTCGGCCACGCTCAGGTAGGTGTAGGACTGCGCAAATTCCGGCCCGGTCAGTGTGACTTCGTGATTATTGCAGCAGAAGCGCAGGAACGGGTCGTCCTGGGGCCCGGGGTAGAAGGCCGGGTCGATGGTGGTGCGATGATAGAGCGTGCCGCCATTATGGTAGATATAGATGTAGTCGGAGAAGCCTTCTTCCCGCACCATCGCCTCGACGGCGGCCCACAATTCCCGCTCGGAATTGACCCGCTCGAGCCGGTCCAACATGTCGCCCCCCTTCATCAAGGAGAAGGAATATACCCTGTTGGGGGTATGCGCAATCGGGCGCCTTTGCCCAAGCGCGTGCGCATGCGATATCTCCTTCCCATGATTTCCCGATGATCGAACCGGACCAGTCGGACATTCGCCGGGCCGAACTCGATCTGGTCGCCGCGCTCTATCGCTCGCTCGGCGACGGGGCCGCGTTCGATTTGCTGATCCGTGCCTTGCAGGATCACATCGAGATATCCGACAGAACCGATCGATCGATCGCGGGCGACGAGGTGATCGATCGCCAGCTCGACGCGATCGGCGAGCTGATCGAAGTCGATCCCTCGCCGGTGACCGAAGATCCGATCCGGCGCGTGGTCGAAGATGTCGGCGCGGCGGCGATCGTCATCGACGACCGCGGGCGGCAAATCGTTGCCAACACGGCCGGTCGCGCGCTGTTTGGCCTGGCCAACGGACACCGTTTCCGCTCCGACCTCATCGATCCCACCTATCGCGCTTCGTTCGAAAACCTGCTCCGCAATCCGGAAACGCTGCCGCTCGATGAGGCGCTGGCGATGCGGCTCGACGACGCGATCGTCGACCCCCGGCACGGCCACTGCTTCGAGATCATCCGGTTGCGGCCATCGCGCACCAGGCGTTCGGTCTTCGCCTTGCGGATGCTCGACGTGCCGTGGTCGGACGATGTCGACCGGACCTTGCGCGAGAGCTTCGCCCTGACCGATGCCGAATGCGATGTCGCGCGCGGCCTGTTCGAGCGCGGCACATTGACCACCATTGCAGAAAAGCGAGGCACCTCCGCCGAAACGGTCAAGAAGCAGGTGCAGAGCATCCTCGCCAAGACCGGCGCCGGCAACCGGATCGACCTGGCGCGACTGACCGGATCGATCGCCGCGCGACGCGGCGCGCATCGCGGGTCGGCGCTATCGGCTTGGGAAGACCCGCTGGGCCGGCAGGAATTCTTCGTCCGCAGCGACGGCCTGCGGATGGCGCATACATGGATGGGGGCCGAACACGGACGGCGCGTCCTGATGCTGCACGGCCAGTCTATCGGCTTCCTCCTGCCCGACCGGGCCGAGGCGCTCCTGAAAGCGGCGGGGCTGAAACTGATCATTCCCTCACGCCCCGGCTTCGGCGAAAGCGATTTCGATCCCGCACGCGGCGCGCTAGAGGAGAACCTCGGCGTGCTGAGCCAGTTTTGCGATGCGACCGGCTTGCGCGATGTTGCGGTGGTGGGAACGAACAACGGTATTGCCATCGCGCTGGCGCTGGCCAGGCAGAAGCCCGATCTCGTGAAGCAGGTGATCGGGCTCAATTACCTCTGGCATCGCAGCTTCGCAGCACATTCCGCGCCGCCTACCCATCAGAAGATCATCTTCAGCCTGGCGCGCAATGCGCCGAAGCTGCTGCGCCTGTTCGTCGGTATCGCCTATCGCAATCTGATCCGCCACGGTCCCGACTGGTACCTTGCGCGCCTGCTCGATGCCGAGGAAGTCGACCGCGACAGCTTTCGCGACGGCCGGGACTTGCCGCTGATCCGCCAGGCGGCGCTCCACTTGCTGCGCCAGGGGCCCGAAGCCTTCGCCCGCGAGCTCCAGACGGTCTCGCACGACTGGCCGAAAGACCTGCACGATTTTCCCGGCGACGTGCATTTCCTGGTGCCCGAATCCGGCGTGATCCTCGATCGGCACTCGTTTGCCAAGGCGCTTGGCCCGACCAACCGCGTAACGATCGAGGCAGCACCGAAATCGGGCGAATTGCTGCTCTACCAGCAGGCGACACTGGTCGCGCGGACAATCGTCGATCGTGTGTGCGGGCCAGCATCCAGTCGCATGGAACGAGAAAAAATCCTTTATACCCCCCAAAGGTGATGCGCGTCCACGCCGTGCCGCCCTAGGCCAAGGTCATGCGATGCGCGGGGCGATCCAACTCCTTTTGCAAGGAGGGATCGGAGGGTCATCGATGGTGCAGGCGAGGCTGATTAGCCTCTCTGCCCGCTTGGCATGTGCCTGCCCCCGGCGTCCGTTCGACCAACACCGGAGGTACAATCATGTCCATCAAGCCGATTACCCTTTCGACCTGCGCCGCAATCCTGCTCGCAGCTGTCCCCAGCACCGTCCATGCACAGAGCTTCGGCGATCTCGTGCGCGATGTGAAACGCGCCGCCGATGCGCTGGAAGACGCGGTGGGCGACGATACGCGCCGGGGAACCGACGAGCGCGCCAGCCCGGGCGACCGCTCCTATCTCGGCGACGCATCCGTTCTCGACAGCGGCCCGATGCTGGCCGGCACCGAACATCTGATGCTGGTCAAGGTCGACCAGCCGATCGTCGAGAAGGGGACCTACAGGGTGATCCTCCGCCAGGCCGGAACGCGCGGCCAGCGGGGAATTCGCAGCACGACCTACCTGTCGGATACCGATCTCGACGAGGCCGACACGCATGTCGTGGTCCGCGTCGATGCCCCGGATACGCCGGGCCAATATCAATTGCAGGTGACGGCCGAAGACGTCGACAACGTGATCTCTTCGACGCCGGTCTCGGTCGAGCTGGATGCCCGTCCGATCATCGGCGACCTGCCCACGACCGCATCCCGCGGCGCGCGCGTGCCTGTCACGCTCAGGGGCCCGCGCTACTATTACAACCGCGTCAGTTTCGTTGAGAATCGTCGCACGGCGAAGACCGTCCAGTACGACGCGGTCATCTCCGACGAGGGCGAGTACCTGGTGATGCCGACCCGTGCGGGACGCTACGACCTCGTGGTCCATTATCGCGCAAGCGACGGCGAGGATTACCAGGCGAATGCCGGGCGCATCACGGTCAGGTGAGGTGCCATAGCCAGGCGACCACGCCCGGTCGTCTGGCATTCCATCAAGACTGCAAAGGGGAACTCCCATGAAGAAGCCACTCGCTTCCCTGCTCGTTTGCGCGCTTGCCGCATGCGGATCGGGCGACCGGAACACCGGCCTCCAGAGCCAGGCCGAAAAGGCCTCGCGCGGTGAGGACGTCGAGCTCGATATCGTCGATGAGAATGCCGACAATCTGAGTGCCGAACAGAAGGCCGAGCTCAAGGCGTGGGAAGAACGCCAGAACGAGGAAATTAACAGGCGGGTCGACGAGATGCGCGACCGCTGATCGGGGCGCGCGGAAAGCGCGCTCCCCTCACCCCCGACAATCGAATTCGTACCCGACGCGCGGCCCGTAAGCCGCGCAACAAAGGAGTTATTGCCATGATCGATCGTATTGCCCGACTGAAACTCGCCTCCAGCATGCTGGCCCTCACTCTCTCCGCGGCGTTCGTGACGCCCGCGCAGGCCGAAGACTGCCTGCTCGATCGCGACAATGACGGCGTGGCCGACGCCGGTACCGACAATGACGGCAATGCCGACAGCGAAGGCAATGACGCCCAGCTCGCCTGCGGCGCGAACGCCACCGCCACCGGAGATGACAGTACGGCAATCGGCAGCTTCGCTTTCGCCAATCAGAATGGCACGACGGCGGTCGGATACAGCGCCGCCGCCGTCGGCACCAATGCGACCGCGGTCGGCAAGCTGGCCTCGGCAACCGCGTTCAACAGCACCGCGATCGGTTACGACAGCCTGGCCAGCGAGACGACAGCCACGGCGATCGGATACAATTCGGAAGCGTCGGGTTTGTTCGGCGCAACCGCAATCGGCGCCAACGCCACGGCGAGCGGCGATGAAGCCACCGCACTCGGTGAAAATGCCAAGGCAACCGGCTTACAATCCTCGGCTTTCGGCGAAGGCGCACAGGCTTCGGCGCTGCAGGCTTCGGCCATGGGTGAAAGTGCCAACGCTGCCGGCGTCAGGGCGACCGCGATCGGACAAGCTGCTTCCGCGGTTGAAAGGGCTGCCACTGCATTGGGAGCATCGGCGCGAGCGGCTGCAATCAACACCATCGCCATCGGGGCGGACGGCGACGGGAATGGCGATGGCGCGCGCGCGGTGGGGGCCAATGGGACCGCTGTCGGGACGGACGCCTACGCAAATTCAGACGCTACTTCATTGGGTCATCTCGCCAGCGCCAATTTCAATGGCGTGGCCATCGGACGCTCAGCCTCTGCTTCGAACAGCAGCACGGCATTGGGTAAAAGCGCCAGCGCCTTTGGGCCAGGTGGTATCGCCATCGGTAGCGATGGTACCGATGCTCTTGAGATCGGTGCGGAAGCCAACGGCCCCAATTCGATCGCGATCGGCACGGATTCGCTTTCCTCCACACAGAATTCGCTCGCTTTAGGTTTGCGCGCGCAGGCGACGGGAGGCGCGAATGCGATCGCGATGGGGCGCGATGCGGTGGCCGACAATAGCGAAGCCTTGGCTCTTGGTGCCGATAGCACGGCTTCTGGGCTTCGCAGCACCGCCTTCGGCCATGGCGCCGTGGCGACCAATGTTCAGGCCACCGCTGCCGGATCTGGTTCGGAGGCCACTGGCGCGGGTGCGCTCGCCTTCGGTGCCTTTTCCGCCGCGCGCGGCCAGTTTTCGACCGCGCTCGGCTATCAGAGCTATGCTCCGGCGGCGCGGTCCACCGCCGTCGGCAATGGCGCCAAGGCGCAGCATGCCCGCGCCACCGCAATCGGCTTCGGCGCGGTCACCACCGCCAACGACCAAGTCACGATCGGCGGCACCGGCAGCGCGGTGCGGATCGGCGATATCGATGCAAGCACCGCCGCGCAGCAGGGCCCGGTCGATGTCGTGACGGTCGATGCCGACGGCGTGCTCGGCAGGCAGCAGGTTGCGACGGCAGCGTCGGTCGATGCGGTGCGCGCCGATGTCGGCTACATCGCCGCGGTCACCGACGCGCAGTTCGACGCGCTGAGCAGCGATGTTGCGGCGCTGGGCGGGCGGATCGACGACCTCACCTTCAGCCTAGAGGAGCTCGACGGTCGCGCGATCGGCGGGGTCGCCGCGGCGATGGCGATGGGCCAGGGCAAGATCGTACCGGACAGCGGCGTCTCGATGACGGTCGCTGCCTCTACATATGGCGGCGAACAGGGCTTTGCCGCGATGCTGACTGGCCGCATCGCCGAGAAGGTCTACGTCTCGGCCGGAATCGGAGGCAATACCGGCGACGACACCGTCGGCGGCACCGTCTCCGCCACCTTCGGGTTCTGACCCCCACCCCGCACACCCGGGGTCGGAACACGAAACGGGCCGGCAGGAGCGATCCTGCCGGCCCGTATTTTCATTTTACTGGCCGACCCTGAGGCCGGTATCAAAAATCCCTATCGCGTGCCGAACAGGCGGGCCCAGAAACCGGGCTGGCCCATCGGCTGGATGGCGCCGTATTTGCGGAACCGCGCCGAAGCATCGGAATGCGGACGCGGGGATACCCAGCCATCGGGTCGCGAGCTGCGAAAGCTTACGCTCGACATGTCTGTCTCCTTCATCTTCATTCCCGTCGTTGAAAGGGATAACCCGCCAGCCGATGATGCGGTTCCCGCCACGACCGATCGGCGCACCGGCCCCTTGACGCAGACGGCGATCGTGCCATGCGGTTGCGCCACCCTCACAGCTATCCGGCCGAGCCCATGACATCATCCCCCGAACCGCTCCCCAGCCCCCTCGTCCCGGCGCGGATCGCGGTCTTGCTGCCATGCTACAACGAGGCACAGGGAATCGCGAAAGTGGTCGCCGATTTCCGCGCCGCGCTGCCCGAAGCGACGATTTACGTCTACGACAACAATTCGACCGACGACACACGCCGGATCGCCGCCGAAGCGGGCGCGATCGTGCGGCGCGAGACCCAGCAGGGCAAAGGCCACGTGGTGCGCCGGATGTTCGCGGACATCGAGGCCGATATCTACCTGATGTGCGATGCCGACGACACTTACGAGGCGGCAGCCGCCGGAGGCATGGTCGAACTGCTGCGGCGCGACGGGCTCGACATGGTGGTGGGCACGCGCCAGCAAGGCGAGGTCAACATGTACCGGCCAGGCCACCACATGGGCAACAAGCTGCTGACCGGCCTGGTTCGCGGGATCTTCGGCGACCGTTTCACCGACATGCTGAGCGGCTATCGCGTGTTCTCACGCCGGTTCGTCAAATCCTTCCCCGTGATGTCGGGCGGGTTCGAGATCGAGACCGAGCTGACGATCCACGCGCTCGAGCTCGAAATGCCGGCCGACGAGGTGAAGACCAAATTCAGCGAGCGCGCCGCGGGCTCCGAAAGCAAGCTGCGCACCTTCCATGACGGGTTCCGCATTCTCGGCACGATCACGCTGTTGCTGAAGCAGGAGCGACCGTTCCTCACCTTCTCGGTGATCGGCCTCGTGCTCGCGCTGATCGGGCTGGGTCTCGGCATCCCGGTGGTGCTCGACTTCCTTCGTACCGGGTTGGTCGAGCGCCTGCCGACCGCAGTCCTTTCGAGCGCGCTGATGGTGCTCGCCTCGCTGTCTTTCTTCAGCGGGATGATCCTGCGCACGGTCACGCGCGGACGGCAGGAAGTGAAGCGCATGAGCTACCTGTCGGTCCCCGGCGTGCATGCGCTCGACGATCCTCCCCGTGGCTGAAGAAACGCGATCTGCGCGCCTGCTCGCCCATCCGTTCTGGCGCTTCGCCGTGGTGGGAGCGGCGGGCTTCTTCGTCGATATCGCCGCGCTCCGGCTCGGCCTGCTGGCGGGGCTGGGGCTCTATTTCGGGCGCATATTCTCCTATCTGTGCGCGGCGACATTCACCTGGTGGTTCAACCGTCGCCATACCTTTGCGATGCGAACCTCACCGAGCCTGCGCGAATGGGCGAAATTCCTTCTCGCCAACAGCGCGGGCGGGCTGATCAACTATGCGGTCTATTCGGCGCTGGTGACCTTCATCGCGTTCGTCGCGACCTATCCCGAGATTGCGGTGGCTGCCGGATCGGTTGCAGGGCTGGCGGTCAATTACCTCGCCAGCGCGCGCTTCGTTTTCCGCGAACGCGACGACGGAGACTCGGCTTCGCGCTAGTCCTCACGCAGCCAGTAGACCGCTTCGCGATCGCCGCTCGGAACCCTGCGATACCCGGCTTTTTCGGCATATTCGATGATCGGCCGCTCCAGTCCGATCCGGTCAACATGGTCGAAATTCTCGTAGCCGGTGACGATCACCTTGGGCCGCATGCGCGAAAGGTAATCCTGGACCGTGCCGAAGGACACGATCGGTAGCGCCTCTTCGAGCGGATCGGGCCGCATATGGCCGGTGCGATAGGCGAACGGACCGGACGAGAACTCCGGATCGAGCTGCAACCCGCTATCGATCACGATCTCGGGCGATAGCGACACCACCGTGGTGGTCTTGTCGGACACCAATTCGCCCAGCGCGTGCGCTTCGCGGGTGACGCTGAACGGCGTCGGCTGGTTCGATAGCAGGAACATGCCGAGATAGACAAAGGGGTGGATCAGCCCGATCAGGCCGAAGAAGTAGAACGAGCGCTTGGTATGTTCGCCCAGGAAGCGGCCGCGCTCTGCCCGCACCTGCCATTCGCGTGCGAAGGCGAGATAGAGCGGCGGTAGCAGCGGCAGCAGATATTGATGCCAGGTCGGCGTCGGCAGCACGAAGGCGAAGAAGCCCGCCCCTGCGATGCAATCGAGTGCGATCGTCACCGGATCCTGCGGGCGTTGCCGGCGCAGTGAGTTCCAGCGCCACCAGCCATAGATCAGGATCGTCGCCAGCGCCGGTCCGCGCACCAGCGCGACCCAAATGTCGAGTGCCTTGCCGCCCGCACTGAAGCGCCAGCTCATTCCGTTGAGGATGTACCAGTCGCGCGGGGCGTGGAGATGGTATCCGAACACGCCATAATCGAACGCATCGGGCGCCCAGTCGCGGAACAGCAGGATCGGGAGCAATGCCGTGGCCGCGCCGAACGCAAGCGTAAAGCTCTGCCCGATCATACGCGCCTTGCCCTCGCGCACGAACAGATAGGCGATCGCCGGGAACAGCACCATCGCGACCACCACCGGCGCATAGGAGAGCTTGATCCCCGTCGCGAGGCCGACCGAGAGACCGGCCACGAACAGTCCCACCGGGCCGGCAAATTCGCGGCGCGAGCGGAACAGGACGAAGAGCGCGAAACACAGCAGCAGCAGCGGCAGCGCATCGTTGCGGATCGCGGCGGTGGCAAAGGTGAACGGATGGCTGAAATAGAGGAACAGCGCGGCGATCGCGGCGCGCCAGCGCTCGATGCCTAGCCGTCGTGCCGCGCCATACAGCAGTGCCATCGAGGCAATGCCGAACAGGGCTGTCAGCAGCCGCGAGGCGATGAAGGAGTAGCCTGCGAATAGCTTGATGACCGGCGCGAAGACGTAGGGCTGGTAAGGCGTTTGCAGATAAAGGAAATCGACGAACGGGGTCAGCCCGCGCGACACCAGATAGGCCGCGGCGTGATACTGCGTCTCGTCATGGTTGACGATCGCGATCAGCGAGAGCGGGATCAGCGACAGCGCGCAAATGATAAGCAGCGGCATGGCGCGGCGCGGTGCCATGAAGGCATGCAGGCGATCGGCGAAGGATTGAGTCATGGTGTGGTGAAACAGCGCACAACATCAAGCGGCGGACAAAGGCAATAGCCGACACGCAAAAGGGGGGAGCGCGCCAGGCGGCTCCCCCCTCGTGTGTCCCGTCAGGATCGGAGGATCAGTACTCCTCCGGTTCCTCCGGCGTTTTCGCGTGGAAATCCTTGCCCGCCGTACGGTTGCCGCGCGCGAGCGCGAAGACCACTCCCGACAGCAGCAGCAGCGCGATCAGGTTCGGCAGGACCATCAGGCCGTTGGCGATGTCGCCCATCCGCCAGATAAGGTCGCTCTCGCGGCTCGCGCCGATATAGATCGCCACGCACCACAGCACGCGCCAGATCATGTGGAGGATCTTTTCACCCTTGATGTTCGAGCCCGGAAACCGGTCGTAGATGAAGGTGATCGCGCGTTCGCCGTAATAGCTCCAGGTGAGGAGCGTGGTGAACACGAACAGCAGCAACGCGATCGAAGCGATCAGCGTGCCGATCGGGATCGCCGCAATCTCGAACGGGAATGCGGCGGCAAAGGCACCGCTGGTCACCGCGAAGCCATCCAGATCGGCCTGCCAGGCATGCAGCACCGGCTGCCCGTTATGGGTGAAATTGCCTTCCACCGTCAGGATCACCAGCGCCGTCATGGTGCAGATCACGATCGTGTCGATGAATGTACCCAGCATCGCCATGCGGCCCTGGAACTGCGGATCGTCGGTCTGCGCAACGGCGTGGGCGATCGGGGTCGAACCCTGACCGGCCTCGTTCGAGAACAGGCCGCGGGCGACACCGGCGCGGATCGCGAGGATGATCGCCGCGCCCACGAAACCGCCGCTTGCCGCCTGCGGGTTGAACGCCCCGTAGAAGATGCGCTGGAAGGTTTCCGGAATGTCCCCGATGTTGAGGATGATCGCGATGATCGCCATCACGATATAGGCCGCGGCCATGAACGGCACGACGCTTTCGGCAACTTTGCCGATCGACTTGATCCCGCCGATGATGACGATGAACACCAGCACCGCGACGATCAGACCGCCGGTCGATTCCTCGATCCCGAAAAGCTCGTTGAGGCCGTCGGCCACCGCGTTCGACTGGATGCCGTTGCCGGTGACCAGCGCCGATACCAACGTGCCGATGCAGAAGAAGATCGCGAGCCAGGTCCATTTCGGCCCCAGACCCATCATGATGTAGCTCATCGGACCGCCGCGATAGGTGCCGTCCGACGTGGTCTCGCGATAGCGGATCGCGAGCGAGCCTTCGGCGAAGGCCAGCGCCATGCCGAACAAGGCCGTGATCCACATCCAGAAGATCGCGCCCGGCCCGCCCAGGGCGATCGCCGTGGCGACGCCGGCGAGGTTACCGGTGCCGACCTGGCCCGAAAGCGCGGTCGAAAGCGCGGCGAACGGCGAGATCTCGCCCTTGCCTTCGCTCTTGCGGCCAGCAAACAGGTTCTTCAGCGCAGGCCACAGATTGGTGACCGGATAGCCGCGCAGGCCGATCATGAACCACAGCCCCGCGCCCAGCAGCACGATCGCCAGCGGCGGGAACGGGATCAGTTGCTCCCCATTCCACATGCCGCCCCAGATGAATTCGGAAATATTGGTGACAGGACCGAGCATACGCTCGTCGAACGTCATAGGTTGACCAGTGGCCATGTAAGAATTTCCCCTTTGAACTCCCGTTATGCAACAAGTGCTAACGGCACTCTTCGGCGAATACCAGCGTTTGTGCGTATTCCGCGGCGGGACAGGCCGAACACCCGGCGGCTTGCCCCAACGCCGCTCTTGCACATCGCGAGACAGGCGGTTAGAGGCCAAGTCAATTCCGACATCGATGGAAAATAGCCCCTCCCGGACTTGAACCGGGGCGGCGCAGGCCCCATCCCGGAAGACACGCGATTTTGACTACGGAAGCGAGACGATGGCCAAGACCACTCCCGGAGAATTCATCCGCCAGGTGCGGACCGAGGCATCGAAGGTCGTGTGGCCGACGCGCGCCGAAACCATCCAGACCGCGATCATGGTCGGCATCATGATGCTGATCCTCGCGCTGTTCTTCTTCGGCATCGACACCCTGTTCCAGGGCCTCGTCGGCTGGCTCCTCCGCCTCGCCTGATCCCTCCTGACTACGGACGCATAATGGCCCGCTGGTATATCATTCACGCCTATTCCGGTTTCGAGAACAAGGTGCGCGACGCGATCATTTCGGAAGCCGAGCGCCTCGGCCTGTCCGATGCGGTCGAAGACGTTCAGGTCCCGACCGAAACCATCACCGAGATCAAGCGCGGCAAGAAGGTGCAGACCGAACGCAAGTTCATGCCCGGCTACGTGCTGGCCAAGTTGATGATGACGGACGACGTCTATCACCTCGTCAAGAACACGCCCAAGGTCACCGGCTTCCTCGGCAACAACAACAAGCCGCAGGCGATCTCCGAACGCGAGGCCGCACGCTATTTCGGCGGCGTCGAAGATGCCAAGGCCGCGCCCAAGCGCGAGATCAGCGTCGATTACGAAATCGGCGACCAGGTCAAGGTCCTTGGCGGACCCTTCGCCAGCTTCAACGGCGTGGTGGAAGAGCTCGATTTCGACAAGCAGAAGGTCAAGGTCTCGGTCTCGATCTTCGGCCGCGCAACCCCGGTCGAGCTGGACTTCGAAGAAGTCGAACTGGTCAAGTAAGCGCCGCGGCCCCGCCTTTGGCGGGCCCGGCCGTTTACCCGCTCACCGCATCGAGCAGGATGCGCACCGGCGTCGGCTTGGAAAAAACCCTGTGATCCGGGAAATGCTCGGCGATGTCTTCGCGCAAGGCATGGCCCGAATAGAACACGAACGGAATTCCGCGCCGCGCGAGGTCGTGCGCAGCGGGAAATACGTCTTCTCCGCATAGATCGATGTCGAGGATGGCGGCATCGAACCCGCCGCCTGCCACTTTGACTTTCGTTTCGTCGAGCGTGGCGGTGACCGCGGCGATGTCGCAGCCCAGCTCTTCCAGCTCGACTTCGAGCTGCATCGCAATCAGCACTTCATCTTCGGCAATCAGGAGGCGCAAACAGGGCCTCCTCGACATTTTCCACTACTCGCGCAAATTGGCTGCCGGGAAGCGCATGCTGATCCGCCAGCCGCCGTCGGCACGCTCATATTCGGGAACACCGCCGAGCTGCTTCGCACACCGACGCACGAGATCGCTGCCGAACCCTTCGTCGAAGGGCTCAAGCGCTGTCGCTTCAGCGATATGCTCATGCCATTGAATGCGTACATCGTGGCGGTTTTCCCGCTCGTCCTCGTCAGCTTTCCGTCCCACCAAATCCCATGCGACCTGAATGGTTCCTCCATCCTTCGCCCATGCGCCGTATTTTGTCGCGTTCGTGGCGAGCTCGTGACACACCAGTGTAAGCGGCGTAACGCTGTGGCTGCCGATCTGGAAGTCGGGGCCCTCCATCGTGAGGGCGTCGGCATTAGGGCATTGGGCCGAAAGAACGCCCGTCAACAACGTGCGCAAGCCAACCGAGAAATCCTCTTCCTCGATCGAGGCGACATGCGCCGCAGACAGGGCATGAATGCGCGAACGGGCGGCAGCGATCATTTCATCGCGATCCTCGATCTGACGCGCGCTGATCGAAATCGCCGCATCGACCACCGCGAACAGGTTCTTCACCCGATGGCGCAACTCGCGGTTGAGCAGCGCCAGGCGGTTGCGCTCTTCCTCGAGATCGGCCTCGTGCTGTTTCTGCAGGGTGATGTCGCTGGCCGACGCGATGATTTCGATCACCTCTCCCCGCTCGTTCACGATCCGGCCGAGCTGGAAATCGACCGGCAGCAGACTGCCATCGGTTTTCATCGGACGCGCTTCGCGCCGTATGGTTTCCCCTTGCGCAGCGCGGGCGATGTCACTGCGCATCTGCTCCTGGATGAAGGGGTCGTAGTTCCACCAGGCCGCCTCCCAGAAATGCAGTCCGATGACGTCGTCCAGCTTCAGCCCGGCCACCGCAAGCGCAGCCTCGTCGACATCCTTGATCCGCCCATCCCGATCGAGCACGGCGACGAACGCGACCAGCTGGTTGATCAGCTGTCGCAGGCGTTTTTCGGTTCTGAACGAATCCCCTGGCACAAGTGCACATTACGCCCCGGGCACTGTTTTGCTAGGATATTTTTCCGAAATGAGGGCAGTACAACCGAAGCGCTGCGAGACGATCAGCTGCAAGGCGATGACGCCCTGCGCGCCCTCCCCGGTTCGCCTAATGCCGAACCAGTTCCACGCGCCGATTGCGCGCGGCCGCATCGGGATCCCCATCCTTCGCCAGCGGCCGCGTCGCGCCATATCCTGCGGTAGTAAGCCGAGAACCGTCGATCCCCGCCGCCACCAGTCTTTCCTTGACCGTGCGCGCTTCGTCGTCATCCGCGGCGGGGCGCAGCGTCGCCTTGTCGAGATCGAATTCGATGAAAACCGCCGCAGAATTTTCCTACTCGAAGCGCATATGCGACGATGCGTCCATGTATAGTTTGGAGGCTCGGATTAGTCCGATCGATCGGAAGGTTACACTTGAAGCGCGATATTCGCGTACAAACCTTTGAAACGTAGCGAACAATCGGAGTTACGCAGTTTTGCAAAACCCCCGTGTCGGTGGTCCATCCTCGTCCCTCTTCCAAGCAGCGGAATCGCTTGCAAATTGTGCGAAAAACGCTATCTGCGCGGCTTCCCAAGCCCAGCTTTGGAAAACCCGCGCGGGAGAGGCGCCATCCATCAAGATGGGTCGCTTCGTTCGTACCGCTTAACATGAGCCCTGCCCCTCGGTCTGCCGAAGGTCCGGGCGACAGTGAGAAAAGGAAGCCATCATGGCCAAGAAGATCGAAGGTTACATCAACCTTCAGGTGCCCGCCGGCACCGCCAACCCCTCCCCGCCGATCGGCCCCGCGCTCGGTCAGCGTGGCGTCAACATCATGGAATTCTGCAAGGCCTTCAACGCCGCCACGCAGGACATGGAAAAGAACGCCCCGATCCCGACCAAGATCACGGTCTATGCCGATCGCAGCTTCACCTTCGTCACCAAGTCGCCGCCCGCCAGCTATCTGCTGAAGAAGGCCGCCAAGGTGAAGAAGGGCTCGGGCGAGCCGAACAAGAACAAGATCGGCACGATCAAGACAAGCCAGGTCAAGGAAATCGCCGAGACCAAGATGGCGGACCTGAACGCCAACGACATCGACCAGGCCATGAAGATCATCGAAGGCTCCGCGCGTTCGATGGGCCTCGACGTGGTGGAGGGCTGAACATGACCAAGATCACCAAGAAGCAAAAGCTCGTCGCCGAGAAGGTCGACAACGAAAAGCTCTACTCGTTCGACGAAGCGCTGAAGATCCTGCGCGAATTTGGCGAGATGACGAAGCTCGACGAAACCGTCGAAATCGCCATGAACCTGGGTGTCGATCCGCGCCACGCCGACCAGATGGTCCGCGGTGTCGTCTCGCTGCCCTCGGGCACGGGCAAGGACGTCAAGGTTGCGGTCTTCGCACGCGGTGACAACGCCGAAAAGGCGCTGGCCGCCGGTGCCGACAAGGTCGGCGCGGAAGACCTGATGGAAGACATGCAGAACGGCAATCTCGATTACGATCGCGTGATCGCCTCGCCCGACATGATGGGCGTGGTCGGCCGTCTCGGTAAGGTGCTGGGTCCCAAGGGCCTGATGCCGAACCCGAAGCTGGGCACCGTCACCCCGAACGTGGAACAGGCCGTAAAGGACGCCAAGGGCGGCCAGGTCGAATTCCGCGTCGAGAAGATGGGCATCATCCACTCCGGCCTCGGCAAGATGAGCTTCAAGGACGAAGACATCAAAACCAACTTCAAGGCCTTCACCGACGCGATCGTCAAGGCCAAGCCGAGCGGCGCCAAGGGCAAGTATGTCCGCAAGGTCTCGCTGACCTCGTCGATGGGCCCGGGCCTGAAAATCGATATCGCCGAAGTCGAAGGCGCGTAAACCCGCGCCAGGGAAACGCGGTTAGCAAACCGCTTTCCTACAGGCATCGAACAATGCGAAGGGCCGGGGGAGCAATCCTCCGGCCCTTTTGCGTTCGGCACTATCGTACAAACACGGAGAAAGGCCGGAATGCTTGCGCATCCCGGCCCCTCTTCCTGGTCCTACAGGACGAGCTGATTACCAAGCGATCTGGAAGCCGCCACGGGCTCCGACTTCGCCGCTGTCGAAGCCGACGCCGAGCCCGGCGGAGACGGTCGTGTTATCGCTGACCCTGGCACTGAAGGCCATCGTGCCAGCGCCCTGATCGGCGAAATAGCCGACCCCGCCCGAAAGGCCGAAATTGGTTCCGGCAGGCAGAGCCGGGCTTTCCATGGCGAGGCCCATCGCGACACCTTCATTGGCGCGGCGGATGTCGAAGGTATTCTGCGACGTGAGCGCCTCGAGCGAGCTGATGCGCCCGTCCTGTGCAATCAGCGACGACTGCAGCGCGGTGATGGCCGACGTGTTGTTGGCCACGGCAGCACTTGTGGCCAGCGCGGTGCGTCCCAGGGTACCACCGGAATCGGTGGTTACCGCGAAGATGGTGCCTGCCTGGCTGGTCGTGCTGGTATCGAGACCGGCGATCACCACCTGGCCGTCATTGGCGGCAACCGCGCCATTGCCGATCGCGACGGAGTTGGCCCCCGACGCGACGGACTGGTTGCCGATCGCGACCGAACCGTCGCCCGATGCGGTAGCCGCTTCGCCGAGCGAGGTCGACCGCACGCCGCTGGCCACGGCGAGATGACCGATCGCCGTGGCCCGTTCTGCGGTCGACATCGCGCGCCAGCCATAGGCGCTGGCACCCGGGCCCATCGCGTTTGCCTGTCCACCGACTGCAGTGGTCGAAGGGCCGCTGGCGATCGTGGCCATGCCAGACGCGCCGTCGCGATTGCCGCCGATTGCGATCGAATCGCCGCCCAAAGCCTGGGCGGTGTTGCCGATGGCGATCGAATTGGTGCCTTCCGCAATCGAATCCTCGCCGCCGGCAAAGCTCTGGTCTCCCGAAGCGGTCGACTGGTGCCCCACGGCCGTGGCCATCGCACCGGTCGCCTGTGCCTGCCAACCCAGCGCGGTCGACCCAGGCGTGCTCGCAACGCTCTCACCGCCGATCGCGGTGGTCGAATTGCCCGTCGCCATCGCTGCATCGCCCAGCGCGAGGGCGTCGATACCGTTGGCGATCGATTCATTACCGATGGCGGTCGAGAAATCGCTTTGCGCGTCGGCATTCTCGCCGATTGCAAGCGAGCGGACGCCCTGTGCGGTCGCGAGGTGGCCGAGTGCAGTCGCGCGTTCGGCACTGGCATCGGCTTGCCACCCGATTGCGGTCGCGCCGGGGCCTTCGGCATTGCTCTCGCCACCGACTGCGGTGGTTGAGGGACCGTTGGCGTTGGCATCTTCGCCGCACGCCAGCGCATCCTCGCCCTCGGCGGTAGCGTTGGCCGTGCCGGTGGATGCTCCGTCATTGATCTCGACGACACATTCCGCGCCATCGTCGCCGACGATTTCCTGCGCCTGCGCCGTCGCGGGCAGGACCGTGAATGCGGCACCTGCAAGCAGCGACGCGGTGACGGTTTTCTTGAATTCGATAGTCATAGGCAAACCTCTTCCTGTTTTGGACCAGAAAGCCGCCTGAATTCCCTGTTTCCCCGTCCGCGATAGTTCCGACCCGCGAGCCATTCTACGACGCCCGTCAGTTCAGAAACCTCGTATCCAAAGAAGGAAATACGTGCGGCTGCCATCCGGATCTTTCGGATGACAGGAGCAGCTACGGTAACCCGACCGGTCCGGATGCGGATCGCGTGACGTTATTTCAGATGGAGCGGAAGAACCCGCTCAGAAGCGGACGATCAGACTGCGTCGAGCGCGCCCGCAACGAGGGTCGGTGTGGTCGGTGCGGCGTAGGTCGTGGCGCCGCGATCTTCCATGGTCACCGCCAGCAACGCCCCTTCGACCAGCAGTGCCTGCTCCTGCGCATTCAGGCGACGGTCGAAATCCCCGGAGGCCGGAATTGCGCCCAGCGAAACCGGGGCACCGCCGTCGGGCACGACCCACAATACAGGGACCTGCCGGTCCGAAGGCTGGAACCCGTCCGTGTGAATCACCAGCCGTTCGGATGCCGGATCGATGCGTCCGGCGAGCCGGATCGCACCGTCTTCGCTCGTCAACTGGGCGATCAGTTGCTGGGCCTGTGCCGCAGCCGTGGGCGCAGGCGTGGCCGGAGCTTCAGGCGTACCCGGCATGGCGAGGAAGAATGCGCCAATCAGCGCAGCGACGCCGGTGCCTGCCAGCACCATGCTCCAGGCCGACGGTCCGCGCCGGTCGCGTTCGACGCTCAACTCCACCGGGTCGCGGGCGGAGCGATCGCGACCCGCAAGACGCAGCTCGATCGCCGGCCACAACCGTGCCGAAGGTTCGACCGGCAAGATGTCCTCGGCCATGTTGGCGAGCCAGGAGTGCCACCAGTCCACCATCTCGGCGAACTCGCGATCGGCCAGGACGCGGCGCTGCGCCTCTGCCAGCTCGTTGCCCTCGAGCACGCGCAGCGCATATTCTCCGGCCAGGATCATCGGATCGTCGGCCATGATGCTGTCCTCAGGCACCGAGACACGCTTTCAGGCCGTTCAGGCCGCGTCGGATCCAGCTTTTGAGTGTGCCGAGCGGGACTTCGAGCCGCTCGGACAATTCGGAATGGGTCAAGCCGTCGAAAAAGGCGAGGCGGATCGATCGGCGCTGATCCTCCTTCAGCTCGTCCATACAACGCCGCAGCTTCTCATTGTCTTGCTGGCGACATAGCAATGTGTCGGGCAGCGGATCGGTATCCGTCGGTTCGGGCATGGCATCGTCGCGCATCGGAGCGGGCACGCGGGCATCGCTGCGTAAAGCATCGATCGCGGTGTTGCGCGCGATGGTACACAGCCAAGTGATTACGCTGGCCTTCTCAGGATCATAACGACCGGCCCGGTCCCACACTTTGAGATACACATCCTGCAACACGTCTTCAGCGCGCTCGCGATCGCGCATGATCCGAACGACCACTGCATAGAGTTTGCCCGATGTAAGGTCGTACACGGTCTTCAGCGCGGTGCGGTTGCCCGCCGCTACTTGGCCAAGGGCTTCCTGCAGCATCTGGCGGCGCTGATCGGGCTGGGGCTCGGAAGGCGGAGTGGGACTGATCACAAGGCGACATCGCTCCACTTACGTATCCATCTTGATAAGGGATGCATCGCAAGTGGCAAGGGCGGGATCAAATTCCGCCGGGTGTGAAGTCGAACCCGGCCGTGGCGAGCGCGTCGCATAGTGTATCAATGGCGCTGGCCAATTCGTCGCGATCGGTCGAGCGGATCACGAAATTGGCGCCGACCTTGCCCTCGCGGAAGAACGGGTAAGAGCCGATCTGGCACTGGGCATGCGCCTTTTCGACTTCGCGCAGGATATCGGCGACTTCGCTTTCCGCCGTCCAGCAGCCGATCGTTTCGGCAATCAGCGGCGCGCCACCTTCGAGCGTGCCAGTCAGCGCATCGAGCATGCCGGCGGTGATGTGGGGCACGCCTGCCATCATGTGGATGTTACCGATCTTGATGCCCGGCGCTCCGCTCATCCGGTTGGGAATGAGATCCGCACCTTCAGGCACGCGCGCCATGCGCAGGCGCGCCTCGGTCAATTCCTTGCCGATGCTGGCGTAATAGCGCTCCAGCATCGCGCGCGCTTCGGGATGCACCACCACGGTCACGTCGAGTGCGGCGGCTACGGCATCGACGGTGATGTCATCATGAGTCGGGCCGATACCGCCGGTGGTGAACATGTAGTCGTGGCTGTTTCGCAAGGCATTGACCGCTGCAACGATCGTCTCCTGCACATCCGGCACCACACGCACTTCGGCGAGGCGGATGCCCTGGACCTGCAGCCAGCTGGCCACTTGTGCGATGTTCTTGTCGTGCGTGCGGCCCGACAGGATCTCGTCACCGATGACGATCAGAGCGGCGGTGTAGATGCGGTTTTCGGCCATGCCGAAGGGCCTACTCCGCAGGCTCCAGCGTGTCACGCTCGACCTGCGCGCTTGCCGCAGCCTTGCCGAACGCAAGCACTCCGTCCTCGATCCGCCCGGTTTTCATGTCCTTGCGATCGCGGACATATTCCTGATTCAGCCGCCACGGCATCGCGGTGGCATTGCGCGGCATGATCTCCTTGGCACGCTGGATATAGCCGGAGGAGAAATCGAAAATGTCGTCTTCCTCCAGCCCGTGATTCTCGGGCAGGACTGGGGTGGCGAGATCGGCGCCCTTGTCGTCCATCCGGTTGAGCACGCGGCAAGTGTATTCGGCCACGAGGTCGGCGCGAAGCGTCCAACTGGCATTGAGATAGCCGAACACCGCCGAAAGGTTCGGCAGGTTCGAAAACATCGCGCCCTTGTAATAGAAGCGGTTCTCGAAAACGACCGGTTCGCCCTCTACCGAAATGTCGATCTTGCCAGCCATGGCGAGTTTCAGCCCGGTCGCGGTGACGATGATATCGGCCTTGATCAAATCGCCCGAGTTGAGGCGAACGCCGCCCTCCTCGAAAGCCTCGATATGCCCGGTTTCGATGTTCGCCCGCCCTTCGCGAATGGCGCGAAACAAATCGGCATCGGGCACCAGACAGAGCCGCTGATCCCACGGATCGTAAGGCGGGGTGAAAGCCTCCTCATCGAACGCCTCGCCCAGCTCCTTGCGGACCCGCTTGAACAGGAACTGTTTGACCTTCTCCGGCTTCGTCCGCGCGCGCTTGAAGCCGATGTCCTGCATCTTCACGTTCTTCCAGCGGGTGAAGCGATAGGCGGTCTCTTCGGGCAAGACCTTGCGCAGGAAGTTCGCCAAACGATCCTTGGCCGGGCGCGAGAAATAATAGGTCGGCGTGCGCTGGAGCATGGTCACACGCGCCGCCTTGTCGGCCATCGAAGGCACGATCGTGACCGCGGTCGCGCCCGATCCGATCACCACCACTTTCTTTCCCGTATAATCAAGATCCTCGGGCCAGAATTGCGGGTGGATGATCGTGCCGCCGAACGCGCTGGTTTCGAACCCGGCATCGTGCGGTTCGTCGTAATCGTAATAGCCCGAGCCGAGATAGAGCCAGCGCGAGGTCAGCGTGTCGCCGCCCTCTAGCGTGACCGTCCAGCGCGCGCTGTCGATATCGAAATCGGCCGATACGACCTTGCTGTTGCAGCGGATGTGATCGCGGATCCCGCGTTCGTCGGCGATGCGGTTGAGATAGTCGAGGATCGCCGGCCCATCGGCGATCGATTTCTCGTGCTTCCACGGTTCGAAGACGAAGCCGAGCGTGTGCATGTCGCTATCGGAGCGTATGCCGGGGTACCGAAACAGGTCCCACGTACCGCCGAGCTGTTCGCGCCGCTCGAGCAGGGCATAGGTGCGATCGGGGCACATGCTCTCCAGATGCGCCGCCATTCCGATTCCGGAGATGCCCGCTCCGACGATCAGGACATCGTAATCGAAAGTGGTCTCGGCAATTTGGCTTGCAGTCATCTGGCTCTCCCTACTTACACAAATGTAAGCGAGGCCATGCTTGTTGGCCAGAGCCAAAAGTCAGACGTGGATCAGGCCGAATTTCAGTCCCTTGATCGTCGCGCCGATGCGGTCACGTGTCTCCAGTTTGGCGAAGAGTCGCTTTACATAGGTCGAAACCGTCTCGGGCGAGATCCCGAGCAGGCTGGCAATTTCGTTGTTCGAATGCCCTCTCGAGATGCCGAACAGCACCTCGCGTTCACGGTTTGAAAGCGCGATATGGTGGTCGACCGGCTGGTTAAGAAAATCAACGATACGGCGGTGAGTGGCACTCGCCACGGCGATCAATGTGCGAACACGCTTGTCGTCGATGCTGACTTCATCCACGAACCCGTAGGAGGCGTAAGCATTGCGGTAGTTGGGGCCGTACAACGGGATCGCGACACCATGTACAAGGCCCGCGGCATGCGATTTTTCGAAGTACTCGACCGTCTGTGGAGGGACATTGCCCTTGGCGAGTACCTCATCCTTTGCTTCCAGCCACGTCATGGTGCGCCCTTGCGCGATCACCTGATCCGGCAACGGATCGAATGCGCGGAAAGCCGGATCTCCGTAAAGCTTTAGCCATTCCTTCGGGAAACCATCCGCATAAATCTCCACGACTCCGGAAGAGTGCCGTGCGAAAGCAGGAGTCAGATGGTAGGACTGACACCACGTGCCTTGCGACCGGGCCGTCTCGATCATCACGTTTGCAACATCATCAATCGCGTCGATATTCGCGATCGCGATGGCGAGTTTCGCCTGGTCGCTGACGAAGATGGCCGAGAATATCTCGCAGCACCGCGCCGATACTCCGCATACGGGCCGCGGGCCGCATCGAACGAACCGGGTTTGTTACGAGCACGACCTCGTGCTGGACGCCCTTGCAAAACAGTCCCTGTGCGAACGCGCAAGGAGAAGTGCTTTATTCTCCGAGCGGATTTTCATCCGGTGAGGATGGGACAGCCTCATGATCCTCTATCGCAATCGGGTCAAAGGTCGCAGGACACCTCTCATCGCTCTAGTGATCGAGCTTGAATGCCCTGCGCGTGACATCGAAGATGCGATCGCCGTATTGGTGGACGTCAATTTGGTCACATGGTGCCCGCGACGACATTTCCTGCGCCTGACGGAACACGGAGCGGAACTGGTCCGTGAGTATTTCCTTGATGATGCGCCCCTCTCATTGCCTGAGCCGGATTGCATTGCGTAGGCAGAAGGAACCCGTCGGGTCAGGCCAGGCATCAAGAGACAATAAGGGTGGATCAGGCGTAAATCAGCCCAAGCTTCAGCCCTTTGACGGTCGCGCCGATACGGTCATGCGTATCCAGCTTTTCGTAGAGACGTTTCACATAAGTGCCGACGGTTTCGGGAGAGATACCGAGGCGTAACGCGATCTCGGCATTGGAGCACCCTTCTGCGATGCGCTCGAGGACCTCGTGTTCGCGTTCCGACAAGCCGATATTCGCCTGCTCGCAATCGTCGAGCAATTCGACGATCCGGCGGTGCGCGGTGTTCATCATCCGCACCAGTGTCTCGACCTTTTCGCCGTTAACATCGACCTCTTCGTCGAAGCAGAAGGCGGCATAACCATCGCGGCAATTGGGACCATAGAGCGGGATCCCGATCCCATGGACAAGTCCGTGGTCTTTCATCGCTTCGAAAAACCGCTCCGTGCCCGGCGGTGTGTCCGGTTTGGCCCGTATTTGCGCGATCGCGTCCGACCAGGTCATCGGCGCCCCGTAACCTACGACGAAATCCGGCATGGGATCACTCTCCCGGAACGCAGGATCCGAATAGATATCCGTCCACGTCTCGGGATAACCTTCCGAGCACATCTGGACGTTGGCCGAGTTTTGACGCTGGAACCTCGGTGTGAGGTGGTATGAATAGCACGTCGCACCAGACATTTTCGCGCCCGCGATTACGAGGGTGCGGATAGCGTCGATCTCATTCTGCTGGCTTATGGCGGTCAGGATATCCTGCATCGCATTGCCTTGTCCTTTCCCGTGTCCTGACGGGATCTTGAGAGAATTCGGAGCGCAGTTCGAGATACAGAGCCTGCCTCCCAGTAAAATTCGTCACAACTCCAACGAACGAAAAGAAATTTAGTTTCTATTTCAGCGACTTCTCGTCCTTGTCCCCAGATTGCGGGACTTTTCAGACAGATAAGCCTCGCTTAATTCGCCGTCCATCGATCGCACGAGACGAAATCGGCGAACTCGTCAAATAATTGTCATGAATGCGAACCCGGCATCATGTCCGGAAACGCAGCGGTGAAAAGATGTTGAGCAAAGTCGGAAAAGCAAACCACGTCGAAGAACTTCGCCGGCATGCGCGGCGGCTGTCGCGGCAGGCCTGGTCGCTGTTGCGCCTCGCCGACACGATGGCCGACGAAATGGTGGCGGAAGACGACAAGATCGCGCTGGCGGCCGATCCGTTCGCCTACGAGCATGAGCAATTGCTCGAAGCGATGGCGCTGCGCATGCTGCGCGAACGCTCGCGCCGGCGCAAACTGTTCCCCGCGCACCTTTTCGGCGAATGCAGTTGGGACATTATCCTGATGCTCTATCGCTACAGGGTGCAGGGCAGGCGTGCCGCGACCAGCAATTTCGCCGTCGACCTGGATTGTCCCGTCCGGGTCATCGAGGACAACCTGAAAGAACTGAAAGCAGAAGGTCTGGTCGAATGGTGCGACCGTACGCATTTCGTTCGCCTGAGCGATGACGGTGCATCACGCGTGCGCAGCTTCTTCGTCGAAGAGGATATCGCCAACGAAGCCGATAACGATACCGGCTCGCGTCTCGACTGCGCCTGACGCAGTCGAACGGGCGTCCGGTCAGGCCGGAGCTCCGTACAGATCGTGGGCGTCGGCATCCTCGACCTTTACGTCGATGATGTCGCCGGCCTGCAATTTTGCCGAGACATTGCGCAGATAGACCGCGCCGTCGATTTCGGGGGCGTCGGCCTGGCTGCGCGCGGTCGCGCCGATATCGCCATCCTCGTCCGGCTCGCCGACTTCGTCGACGATCACCGGAATGGTGCTGCCTACCTTTGAGGCGAGCTTGGCTGCGGAAATCCGTTCGGTGACCTCCATCAGCCGCGCATAACGCTCTTCCTTGACCTCCTCGGGCACCGCACCGGGCAGATCGTTGGCCTGCGCCCCTTCGACGGGTTCGAAGCGGAAACCGCCGACCCGGTCGAGCTGCGCTTCCTCGAGCCAGTCGAGCAGATAGCGGAAATCGTGCTCCGTTTCGCCGGGAAAGCCGACGACGAAGGAGGAGCGCACCGCGATATCGGGGCAGATTTCGCGCCAGCCCTTCAGCCGTTCAAGCACCTTGGCCTCGTTCGCCGGACGCTTCATCGCCTTCAGGACCGAAGGTGCCGCGTGCTGGAACGGGATGTCGAGATAGGGCGTCACCAGGCCTTCGGCCATCAACGGAATCACCGCGTCGACATGCGGATAGGGGTAGACATAGTGGAGCCGAATCCACGGCGGCGCGCCGTCGGCCGTGCGCAGGCCGCCCAATTCGCGCGCCAGATCGGTCATATGCGCCCGGACGTCGTGGCCCTTCCACTGGCGGGTCTCGTGCCGGATATCGACCCCATAGGCGCTGGTGTCCTGGCTGATGACCAGCAATTCCTTGGTTCCCGCCGCGACCAGCTTCTCCGCCTCGCGCAGCACCGCATCGACCCGGCGACTGGCGAGCTTCCCGCGCAGATCGGGGATGATGCAGAACGCGCAGGAATGATTGCAGCCCTCTGAAATCTTCAGATAGCCGTAATGGCGCGGGGTCAGCTTGATGTCGGGCTGCGGGATCAGATCGACGAACGGACCGCGCGCCGGCGGCGCAGCCTCATGAACCGCTTCGACAACCTGTTCGTATTGATGCGCGCCCGTTACCGCGAGGACTTGCGGATGGGCGGCGCGGATCGCGTCGGCATCCTCGCCCATGCAGCCGGTCACGATCACGCGGCCATTTTCGGCGATGGCCTCGCCGATTGCCTGGAGGCTTTCCTCCTTGGCCGAATCGAGAAACCCGCAGGTGTTGACCAGCACGACGTCGGCGCCGGCATAATCGGGGCTCATCGCATAGCCGTCGGCGCGCAGGCGCGTGAGAATGCGCTCGGAATCCACCAGCGCCTTCGGACAGCCGAGGCTGACCATGCCCACTTTCGGGGCGTCTTCGATCCGCGTTGCCATGATGGGGCGCGCCTCTACACCAGTAGAGGGCTTTGCGCTAGATCACGATTGCATGAGCCGGATGCGCCTCAGGAAGCGCCGGTGGCCTGCTCGTTCTCGATCTCGTTACCCGGCTTGTCTCCGAAGGCCTCGCCATCGGTGGTGGGAATGATCTCGACCACCACGTCGCCCTTGCGCAGCGACTGGCATTCATCTTCCCAGAAGCCGAGCGCGCGGCCGTCGCGATAAACGCGCAGGCCCCTGCCCCCGGTGTCGAGTTCGTAGATCGCCTTGCCGCATTCGTCCTCGGTCACTTCGCGCTCGACCAGCTGGACGCGTCCGGAAACCGAGGCGAGATCGGCGAGGTAATCGGCGATATGCGCGCCTTTGGCAGAGCCGGCGAGCAGCAGCCCGGTAAACCGCACCGGATTGATAACGTTGTTGGCCCCCGCCTGCCGCGCGAGCAGTTCGTTGTCGTCTGCGCGCACCACGACCGAGATCGGCACCCTCGGTGCGATATGGCGAACCGTCAGCACGATCAGGATCGAGGTATCGTCACGCCCGGCTGAAACGAGCACGGACTGCGCCTGCGTGATCCTGACCGCCTTCAGCGTCTCGTCACGTGTCGCATCGCCGACCAGCACGTTGCAGCCGAGGATCTCCGCCTCTTCTAACCGCTGCTGGCTGCCATCGACCACGACGATGCAATGCGGGTCGATCCCGCGCTCGATCAATTCGCCGACCGCCTCGGAGCCGGATATCCCGTAGCCGAGCACGACGATATGGTCGTCGAGCTGATCCTGGATACGTTGCATGCGGAATTTCTCCCAAGAGCGTTTGATGACGAAATTGTAGGCGGTGCCGACGAAGATGACGAAGACGAGGACACGGATCGGCGTCACGATGATCGCTTCGACCAGTCGCGCGCGATCGGACACCGGGGCGATATCGCCGAAGCCGGTGGTGGTGATCGAGATCATCGTAAAATAGACGACGTCGAGGAAACTGACCTCGCCATCGACCGCGTCGACCAGGCCGCCACGGTCCCACCAGTGCACCATGATGACGACGAAGACGAGGAACAGCGCGGCCAGCGTGCGGATGCCGATATCGGCCCAGACCGGCACCTTCACCGCGCGCTTCAGTGGCTGGAAGCGCGTACGCCCCTTGTTGGTCGAAGATTTGCTCACTGATCGATCACCGCGGGAACGTCTCCTCGAGCGCTTTCAGCTCCGCCTCGCATGTGAGGTCGAGCTGGAGCGGGGTGACCGCGATATAGCCATCCTCGATCGCTTCCAAGTCCGTTGCGTGGCCGGCCGTGTGTTCGATCCCGTGCAAGCCGAACCAATAGTATCGGAAACCGCGCGGATCGCGGCCTTCCACCACCGAGCCACGAGCGTAATCGTGGAAGCCCTGCCGAACCGCGCGCACGCCCTTCACTTCTTCGGGCGCGATCGCGGGAAAGTTGATGTTGATCAGTCCGCGCTCGCGCCGTGGCAGGGCGAACAGCGGCTCGAGCACCTTGGCACCCCATTCGCGTGCCGCGCCGAACGGCACATCGTTGCCCAAGCCCTCGCGCGAATAGACCTGGCTCAACGCGATCGAGCGCACGCCCGCCAGCGCACCTTCCATCGCCGCCGAGACCGTGCCCGAATAGGTGATGTCGTCGCCCAGATTGGCCCCGCGATTGACGCCGGACAGGATCACGTCGGGCGGCGAATCGAGCACCTGCTTCAGGCCCATCGTCACCGCATCGGTCGGCGTGCCGGTGACTGAGAAGCGCCGCTCGCCATGCTTGCGCAGCCGCACCGGGCGAGTGAGCGTGAGCGAATGTCCGGCGCCCGAGGCTTCCTCGGACGGGGCGACGATCCACACATCGTCGGTGAACTGGCGCGCGATATGTTCGAGCACTTCGAGGCCCGGCGCGTGGATCCCGTCGTCATTGGTGAGAAGAATGCGCATCAGGCAACGGCCTCCAGCTTGGTTAGCCCGCCCATATATTGTTGCAGCACGTCGGGCACGGTCACGCTGCCGTCTTCGTTCTGATAGTTCTCCAGCACAGCGACGAGCGTGCGACCGACCGCGAGGCCCGAGCCGTTGAGCGTGTGAACGAAGGCGGTCTTCTTCTCGCCCTCCGGCCGATAACGGGCATTCATCCGCCGCGCCTGGAAATCGCCGGTGTTCGAGCAGGAACTGATCTCGCGATAGGCCCCCTGCCCCGGCAGCCACACTTCAAGATCGTAGGTCTTGCGCGCGCCGAAGCCCATGTCGCCGGTGCACAGCAGCATCTTGCGATAGGGCAGGTCCAGCGCTTCGAGGATGCCCTCGGCACATTCGGTCATCCGCTCATGCTCGGCCTCGCTGTCTTCGGGCCGGCAGATCGAGACCATTTCGACCTTTTCGAACTGGTGCTGGCGAATGAATCCGCGCGTATCCTTGCCCGCCGCCCCAGCTTCGGAGCGGAAGCACGGCGTCAGCGCGGTGAGGCGCATAGGCTGCGAAAGATCGTCGATGATCTCGCCCATCACCGAGCTGGTGAGGCTGACCTCGGAGGTGGGGATCAACCACAGACGTCGGTTGTCTCGAGCATTGACTGCATCCCAAGCGACGTCTTTCTGACGTGCCAAGGTTTCAGCTGACCAAGGTCCGCCGGTTGAGACTTCTGAAGCCTCATCGATTATTTTGTCTATTGTTTCGCGTTTGATGGTCCAAGCGGTTTCGAAGCTATCTTCGGCGAACTTGGGCAACTTGTCGGTGCCATACATCGCCGCATCGCTCACCAGCACCGGAGGGTTGCATTCGCTGTACCCGTTCTCGTCCACCTGCCGGTTGAGCATGAATTGGGCGAGCGCCCGGTGAAGCCGAGCCATGCCGCCGCGCAGGAAGGTGAAGCGCGCGCCGGAAATCTTCGCACCGGTCTCGAAATCCATCCCCAGCGCGGGGCCGAGATCGGCGTGTTCTTTCGGCGTGAAATCGAAATCGGGCTTCTCGCCCCACCTCGACACTTCGACATTGTCGTCCTCGTCCGCACCATCGGGAACGTCGGCGGCGGGAATATTGGGCAGCATTTCAAGAATGCCGGTGAGCTGCGCGCCCAGTTCGCGCTCCTGCCCCTCGAGCGCGGGCATCGCCTGCTTGATCTCGGCGACTTCGCCCTTCAGCCGTTCGGCTTCATCCTTGTCGCCCTTCCCCATCGCCTGGCCGATCGCTTTCGACGAGGCATTGCGGCGCGACTGCATGTCCTGGAGCTTGGTCTGGACTTCGCGGCGGCGGGCATCGAGCGCGATCACCTCGTCGGCGACCGGATCGGCTCCCCGGCGGGCGAGAGCGGAGTCGAAATCCTGCGGGGCGGAGCGGATGGTAGCGAGATCGTGCATGCGCGGCGCTATGGCGGCTTTCGCCCTTGGGCTCAAGACGCCGCTACAGCGGGGCGATCGAGCGCGGCCTGCGGAACGCTCCCCCCGGCCAACCGTTGGTGAGGCAAAGGAGAATACCACATGATTGGCAAGATTATCGGAGCATTCGTCGGCGGCAAGGCCGCCCAGCAGTCGCGCGGGATTGACGGTCCTGCAGGAGCCCTGATCGGCGTCGCCGCCGCGTCGGCCCTGCGTCGCCTCAGTATCCCCGCCATGATCGCGCTTGGCGCGGGCGGGTATCTCGCGAAGAAGTATTTCGACAAGCAGCAGGCGGAAAACGACGCGCCTCCGGCACTCGAGAACCGATCGCCCAGCACCACCAAGGCGACCACGCGCGAGCCGGCAACGGTCTAACGCGACACCGCCATTTCAAACGCGAACGGGCCCGGACGATGCGAATCGTTCGGGCCCGTTTGCTGTTGCGCCATGGCAGGGGTGACAGGATTCGAACCCGTGGCCCTCGGTTTTGGAGACCGATGCTCTACCAGCTGAGCTACACCCCTGCAGGCGGATGCGCGCTCTAAGGCGGACGCGCGCGAATGGCAAGCGGATAGGCGCGCAGGGTTCGCGATGCTAGGGACAGGGGATCGATGCATGCCCCCCCGCCGCCTCCGCCGATTCCGGTCGATATCCTGCTCGCCGCCTATCGCAGCGGGATCTTCCCGATGGCCGATGCGCGCGATGAAACCGAAATCTTCTGGGTTGAACCGCGCGAACGCGCGATCATCCCGCTCGACGGCTTTCCCGCCTCGACCTCGCTGCGCAAGCTCCTGCGGCAGCAGCGCTTCGAGGTGACCTGCAATCGGGATTTCGCTGCCGTCGTCGACGGCTGCGCCGAGCCGCGGCCTGACGGCGAGGACAGCGAATCGGGCACGTGGATCAGCCATGGGATCGAAGCGAGCTACACGGCGCTCCACCAGGCCGGGCATGCGCATTCGATCGAAGTCTGGCGCGAGGGCGGACTGGTGGGCGGGCTCTACGGCGTCGATTTGCCCGGCACCTTCTGCGGGGAAAGCATGTTCAGCCGGGCCGACAACGCTTCAAAGATCGCGCTGGCGTGGCTCGTGGCGGCGATGCGCGAGTGCGGCAAGCAATTGCTCGATTGCCAATTCATCACCTCCCATCTGCGCTCGCTCGGGGCGCAGACTCTATCGCAGGACGATTATCTGACGCTTTTGCGCCGCGCGCTGAAAAGCGAATCGGTGACGCTGCCCGAAGGGTTCGGGGCGCTCGAAGCCCGCGCTCAGGCGTCGGGTGTTTCGCCCGGGAAGCTCATTGCGCAATCCTTCACCCACACATCGTAGACCGGGTGTTCGACCACGTTGACGCTGGGCGAGTTCTTGAACAGCCATCCCGAGAACACGCGCCGCCAGTCGACATCGCCGCCATCGGGCCCGCGTTCATTGACGAAGACCTGCGCAAAGGCGCCGGTTTCGGCGGGGCGTTCCCACGGCGGAGTCCGCTCGCAAGTGGCGAGGCGCACGATCACATTGCCCGCGCGCTTGGTTTCGCCGGGCTTGATCTCGATATCCTGTGTCAGATTGTTGCGCTTGTTAAGCAGGCCGAGCGTCGCAACGCGTTCTTCGCGCGGAGTCGCGCCCTCGATTTCATCGGCAGGTTCGACCGGCGGCGTATCGGCGCGCTCGATCTCGTCGGGAATCTCGTTGCGCGCGACGGTGTTTTCAGCCGGCTCGTCCTTGCAGGCGCTCAGCGCCAGCAGCGCCGCCAGCGGCAAAACCGCGCGCATCACGCGTCCGGCGACCACGCTTCGTAATCGCCCGTGGCGCGCGCGCGGTTGCCGCCGCGCTGGATCGCGCCCTGTGGAAGGTAGCGCGTTTCGGTGCCGGTGGCGTTGGGGGTGTAATCGGCTTCCCAGACCTTGGCCGGCGGCAGGAAGCTTTCCGGCACATCGTCGCCCGAACCGTGGAGCCAGCCGTGCCATTCGCTCGGCACGCGGCTCGCATCGTTGGCGCCCTCGTAGATCACCCAGCGACGCTCGCGACCGTCTCCGGTCTTCTTCTTCGAGCGATAATACTTGTTGCCCTGCGCGTCGGTGCCGACATGTTCGAACCCGCGCGATGCGGCGAGCATGGTGCCGATCGTAGCACCGTTCCACCAGGTGAAGATCTTGGAGAGGATTTTCATAGCGCGCTGCGCCTAGCCCAAGCGCCGCCCGGCTGCAATCGCTTGCTGGCCCTTACCACGACACCGTGTCGCCCGGTTCGATCTTCAATTCGGCCGCGCGACCCCCGGCAATCTCCAGCACTGCGATCACCGGCCCGTCCGACGGGATCGGATCGAGCGAATAGGGTTCGGCCATCGCGGCGATGTTCACGATCCGCTTGTCCGCCCCGATGAAGAGCAGATCGAGCGGAATGAGCGTGTTCTTCATCCAGAAACTACGCTCTTGCGGCTGTTCGGTGGGGAAAATCATCGCTTGATCCGCACCCAGTTCCGAACGGAACATCAGCCCCTTCGCCTGTTCCTGCGACGACCCGGCGACCTCGGTCGTGAACACATGCTTGCCTTCGCCCGTGTCGATCGTGACGTCGATCAGCTCGAGACCCGATTCGGCGTGGGTGCGCGCGGCGGTTTCCTGCGGCGGAGCTTCCTCTGTCGCGCTGGTCGAACAGGCCGCAAGCGCCAGTGCGCCAAGTATCGCCCCGATGGGAAAACGCACCGATTTCAGTCTTCTGTATCCGCCACCCATTCTTCCGCCTCGTTCTCGCTTCTTGCATCGACGATCGCGCGCGCATGGTGCGGCGCATGTCCGGCGCGCATCATCGCCGCCACCTGCTTCTCACGCAATGGCTGATCCACCGTCACGCGCGAAAACGGGCCGAAGCGTCGCCGCCGCGCCAGCGCCAGCGCCGCCATTCGGCGATCGCGTTCCTCCGGCGCATGCTCATCGCGGATGTCTCCTGACACGCCGGCATGGTGGAGCGCCTGCGAGATACGCTGCGCGCCATAGCCCCGCCGCAACAGCGCATCGGACTTGGCAGCGGCATAAGCTTCATCGTCCACGAAGCGCTGCTCGACGCATTTCGCAACGATCTCATCGACCGGCGGGTCGCCGTCGCCCGCCCAGCCACGCTCGCGCAATTTGCGGCGCAGATAATCCTCGAGTTTTTTCGCCGTGGTCATATAGCGCCCGGCATAATGCAGCGCGAGATCGCTGAGTTGCGCACGTTCGAGTGGCGGGCGAGGCTTGCGCGGACGGCTCATTGCCCTATTCATGCCACACTTGGCCCTAAACAGGGACCCCAGATTGCCAACGAGCCGTCCCTCAATGGCAGAGTAAGCGCAAAAGCGCCGCGAAAACAAATGCTTGGGATGAAGAGCGGGACATTTCACTGATATGACAGACTCGACCGGCACCCTCGTGCCGACCCCCAACGGGGATGCCCTCGAACGCCGTTTCGCCGATTTTCGCACTTTCGGAGAAGCCATCGATTATGCCGCTTCCGGCACGCGCGGGTTGAATTTTCACGATCCACGCGGCACGCTCGAAAGGGTGTATCCATATAGCGAATTGCGTGACGATGCCCTGGCCATGGCGCGCCGGCTCGTCGCGCACGGCATCGCGCCGGGTGACCGGATTGCGCTGATCGCGGAAACCAATCCGCATTTCGCGGCACTGTTCTGCGGCTGTATCTATGCCGGGGCGTGGCCGGTTCCGCTGCCGCTGCCGACCACGTTCGGCGGCAAGGATAACTATACCGATCAGCTCGCGGTCCAGCTCAAAAGCTGCGATCCCAAGGTCCTGTTCTTCCCGGAAGAGATCAGCGAATTGGTGGGCGACGCCGCCAAGGCCCGCGAGGTCGAAGCGATTTCCTGGGAAGAATTCACCACGCGTGACGCGGCCGATTGCGACCTGCTCGAATCCAGCCCGGACGATATCTGCTATCTGCAATATTCGAGCGGCTCGACCCGCTTCCCCCACGGGGTCGCAGTCACCCATGCTTCGCTGCTCAACAATTTGCGGGGCCATGGGCTCGGCATGAAGCTGGAGCCGAAGGACCGCTGCGTATCGTGGTTGCCGTGGTATCACGACATGGGTCTCGTCGGCTGCCTGCTTTCTCCGATCGCGAACCAGGTTTCGACCGACTATCTGAAAACCGAGCATTTCGCCCGGCGTCCGCTCGCCTGGCTCGATCTGATCAGCCGCAACCAGGGCACCACGCTCAGCTATTCGCCGACGTTCGGCTACGACATCTGCGCGCGCCGCATTTCCAGCCAGAGCAACGTCGCCGAACGGTTCGACCTGTCGCGCTGGCGCGTGGCGGGCAACGGGGCGGACATGATCCGGCCAGACGTTATGCAGAACTTCGTCAACGCCTTTGCCGACGCGGGATTCAAGGCCTCGTCCTTCCTGCCGAGCTACGGCCTCGCCGAAGCGACCCTGGCCGTCACCATCATGCCCCCGGGCGAAGGCATCCGCGTCGAACTCGTGGAAGAGGAACGCCTTTCGGGCTCCGCCCGCGATCTGTCACGCCCGGCGCGCTATCGCGCAATCGTGAACTGCGGCAAGCCGGTGACCGACATGGAAGTCGAGATCCGCGCCGAAGACGGCAGCGCCAAGGCGGACCACCAGATCGGCAAGGTCTGGTGCAAGGGTCCCAGCGTCATGCACTCCTATTTCCGCGATCCCGAATCGACCGAGGCCTGCATGGTCGATGGCTGGCTCGACACCGGGGACATGGGCTATCAGGCGGACGATTACCTGTTCATCGTCGGCCGGGCGAAGGACATGATCATCATCAACGGCAAGAACCACTGGCCGCAGGATATCGAATGGGCGGTCGAGCAACTGCCCGGCTTCAACCACGGCGATATCGCGGCCTTCGCGATCGAGACCGAGGACGGGGCCGAAGCGCCTGCCGTGCTGGTCCATTGCCGCGTTTCCGATCCGGAAGAGCGACGCAAGCTGCGCGACCAGATCCGCGACAAGGTGCAATCGGTCACCGGGACGCCATGCGTTGTCGAACTCGTGCCGCCGCGTACACTTCCCCGCACCAGTTCGGGCAAGTTGAGCCGCGCCAAGGCCAAGAAGCTCTATCTGACCGGAGAGATCGCGCCGCTCGATCTCGCAGCCTGATATCTTCTTTCGCCCGTACGAACGGGCGGCGAACCGACAGACTCCCCTTTCCGATCGATTTGCACGAGCATTTCGTGGAATCGCGCGCTAGGATGCTTGAACTACGTGTCCTGCATACCTAATACAGTGGGCGGAGGATTGAATGGCCGAAACGAAGACGACCACCGCAGTTGAAACCGATCTCGAACTGACTCCGCCCGATCCGGTGCCCGCAGTTGCACCCGAAAAGGCGGCGGGTCTCGTACCGGTTTCGGAAGAGAAGAAATCGAAGCTTGAGGAAAAGGTCGAAGGCTTCGTCACCGAACTGGTGTCGATCGACGCCAATTCGCCTGAATTCGGCAAGAAGGTCGACCAGATCACCAATATGGGCCGCCGGGAAATCCAGGCGGCGGCGCAGATGTCGAACCGCTTCCTCGATCGTCCGGTCCGCGCGATGGACCAGGACGAAGGCGTCGGCGCCAACCTGATGGAACTTCGCACCGTGGTCGAGGATCTCGACCCTTCGAAGCGCGGCAAGCTGACCACCGGTCGCAAGATCCTCGGCATCATTCCCTTCGGCAACAAGCTGAAGAGCTATTTCCAGAGCTACCAGAGCGCGCAGACGCATATCCAGTCGATCCTCGGCAAGCTGGCGAACGGCAAGGACGAACTGCAGATGGACAATGCCGCAATCGACGTCGAACGGCAGAAGCTGTGGGAGGCGATGGGCAATCTGGAGCAGATGATCCACATCTCCCGCGCGCTCGATGCCAAGCTCGAAGACAAAGCCGACGAGCTCGACGCGACCGATCCCGAAAAAGCCAAGGCGATCCGCGAAACCGCGCTGTTCTACGTCCGTCAGCGCACGCAGGACCTGCTCACGCAAATGGCGGTCAGTGTGCAGGGCTATCTCTCGCTCGATCTGGTCAAGAAGAACAATATCGAACTGGTGAAAGGCGTCGATCGCGCCAGCACCACCACGGTCGGTGCGCTGCGCACCGCGGTGACGGTGGCCGAGGCCATGACGAACCAGCGCCTCGTGCTGGGGCAGATTACCGCGCTCAACGACACCACTGCCGGGATCATCGATTCTACCAGCACCATGCTGCGCGAGCAGACCGGCAAGATCCATGAGCAGGCTGCCGCCTCGACCATCCCGCTCGAAACGCTGCAGCGCGCATTCCAGAACATCTACGACACGATGGACGAGGTCGACGAATTCAAGATTCGCGCGCTCGACTCGATGAAGCAGACGGTTGAAACACTGTCGGGCGAAGTCGAAAAATCGAAGGGCTATATCGCCCGCGCCGAAGGCCAGTCTCAGGCCCAGAAGCAGGTGTCCGACGGCGGCCTGCTGAGCCTCGAAGGGTAAGACAGGTCCGATGGGCGATTTGACCGATCAATCCGACCGTCTGATCCAGCAGGGCCGTGTCCTGCGCGACGACAATCGCGCAGGCGGACGGCACCGGCGCGAGGGTTCGATCGGCCAAGGTGCTGCACGCGCCAAGCGCTCGAACATCCTCGACCGCGTGAAGTACTTCGTCGGTGCCGTGCTGGCGATTCTCGTGGCCGGGACTGCTGCCGGCATCATTCTGAACGGAATCGGCTTTGTCGGCGTCATGCTGATCGCGCTGGCGGTGATTGTTGCCGCGTTTGTGTTCGGGAATTATCCGAAGGTGAAGACGCCGAAACGTGCCGACCTGACGAAGACGCAGGATGCAGGGCGTCTGGTCGCGCAGACCGAATTGTGGCTCGAAAACCAGGTGCCTGCCCTGCCCGCGCCTGCCGCGCGCGTGGTCGAGGACATGGGCGTTCAACTGGATGCCCTTGGCCTCCAGCTCGACAGTATCGACGCCGGTCATCCGGCCGCGCAGCAAGTCCGCAAGCTGGTCGGCGAGCACCTGCCCGAGACGATCGAGAGCTATCGCCGCATTCCGGCCCATTTGCGCAACGAAGAGCGCGCTGGATCGACGCCCGATGCGCAAGTGACAGAAAGCCTGTCGAAGATCTCCAAGGAGATCGATCATGTGACCCGCCAATTGGCCGCCGGCGATCTCGACGATCTCGCGATCAAGACGCGCTACCTCGATTACGCCTATGGCGATGTCGAGGCGCTCGAAGACAAGTCGGCCGATCGCCGCAATGGAGAGAACGGCTGATGCGTATTGCGATTCCCCACGAACTTACCCGCGAGGAAGTTCGCCGACGCATGGCGGGCTCGTCCGACCAGCTGAAGGACTATGTCCCCGGCGGCATGGCCGATGTGGAAACCGACTGGCCGAACGAGGACCGGATGCGGCTTTCGGTCGCGGCAATGGGGCAGGAGGTTACCGGGCATGTCGATATCGAGGACGCACAAGTCGTCTTCAATGTGACGCTGCCACCCGCTCTGTCTTTCTTCGGACCGATGATCGAAAAAGCGATCCATAAGGGCGGCACCAAGATGCTCGACCATCGCAGCGGTCGAGTGGCCGAGGATTGAGTCGGGATTTCGGGAACTTAACGTACCGCACACCATTTCTGTCCCAGCGACCCTCGCACGGCCCATGTCTTTGCGCTCGTCGTGGACGGGGATGGGATCGCAGAGTTGACCAGTAATTTGAATGAAGACGACGCAAGCCTGCGCAAAATTCTGCGCAGCGAGACACGGGATGCGCATGATCGGCTCGACACGGCAGTGACGAGCCTCGATCTGGCTGATCCCGATTCCTATCGAGATTTTTTGACCTTCCAGTACGCCGCCCGCTTGCCGGTCGAGCAATGGCTCGCCTCGCAAGCCGAAGCGCCGACGCTGCCGCCCACCACGCCGCTGATCGCGCAGGATCTTGCCGCACTGGGCGCTCCGCTACCCCTCACCCGCATGTTCGGGCGCAGTCTCGACAACGGGGCAATCGGGGTCGCCTGGGCCTTGGCCGGATCGCATCTCGGCAACCGGGCAATTCTTCACGGGCTAAAAAACGATTCCGCCTTTGCTGGGCCGACGGCGTTTCTTGCCGACGAGAGAATGCGCGACGCGTGGCGCGATCTCCTGCCGCACCTCGAAGCGCCCCCGCACGAAGCGTACGCCGAACGGGCCGTTTACGCGGCTTCGAAGGTGTTTGTGCATTTCAATGAAGCGCTTGATCTGCTTCGCGACTCCGGCAAGAGCCTAGCGGCATGAGCGAATATGACGTCGACCTAACCAATTGCGATCGCGAGCCGATCCACCTCATCGAGCGGATCCAGCCGTTCGGTGCGCTGATCGCGGTCGGCAGCGATTGGCTCGTCTCGCGCTGGTCTGCAAACGCACAGGACTTTCTCGAACTCGACCGTCCGCTCGAAGCCGGTTTCCCGATCCGCGAGATTTTCGCGCGTAAGGCGGTCGAGGAAATCCGCAGCGCAATGGGGCGGCTGAACGAGCAGGACGCTATCGAGCGCAGTTTCGGCATCGAACTACTTGGAGACGGCCAGCTCTACGACCTCGCCATTCACCTGAGTGGGCGCCAGCTGGTGATGGAAATCGAGCGCCACGATGCCCGGCGCCAGAACCAGTCGCTGAACAATCTTCGCCCCCTCACCCGCCAGCTCGAAGCAGCCGCATCGACCGACAAGCTCAGCACGATCGCCTGCAAGATGCTGCGCGACGTGCTCGGCATGGATCGGGTCATGTTGTACAAGTTTCACCGCGATGGCACAGGCGAAGTCGTGGCCGAAAGCCTAGGCGATGGAATCGATAGCTTTTACGGCTTGCGCTACCCGGCGACCGACATTCCGAAACAGGCCCGCGAACTCTACAAGCGCAATCTTCTGCGGATCATCGCCGATGTCGATGGCGAGACGATTCCACTCCTGCCGGAAAACCCGCCGCGTGGGCCACTCGATCTTTCGCTCGGCACCCTGCGCGCCGTGAGTCCGATCCATATCCAGTATCTGAGAAATATGGACGTGGGTGCGTCGCTGTCTATTTCCGTGATCGTCCGCGGCGAATTATGGGGCCTTTTCGCATGCCACAATTCAGAGCCGATATTGCTGCCGTTCTCGGTACGCACGGCCGGAGAATTGCTCGCCCAGATGTTCTCGCTGACGCTCGACCAGCGATTGGCCGATTCCGCCCGGCAGACGGCCGATCAGGGTCGGGAAATCCACGACCAGGTCATGATGCGTCTTGCAGACGAAGACGATATCGCCGGCAATTTGCCGATGATCATCGACGCCGTTAAAGGCCTGATCGACCATGACGGTGCCAGCGCCTATGTCGACGGGAAGTACGTCGCGCGCAATGCCGCGCCGAACGAGGAAGAATTTCTTCCCCTTCTACCCTATTTCAACAGCGAGCTTGCCGGCGAGATTCTGGCCGAGGCGAAGCTCGTCGACAAGATCCCCGAAGCGAGCACGTTTTCCGATCGCGTCGTCGGCGCGCTTGTGATTCCGGTGTCGCGCCGACCGCGCGATTATCTCGTCCTCTGGCGCAAGGAACTGCGCCAGACGGTCGAATGGGCCGGGAATCCCGACAAGCCCGTCGAACAAGGCCCGAACGGCGCAACGCTAACCCCGCGGGCCAGCTTCGAAAGCTGGAAGCAGGAGGTCGAAGGCACCAGCGCCGATTGGCACGACGACGAAATCCGCCTTGCGCAAATGTTGCGCGTGACCTTGCTGGAAGTCCTCCTGCGGCTTGCCGACAAGCAGATGGAAGAACGATCGCAGTCGCAGCAGAAGCAGGATCTGTTGATTGCCGAACTCAACCATCGCGTGCGCAATATCCTGACCCTGATCCGCGGCTTGATCGAACAGAGCCGCGGCCAGGCCGAGGACGTGCCGAGCTTCGCCGAGATCGTGGGTGGACGTATTCGTGCCCTGGCGAGCGCGCATGATGCGCTCACGGCGGAGAACTGGGCCCCCGCCTCGCTGACCAGGCTTATCGAAGTCGAAGCGGCCGCTTATTCGAGCAATAAGGGCCACCGCGTCCATGTCGAAGGCGACGATGCGCTGCTGCATCCGACCGCCTATTCGACGATGGCGCTGGTGATCCACGAGATGATGACCAACGCCGCAAAATACGGCGCGCTGTGCGACAGCAATGGCAGTGTCGACGTCACGCTCGAACGCGATGGCGATGGAGATCTGCACATTCGCTGGCGTGAAATGGGCGGTCCGCCGGTCAAGGCGCCCGAGCGACGGGGGTTCGGGTCGACGATCATCGAGCGTTCGATTCCCTACGAGCTTAAGGGCGATGCCAAGATTCGCTACAAGCTAGGCGGCGTCGAAGCCGATTTCTGCATTCCAAACGCTTCACTTGCAAAGCAGAGCGCTATCCGCTCCGCCAAGAACGAAGAGTCGGATCGAGCCGGCCAAGGAGACAACATGGCTGTACAAACGCCCGGACGGGTCCTCCTGGTCGAAGACAACATGATCATCGCGATGGATACCGAGGAAACGCTGCGCGATCTTGGCGTCGGCGAAGTGCTCGTGGCCGGCTCTATCGCCGAAGCCGAAAGGGCGCTCGCATCGGGAACTCCCGATCTTGCGATCCTAGACTACAATCTGGGTGACGAGACGAGCGAACCGCTGGCCCGAAAGCTGGCCGATAGCGGTGTGCCGGTGGCCATGGCAACGGGCTATGGCGAAGCAATGCGCGAGCTCGAGCAGATCGACCTGCTCGCCATCTTGTCGAAGCCTTACGACCGCGACGACATCGCTGGCGTTTTCCGGAAAATCGGCGAAGGCGCCTAGGCTTCGTCCCCGTCGCAAGGCTGTGCCAGCAAGGCGCGGCCCGATGGGACGAAATCGATATCCCGGATCGAATTGGCGACGGCGCATCCGCCCGGTGCGATCATCTCTCCCGCGACATCCAGTGGGCGATCGAGCGGAAGAACCAGCAGCGGCGTATCACCGAATGCAGAGGTCTCTTGCACATCGCCGTCGCTGCGAAGCAGACGGAAGCGCGGACCGTCGGTCAACCACCGCTCTCCTCTGTCGGGCACGTGGCAATAGCGCGGATCGGCATAGGGCTCGCCGTTTGCCACTTCGACCGCGCGATCGAGCTGCAGCTCGCGCTCTCGACCATAGTCGTAGAGTCGGTAAGTGATGTCGCAGTTCTGCTGGACTTCGATCAGACTCACGCCCGGGCCGATCGTATGCACCGTTCCGGCAGGGATGTAGAAGAAGTCCCCCGCCTCCACCGGATGCCAAGTCATCAATTGCTCGATGCTGCCATCCAGCGCGGCGGCGCGTATCTCCGCAGCCGTCAGCGGCGCATCGAAGCCGATGCCCAGCGTGGCCCCGGGATCCGCATCGATTACCAGCCAACATTCCTCCTTGCCGCGCTGGCCTTCCCCCAGCTTGCGCACCTGCTCATCGTCGGGATGGACCTGGACCGACAGTTTCTCGCTGGTGAAGAGGTATTTGACGAGCAGGCTGTCGAGCACAGCGGGGGGCTCGAACCAGATCTCGCCGATGCGTCGGCCTTCAGGCGCAACGAACGGTGCGGGCAGTGTATCGCGACCCCAGACCTTCTCGACCTGGCGGGTGGAAAGCGCGGCGCTCACTGACTGGCCGCGCCGGAGAGTTTGCCGACTTTTTGCGCGCCATCCGCGGTCGTGACGAGCACTTCGTCTCCATCGACCACCACGATCACATCCTCCAGCCCGATCGCGGATATGCGCGGTCCGTCACTGACGGCCATGACATTGCGGCAATCGACGAGTTCGGCACTTGCGCTGGCGACATTGCCTTCCGCGTCTGCGTCCAGAACATCGCGCAAGGCCGGCCAGCTGCCGATGTCCGACCAGCCCATGTCGACCGGCACCATTGCGGCGCGGGATGTCTTTTCCATCACCGCATAATCGATCGAATCGCCCTCGATCTTTGCAAATGGCGATGCGGCGGGATGGAACGTGCGGTCGCGCTCTGAGCCACCGGTGACCGCGTCGCGTACAGCGGCCAGCATTTCGGGCCGATAGCGCCCCAATTCTTCGAGGAAGGCGCCTGCGCGGAAGGCGAAGATGCCACCGTTCCAGGCATATCCTCCATCGGCGACGAACTGTTGCGCACGATCGAGATCGGGCTTTTCGACAAATTTTGCCGTACGGTAGGCGCCATCGCCGATCGGTTCACCGCGGCGGAGATAGCCATAACCGGTCTCGGGCGCGGTTGCGGCAATGCCGAAGCTCACCAGCCAGTCGTCCTGCGCGAGCGCGGCGGCTGTCATGGCCGCCTCCGCAAACGCATCCGGGTCGGCAATATGATGGTCGCTCGGACAGACCAGCATCACCGCGTCTTCGGGCAGCTGCAACGCCGCCAGAGCGATTGCCGGGGCGGTATTTTTCGCCGCAGGCTCCACGATGAGCCGAGCCTCGCTGCTGCCGTGCAATTGCGCTTCGACATGGGAAGCGTGATCCGCTCCGGTCACCACCGTTGGTGGCGCGAAGCGCGCAGGATCGTTGCAGCGGCCCAGCGTCTCCTGAAACAGGGTGGTCTTGCCGATCAACGGAATGAACGGTTTGGGCTTTGCCTGTCGGCTCTTTGGCCAAAGCCGCGTGCCGCTGCCTCCGCACAGGATCACCGGGGTTATCTTCGTTTTATGTGTCGGGGCAGTCGCGCTCATAGAACCTTCTAATCGAACCATCTCTGGTACCAGCGGAAGGTCGATACGACAGGATCACCGTCCGGGTCCATGGCCGGTTTGAAACGAAATCGCTGCATCGCCAGCTCGCACGTAATTTGGTCGGCTGCCGGATCGGGGCTGGAGCGTACGACACGGCAACCGGTCGGGCTTCCATCCACTCCCACCCTGATGTCGATCGCCACCGACTGGCCGTTGCGCAGATCGCGCGTCTCGCGCGGGTAATCGCGCGCCGAGGTGATGCCTCCAGCGATCTTGACCGGCTTGGTGACGAAATAGCCACCTCGTCCGCCACCGCCGCGTCCGCTGCCCGTACCGGTACCACTCCCGCCTGCACCGGTGCCGCTGCCCGCGTCTGCTCCGCCCGAGCGGTTTTGCGTGCCTGTGGAGGATGCACGCGGAGCCGGCGGAGCTTTCCGCGCGACCTTGGGCTCGACAGCAATGACTTCCCTTGGCGTCGCCCTCTCCCCCGCATCGCCCGATCCACCTTCGTCCGGGATGGGCGCTTGTTCGACCGGTGGAGGCGGCGGATCGGTCGACACTTCGAACGCGACCGCGTTCAACGTCCGTTCGACAGCATCCGGCAGGAGGCCTGGCGCGAAAGCACGAGCGAGGAAGAGGATGGCGAGGACATGCAGCAGCGCGACTGCGAGGGCGATGAGCAGCTTGCGCGAACGATCCGGGAGCGAAAAGGCAGGCATTGCGGGTCCAACGCGCGAAAGGGCCGAGGCGATCCAACGCCACGTAGCATGACCGCGGGCACGGCGAAACGTGCCCCGGGTTGTGTATCCTACTGCGGGGTTGGCAGGGTCGCTTCCTCCAGCGCCTTTGCGAAGGCATCGGCCGACCTTCGTCCGACCTTAGCGATCAATCGACGGTCGGTCTGATCGCCGATTTCGAAAGTGACCGCAGGAACGCCCCAAGTCTCGTAGAACCAGTTCTTTGCAACACCGCTGCCGTTCGAATGGCCCGGCGCAATGTTGATCGAGAATTCCGGCACGCTATCGCCGATCAATTCGAGCCAGCGCTCGGTGAAGCCCGCAGGCACGGTCGAGAGGTCGCGGGGGATCGTGTAAAAGACGTCGCGCTGAGTCGAATGAAAGTCGATCATCGCGACCGGTCGCGTCACAGGAGTCTGTCGATCGAGCCACGCCTTCACGGCACGGGTTTCGGGCTGGTCAAATTTGCCCCAGTCCCGATTGAGATCGGTGCCGCCCAAATTGGCGCGCCAATGGCCGCGCGCCACGCCATCCGGGTTGAGCATGGGGACGGCGAGAAACCGGAAACGCTCCGGATCGATCGTCCCCTCGTCGACCAGTTCGACCAGGCGATCGAGGAACGCCTCCATCGCGAGCGCCCCGGTCACTTCGGGCGGATGGGCGCGGCCCAGCAATACGACGAGATAAGGCGCGGCGGGGTCGCCGATCTCGAGCCCCTCGATCGGGCGATCGTCATGCGAGCGACCTAACTCCAGCCGCTGCACATGCGCGCTGGCGGATAGCCGATCCATCGTGCGGTCGTAGCGCTCCGAACCGAACAATTCCTGCCCTGCGACCACCGCCGAACCGGCCGGAACCGTGAACCGCGCCAAGCTGCCATCCTCCACCACATCGGCATCGATCAGTTGCCAGACATCGCCCGTCTGGCGCTTGGGCCGGTAGCGATGCTTGGCATCGAGATAGCGCAAGGTAAACGACACATCGGCACCGGGCGTCGCGTCATAGCGAAATGCGTACCACGCGCTGGGATTGATCGGCGGAGCGTGTTCGGGGGCGACGAGGATCGCGAAGGATCGCTCTCCCTCCACCACACAGCGGGAGGCCGAGGCCCCCTCGAAATCGAAGGACACCGTCACGCTCGCCGTGTGGCAGGAGGGTGCGCTGGGCGCTGAGGGCACCGGCGGGGGCGATGCAACGCACGCCCCCGCCAGCAGGCTCGCCAAGGCAATGGCGGGCCATCTCATGCCTGTTGCCATCAGAACTTCTTGCGCAGTTCGATATGGAACACTCGGCCGCGCGCGCTGTGGAGCTCACTGAAGTAGCCGTAGGTCTCGTCGGCCAGCGGCGGATCCCGATCGAACAGATTGTTGATCGCGAAACGCAGGCGCGTGTCGTCGAGCGCGGTATCGGTGTCCTCGATCGTGTAGGCAATCGAGAGGTTCATCGTGAACCAGTCGTCGACCGGATAGTAGTTCGCGTTCGGATCGTCGGATTCGATCAGATCGTCGCGGATCACGCTGGTATCGTAGACCTTGCCCACATACCGGCCATACAGTCCGATCGCGAGCGGGCCGTTATCCCAGTTGATCGAACCGCTGGCGCGCCATTTGGGACGGCCCTCGATCTCCAGCAATTCACCCAGCCCGCCAACGGTGACGTCGAGCGGCAGCGTACCAGCTTCCACGGCATCGAGGATTTCCTGCCCCTGCGGCCCGGCATCCTGCACGAAACCGAGCAGGCGCGCCGCGTTCAAGCGAAGTCGGAAATTTCCGAGGCCGAAATCGGGCACCCGATAGGAAAGGCCGAAATCGAGCCCCCTCGAGGTGCGGCTGTCGAGGTTGAGATACGGATCGAGCACAGTATCGATCTTGCCCGCGGGTGCGAGCCCGGTGCCTTCGAACAATGCGATCTCGTCCGCCGTCGGGTCGAGACGGATGACATTGGGGTTGCTGCCGCCATCGAGGCGACGCAGCAGGTCGAGCGCAATCGCATTGTCATCGCCGAACGTACCGACCAACCCGGTCTGCTTCACGCGCCAGTAGTCGGCGGTGAAGACGAGTCCCGGGATCATGTAAGGCTCGAGCACAATTCCGAGATTGATGCTGGTGCTTTCTTCCGGAACGAGATTCTCTGTACCCGAGCGCAGGCTGATGATGCCGGCCCCCGCGCAGGAAGCCAGCGTATCGATCTCGCCCTTGATCAATTGGGCCTGGCAGGTGACGAAATCGTCGCGCGTGTTGGAGCGCGTGGTGCCCTCGTCGTTGACCTGCACGAGGTTCGGCACACGGAAGCCGCGCGACCAGGCACCGCGGACCGTGATCCCCGGGATTGTCTCCCATGATGCCGCCACGCGGGGGACGGCGGCTGTCTCGTTGATGTCGTCGAAGTGTTCGACCCGGCCAGCCAGCTGGAGGTTGAGCTCCTCGACCAGCGGGATGTCCATGTCGCGGCTGACCAGCGGCACGAACACTTCCGCGAAGACCGAATAGACGTTGCGCGATCCGTTGGTGTCAGGTGACGGGCTGGTCCCGGCGACATCGCTGCCGTTGAAATTACCGGTCACGCTGTCGGTGAAGGTGATCGTTCCGTCGAGGCGCGGATCGCGATCGTCGTAGAAGGTCTCGCGACGCCATTCGATTCCGCTTGCCACGCCGACATCGCCGCCCGGCAGGGTGAAGAGATCGTCGCGGCTGAGTTTGAAGTCCGCCAGGGCCAGGCTGGTGCCGCCCTTACGGAACACGTCGATGCGAAAATTGTCGATTACCGATTGCGGATTGGGTGTGCAGTCGCCGTTGCCCGGGTCGCCCACCACGCAGCCGCCATTGAACGGATTGTAGGCATCGGGCGTGGTGCGGTTGATCGTTTCCTGCATCAAGGTGAGCGAAACGCGGTTGCGCGCAACGTCGACCGTATTGGCTTCGGAATAGAGGAAGCCGGTATCGTAATCCCATTCGCCCCAATTGCCGCGCAAGCCAGCGACCAGGCGATAGCTGTCCTTGTCGACCTCGATCCGGCGATTGCCCGCATCGACGAAGCGATAGCGTTCCATGATGAGATCGGCGCCATCGGGATCGATCGTGGTCCCCGGCAGGCGATTGGGACTGCCGACCGGACCGAACGGGTTCCAGTACGCGTCCGCAGCGATCCCGACGGGGACAGCACTGAGAATGGCCGAAGGTGTGATATTGCGCGCGTTCTCGGAGCGGTAATAGCTGCCCTCGAAATACACCTCGGCCGAATCCGACAACTCGTAATTCAGCAGTGCCAAACCGTTATAGCGGTTCTTCTCGCTGATGAGATTGTTGCCGAAGACACGATTGTAGCGAACTGCACGCGTCGGGGTGGTGCCGTTGCGCGCGCACAGCCCGTTCCCGAAATCGAGACGACACCCGGAAAACGTGCCGGGCTGAAGATAGAAATCGTCGTCGTTGATCGGCGTAGCACCCCGCGGTGCCTGGATATCGAACTGACCGAACGGACCAAACGTATTGCGATTGTTGAAAGAGACATCGCCTTCGAAATCGGTGCCTTCGACCAGCGGCAAGCGATTGGCGTCGGCTGAATAAACGCGCTCCGATGCCGACAGGCCGCTTTCGTAGAAATAATTCCCGTAAAGCGTCAGGTTCCCCCGCCCGCCGCCGAAATCGAATCCGTAGCCACCGCTGATCTGATAGCTGTAAAGGCTGGTACCGTCCGACATGCGGTAATCGGCTTCGAGGAAACCACCCGAGATATTGCCCTTGAGCACAGTGTTGACGACGCCTGCCACGGCGTCGGCGCCGTAGATCGCGGACGCGCCGTCGCGCAGCACCTCGATCCGGCGCACGCTGCCCGGAGATATCTCATTGGTATCCGCGCTGACCACCGGCACCAGCAGTTCGGTCTGGAAACCGGGATTGAGCGTCATCCGGCGACCGTTGATCAAAAGCAGCGTGTTGCCGGTGCCCAGATCGCGCAAATTGATCGAACCGACATCGCCGCGCGCGCTGTTCTGCGTGGTCGCGTTTTGCTCGTTGAATGCGACGGTGCCGGCCTGCGGGATCGAGCGGAACAACTCGTCACCCGAAGAGGCACCGGTGTTCTCGATCGATTGCTCGTCGAGCACGGTCACTGGCAGGACGTCGGTGATCTGGGCGCCCTGGATCTGGGTGCCGGTGATTACGATCTTGTTGTCCGCCGTGACATCCGATTCCTGGCCGTCCAGCGAGTCGTCGTCCTGCTGCTGCGGCGTTTCCGCGGCCTCGTCGGGAACACCTTGGGCGTAGGCGGCGCTGGTCGCGGCTAGCAGGCTCGTCGTCGCCAACAGCGCCAGACGGCCAAATCCCTGTTTACGCATCTTCATATTCTCTCTCCCTGTTTCCCGCCTTATCGGCGGGTCATCCACGCCTCGAAGATATCGGGCCATTGATTGATGATTTCCTCGGGCGCACCCAGCCCCCAGCCGTGGCCGCCTTTCTCGAAAATGTGCAGTTCCGCCGAAGCGCCATTGCCCATCAGCGCCTGGAACAGCGCGATGTTGTGGCCTGGCGGCGTGATTGGATCGTCCGCTGCCGAAAACAGGATCGTCGGCGGCGCGTCCTTGGCAGCGTACGTATCGAGCGACCACGCATCCTCGGCCGCGCGTGACGGGTTTTTCCCCACGATCTCGCGCCTGGTGCGCGTGGTGTCGTAGGGCTTGCGCAGCGACACGACGGGAAACAGCAGCACGGCGAAATCTGGACGCGCGCTGGCAGTCTCGTAGCGGTCCGCTCCTTCATAAAGCTCGCGATCCGGCTGCAATGCGGTGAAACCGGCCAGGTGACCGCCGGCGGAAAAGCCCATGATGCCGATCGCATCGGGCCTAATGCCGAATTCGTCGGCGCGGGTGCGCACGATCTTCATCGCTCGCTGCGCGTCGGCGAACGGGGCGCTTGCTTCCCACCCGTCATTGGGCAGCCGGTAGATCAGTTCGAACACCGTGTAGCCACGATTGCGCAGCCACTCGGCGGCGGGTGTGCTTTCCTTCCAGAGCTGGATCCGGAAATAGCCCCCGCCTCCCGCGATCACGATGGCGCGGCCATTCGGAATATTTGGGCGATAGACCCGCATTCGCGGGGTCGAGACATTCGATACCGCGCCATAGCCCTTGCCTTCGCCGCCAAGCCTTTCCGGGCCGCTGACCCCACCCTTCCCCGGAGGCGTGCCGGGCCACAGCAGGATTTCTTCAGGCTCGTGACCGCGAGCGGCACCGCCGAGGCGCGTTTGCGCCAGTGCAGCGAGTGCGATCCCGCCGCCCAGCACCGACCTGCGCCCGATCATGCCGCACCACCGGTCTCGCTGGCGGCAATCAGTCGCTCGCTTTGCGGCCCCGAACGCTCATGGCGCTCGATATCTTCCTCGGGCAGCGGCATCGGCGTGCCGGCAAGCGCGGCGGCAAGGCGTTCGCGATCGAGCGCCCCTTCCCACTTGGCGACGACGATGGTGGCGACCGAATTGCCGACGAAGTTCGTCAGTGCGCGGCACTCGCTCATGAAGCGGTCGATGCCGAGGATCAGAGCCATGCCGGCGACGGGTACGGACGGGACTACCGAAAGGGTCGCCGCGAGAATGACGAAGCCCGCCCCGGTCACGCCCGCTGCACCTTTCGAGCTGATCATCGCAACCGTGACCAACGCGATCTGCTCGCTCAGCGACAAGTCGATACCCACCGCCTGCGCAATGAAGAGCGCGGCAAGCGTCATGTAGATATTGGTGCCATCGAGATTGAACGAATATCCGGTCGGCACGACCAGCCCGACCACCGATTTCCGGCAACCGGCAATTTCCATTTTTTCCATGAGACTCGGCAGAGCCGCTTCGGAGGACGAGGTGCCGAGAACCAGCAGCAATTCCTCTCGAAGGTATTTGATCAGCGCGAAGATCGAGAAGCCCGTGAGCCATCCCACTATGCCCAGCACGACGATGACGAAGAGCAGCGATGTCAGGTAGAATGTCCCGACCAGTGCGGCGAGGCTCGCCAGCGAGCCCAGACCGAATTCTCCGATGGTGAAAGCTATCGCACCGAACGCACCGATCGGTGCCAGCTTCATCAGCATGTGGACGAGTTTGAAAACAACTTCGCTGAACGAGGAGAGTACGTCGAACACCAGATCGCTCTGCGGGCGCGTTGCGGCGATCGCGACGCCCGAAAGGATCGCGACAAGCAGCACTTGCAGGATCGACCCGCTGGTTACCGCGCTGAAGAAGGTCTTCGGAATCATGCCCAGAAGAAAACCGGTGAGGGTCTGTTCTTCGGCGGTCACCGCGTAATTCTCTACCGCGCTGGTATCGAGCGTCGCGGGATCGATATTGAGCCCGGCGCCCGGCTGCACGACGTTGGCGACGATCAGGCCGATAATCAGCGCGAGGGTGGAGAAAAACAGGAAATAGGCGAACGCCTTGCCCGCCACGCTTCCGACCGCGCCCATGTCTTTCATGCCGGCGATGCCGGTCGCCACGGTTACGAAGATGACCGGCGAGATGATCATCTTCACAAGGTTGATGAAGGCATCGCCAAGCGGCTTGAGCTGCGCGCCGAACTCTGGCGCAACAGTCCCGAGGACCGCGCCCAGGACGATGGCGACCACCACCTGAAAATACAGCTTGCGATAGATCGGCTGCCGCGATTCCGGCATGCCACCCGCCGCCTCCGGCGTGGGTACAATCGTCATATTCCTCTCCCCATGCCGCCTATTCCCTGCGGCATTTCGGCAAGCCTAAGCCAAGCGACCGACCAGCCAGACCATTTCTCGAAAATTCTTTTTCATATCATATTCAATGATTTAACCTTGGCATGCCTAAATTTTTTGCGAAAATCCGCAAAATTTCCTTCCCTCTTTTGCGATTTTCCGCACAACGTCTGGCGGGAGAATGAGGTTGGACGGCACGAAACGTCTGCATGGCTGGGCGATCGCTGGAGCTGCACTTTTGTTGTGTGGCCTGCTGGCGATGATGGCGGTCGATCGGGTCATGCGCAGTTCGGCAATCGACGATGCGATGGCGAGCGCGGATGGCAATGCGCAAATCCTGGCGAGCGGCCTCCAGAGCGAGTTGCAGAAGTTCAGCCTAGTCCCTCCGGTGCTGGCGGAGGACCCCGATGTCATCGCCCTGATGAAAGGCGACCGCAGCCGCGCCGCCATCCTTAACCGCCGGCTCGCGACCTTGGCCGAGCAGACGCAGGCGGCAGTGATCTATCTGCTCGACGCAGACGGACGGACCCTGTCGTCCAGCAACCATGCGAGCGACGATAGCTTCATCGGGTCCGTTTACGGTTTCCGCTCTTATTTCCGCGAGGCGATGGCACAAGGCGCAGCCACGCAATTCGCGCTCGGAACGGTCAGCCGCCGACCCGGCCTGTATATCGCGCGGCGCATCGGGAACCCAGGATCGCCATTGGGTGTCGTGGCCCTGAAAGTCGAATTCGACGCGTTGGAGAAAAGCTGGCGTGCATCAGGGCGGGGTGTCTTCGTAGTCGACGGAAGCGGTGTCGTGCTGATTACCAGCAATCCGGATTGGCGTTTTCACGCGCTGGATCCGGAGGCAGCCACCAATCGCAATCGCGAAGAAGATTTGCGAGCCTTGGGCGTGGCGCGCTTCGCGCCGCTGGAATTGTCGCGACGATACAAACGAACCGCGAGCGTCCCACTCGACACAACCGGCCATGTCGTCGCCCCGGAAGGGTGGACGATGCACCTGCTGGTCGATCCCTCGCGCTATGTTGGAGGGGCAATATCGCGAGGCCGGTTGGCCGTCGCGCTGGCCATGGCGGTGCTCGTAATGCTCGGAGCGCTGGCGTTCTATCTGCGACGCAGACGCGAGGAAGCGCGAGAGGCCGATCTTGCTCGCCGAACCGACTTGCTGCGCCAGCAATTGTCGCAGGCCAACCGTCTCGCGACGCTGGGCCAGATTGGGGCCGGTATAAGCCACGAAATCCGCCAACCCGTCGCCGCGATGCGCGTTTTCGCCGAAAACGGGGAGAAGCTGGTGGAGACCGGCGAACTCGACCGGGCCAAGGGAAACTTCGCGCAAATTTCGCGGCTCGCCGACCGGATCGGCACGATTACCGGGGAACTGCTTCGTTTCAGTCGTCGCGGCACAAGAGCGCAACGCGCGATGCCGATCGGTCAAGCCGTTGACGGCGCGTTGTTGCTGCTCAACGACCGCATCGCAGGCCTCGATGTCGAGATTGCATTGCCGGACGCCGAAGCGCGCGCAATCGAAGTGGTCGGCGAACATGTCCGGCTCGAGCAGGTATTGGTCAATCTGCTGCAGAACGCCCTCGATGCGGTGGGCGCCAGCGGGCGCATCGCGATCGAGGTTGCCACACGAACGGACACCTGTCTGGTCGTCGTTAGCGATGACGGTCCCGGTCTTGATCAGGCCGCGATGGACCGCCTGTTCCATCCCTTCGCAACGACCAAGGAGGATGGGCTCGGGCTGGGCCTCGTCATCTCGCAAGAGATCATGCGGGACCTAGGCGGCGACTTGCGAGCAGAGCCAAGCGAAAGCGGTGCGCGCTTCGTGATGGAGGTGCCGCTCGCATGACCTTACTCAGCGATATCCCGGTCATCCTGGTCGAGGACGACCATACACTCGCCGAGGCGACCATGCAGGCGCTCGAGATCGACGGGGCCGAGGTGGGTCATTTCGACCGCGCTGACAACGCGCTCGACGCGATCGACCGCAATTTCGGCGGTGTCGTCATCAGCGATATCCGACTGCCGGGGATCGACGGGATCGCGTTTTTCGAGCGTCTCCGGGCGATCGACGAGACGATCCCGGTAATCCTCGTGAGTGGTCACGGGGATGTCGACATGGCGGTCGCAGCGATGCGCAATGGTGCATTCGACTTCCTGACCAAGCCGTTCTCGTCCGAGCGGCTTGCTGCATCGATTGCGCAAGCGGCCGCCAATCGTGCGCTGGTGCTCGAGAACCGGAGACTGCGCGATCGACTCGATCGGTCGCGAGCCATTCCCGGAGATTCCGCAGCGAGCGAACGTTTGCGCACGCTGGTGTCTGCGCTTGCTGCAACCGACGTCGATGTGGCGATCGCGGGTGCACGCGGGACAGGCAAGACCCATACGGCGAGTTTGCTACACGATCTCGGTCCGCGCCGTTCGCGGCCGCTGGTCACGATCGACGCGGGCACCGCGCTGCATCCCGATGCCGAATTGCTGCTGTTCGGGCGCGATCCGGGTGCGGGTCTGTCGCATACCGGCCTGATCGAACGTGCGCGTGGCGGCACGCTGGTGCTCGACAAAATCGAGGGTGTCGAGGGGGCGCTGCGGGCCCGGCTCGATACGCTGGTCGAGAACCGCACCATCCTTCCTCTGGGCGCCGAGCGACCGAGAAAGCTGGATGTGCGGATCCTCGCTGTCCTTCCTGAGGGTATGGTGTCGGACAGTCGTACGCTGCTCCATCGCAGCGGTCCGATCGAGATCGCGCTGCCCTCGCTTGCCGAGCGGCGCGAGGACATCGCCGAGTTTTTCAGTCGCTTCGTCGCCCGCCATGAGCGCGAGTTCGGGATCACTTGCGAAGCGATCGGCGCGGATGTGCTGAACCATATCCACGCGCATGAATGGAGCGGAAACCTGCGCGAACTCGATGCCTTCGCAAAGAAGCTGGTGATCGGTAGCGGTGCGAGTGACGGGAGTGCTGGCGGCGAGAGACCGGCACGGGGCCTGCGCGACCAGGTCGCAGAGTTCGAAAAAGCCGTCATCGAGAACGCTCTGCGCGAGGCCAAGGGCAGCGTGCCGCTGGTCGAGAAGGCGCTCTCGCTGCCGACCAAGACGCTCTACGACAAGCTTTCCCGCTATGGCCTGAAAGCCAAGGATTTCCGCCAGGGCGGCAAGGCGAGCTAGACCACGGGTTGATCGACCTGATGCCCCCGAAGAAGCAACCTAGTGGAAGTCGCGGCTCTTGGGCAGGATCCGGACATTGCGCGGATGGGTCTGCCGCGGCGCAGCCAGCGAACGCTTGACCTGGCGCGGAGCGCAATCGGCATTGGCGGCATCGGGTACGATATCGACCTTCGCCTTGGCCGCGCTCATCGTGCGACGCGGGCGGTTCACTTCGTCGGCACGCGAGATCTGCGGCTCGAGCAAGTCCTCGCTCAGCGCGGCGAGCCGCCAGGTCGCATCCTCCATCCGGTTGACGATCACGTGGAGCACCTCGTCATCCATCTCCACCCGTCCGCTCACCTCCATCAGTCGCGCGCCCATGATGACCTTGCGGTATTTCTCCATCATGTCGGGCCAGATGACGAGATTGACCACGCCGGTCTCGTCTTCCAGCGTGATGAAGCACACGCCCTTGGCGCTGCCGGGCCGCTGGCGGATCAGCACCACACCCGAGACCTTCACTGTGCTGCGGAAATTCTTCGTCCGCAGGTCCGCGCTGGCGGTGAAGCCGCGGGTCCGCAGATTCTCTCGCAGGAAGGAAAGCGGGTGGGCCTTGAGGCTCAATCGCATGGTCTGGTAATCGGCCACGACATGCTCGGACAGCGGCATTTGCGGCAATTGGTGGGCGCGGCGCTCCTCGCCTTCGTCGCGGGCATCGGCGGCGGCGAACAGTGGCAGGTCGATCGCAGGCTTGAGCGCGCGCGCATCCCATAGCGCCTGCCGGCGATCGAGGCCCATAGAGCGAAACGCATCGGCCGCCGCCAACCGCTCGATCACGCTGGGAGGCAGCTTCGTGCGGGTATGCAATTCGGCGATCGAGCCAAAGGCCCCGCGCTGTTCGCGTTCGGCCACAAGATAGGCCGCGGCCACTTCGCGCAATCCATCGACCTGGCGGAAGCCGAGCCGCATCGGTGGCTGTGCATTGTCCGTAGTGAATTCCTCCAGCGTATTGTTCCATCCGCTGTGATTGACGTCGACCGCGCGGACCTCGACCCCGTGCTCCTGCGCGTCTCGCACGATCTGCGCGGGCGCATAGAAGCCCATAGGCTGCGAGTTCAGCAGAGCGCAGGCGAACACTGCCGGGTAGTGGCATTTCATCCAGCTCGAAATGTAGACGAGGTGGGCAAAGCTGGCCGCGTGGCTCTCCGGGAAACCATACTCACCGAAGCCCCGGATCTGGTTGAAGCAGCGTTCGGAAAAGTCCGGATCGTAGCCGCGCTCGATCATCCGGCCGACCATCTTGTCCTGCAATTCATCGACCATGCCTCGGCTGCGGAAAGTCGCCATCGCCTTGCGCAACTGGTTGGCTTCCACGCTGGAGAATTTCGCCGCGTCCAGCGCGATCTTCATCGCCTGTTCCTGGAAAATCGGGACACCCAGCGTCCGTTCGAGGATCGAGGACAATTCATCGGGCGGACCGTGATCGGGCGAAGGCTTCGGAATTTCCACAGCCTCGTCGCCCCGACGACGCTTGAGATAGGGATGCACCATATCGCCCTGGATCGGGCCCGGACGCACGATCGCGACCTCGATCACCAGATCGTAGAAGCGGCGCGGCTTGAGGCGCGGAAGCATGTTCATCTGCGCCCGGCTCTCGACCTGGAACACGCCCAGGCTGTCGCCCTTCACCAGCATGTCGTAGACGCGCGGATCCTCGCGCGGGGTGGTCGCCAGCGTCAGGTCGCGCCCGTGGTGATCGCGCAGCAGGTCGAAGCCTTTCTGAAGGCAGGTCAGCATGCCCAGCGCCAGCACATCGATCTTGAGGATGCCGAGCGCGTCGATATCGTCCTTGTCCCATTCGATGAAGCTGCGATCCGCCATCGCGCCATTGCCGATCGGCACACTCTCGATCAGCGGTCCCTGCGTGAGGATGAACCCACCGACATGTTGCGAAAGATGGCGCGGTATGCCAATCATCTGCTCGGTCAGCGCGAGCACGCGGCGCAATTGCGGATCGGCCATATCGAGCCCGGCTTCGGTGGCGTGCTTTTCGGCAATCTCGCGCCCGTGACTGCCCCAGACGGTGCGCGCCAGCGCCGAGGTCGTGTCTTCGGACAGCCCCATCACCTTGCCCACTTCGCGGATCGCCATGCGCGGGCGGTAATGGATCACCGTCGCGCACAGGCCGGCGCGCTGCCGCCCGTAGCGATTGTAGATATACTGGATCACTTCCTCGCGCCGCTCATGCTCGAAATCGACGTCGATATCGGGCGGCTCCTTGCGCTCTTCGGAGATGAAGCGATCGAACAGCAATTCGTGCTCGTCGGGATCGACGGCGGTGATGCCGAGACAATAGCAGACCGCCGAATTCGCCGCGCTGCCGCGCCCTTGGCACAGGATCGGCGGATCGCACCCCCGCGCGAAGTCGATGATGTCCTTGATGGTGAGGAAATAGCGCGCAATGTCGAGCTTGCCGATCAGCTCGAGTTCGCGCGCGATCAGCCGTTCGACCTTTTCCGGCACGCCCCGGGGATAGCGCCATGCAGCCCCTTCGCGGGTGAGCGCGGCGAGATGCGCATCGGGCGTGCGATCCTTTGGGATCGGCTCGTCGGGATATTCATAGGCCAGTTCGGTGAGGTTGAAAGCGCAGGCATCGGCCACCTCTCGCGTGGCTGTGATCGCATGCGGCCATTTGGCGAACAGGCGGATCATCTCCTCCGGCGGCTTCAGATACCGCTCGGCATTGGCGTGGAGCAGCAGGCCTGCATTGGCGATCGTGGTCTTCTCGCGAATGCAGGTCATCACGTCCTGCAACGGACGGCGCTCGGGCGCGTGGTAATGCACATCATTGGTGGCGAGGATGGCGAGGCCGTTGTCCTTCGCCACCGCATCGAGCCGGTTGATCCGCGCGACATCGTCTCCGCGATAGAGATAGGCGGCGGCGATATGGCGCATGGTGGGGAGCCGCGCGGCGAGATCGGGGAGCATCTGCTCGAACGCTTCGTCCAGCGCATCGGGTGGTATCAGGATCAGCTGCACGCCCGCTGCGTGATCGGCCAGCATGGCAAGGTCGATATGGGTCTCGCCCTTGTCCTGCCATGCGCCGTCGAGCGTGTGCATCTTCGCTTTCGACAGCAGAGCGGAAAGGCGACCATAGCTCGCGCGGTCGGTCGGGTAGGCGAGGAATTGCCAGCCTTCGACGGTCACGATCCGGCAGCCGATCACCGGACGCATCCGTGCGGTGGTCGCCTCGGTATGAAGCCGCACCACACCTGCCAGCGTATTGCGATCGGCGATCCCGATCACATCGTAGCCCCGGGCAAAGGCGGTCAGCACCAAATCCACCGCATCGGACGCGCCGCGCAGGAAGGAAAAGCAGCTGGTGATGCCCAGCTCGACATAGTCGGCGCGCGCATTGCCCGCGAAATCCTCATCCGACAGGCGCGCCAGCGTGCGGCGATCGGGCGTGAGCGGTTGCTCGGGCATCAGGCACCCCTCCTCACGCAAAAAACCCGTGCAGATACCAGTCGGGCGGCCCGCCACGCCCGTCGCCGACCAGGCCATGGCGATAGATCCAGTAGCGGCGCCCCGTCTCGTCCTCGATCCGGTAGTAATCGCGCAGGCGTGCGCTCGATCGCTCGCGCCACCATTCGGGGGCGAGCCGTTCAGGCCCCTCGACCCGGGCGATGTCGTGCAAGCCGCCGCGCCAGCGGAACCGGCGAGGCAGGCCTTCGGGCGTGGCGTAGATGACGGTGATCGGCTCTGCCCGGTCGAGCAGCTTGAGCGGACGCTGGTGAAAGTCGAGATCGTATTGCCCCGCCGGTGGCTGCACATCGGGGGCGAGCCGCCTTTGCGAGCGTTCGGGCAGATGGCTTCCGCGCGGGGCGAGCCGCGCCACGCGCTGGCGCCCCAGCCGCGTCACCAGCCGGTCGATCAGTACCGGAAAGCTCGTGCCATTGGCTTCGGGTGCATCGAGCCGATCCTGCTCCTGTTCGAGCCTCTCGGCCCACACCGCAATCAGCCGCGCCTGGTCGATCCCGAACGGAGCATCGATCCCTTCGAGCCGATCGTCGAATAGTCGCGCGAGATGTTCTGGGTCGCGCGAGGGCGATGCCAGCTCGACGGTGCGCGCGATCGTATCGCCATCGACCCGCCACAACAGCAGGTGCAGCCGCCGCGCGCCCTTGCGCTCAGCCTCGAGGCTGCGAGCGAGATCCTCGGCCAGGTCGGTCACGATCCGCGCCAGCAGGTCGAGCGCGAGCAGCGGCTCCATCAGATGACGCTCGGCGGAAAGCGGTGTTTCCTCCACCAGCGGCACCAGCGGTTCGGCCGTGCGGCCCAGCACATGGTCGAGCCGGGCGAGCGGATTGGCTTCGGCGGCGCGGCGATTGCGGAAGCGCCGGACCAGATTTTCGCGCGGCACATCCATCAGATCGCCGATGGTCTTCAGCCCGAGCCGCGCGAGCAGCAGCTTCGTATCCTCGTTGAGCCGCAGCGCCGCCACCGGAAGCGGAGCAAGCGCGCGCGGCAGCGCAGCAGGATCGAGCACCAGCGGCCGCTCTCCGCCGTAATGCGACAGCGCCCAGGCCGCCCCCGCAGTGGGCGCGATCGCAGGGCGGCAGGTATAGCCCTGCATCGCAAAGCGGCGCTCGATTGCAGCCAGCAACGCCACTTCGCCATCGAACAGATGCGCGGCACCCGAGGCATTGAGCAACGCACCGTCGGCTCCATCCACCATGCTCCATGGTCCCCAGCGCTGCGCGGCAAGCGCGATCCGTTCGAGCGTGCGGGCATTGCCCTCATGATCGGAGGGCAGCGCCACGAGGCCGGGCGCGAGCATCCGCGCATCGGCCAGCCGCATGCCCGCCTGCGCGCCCGCTTCGGCGGCGAGCGGGCTGGCGGCATCGATCACCGGGCCATGCGCGGTCTCGGTAACCAGCACGACCGGTTCGAGCGCGGCATCGCCGTCACCCCGCCTCGCGGCGTTCCGGCTCCAGCGGTCGATCGCGAGGTTGGGGAACCACAGCGAGACGATGACCCGGCTCATGCTGCCACCCGCCATGTTCGAGGGTAAAGTGGCCGGGCCTGAGGCCGCGCCCGCGAAACAGGTCCGCCCCTGCCCGCGGCTCTCCCGGGGCGACCGCATTCCAGCGATGCGGGGCCGAAGGTGCCGCAGCCACCCGCCAGCGCAATCGCGCAGCGGAAAGGTTCGCGAACCCGTCGCGCCGCAACAGGTAGAGCGGCACGCCATGCCGCTCGGCCGCCAGCACCAACCGCCGCGTGGCGGTGAAGTCGAGCGGCTTGGGATCGCCCGCAAGCTCTCCGACGACGAAGGACAGCGCACCGCATCTTACGCCCTCCTCCATCGCCCACAGCGCATCGGCGGGGTTGGCCGCCGCGACATGGACGAGCCCGCTTCGCCGCGCGACCGGCAAGCCATGAAGGAACGGGCGTCCGCCGCGGCGAATGCTCTGCGCATCCTGCACCCACAGCCAGGGTTTCGCCGTTTCATCGTCTTGCCGCCGGGCTTCGGCGAACGCCAGCGCCAGCGCTTCGCCGGAGGCATCGTCCATGCTCGAGAACAGCTCCCACAGGCTGGGCGGCAAGTCACGCTCGGGCGACCAATCCACACCCTCCCCCGCCCGCGCGGCAGGCAAGTCCGCCGCGCGCAGCGCAGCGAGGCCATCGGGGGCCGCGTCATTGGCGGGAGAAGGAAGATGATCGGCATCGGACACAGTGGGGCTACGAATCGACTCGCGTTAATGTTCCCATTATGTTCTCACCGTTCTCCTTCTCAGGCAAGGTCTCAATTCGCTCTTTTCCAACACATATTCGCGCGCTGCTCCAACCAGCCGATGGGGCTGTATTCAACTACAGAACGCGGGCGGCGTACTGAGTTCGAACCAACGACCTACCGATCACAAGGCATGCGATGCAGAGCACTTCATTGCCGTTTCGGGCGAGAAATAATCAATCACCAATTTTTTTTGCACTAACTCATTTCTTGGGTTGCGCGCTGCGCGAACCAAGCAATTCGGGCGCGTCGAGGCGTTATAGCATCGCAACACACCCAATAGTTATCCCAAACAAGCATTGTGAACCGCGATTTAACCCTTGCACGGCGGCAGTAGTCTAAGCACAATCATGGGTGGGAAAAGCAACTCCCCTTCCAAAAGGGAGTTGGGGGGCACGCCGCTGGTCCGATACAAGAGTCCGCGCTCGTCGCCCCCTCCCACTCTATTTTTCAAAATTGTATTACAACGTCAATCAGCTTATTATTACAGCCAGCAAAAATTGCAGGAAATCTGCGCTTAATAAACGATAATATTTTTTATCCACGGCGTGGATCACTCAATCGGAGAGATTTCCTGCTCGGCTTAGATCTGCTCGTAGCCCACATCCTCATTGACAAGCTCGCCACGCTGAAGCCGCAAGGAAAAAAGCGCGGTCGCCTGCTGTTGCGCGCAGCCGGTACCTGAGGCGCGATGGTGAGTCGGCAACGTTGCGTTGATGACGCGCGCGCGGCTCGCCCAGCGGGCGCTCACACGATTCCTGCGATCAAGGAAAAAGGGTGGTGAGCCGTGCTGGGTTCGAACCAGCGACCTACTGATTAAAAGTCAGTTGCTCTACCGACTGAGCTAACGGCCCGACCACGGGGGCGCACTAGGGAGCGGGCGGCGCGCGGTCAAGCGTGCATCGAGTTGTCTTACGCTAAGGCCCGTTACCGGGTCGCGCCAGTCGGGGGCGATGCGCACGGCAGGGGCAAGGACGAAGCCGCGTTCGCGGAACAGCGGATGCGGAATTGCGAGGTCGGGCTCCGCGAAAATGCCGCCGCTCCAAAGCACGATATCGCAATCGAGCGTCCGGTCGCCCCAGCGCTGGCCGCGGCGCGTGCGGCCGAATTCACGCTCGAGCGCCTGCAACCCCGTGAGCATCGCCTGCGGATCGTATTCGCTCTCGATCACCGCCGCAGCATTCGCGAAACGGCGCTGCGCCGGGCCGAGAGGAGCGGTATCGATGATCGAACTGCGCGCGCGCACGGTGCCGAGGGCTGCGAGTTCCTCCATCGCGGCGCGCACGATCGCCCGCGGACCGCCCCAAGGTTGGCGTCGGCGGTTGGAGCCGAGCGCGACGAGATAGGTGCTGCTCAGATATCCTCGCAGATGCGCGAATAGAGCTGCGGACGGCGATCGCGGAAGAAGCCCATGCCCGCGCGGTGCTTCGCCGCACGTGCGGTATCGATCGTGGCGATCAGAATGCCGACATCCTCGGCATCGCATTCGGCGAGGTAATCGCCCCATTCGTCGCAGATGAAGCTGTGGCCGTAAAAGCGCTGCGGCACGTCGGAAGGACCTTCATGACCGATCCGGTTGGCGGCGATCACCGGCATGCAGTTCGACACGGCATGGCCGATCATCGCACGGCGCCACATGCGGCTTGTGTCGAGATCCGCGTCATAAGGTTCGGACCCGATCGCCGTGGGATAGAACAGCAATTCGGCGCCCTTGAGCGCCATGACCCGCGCGGCCTCGGGATACCATTGATCCCAGCAGATACCGACGCCGATCCGCACGCCGAACAGGTCCCAAACCTTGAACCCGTCATTGCCGGGGCGAAAATAGAACTTTTCCTCGTAACCCGGACCATCGGGGATGTGGCTCTTGCGATAGGTGCCCATGACCTCGCCATCGGCACCGATCATGGCGAGCGTGTTGTAATAGTGATGCCCGTCGCGCTCGAAAAAGCTGGTCGGGATCGCGACGCCGAGCGATTTGGCGAGCCTTTGCATCGCGATCACCGAGGGATGCTCGGCGGTCGGGCGCGCCAGCGCGAACAGCGCCTCGTCCTCCTCGCGGCAGAAATAGGGGCCGGAAAACAGCTCGGGCGGAAGCACGATCTGCGCGCCCTCGCCCGCCGCCTGTTCGACCAGCGCCGCAACGGCTGCGATATTGTCCTCCTCATCCTCTCGCGAGAGGTCGAGTTGCAGCGCGGCGACGGTGATCTCGGTCATGCGAGCCGCTTATTTCGGGACGAGCGCGAAGTCCACCTGCACCGACACGGTGCTCTGGGTCTGCCCGGCCATGATCCGGCCGTTGTAGCCCGCATCCTGCGATGCTTGCTCGGCGATCGCCGCCGTGCGGACGGGCGGTGGCGGCATGGCACCGGGCAGGTAGCGCCCGCCCTGCGAGCCGCCGGCGTCCCGGATCGTCAGGACGCGGTTGACCTTCATCCCCGCAGCATCGGCGTAGGCTTCGGCCCGGGCGAGGGCCGCCTTGTACGCATTGCCGTAGGCCGAATTGGCGGCGGTTTCGGCGTCGCTCATACGGAAATCGGGCCCGCTGACGATGTTGGCGCCGACATCGGTGACTGCGGCGACGACCGCACCGGTCTTGTCGACATCGCGCACGGTGACGGAGACGACGTTGCTGGCCTGGAATTTCCCGCGCTGCGGCCCGTAATCGATCCGCTGGACGCCGACATTGCGGGTCTGGATGTCCTTTTCGGCGATGCCGTTCTTTTCAAGGGCCGCTACGATCTTGTCGATATCCTCGGCAACCGCTTCGCTCGCGGCTTTCGCGCTCGAGGCGATCTTCTGGACCCCGGCCTGGAAGCGCGCTTCGTCGGGGGTGGTTTCGGCTTCGCCGGTGGCGCTTACCGACAGCAGCGTTTCCTTGTGATCGACCCCACGCGGGTCGTAAACCTGGTCTCCGCAGGCGGCGAGCGCGAGCGGGGCGGCGAAAATTAGGGCGGTTCGTTTGGACACGGCAAATCTCCCAGATGACGCACCGCCTCCGATGGCGGCGCGTCCGATCTGCCTCATTATCGCCTCATTTCATGAACCGAACATGTCAATCATACGTCTTATCGCTTGCGAAACAGCAGCGTCATGCGGTCACTTTCGCCCAAATCACGCGTCTGTTCGTTCTTGGTGCCCCAGACCGGCGGCATTTCCCACACGCCGCGTTCCCAAGTGGCAGGGTCTCGCGGATTGGCATTGATCTCGCTGGTGGCCACCAGTTCGAAACCATTGGCCTCGACCAGGCCGATCACGTCCTTCTGACGCATGTAGCCACGGCTGCCGTCGGTCATGTCGCCCGAGTGCCAGGCGGGCGCGCGGTGCTGGACGATGCCGAGCATGCCATCATCCTTCAACACATCGCGCAGCCGCGCCAGTTCGGTCTGCAGCACGCCGTTGCGATGGAGATTGTGCATCTCGCGGAAGATCAGCGCGCGATCGACCGTGCCCTTCATCGCATCGGTGAATTCATTCGAATAATAGACTTCCCATGGCGCACCCTCGAGCGACCAGCTCTGGGCCTGCTCCTCGAAACGCGCTCCCAGCTTTCCGGCGTAATCGCGGAAGCCCGCATTGGGCGAGATCGCCGGATCGGGATTGACGCCGATATACTGCCCGTCAGCCCCGAGAAACGGCACTAGCACGCGCGTGTACCAGCCGCTGGCCGGCATGTAGTCGATCACCGTCATGCCGGGTGCGACATGGAAGAAATCGAGCGTTTCGGCCGGGTGGCGGTATTGGTCGCGCGCCCGATCTTCGGCGCGGTTGTCCATTGCGAGGGCAGCTGCGGCCGCCTCCATCGTGCGAACGGGATCGTGCGCCGGTGCGGCGGTCGCGAGCATGGTGGCGGCGGCAAGGCCGGCAATCAGTGTACGCATGGAAATCTCCCCTGAAATCGATTGGTTTTCGTGTTCCCCAAAGCCCTAGCGCATTGGCAGGCGATGACAAAGCGGGAGGCGCTACCTATCTCCGTGGCAACAAGGAGATAGGCAAATGGCCGAATTGCAGACCGCGATCGTGGCGGGTGGATGTTTCTGGTGCACCGAGGCGGTGTTCAACGATGTCGTCGGGGTAGAGAAAGTCGGAAGCGGCTATATCGGCGGCGACGTCGAAAACCCGACCTACAAACAGGTCTGTTCGGGCGACACCGGACATGCCGAAGCGGTGAAACTCGCATTCGACCCCGATACGATTTCCCATGCCGAGATCCTCGACGTGTTCCTGGGCACACACGACCCGACCCAGCTTAACCGCCAGGGCAACGACGTCGGTACGCAGTATCGCTCGGCGATCTTCCCGCTCGACGATGCGCAGCGTGAAGAAGCCGAAGCCGCGATCGCGCGCTGGAACGAGAGCAATGACGGGACCGCGGTCACCACGATCGAGGAAGCCTCGACCTGGTATCCGGCCGAGGACTATCACCAGGAGTATTGGGAAGGCGAAGGGCAACGCAATCCCTATTGCCTCGCGACCATTCCGCCCAAGCTGATGAAGCTGCGCAAGAGCTTTCAGGCCAAGGTGAAATCGTGAAACGCGCCACCAAACGCCAGGGCAAGTTCGAGAAACCGGCCTACTGGACCGATAAGCCCGCACCGGAACCGAAGAAGGGCGAGGTCGACGAAGATCTCAGCCCGACGCGCTATGGCGACTGGGTGAAAGACGGCATCGCGATCGACTTCTGATCTAGGCTCAGGGGCCCCGCACGGGGCCCCTCGCCATTAGAGCGGCTTGAACGTCACCGGCAGGCCGTCGCGCGGTTTGGGAATCGGCCAAGCTTGCCAATCCTCGCCTGCACCCTCGACCAGCTCGATCCGGTAGCGCTGGAGAATGTGGGTCATCAGCACTTTCACCTGCATATAGGCGAAGTGCAGGCCGAGGCACATATGTGCGCCGCCGCCGAACGGCACCCACGCATATTTGTGCCGCGCCTTTACCTTGTCAGGCATGAACCGCAGCGGATCGAAGGCTGCCGGATCGTCCCAATGCTCTTCGTCGTGATGGACGAAATGCGGATTGACGCCGACGGCGGTTCCAGCCGGGATCTCGTAGCCGCCGAACTCGAAGCTCTCCAACGCGCGTCGCGGGATCGACGGTACGGGCGGCACGATCCGCAGCGCTTCCTTGAACGCCATCTCGACCATGTCGAGCTTGGCCAGCTCATCGTATTTGACGTCGCGCGCACGGCCATCGCCATCGGGGCCACCGGTGACCGAGATAATCTCGTCGCGCAGCGTTTCCTGCCAGCCGGGATTCTTGGCCAGCTGCCAGATCAACGTCGTGGCCGAGGACGTGATGGTGTCGTGTGCGGCCATCATCAGGAAATTCATATGATCGACGACCTCGTCGACCGGCAGCAATTCTCCATCGTCGCGCGTGGCGTTGGCGAACTGGCTGAACATGTCCTGCCCACCGCCTTCGGCGCGGCGCTTGGCGGTCTCCGTGGTGAAGAAATCGACCAGGAATTCGCGTCCCTTCACGCCGCGGCGCATCTGAGTGAACGGCAGCGGGCTACGCACCGGCGCGACCGAGGCCTGTACCATGTCGACGAAGGCGGTGTTGATCTGCTCCGATTCGGGGCCCCAAGGAATACCGATGAAACTGTCGGCCGCGAGATCGAGCGTCAGCTGCTTGATCGCAGGGTAGAATTCGACCCGCTCGCCGCTCCATTGTTCGACCCGCTCGCCGATTCCGCGATTGAGCGCACCGGTATAGTGCCGCATCGGCCCCGGCTTGAACGCGATCGAGAGCGCCCGGCGATCGACCCGGTGATGGTCGAAATCCATCAGCATCAACCCGCGCGGGAACAGCTTGTCGAGGATCGGGCCCCAGCCCTGCTCGCTGGAAAAGATTTTCTTGCGATCGAACAGCACCAGCTCGTTGGCTTCCGCCCCGATCAGCGCGACGACCCGCCCTCCGAAGGCACGGTTGCGATAGACCCGTCCGTACTTCTCGACCATCCCGCGCGTATAGGCATGCGGATCGGCCAGCATCCTGAAGGTATTGCCGATGATTGGCGGACCGTCTTCGCCCGGAATGTGCGAGAGATCCGACAGCGACGGATTGCCCTTCGACCAGTGCGTCGGGCGAACGGCGGCGGGTTGGTGCTCTGCAAGCGTAGCCATGGCCTCTTCCCTTACTTACCCCTGTGTAAGTAGTGGTGTAAATTAACCGCCCGGTTAAAGCCAGCCCGAAAGTTCGCGGCGCACCAGCGCTTCGAGCATATCCATGCCAGAGGGCGACGCATTGAGACAGTCGAGCGCGGCGAATTGCTCTCCACCGGCTTCCATGAATTGCTCGCGTCCCTGCATCGCCAGCTCTTCGCGCGTTTCGAGGCAATCGGCGGAAAAGCCGGGCGCGGCGATTGCGAGGCGGCGCGTACCGGCCTTGGCCACCCGTTCCAGTGTCGCGTCGGTCGCGGGCTCGAGCCACTTGGCCCGTCCGAAGCGCGACTGGAATGCCACCCGCATCTCCATCCCCTTCAAGCGCGGACCGAGTTCGTCCCACAGAAGGCGCGCGGTCTTGCGGCAATGGCAGTGATAGGGGTCGCCCAGTTCCAGCGTGCGCTGCGGCATGCCGTGAAAGCTCAGCAACAGCATTTCGGGCGCGAACGACAGGGCGGCAATCTGTCGCTCGAGATCGTCGGCCAGCGCCGCGATATAGAGCGGATCGTCGTAATAGGGCGGCAGGGTGCGCAGGCTCGGCTGCCAGCGCATCGCGGCAAGTGCGGCATTGGCGGCATCGACGGCAGTTGCGGTGGTGGCGGAGCAATATTGCGGATAAAGTGGCGCGAGCAGGATGCGGTCGAAACCGTCTTCCTTCAGCCGCGCCACGGCCTCTCCCAAATCGGGATTGCCATAGCGCATGGCATATTCGACCCGCACGCCCTCGCCCAGCCGCTGTTGCAGCAGCCGGGTCTGTTCGGCGGTGATCGCGGCCAGCGGCGAGCCGTCCTCGCCCCACACCTTGGCATAGGCCTCGGCGCTCTTTTTCGGACGTGTATTGAGGATGATGCCGCGCAGGATCGGCTGCCACGCGATGGGCGGGATTTCCACCACCCGACGATCGGACAGGAACTGCCCGAGATAGCGCTTCACCGATTTCGCATCGGGCGCATCGGGCGTGCCGAGATTGCTCAGCAACACCGCGACCCTGCCATGGGCCACGGAGGGATGATCGTCTGGCGCGTGCGGAGGTCTGGTCATGTGACACCTGAAAAAAGAGGGAGCGTGCGAAGCCGCGTGCCGGTGGCGGCGAACAGGGCATTGGCGATCGCCGGAAGGGTGACGCCTACGGAAATCTCGCCCGGATCGAACGGTTCCGCTTCACTCTCGACGAATTCGATCATGATCTCGGGCGTTGCCGCCATGCCGGGCAAACGCATCGCCGAAAGCGTGCCGAGATCGGGCAGGCCGTTCTCGTAATCCAGAGGCGCGCCGAGCGCGAGACCCAGCGCGAAGATTGCCCCGCCCTCGATCTGCTGCCGCGCGAGCTCGGCATTGGGAATACGGCCGATATCGCAGGTGAAATGGAGTTCGGTCGCGCGCAGTCCGCCTTCGCCCTGACGCACGCGGGCGACACAGGCGATATGGCCACTGCGCGGGCCCTCTTCTCCGCTCTCGCCCTGCCCCATTTGCAGGCAAGCCAGCCCCTCGCCGCTGGCCGGGAGCCCCCCGCCCCAGACCGCGCCGCGCGTCACCCGCGTCAGGCATTCGATCAGCCTGATTCGCCCTTCAAGCAGCTGGATACGGTACCCGAGTGGCTCGCGCCCGGCCTTGCGCGCCAGTTCGTCCACGAAGGTCTCGGTCAGGAAACAGGTGTAGGCCGGGGCATTGCCGCGCTGTCGAGCGGTCGGCAGGCCAATCCGCACCGGCACGTGCTGCACCACCAGGTTCTGCGCCGCATAGGGCGGCACCGCCCCTTCCATGGCCAGCGTATCGACCTCGCCTTCGGACGCGTCGATCGCCGCCCATGGCGTCGCCCCTTCGAACAGTCGGCGCCCCTGTTCGCGATTGGTGGCGGGCATCGCGATCCGGGTCTTCCACGCGAGAATGCGTCCGTCGGCATCGATTTCGGCGGCGAGCACGGCGGCCATCGGCGCGCGCGGCCAACCGGCAAGGCTTTCCTGCCAGCGCGACCATGTAAGCTGGACGGGACGACCGACCTCACGCGCGATCACCGCCGCTTCGACCGCATGATCGTGATCGAGCCGCCGATCGAAACTGCTGCCTGCGCCGACCGGGTAATGGATCACGTCCTCGACGCTAAGCCCGAGCTGCGCGGCGACTGCCTGGCGCATCTGTTCGGGTGCCTGGCTCGCGGCCCAGATCTCGCACCGCCCGTCGCGCAGCCGCGCGGTCGCGCTGGCGGTTTCGAGGGTGGCATGCGGCGCGGGCGCGATATCGTAGCGCAAGGCGAGCGTTGGGCGATCGGGCAGCGCTTCCTCGCCCTCTCCCCACGCCATGATCTCGTGCGCGTCGCCGCGCCGCAACCCGGCATCGAGTGCTTCGACCATGCGCGGGCTGTCGACCGGATCGGCAGTATCGAAACCCGGCGCGATCCGGCGCAGGGCCTGCTCCGCCGCCCACCAGTTCGTGCCGTATGCGGCGAGCCAGCGTTTGGCCTTCACCAGACCGAGATAGCCGGGCAGTTTGCGCGCAGGCGCTGGATCGAAGCGCGTCAATTCAGCATCGCCGACCGGGCCATGCCGGATCGCGGCGAAAACCATGCGATCGGCATCACTATCGGGCACGAACCGAACGTCGCCGGCGAACACGTAGCTGCCCGTGGCTTTGGACGGGGCATCGAGCCGCGGGAAAGCCGGCACGGTTTCGGGTTCGAGCGCTTCGCCCGCCTCGCCACTCGAGGCCGGAAGCAGCGGCGGAACCTTGGGCGGGTCGAACTGCGCCGCTTCGGCCGCGAGTTCGCCGAAGCCGACCGCCTTGTCCTCGTGGCGGACGGTGCCGTTCTCGGTCCGGCACTGCTGCCAGTCGATCTCCCAGCGCTCGGCGGCGGCCATGCAAAGCATCGCGCGGGCGCTCGCGGCGGCTTCGCGTAGCGGTGTCTCGTAGGCCGCCAGCGACGTGCCGTCCGCCGTTGCATCGAAGCGCTCGTCGCGAGCCCACTTGCGCAGCGCCACATCGCTCTCCTCGTCGGCCATGGCCTCGATCGCCGGGCGCCACATCGGGACCCAGCGCGCCGCCAGCGGGAAATTCGCATAGGCCGCGCTCGTCGGTGCCGGTTCGACTGCGACCATCCGCCAGTCCGCACCCAACTCGACTGCGGCGATCTGCGGCAGAAGCGTCGTAACCCCCTGCCCCATCTCGAGCTGCGGGACCGCGACCGTCACCATCCCGTCCTCGGCAATCCGCAACCACGCACCGAACCCGGTCTCACCCTTGGCCGGATCGAGCGGTGCGGCATGGTCGCGCGGCCATGCCCACCAGGCCAGCAGCAGCCCGGCCCCTATCCCGCCGCCGACCAGCAATTGGCGGCGCGAGACCGGGATATCGGGAGTTTTCAGCCCGCCGCCAGCCACGCTTCCAGCCTTCCGGCGATCGCATCGAAGGCGCGTCCGCGAACGTCGTCGCCGCTGGCAATCGGTTCACCCGCATCGCTCGCCAGCCGGATCGCGATATCGAGCGGGATGCGCCCGAGGAATGGCACGTCGATCTGGTTCGCCACCGCTTCGGCACCGCCGCTGCCGAAAGGATCGGACATCTCGCCGCAATGCGGGCAAATATAGCCCGCCATGTTCTCGACGAACCCCACGATCGGGACGTCGGCGGCGTTGAACAGGTTCATTGCGCGGGTTGCATCCATCAGCGCCAGATCCTGCGGGGTGGAGACGATCACCGCGCCATCGGGCTTGTGCTTCTGGATCATCGTCAGCTGCACATCCCCGGTACCCGGAGGCAGATCGACGATCAGCAATTCGGTTTCGCCCCAGTCAGCATCGACCAGCTGGCCAAGCGCGCCCGACGCCATCGGCCCGCGCCAGGCGATTGCGCGATCCTGTTCGACGAGATTGCCCATCGACAGCAGCGCGACCCCGCTCTCGGTCTGCAGCGGGCGCAATTGCTCTTTGCTCGCGGTCGGCTTCTGGCCTTCGGTCTTCAGCAGGCGTTGCTGCGAGGGGCCGTAGATATCGGCGTCGACCAGCCCGACCTTGCGCCCCCGACGCGCCATCGCAACCGCGAGATTGGCGGCAAGCGTCGATTTGCCGACCCCACCCTTGCCCGATCCGATCGCGATCATCCGACGGCGTTGCTTGTCCGCCGTCAGCGCGACATGCACCTCGTCCACGCCTTCGGCACCGGCCAGCGCTGATTTTACGGCACTTTCCAGCGCCTCGCGCGCTGCGGCATCAAGCCCGCCGGCATCCATCACCACGATTGCGCGCGCCTGCGTCAGCCGCGCCGACTGGACGCGGGCGCGCAGGTCTTCGGGCAATCGCTCCAATAACTCTTCATTCACGGCTATGCGTCGAACCTCGTTCGAAAATTTGCGGTTCTCCCCCTGTTTTTCGGCAGCGGGCCTGACTATATCCGCCGCATGAACGGATTCACCCGGTTGGTAAAGAACGGCGGCCTGTGGATGGCTGGCAAGCGCAATAGCCCGTGGGGCGCAGGTCGTGGAGGCAAGGCCGGCAACGGCAATGACTCTGGCGACGGGTCCGGCCCGCGGCCCGATCCCACGCCCCCACCCGGCTCTTCGGGGCCGCGCAATCCGTGGCTTCCGCCCGAAAGCGGAAGCAGCGGCAATGGCAATGTCGAAAACATCTTCGCGCGCGGTCGTGGACGTGGCGGCGGTGGTGGCGGCGGAAATTTCCGCATGCCGCAGCGCCCCGGCGGCAAGAGCTGGTTCCCGGTAGCGGTCGTCGCGATCGTGGCTCTCGGCCTTGGCGCGACGATGTTCCATGTCGTCGATGCCGAGGAACAGGGCGTGGTCAAGACGCTAGGCAATTACACCCGCACACTCGAGCCGGGCTTCAACATCTCGGCTCCGTGGCCGATCGAAACGGTCGACATCGTCAATGTGGACGGGGTACGCGCGATCGACATCCCCACCAGCGACCAGCAGGCCAAGCTGATCCTGACCGGTGACCAGAATCTCGTCGACCTCAGCTATGTCGTGCGTTGGAACATCCAGAATCTCGAGAACTTCAAGTTCGAGCTGGTCGAGCCGATCGAAACCGTCAGCGAAGTGGCCGAAGCCGCAATGCGCGCCTCGGTGGCCGAAAAAACGCTCGACGAGACCTTCTCGGGCCAGGGCCGCGCCGAAATCGAACTTGCCGTGCGCGAACGCATGCAGCGGGTGCTCGACGGCTACGCCGCAGGCATCAACATCCTCGGCGTAGAAATCGACAAGGCCGACCCGCCGGGCGAGGTGGTCGATGCCTTCCGCGACGTTTCGGTGGCCGAACAGAACGCCGATGCGGCACGCAACCAGGCGCGCGGTTACGCGCAGCAGGTTCTCGCCCAGGCCGAAGGTGAGGCCGAAGCCTTCAACAAGGTCTACGAACAGTATCGCCTGGCGCCCGAAGTGACCCGACAGCGTCTCTATTACGAAACCATGGAGCGCGTGTTGCGCCAGACCGACAAGACCATCGTCGAGCCGGGGAATGTAACGACCTATCTCCCGTTGCCGGAGATTCGTAAGCGCGCACAACAGGCGCCATCGCAGGGATCGTCCGCCACGGTCACCGCACCGACCAAGGGAGGCCAGTAAGATGGGCAGTTTCTTCGCCAGTCGCCGCGGCCTCGTCATCGGGCTCGCGATCGCCGTCGTCCTGTTCTTCCTCAGCGCCTTCGTGGTGCCCGAAGAGGAACAGGCCGTCGTCCTGCGCGCCGGTGAACCGGTCGGCACGGTCAACACGACCACCGGCGACACCAATGCCGGGCTCTATTTCCGCGTGCCGATCATCGATCAGGTCCGACGGGTCGAAAAGCGCCTGCTCGACCTCGAAATGAACGACGAGGAAGTGCTTTCGAACGACCAGCAGCGCCTGCTCGTCAACGCCTATGCGCGATTCCGGATCGTCGACCCGGTTCGCATGGTCGAACGTGCGGGATCGACCGACGGCGTCCGCGCCGCGCTCGAGCCGATCCTCAATTCGGTGCTGCGCCAGGAACTCGGCCGTCGCACCTTCCAGGCGATGCTGACCGCAGAACGCGGTGCCGCGCTCGCCAATGTCCGTGCCAATCTCGATCGTCAGGCCCGCCAATACGGCGCCGAAGTGATCGACGTGCAGATCAAGCGCACCGATCTGCCGCAGGGCGCTCCGCTCGAATCCGCCTTCCAGCGGATGGAAACCGATCGCGAACGCGAAGCACGCACGATCCGTGCGCAGGGGTCTCGCGATGCGCGGATCATCCGCGCCGAAGCGGATGCCGAAAGTGCGCGGATCTATGCCGAAGCCTTTGGCAAAGACGCCTCCTTCTACGATTTCTACCGCGCGATGCAGAGCTACGATGCGACCTTCGCGAAGGAAAACGGGAACGGAGCCGAGTCGTCGATCATCCTGTCGCCTGACAACGAATATCTGCGTCAATTCCGCGGACGACGTTAGAGTTCGACGGACGACATGAGAGGGGCGCTGTCGTTCAAAAGGGATTAAGGCGAAAAACGCTTACATTTGTGGTCGTAGAGACCCGATGACAAAGAGGAAATGCACCCAATGCGCTATGCCTATGGAGTGACCACCGCCCTGCTGCTGGGAGGCGCCACCTTGACGCTGGCCACCGGCTATCCCGCAGGAGCCCAGGTCGCGCAGAACGAGGATTCGGCAATGTCGCGGATGGCCCCGCGCGCCGGAGCCCCCGGCAGCTTCGCCGACCTGACCGAGCAACTGCAGCCCGCCGTGGTCAACATTTCGACCACGCAGCGTGTGCGCGTACCCAACAATCCCTTCGCCGGCAGCCCGCTGGCAGACCTGTTCGGAAATCGCGGCGACGAGACGACCAGGGAAGGCAGTTCGCTGGGTTCGGGCTTCCTGGTTTCGGCGGATGGTTACATCGTCACCAACAACCATGTGGTGGCCCCGCGCGGCAATGCCGACCTGACCTCGATCACCGTCAGCATGGTGGACGGCACAGAATACGAAGCCGAACTGGTCGGCCGTGACGCCGCATCGGATCTCGCCGTGCTGAAGATCGAACGATCGGAAGCGTTTCCGTTCGTCAAATTCGGCGATTCGACAACGACGCGCGTCGGCGACTGGGTGATCGCGATCGGCAATCCCTTTGGCCTCGGCTCGACCGTGACGTCCGGCATCATCTCGGCCGTCTATCGCAACACCGGTTCGGGCGGCGCCTACGACCGCTATCTGCAGACCGATGCTGCAATCAATCGCGGCAATTCGGGCGGCCCGATGTTCGATCTGCAAGGCAATGTAATCGGGATCAACAACGCGATCCTCTCGCCCTCGGGCGGGAATGTCGGGATCGGTTTTGCGATTCCCGCCGACATTGCGGCACCAATCGTCGAGCGTCTGCGCGAAGGTAAGGCGATCGAGCGCGGCTATCTGGGTGTCCAGATATCTCCGGTGACCGACGAGCTGGCTGATTCGCTCGGGATCCGTGCAGGACGCGGCGAATTCGTCCAGGCGGTGGAACCCGGCGGCGCTGCAGCCGATGCCGGCATCCAGGCCGGCGACGTGATCGTGAAGATCGACGGCAAGGAGGTCACCCCCGAACAGACGCTTAGCTTTATCGTCGCCAACATCAAGCCCGGGTCGAGTATCCCGATCGAGTTGATCCGTCGCGGCGAGAACGAGAAAATTACCGCCACGGTCGGCAAGCGCCCGACCGAGGAACAGCTCGCCGCGCAGGGCTTCGGCCAGGAAGAGGAGGACGACGAGGACGCGCTGAATCGCGCGCCCCAGCGCCAGGGTGCCGGCCTGATCGAAGATTCGCTCGGCGTCTCGGTGCTCCCGATGACCGGGCAGATCGCCCGCCAACTCGGCCTCCCGCGCGATACGAGCGGCCTGGTCATCAGCGTGGTCGATCCGCGTTCGAATGCCGGCCAGATCGGCCTGCGTCGTCGCGACGTAATCCTCGCCGCCGACCAGCGCAAGGTGAACACGGTCGAGGAACTCGAAGCGATCATCGAAGAATTCAAGGACGGCAATCGCAGCTCGATCCTGCTCGAAGTCCAGCGCCCCGGCCAGCGGCCGCGCTTCGTGCCGGTCAAGTTGCGCTAAGCCTGACCAAACCAGCACTCGAACGGGGCATTGCGCATCGGCGCGGTGTCCCGTTTTCGTATGAGCTGTGTGACGAAGCGGCCCGCGACAGGCCGCGTCAGTCGATCGGCTGGGTCACCGGACGCGAGGTCGTGCGCGGGCTGGGTTCGGGCGAAGGAGCCGGTCGCTGCTTGGGCGGCGGCGCATCGCGGGGCGGCGTCTCCCGTTGCTGCGGGGCAGTCGGCCGTGGTCCGTTGATCGCCCGGTCGAGAAAATCGGGATCGACCGCAGGCGGCGGGCTTTCGCGGCCACCTTCGGGCGTTTCGATGCCTTCGGGACGACGCTCCCCGCGATTGAAGAAGTCATCGACCTCGTTTGGATCGATGATGTTGCCGTTCTCGTCGACATAGTAATAGTCGCCCGGATCGCCATAAGGATCCTCCTCGTCGGGCTCGAGCTGCCATTCGGGCAGACTCAGGTCGGTGTCGAATTGTTCGACCGGGCGCTTGGCCACCGCTTGGCGCATGAATTCGGCGAAGGCACGCGCGGGTGCCGCACCGCCGGCGAGACCGCGCACCGCCTTGGCATCGTCGCGGCCCATCCATACGCCGGTCGTCACCCCGCTCGAGAAACCGACGAACCAGCCATCCTTGTTCGACGACGTCGTCCCGGTCTTGCCGGCCACCGGACGCCCGATATTGGCGGCACGGCCCGAGCCTATATTGACCGTGGTCTGGAGCAGGTCGGTGATTCCGGCGGCGACGTAATCGGGCACGAGCTGCTGCTGGCGCGCGGGGCGATGCTCGTACAGCGTCTCCCCGCTCGAGCTTCGCACCCTGACGATGCCATAGGGCTCAACCGATCGGCCCCTCGCCGAAATCCCGGCAAAGGCACGCGTCATGTCGAGTACGCGGACTTCCGATGTGCCGAGAACCATGGCTGGCAAGGTATTGATCGGCGTCGAAATTCCGAAGCGGCGCGCCATGTTGGCCACCGTGCTGAAGCCGACTTCGTAGCCGAGCTTGGCCGCGACGGTGTTTTTCGAGTAGGCGAAGGCGGCGCGGACATCCATCTCGCCCGAATAGCTGCCGTTCGAATTGCGCGGGGTCCAGCCGTCGATGGTGATCTTCTCGTCGACCACCCGGTCATCAGGGGTATAGCCGGCTTCGAGCGCGGCGAGGTAGACGAACAGCTTCCACGCCGAGCCGGGCTGGCGCAACGCCTGGGTGGCGCGGTTGTAATTGCTGTCGACGTAATCCTTGCCGCCCACCATGGCGAGGATCGCGCCGTCGCGATCCATGCTGACGAGCGCCCCCTGCGCGCCGTCGGGCGCATGCGCGTTGAGCGCCTTGCTCGCAGTCTCCTGCAGCGCCGGATCGAGCGTGGTCCAGACCTCGATCGGTTCGTAGGTGACGGGGATCAGGACATCGAGCTGCGGCAGCACCCAGTCGGTGAAATAGCGCACCGCATTGCCGCCCGCGTCTTCCTTGATATCGACCGTATCGATATCGACCGCGCCGGCCTGGCCTTCGGTGATATAACCGTTGGCGGCCATGGTCCTGAGCACGATCCCGGCGCGGCGGACCGCTGCATCGGCATCGGCGGTCGGCGAATAGCGCGAGGGGGCCTTCACCAGTCCGGCAATGATCGCCGCTTCCTCGAGGCTGAGCGTCTCGGCGCTATGGCCGAAGAACCGCCGGCTCGCACTGTCGATGCCGTAAGCGCCGCCGCCGAAATAGACCTTGTTGAGATAGAGTTCGAGGATCTGTTCCTTCGAAAACTTCGCCTCGAGCGCCATCGCCAGCACCCCTTCGCGCGCCTTGCGGTCGAGCGTGCGGCTGGAATTGAGGAAGATGTTGCGCGCCAGCTGCTGGGTGATCGTCGATGTCGCCCGCATGCCCGTGCCCGTGGTCACCGAAACCCAGGCCGCTCGCGTCAAGCCAATCGGATCGATCCCCGGGTGCATGTCGAACCGGCGGTCTTCGACCGAGACCATCGCGTCCTTCATCACCTGCGGGATGTGGTCGTAGGGAATCCACTCGCCATAGCTCGGGCCGAGCGAGACGAGTTGCGAGCCGTCGCGCGCGCGGACCACGATCGTCTGGCCGTTCTGGCTCTGGCGCAGCTGATTGTAGCTCGGCAGCCCCTTCATGGTGACCGCCACCGCAATGCCGAGCACCAGCGCGCAGAGGATCGCAATCCCCGCGCCCCACAGGAAGAGCCGTTTCAACCAGAGCTTCCAGCCAGTGACAGCGGCGGGCGCTCTTCGGCTGGGACGGGCGCTTTTGCGGCGGCGTTTGCGCGATTCAGTCGGCATCGGTGTTGGTCGGCATCCTCGTAAATGCGCCACTCAGGCGCCCACACGAACCCTGCCTAGCCGATTTCGAACGGGGCATGAATATGCCCGCGCTCACTCCTCCCCGGTCTTGGAGTCGGAATCGTCGTCTCGCGGCGCAAACTCGAGCGCTGCCGAGTTGATGCAATAGCGATTGCCGTCGGCCCCCGGCCCATCGGGGAAGACATGGCCAAGATGCCCCGCGCAGCGCGAACAGACGACTTCGGTGCGGGTCATCCCGTGCGAGATGTCGTGGTGTTCCTCTACCGCGTCGCCATCCTTGGGGGCGGTGAAGCTCGGCCAGCCCGAACCCGAATTGTACTTCTCGTCGCTGTCGAACAGCGGCTGCCCGCAGGCGGCGCAGAGATACTCGCCATCGCCCTTGAAGCCGTCATACTTGCCGGTGAAGGCGCGTTCGGTGCCCTTCTCGCGCAGCACGCGATATTGCTCGGGCGTCAGCTCTTCGCGCCAGTTGGCATCGCTCTTTTCGATCCTGTCGGTCATGTGCAATCTCCTTGCCCGATCAACCGTCGGGCAAAGCGGGTGTTCCGTTTTCAGGCGTGCTCGGCGCGAGCGGTTCGACCAGCAGCGCCGACCCTTCACACCCGGTAATCCGCATCCGCGCGCCGACCGGCGCATCGGGGCCGCGCGCAATCCAGTCGCTGTCGCCCTGGTGAACCCGGCCCGAGCCGTCCTCGATCGCGTGGGTCACCGTCACCACTTCGCCGACTAGGCGTTGGCCGCGGCGGTTCATCATCGGATCGGCCCCGACGATGGGATTGTCGCGCAGCCAGTTGCGCGCGGCATAGGCCCCGGCAATCGAGAGCATCCCGAAGGTCAGGACCTGCACCGCGATGTCGACCGGGAGGGCAAAGGCCAGACCCGCAGTGATCAGCGCCGCCATGCCGAGCCAGATCAGGTAGACGCCCGGCACCACCATTTCCGCGGTGACAAGCACGAGGCCAATGATCAGCCAGATCCAGTGCGGTTCGATCCCGTCGAACATCCGCGCGCCCCTCAGGCCTTGCGGCTATGCGGCACGGTGGTGCGCGCGCGGGAAGGCGTCGAGGGATTGGCGGGAGGCAGCGGCGTGGTCACATCGCCGTCCTTGCCCAGCGCTTCCTTGGCCAGTTCGCCGATCCCGCCCAGCGTGCCGATCAAATTGGTCGCCTCGACCGGGAACAGGATCGTCTTGGCATTGGGGCTGTCGGCGAACTTGCCGATCGCCTTGGTGTATTCCTGTGCAACGAAGTAGTTGATCGCCTGCACCCCGCTTTCGGCGATCGCCTCCGACACGGCGCGGGTCGCGGCAGCTTCGGCCTCGGCTTCGCGCTCGCGCGCTTCGGCGTTGCGGAAGGCGGATTCGCGCTTACCCTCGGCCTGGAGGATCGCGCTCTGCTTCGAACCTTCGGCGCGCAGGATCGCCGAGCTCTTGTCGCCTTCGGCTTCGAGGATTTCGGCGCGCTTCAGACGTTCGGCCTTCATCTGGCGGGCCATCGCTTCCGAGATATCGACGGGCGGGCGGATATCCTTGATCTCGACACGGGTGATCTTGATTCCCCAGGGCGAGGTCGCGTGGTCGACCACCGAGAGCAGCCGGGCATTGATATCGTCGCGCTTGGACAGCGTCTCGTCGAGATCCATCGAGCCCATCACCGTGCGCAGATTGGTGGTCGTGAGCGCGAGGATTGCATTGTGCAGGCCGGAGACTTCGTATGCCGCCTTGCCCGCATCGAGCACCTGGAAGAACACCACCGCATCGACGCCGACCATCGCGTTGTCCTTGGTGATGATCTCCTGCCCGGGAATGTCGAGCACCTGTTCCATCATGTTGATCTTGTGGCCGACACGATCGATGAACGGCACGATGATGTGCAGCCCCGGCTCGGCCGCGAGCGTGTATTTGCCCAGCCGTTCGATCGTATAGACATAGCCCTGTTTCACGACGCGCACGCCCATGAACAGGAAAGCGGCGACAAGCACCATCACCAGACCGAGCACGAATTCCATCACATCCTCCCAACTGTTGCGGGGATGTTAGCAGCCGCCGGATTGCGAGCAAGCGAAAGCGGAACGTGGACCACCGACCGGGGGGTTTTGCAAAACTTCGCGTCCGCCGAATATCCTGCACAAACAGGGTCTTGTGTGCCGGAACGCCGGCGGAAGTGTAACCTTTCGCTCAAGGCACGGGAGTAGCATGGACAAGGTCGCATCCAGCCCTTTTATCCGATCGCGGCGATGTAGGAAAAACCTACAATTCGCTCGCGTAGAGCTCCGTCAGATTGGCATAGGCGCGTTCGGCGGCTTCGCGATCGTAGGCCGGGCTGTCGGGCACGGTCCAGCCATGGTCGCCGGCATAGACGTCGATCTCCGCCGGGCGACCGGCGGCTTCCGCGGCGTTGTTGAGGATCCGCTCCTGCTCGGGTTCCTTTTCCGCATCGTTGCGGGCGATCGCGATCAGATAGCTCGCCTGTGCGTCCTTGAAAGTGTTGTGCGGACTCATCGGGTCGCCCTGCTTGACGAGCCCGCCGCCATGGAAGCTGGCGGCCGCTTTCACTCGCGAAGGCAGGGCAGCGGCAGTCCAGATCGCGAACGGTCCGCCCATGCAATAGCCCTGCGTGCCGACGCCGCGCGAAGCGTCGACGCCGTCCTGCCGGTCGAGCCAAGCGATTGCCGAGCGTGCGTCGGCCATGATCGCCTCGGCATCGAGCTTGTCCCGCCACGGGCCGACTTTCTGGAAGCCCCCATTGGCGGCGAAATCGGCAAAGCTGGCAAACTGGTCTGCCGAAACGTCGCGGTAATAGGGATTGGCAACCAGCACCGCAAAGCCCTCACCCGCCAGCCGCCGCGCCATCTGGCGCTTGGCTTCGCGGATACCGGCGATGTCGGGCCAGAACAGCACAGCGGGGCTCGGCCCCTTGCTCGGGCGGACGAAGAAAGCGTCCATCGAGCCCGCTGCGGTCGGCACCGAGACCATGCCTTCGGTCAATCCGCCGCCGCCCATGGTTGCGCATCCGCCCAGCGCCGCCGCCCCGGCACCGGCACCGGCCACCTTGGCAAAACCGCGCCGCGACAGTGCACTGCGCGCCCATTGAGCCAATTGCTGTTCATCGCACATGATATCCGCTCCCCGTATCGATTGGTGTCTGCGCACCAACGCGGCAGGGGCAATAAGGCTCCGCCCAAAGATGCATTCGTCGGCACGCTTCAGATTCTGCGATTGAAACCGCCAGCATTTTCGGGAAAACCGCGGATGAGGACATCCGAGGGACAGAACATGACGTCACGCGCTGATGAAATTCGAGATATGAGCCGCACCAGCCGGCTCAAGGGCGCGCTCGAATCCGACGAGTTCGGCGCGTCCGAAGGCCGGGAATTGCGCTCGCAGGAGGGCGGACGCATCAACTGCCCGATCTGCGATGAGGATATCTCGGCCAAGGCGAAGAAATGCCGCCATTGCGGCGAAGTGCTGGATGTGGGCATCCGCATGTCGCAGGATGCCCAGCGCGGCATGCATGGCAACGTCTATCGGAACCCTGCGCCGGCGGGCTATGGCAGGCCCGGTCCGACCAGCCGGTCAAAAAGCAAGATCGTGGCTTTCCTGCTCGCCTGGTTCCTCGGCGGCTTTGGCGCACACAAATTCTACCTCGACCGGGTTGGCCAGGGTATTTTGTACCTGCTGTTCTGCTGGACCTTCATTCCGATGATCATCGCTTTCATCGAAGGCATCGTCTACCTGACCATGAGCGAAGAACGGTTCTGGGAAAAATACGGCTGACGCTACCGCCAGCCGTATTCTGCCAGTTTTCTTGCGAGCGAAGCGCGGTGCTCCGCTGCGCTTTTAGCGCTTCTCGAACGCGACTGTGATGTCGAGTTCGACCTCGTCGCTCACCAGCGGAAGCGCGTAGTCCACGCCGAAATCGGACCGCTTGATCGTGGTCGTGCCTTCGAAACCGATCGTCGCGACCTTGCTCATCGGATTGCTGCCCGCGCCGGTGAAGCGCGCATCGATGGTGATCGGGCGGGTCACGCCATTCATGCGGAGCGTACCGTCGATCGCGGCGCTGGTGCCATCGGCACCGACGTTCACCGCGGTCGACTGGAAGCGCGCGATGCCCGGTTCGGGGCCGAAGAAATCGGGATCACCGCCATCCTTGCCGGGGCGCAGCAGGTGATCGCGCAACCCGTCGCTCACTACCGAAAGGCTCTTTATCGGCACGCTGACATCGACCTTCGCGGCCGAGGGATTGGCCGGATCGATCATCAGCGTGCCCTCGGCATCGCCGAACATGCCGAAATAGTCGTTGAAGCCGAAATGGTTGACCCGCCAGCCGATCAGCGAGTGCGAGGGATCGGTCTGGTACGTGCCGGCGGTGACGCGCGACACATCTAGCGCGCCGGGAATGGCCGGATTGGCGGCCTGTTGCATTGGAGCGGAAGCGGCGCAGGCGGCAAGCGCAATGCTGGCAGCGGCGATGGTGGCGGTGAGGCGCATGGATATCTCTCCTGTTGCGGGAACGGTATCTTTACATCGTCTGCCGAAGCGAACGGTTCCGAGCTATCGCCCCCGAGTGACGCTCAGCGCCGGGTTAGCGACGGGTCAGCGCCTCTTCGCTCTGCGCCATCAGCTTCTGCATGATATCCGCGACCGGCTCTTCTTCCTTGAGCATGCCAACCGATTGCCCGGCCATCAGCGAACCGTTCTCGACGTCGCCATCGATCACCGCGCGGCGCAGCGCGCCGGCCCAGTAATGTTCGATCTGGAGCTGGGCTTCGGCCATTTCGATCTCTTCGCGGTCGAGCGTGCCGGCGACGTCGCGCTGCTTGGCGGTGAATTCCTCGGTGCCCTTGTTCTTCAGCGCGCGAACCGGGATCACCGGCAGCCGCGCATCGACCTGCACGCTGGCCACCGCATCGCGCGCATTGGCGCGGAAGAAGGCCTTCTTGAAATTCTCGTGCGCGATCGATTCCTTGGCGCAGGCGAAGCGCGTGCCGAGCTGCACGCCCACCGCGCCCATCTCCAGATAGCCCGCGATCGCCTGCCCGCGACCGATACCACCGGCGACGAACACGAGGTGATCCTCGGACAGTTCGGGCAGGAATTCCTGCGCCAGCACGCTGGTCGATACCGGGCCGATATGGCCGCCCGCTTCCATCCCTTCGATCACCAGCGCATCGCCGCCGCTGCGCAGCAGCTTTTTCGCGAGCGCCAGCGTGGGCGCGAACACGATGACCTTGGCCGGGTTCTTCCCGCCCTTGATCGCCTCGACGCTGCCCTTGGGCGGGATTCCGCCCGCCAGCACCACGTGACCGACCGCATGCTTCTCGCACACCGCGATCAGATCGAACAATTGGGGGTGCATGGTGATGAGGTTCACGCCGAACGGCTTGTCGGTCATCGCCTTGGTCGCCGTGATCTCGGCATCGAGCAGTTCGGGCGTCATCGCCCCGCAGGCGATCACTCCGAAGCCACCCGCATTGCTGATCGCCGAAACGAGATTGCGCTCCGAAACCCAGCTCATCGCGCCGCACAGGATCGCATAGTCGGAGCCGAGAAAATCGCGGCCGCGCTCCATCAGGCGCAGCGTCTTGGGAAAGTCTGTCATGGGAGGCGCTTAGTGCTCCGGACACGAGGCGGCAAGCACCGCTGGCCAAGTTGCGAAAGCATCTTCCTCAATTGCGGTTTCCGGTGCATCGCCAAACCCATGCCGAGCATTCTGCCCGATTCGCTGAGTGCCTTCTCTCCCGAGATCGGGTTTGCACTCCTCATCATCCTGTTCGTCGCGTTCATGCTCGAGCGCCTCCCGCCGGTGGTGCTCGCGGCAGCCGGTGGCCTGACGATGCTGCTGTTCGGCTTCCTGTCGACCGACGAGCTGCTCGGCGTGTTCTCGAATTCCGCGCCGATCACCATCGCCGCCATGTTCGTTCTGTCGGGTGCATTGCTGCGCACCGGAACGCTGGAGGAAGTGTCGGGCATCATCATCCGGCGGACCAAGCGCAAGCCGCGCCTCGCCATCGCCGAAATCGGCGGCGGGACCATGCTCGCCTCGGCCTTCATGAACAATACGCCGGTCGTGCTGGTCATGATCCCGATCGTGAAGCGGCTATCCAAGGCGGTCGGCGTCGCTGCGACCCGGCTGCTCATTCCCTTGTCCTACATCTCTATTCTCGGCGGCACGCTTACGCTCATCGGTACGTCGACGAACCTGCTGGTGGACGGGGTCGCGCGCGAACAGGGACTGGCGCCGTTCGGCATGTTCGAGATCACCAGCGTGGGCCTGATCGCAGCCGCGGCGGGTTCGCTCTACCTCGTGATCCTGGGCCCGAAGCTGCTGCCCGATCGTGCACCGCGCTCGCTCGATGAGACGACCGAAAGCGACGTCTATCTATCGCACCTTGTGCTCGAGCCCGAGAGTCCGCTGGTGGGATATTCGCTGGGCGAAACGAAGCTCTTCCGCCGTCCGGGCCTGAGGATCCTCGGCATCAAGCGGGGCGGCGACATCATGCGCAACGAACTGGCCGGTCATGTCCTGAGCGAAGGCGACCAGCTGGTGGTGTCCGCTAGCCCGTCGGAGCTCGCTTCGCTGGCCGAAGCCTTCGATTTCCGCACCGGCCTCACCGGCGTGGGCGGCGGCGTCGCCACGGCCGGAGACGAGCGCCCGCAGGACCTCGCGCTGGTGGAAGCGATCGTCTCCTCCTCGCATCCGATCATTGGCCGGCGGTTGGCCGACATCCCGATGCTGTCGAAGCTGAAGGTCCGCGTGCTGGGCCTCTCGCGGCCGCGTCACGTTGCCGGCCCGGAACTGGCCGAGGTGCGCGTGCGCGCGGGCGACCGGCTGCTGGTCGCGGCCGGCAGCGATGCCGCGCAGGCGATGCAGAGCAACGTCATGCTGGGGACAGTCAGCGAAGCGCCCACGCGTGCGTTCCGCCGTGGCCGTGCCCCGATCGCGATCGGGACGCTCGCGGGTGTGGTCGTGCTGGCGGCCTTGTTCGACATGCCGATCCAGGCCCTAGCCCTGCTGGGCGCAGGCTTCGTACTGCTGACGAAATGCCTCGAACCCGAAGAGGCATGGTCGGCGATCGACGGCAACACCCTCGTCCTGATCTTCGGCATGCTCGCCTTCGGCCAGGGACTGGAGAACGCCGGCACGGTCGAATTGATCGTCGGTGCCGCCCAGCCGTTTTTCGCCACCGCATCGCCCCTGCTGATGTTGCTGGCGATGTATGCGCTCACCAGCGTGCTGACCGAAACCGTGACCAACAACGCCGTGGCGGTGATCCTCACGCCGATCGCCATCGCCCTCGCCCAGGCGACCGGGGCCGATCCGCGCGAAATGGTGGTGGCGGTGATGTTCGGCGCCAGTGCGAGCTTCGCGACCCCGATCGGGTACCAGACCAACACGCTCGCCTATGGCGCCGCGAATTACCGCTTTTCCGACTTTCTCAAGATCGGCGTGGGCATGAACGTGGTGGTCGGCGTTGCTTCCTGCATCGCGATCGACCTCTATTTCGGCTGACGCCCGAGACGACGGCCTACGCTGCGAAGCGCAACTGGTTGCGGCCCTGTCGTTTGGCTTCGTAAAGCGCGCCGTCGGCGGCCTGGAGCAGGAACGTCGCATCCGCATCGGCCTGCATTCCCGTCAATCCGATGCTGATGGTCAGGCGCAGGTCGGGTTCGTCCGCAAAGGTCATGGCCTCGACCTTTTCACGAATGCGCTCGACGAGCGCCATCGCTCCATCGATCGACGTTCCCGGCAGAATGATGACGAACTCCTCGCCGCCGAGTCGGCCGACCAGATCGCATTTGCGCAGCTCCGAAACGCACAGCGCGGTGAGCCTACGCAACACCTCGTCGCCAACCCCGTGGCCATAGCGATCGTTGATCGATTTGAAGTGATCGACATCGAGCACCGCAACCGAAAGCCTGGTGCCCATGCGGTGAAAGCGTTCGATCTCCTGCTCGAGCGAGTCGATCGCCTTACGGCGGTTAGCGACGCCGGTCAGGTGATCGGTCTCTGCCAGGTGCCGCGCATGGGCTGCCTCGGACACCGCATGTGCACGCGCCTCTTCGAGCGCCTCCAGCGATGCCAGACGCTCGGTAATGTCCTGGATAATGCCGTAGATGTCGCGCACCTCTCCATGCGCATCGAATTCGACTTCCCCACGGCTTTCGACACTTTTGTAGGATCCATCGGGCATGACGATACGCGCGCTGAAGGAAAAGGGTTCGCCGCCAGCGATCGCACGATCGACGCATTGCGACACCATCGCGCGATCATCCGGGTGATAGGCTTCGACGGAATTTTCGATATTGCGCGGAGCGCCCGGTGCGAGCCCGTGGATGCGATAGGTTTCGTCCGACCAGAACAGCTTATCATTGCCGGGACTGTAAACCCAGTGCCCCACATTCGAGGATTTCTCCGCCATGTCCTGCATCCGCTTTTCCCGCAGGGTCTCCGCGTGGACCGATTCGCGCGCCGCCAGCAAGGCGGCGAGCGGAAGCGCCGATCCGAGGAGGCAGAGGAGATAGAACTGGAAGAACCACACGATGTGGCCGATCCCTCCCAGAATCAATCCCACCGCACCCATTCCGGACGGTATCGACACGATGCCGACGATTGCGGTCGCCATCACACCACTGGCTGCCCCCAGTGGCCCGAAGCGGTAGGTCGCGTAGATCACCGCGCAAAACGGCAGGAAGATCGCAGGCACGACGGTCTGGAAAAACGCCAGCACCGCACACCCGATGACGATCCCCGCTGTGATCACCACTTCGAATACGTTTGCGCCGGTCGATTGCGTCCGTAACTCTTCGAGGCCGTGCGCAATGGTCACGAATAGCGGCGTTACGATCAGCATGCCTAGCGCAGCAGTCGCGAACCAGGACAGTCCAAAGGCATAGGTCGGCGCCCCCGCGCTCGCCGCTGTGATCAGTAATGACAGGGTACCGCTCGCCATCGCGCCGGCGACAACGGCAAAGCAGAATCGCGCAATCCAGCGCAGATCATGGAAGGTGACCTTCCGCCACGGCACCTTGGCGATCGATACCACGATGCAGGCTTCCACCAGATTGGCAAGAGTAAAGCCGATACTCTGCAGCACCGGCGTGCCGTCGAGCAGGTTGCTGGCCATGCCGGCCACCGCAGCTGCCGCCACGATGTATGCCCACCGTCGGCGCGACGCCAGCAGAAGGCCCGCGACGAGAATCCCGCTCGCCGGCCAGACCGTGGCGATACCTTCCGTCTGACGGGCGAATTCGAGGCCGAGCCAGGCGCATACGAAATAGAGACCGCCGATAAACAGCGGCCACAGAGGCCTCCATCCTATGTATCGACCGATCTTCGGCATCATCGCCGCTCGATAACGGCGCGGAAGTTAACAAACCGGTATAAATTACTAATGATGTCGGTCAGTCCTCGTATTCGATGCGCACCCTTGCCGCCGCATCGCTCGCGGCTCGCCTCGCTTGGTCGGTCGATCCTCCCGTTGCCAGCGCGACACCCATTCGCCGATACGGCCGGGTGCTCGGCTTGCCGAAAATGCGCACATCCGCCCCCTGGGCCATCGCTTCGGCCAATCCCGAATAGGATATCTTGGCGCTCTCGCGATCGGCAAGGATCACGGCGCTAGCCGCCGGGCGCGCGCGGATCGTCCCGGGTACAGGAAGTCCCATGATCGCGCGGACGTGGAGATCGAATTCGGACAGGTTCTGGCTTACCAGTGTGACCATGCCGGTATCATGCGGTCGCGGCGAAAGTTCCGAGAAGATCACCTCGTCGCTACGATCGTCATTTCGGACGACGAAGAATTCGACGCCGAACAGGCCATAGCCGCCCAGGCTCTCGACCACCTTCTGTGCCATCGACTGGGCATCGGCGATGGCGGCCTCGCTCATCGCAGCCGGTTGCCAGCTTTCGCGATAATCGCCGCGCTCCTGACGATGGCCGATCGGCGGGCAGAAGCTGACCCCGCGCCTGTGTGCGATAGTGAGCAACGTAATTTCGTATTCGAAATCGACGAAGCCTTCGACGATCACCCGTGCCCGGTCGCCGCGCATATTGTCGACCGCATAGCGCCAAGCCTGCTCGAGCCCGTCGGCATCGCGCACCGTGCTTTGCCCCTTGCCGGATGAGGACATCACCGGTTTGATCACGCAGGGGAAACCAGTTTTTTCCGCAGCCGCGCGAACTTCATCGAAACTGGTCGCGTAATCGTAGGTCGAGGTCCGTACGCCCAGTGCCTTGGCGGCAAGATCGCGAATCCCGTCGCGGTTCATGGTCAACTGCGCGGCGCGGGCCGAAGGCACCACATGCACGCCCCTGCTTTCGAGCTCGACCAGCACCTCGGTGCGGATCGCCTCGATCTCGGGCACGACGTGATCGGGCTGATGGTGCTCGATCACTTCGCGCAGCCGCGCCCCGTCGAGCATCGAGAAGACTTCGCGCGCATCGGCCACCTGCATCGCGGGCGCATCGTCATAGCTGTCGCAGGCGATCACATAGGCTCCGAGCCGCTTGGCCGAAATCGCGAATTCGCGTCCCAGCTCCCCCGACCCGAGCAGCAGAATTTTCGTCGTGAAACCCATCTTACCCCTCTCCTAAAACCAGCCCGCGTCCCGGAGCGGTTTCACATTCGCGCGACTGACCGGCGCTTCCAACCCGGTATCGAGCACCAGCCGCAGATTGCGCCCGTCGCGCTTTACATCCTCGACTGCGCCACGCGCGACCCACCAGCTGCGGTGGACCTGCGCGCCGTCGATCCCGTCGAGTTCGGCCACCGCATCGCGCATCCGCATCAGCACGAGTTCGGATCCAAGCGGCGTATGGGCCCGCACATAGTGGTCTTCCATCTCGAGCGCGAGCAATTCGGTACCGAGCGATGCCGGAAGGCGATCGAGGAAACGCGGCGATGGCTCGGGGCTTGTGGCGAGGGGTTCGCTGGGAAGATTGCCTGGCGCGCCCGCATGGCCATCCGACGGAGCGGGTGCCGCTTTCGCGCGCGCGATCAGGTTGAAGACGATCGTCACGCTCGCGCCGATCACGAGAACGTTGAAATAGGCTTCGAACGCCTGCGTGATCGTCGGGGCTTGCGGCGCGTCGGGCAGAAAGCCGATACACCAGATCGCGACCGTCAACGGGATCGTCGCCACCAATGTGACCCCGATCCATGCACCGATCTCGGGCAATTGGAGATCGTTGCTCAGCCAGGCGACCGCCGGCTGCATCGGTCGGTAGATCGCAAAGCCGAGCCAGGCGAACCCGATCCAGCTGACCAGCCGCACTGCCAGCGGCGCGTTGGCACTGCCGAATGGTCCGATCAGCGCGAGCACGATCCCGATCACGGTCATGACCGACAGGTCGACGATCAATGTGCGCACCAATCGTCCGCCCGGTCTTGTCTCCCCCTGTCCCATGGCGAGCGAACCTAGCACCCGTTCACGCTTCGTAAAGTGGCAAACGCGCGGATTTGTGCGCCTTTCGCGAAGCTATGCGCCGTTTCGCGAAGGCTCGCTTGCCTGTCGGCGGGAGCGCGGCAGTCTGGGGCCGAACACCTCGCAGGAGACCCGCCATGAATGCCATCGCCGCCACCATCGCCCAGCCGTTCCGCCGCTCGAACACGCCAGCCAAAGGCAACTTCGATATCAGCGTCGCACAGCGCTATCTGATCGGTGCAGCCTGCTTCACCATGAGCTTTGTCTGCATCCTCGCCATCGGCCGTGCGCTGCTGGGGTTTGCACCCGACCTTCCCCATCTTTCCAAGCTCCCGATCGTGATCCACGTCGCGACCGTGATCCCCGCGATCCCGCTGGGCGGCTATCTGCTGCTGGCACGCAAGGGCACCCCGCGGCACAAGCAATTGGGCAAGCTGTGGCTCGTGCTGATGCTGGTGACGGCGACGTCGGCGATCTTCATCAAGAGCAGCGGCCAGTTCAGCTTCATCCATATCTTCATCCCGCTGACCTTCCATGCCTCGTGGAAAGCGGTGTCCACCGCGCGCAAGGGCGATATCGCCGGACACAAGCGGCAATTGGTGATCACCTATCTGACCGCGCTGATGATCCCCGGCATCTTCGCCTTCGCGTTGCCCGGTCGCCTGATGAACGTGATGCTTTTCGGCTGATTTTTGAACCAGGCAGGTCAGTCGTGCATCTACCTGCAAGCCACGCGATGCTGGCAACGCAGACAATGAAAGAAAATGCTCCAAATCCGCAGTGACGAAAATGCGCGGCTGGCCGCTCTCGCTTCCTACGACATCCTGAACACCGAAGTCGAACTGCCGTTCGATCGGATCGTACGGCTGGTGCGCAAGCTGCTCGACGTGCCGATGGCGACGGTCAGTTTCGTCGACGAGGACCGCCAATGGTTCAAGGCGAAGCGCGGGATCGCGATGCAGAAGGCAGAGCGCAAGGCGGCGATCTGCGGTCACACGATCCGATCGCGCGAACCGCTCGTGGTCGCTGATCTCCGCAAGAACCCGCGCTTCGCCGATTTACCGCACATCCGCGCCAAGCCGCCGATCCTGAGTTATCTCGGCGCTGCTGCATGGCAGAAGAGTAAGGGCGCGCCCGGGTGGCGCAGGCCGCTCAGACGGTTTCCTCTTCCTCCGCGTCCAGCCCATAGGCGGTGTGCAAGACGCGGACGGCGAGTTCGGTCTCGTCCTCGTCGATCATCACCGACACCTTGATCTCGCTGGTCGAGATCGCCTGGATGTTAATCCCGCGTTCGGCGAGGCAGCGGAACATCGTCGCGGCAACGCCCGCATGGCTCTTCATGCCCACGCCCACGATCGAGATCTTGGCGATCCGGCTATCGGTGATGATGCGGTTGAAACCGATGTCGGGACGCTTCGATTCGAGAATCGCCTGCGCGCGCGGCAGATCGCTTTGCGGAACGGTGAAGGTGACGTCGGTCTCGCCTTTATCGCGGCCGACATTCTGGATGATCATGTCGACATTGATCGCCGCCTGGGCAAGCGGCGCGAAGATATGCGCCACCGCGCCCGGCTTGTCGGGCACGCGGGTGAGGATGATCTTGGCTTCGTTCTTGTCGTGCGCGATGCCGGTGACGACTTGCCGTTCCATGCCGGTCCCTTTCCTGATCTCTTCCATCTCGTCTTCGTCCACGATCAACGTGCCGGGCAGATCGTCCGCCGGGGTCGCATCCTCGTCGATGAAGCTCGACAACACCTGCACGCGGACCTGCTTCTTCATGGCCAGTCCGACCGAGCGGGTCTGGAGCACCTTGGCCCCCACGCTCGCGAGTTCGAGCATTTCCTCGTAGGTGACCGCCTTCAGCTTGCGCGCCTTGGCCACGATCCGCGGGTCGGTGGTGTAGACCCCGTCGACATCGGTGTAGATATCGCAGCGATCCGCGCCCAGTGCCGCAGCGATCGCGACCGCGCTGGTATCCGATCCCCCGCGCCCCATGGTGGTGACGCGGCCATCGTCCGAAAGGCCCTGAAAGCCGGGGATCACCGCGATTTCGCCCGCTTCGAGCGAGGCTTCGAGCGCCTCGACGTCGAGCCCGTCGATCTTGGCATTGGCGTGCGTATCGAATGTGCGGATCGGCAATTGCCAGCCGAGCCAGCTGCGAGCCTCGCTACCGAGCGCCTTGAGCGTCAGCGCGAGCAGCCCCGCCGTGACCTGTTCGCCCGAGGCTACGACGACATCGTATTCGGCCGGGTCGAACAGCGGATTCGCCTCGCGGCAGAAATTGACCAGGCGATCGGTCTCGCCCGCCATGGCGGATACGACCACGGCAACCTCGTGCCCCGCGGCCTGCTGGCGGCGGACGATGTTGGCGACCCGGCGCACGCGCTCGGTCCCCGCCATCGAGGTGCCGCCGAATTTCATCACGATACGCGCCAAGAAATCGATCCTCGCTGGTGCCGGTTTCGCTTGGCTGTTACGGAGCGCGCATGAGCGATGCAAGCACGGCAACGATAAGACAGAGCGAAGCCGACCATTTCGGCAAGCTGGCGAGCGAATGGTGGGACCCGAAAGGCTCCTCCGCCATGCTCCACAAGCTAAACCCGGTGCGGCTGCAATTCATCCGCGAAGCGATCGACCTGCATTGGGCCTGCGACCCGCGCGAACCGCGCCCGCTGAAGGGGCGCCACGCGCTCGATATCGGGTGCGGTGCGGGGCTGCTGTGCGAGCCGCTGGCGCGACTCGGCGCCGAAGTGACCGGTGTAGACGCCGCAGAGGAAAACATCGCCGCCGCGCGCGATCATGCCTCCAAGATGGGACTTTCGATCGATTATCGTGCAGGCGAGATCGGCAAGGCCGGGCTTGGCACGTTCGATCTGGTGACCTGCCTCGAAGTGGTCGAACATGTGGCCGACAAGACCGCCTTCCTCGCCCAAGCCGCCGCCTGCCTTGCGCCCGGCAGGCTGATGATCGTCTCGACCCCCAACCGCACCGCGCAATCACGCCTGCTGATGGTCGGCGCCGCCGAAGCGATCGGCGCGATTCCGCGCGGCACACACGATTGGGAAGACTTCGTCACGCCCGAGGAATTGGGCGAATTGCTCGAAACGGTCGGCATGTCGATGGACGAACCGAAAGGCATCGCCTTTGCGCCGTCCAAGGGCTTGCACCTGTCGGACGACCTCTCGCTCAATTACATCGCGACGGCGCGCACAAACCGTTGATCGTCATCCCCGCGAACGCGAGGACCCGGAGCGGCTATCTGACGTGGTCGCCATGGATTCCCGCCTTCTCGGGAATGACGCGTTAGTTTTGCAGCGCTGTTCGGGCCGCGACGGCTTCGGCGACATTGTCGGTGAAGATCGCATCCGCCCCGGCGCGGCGAAGCAACGCCCAAAGCATCGCGAAATTGCCGTCGGCGGTCGGGTCCTCGCCCACGCGTAGCGGCACCGGGAGAAACGCATTCTCCGCCCGTGCGGTCCAGGCATGGACGTCGAGACCCACCGCCTTGGCATTGGCAGCCAGATCGGTCGGCGATCCGTTAGCATTTACAAGCAGCGTCGCCTGCACTCCGATCCCGTCGGCATAGGATGAGACGAGCTCGAGCCCTTCGGGCGCAATGAACTGGGCATAGGTCACGTCCGGACGATCCGCCGGGCCGCCGTCTGCCGCTACCAACTGGATGCGGCGATAATCGGCGCCCATCGCAGGACCGCGAAACTTGACCTGCACCAGCGCGGTCGGCTCGAAGCTCTGGATATAGACCGGGTCCTCGCGGGTGTAGCCCGCCGCCTTCAACGCCGTGAGCAGGCTGTCGACAGTCTTGAAGCCGAGCGCATCGAAATAGCTGCCATGCTTGATCTCGGGATAAAGCCCGACCAGCCGCCCGGTTTCCTTTGCCTTCGCCTTCGCGAGCGCGATGATCTCGACCAACGTGGGGATCTCGAACTGCCCGTCATACTCGGCATTGCCGGGGCGAATGTCGGGCACCCGCTCCTTCGCACGCAGCGTCTTCAATTCGGCGAGCGTGAAATCCTCGGTGAACCAGCCGGTCACCTCCACGCCGTCGATGGTCTTGGTGGTCTTGCGGTCGGCGAATTCGGGATGATCGGCGACGTCGGTCGTGCCCGAGATCTCGTTCTCGTGCCGCGCGACGAGCACGCCGTCCTTGGTCGGCACCAGATCGGGTTCGATGTAATCGGCACCCTGCTCGATCGCGAGTTCATAGGCGGCGAGCGTGTGTTCGGGCCGGTCTCCACTCGCCCCGCGATGGGCGATGATGACTTGCGCCTGGGCCGGAAGAGTGAGCGGCAGTGCGGTGGCGAGCGCCGCGATGGCAAGCGACAGGCGGATCACAGCGCGGCCTCCCATTCCTGCGCGTCGAAGCCGACCAGCACCCCGCCCGCATGCTCGGCCACGGGTCGCTTGATCATCGACGGATTCTCTTCAAGCAGCCGCAGCGCCTTGGCGCGATCGATATCGGCCTTGTCCGCCTCATCCAGCTTGCGGAAAGTCGTGCCGCGCTTGTTGAGCAGCTTTTCCCACCCCACAGCATCGGCCCATGCGGCCAGCTTGTCGGCATCCGCGCCTTCCTTCTTGTAGTCGTGAAACGCGTAGTCGCGTCCTTTCGCCTCAAGCCACTTGCGGGCCTTTTTGACGGTGTCGCAGTTCGGAATGCCGTAGAATTGAATGGTCATGTCGATGCCTAAACATATTGCGCATCCCGGCGGAAGCCGGGACCTGTGAAGCACCTCATACAAATCTCAGCTTTCACTGGGATGACAGTTCACATTGTGCAAAAGCTGGCAGCATGAGCGTCAACACATTCGGCCATCTCCTGCGCGTCACCACCTGGGGCGAGAGCCATGGGCCCGCGATCGGCTGCGTGGTCGACGGATGCCCACCGCAGATTGCACTGAGCGAAAGCGACATCCAGCCCTTCCTCGATGCGCGCCGTCCGGGCCAGTCGCGTCACACCACCCAGCGGCGCGAGCCCGATGAAGTCCGCATCCTGTCGGGCGTGTTCGAAGGCCGCACCACCGGCACGCCGATTTCGCTGATGATCGAGAATGTCGATCAGCGCTCGAAGGACTATTCCGAGATCGCGAACGCCTATCGTCCGGGCCATGCAGACTACACCTACGACGCGAAATACGGCTTCCGCGACTATCGTGGCGGCGGACGCAGCAGCGCGCGCGAAACCGCGATGCGCGTGGCAGCAGGCGCAGTCGCGCGGCTCGTCGTGCCGCAGGTCAGCATCCTCGCCTATGTGGCGGAGATCGGCGGCGACCGGATCGACCCGGCCAATTTCGACGCTGGCCAGATCGCGCAAAACCCGTTCTGGTGCCCCGACGCCGAAGCCGCGAAACGCTGGGAAGCGCTGTTGGACGATGCCCGCAAGGCCGGATCGTCGCTCGGCGCGGTGGTCGAATGCGTCGCGACCGATGTCCCCGCAGGCTGGGGCGCCCCTCTTTATGCCAAGCTCGACGCCGAGCTGGCGGCGGCGATGATGAGCATCAATGCGGTCAAGGGCGTCGAGATCGGCGACGGCTTCCACGCCGCGCGCCTGACTGGTGAGCAGAATGCAGACCCCATGTCACCCGGCGACGACGGCCCGCAATTCGCCGCCAACCATGCAGGCGGGATCGCAGGCGGGATCGCGACGGGTCAGCCGGTCACCTGCCGTGTCGCCTTCAAGCCGACGAGCTCGATCCTCACGCCCGTGGAAAGCATCACCCGCGATGGCGAAGCAACCGAAGTGCGTACCAAGGGCCGCCACGACCCTTGCGTCGGCATTCGCGGCACGCCCGTGGTCGAGGCGATGATGACCTGCGTGCTTGCGGATCAGTTTTTGCTGCACCGCGCCCAATGCGGGTCGGCCTCGACTGATCGCGCATAAGGCACGGGATTCCGCCATTGCGGAACAGTGCAGCGTTCCATCGATTGAATCGATGAAAGCAATCGCAACAACGCATTTCGTTGCAGCGCAGCAATCCCTATCTGGGGTGCTGCGAATACAGTTTCACACCCAATAACAGGAGCAATCAATGGGTATCATCGGATCCGAAATCAAACCGTTCAAGGCGACCGCATTCCAGGCCGGCAAGGACTTCTTCGACGTCACCGACGAGGACGTGAAGGGTAAATGGTCGATCTTCTTCTTCTACCCGGCGGACTTCACCTTCGTGTGCCCGACCGAGCTCGAAGATCTCGGCGAGAAGTACGCCATGCTGCAGGACATGGGCGTCGAAGTCTATGCCGTAAGCACCGACACGCATTTCAGCCACAAGGCCTGGCACGATTCCAGCGAAAAGATCGGCAAGCTCAAGTTCGCCTTCCTCGGCGACCAGCTCCACACGCTGTCGAAGAACTTCAACGTGCTGCGTGAGGAAATGGGCCTTGCCGACCGTGCGACCTTCGTGGTCGATCCCGACGGCGTGATCCAGATCATGGAACAGACCTGCGAAGGCGTGGGCCGCAATGCCAACGAACTGACCCGCAAGATCAAGGCGGCACAGTATGTCCGCAACAATCCCGGTCAGGTCTGCCCGGCGGCATGGGAAGAAGACAGCGAAACGCTGACTCCCTCGCTCGACCTTGTCGGCAAGCTTTAAGCGACAATACCGGAGGCCCGGCACGCGCCGGGCCTCCCCTTTGCCCTTGATGGGGCCGTTACCATAAAAAAGCGATCTCTCTCCCAACGCATCGCGCGAACGATGCGTTTGATGATGGATTTCAGCGCCGCCCCCGAACACCTCCGGGCCGGCTCGCAATGACGAATTTTGGATAAAGGCCTACCCCATGCTCGACCCCCAGATGACCGAACAGCTGAAGCAGTACCTGCAAAACCTGCGCGAGCCGGTGGAGCTTGTCGCATCGCTGGGCGACGACGAGACGTCGGCCAAGACGCGTGAACTGCTCGAAGAGATCGCTGCGCTGCACGACCTTGTCAGCGTCGACTTCGACGGCGACCACGAGCGCAAGCCCAGCTTCATCATTCGCCGCGGCAGCGATGCCGAAAAGTGGGTTCGCTTTGCCGGGCTGCCGATGGGCCACGAGTTTACCTCGCTCGTCCTCGCGCTGCTGTGGGCGGGCGGGCACCCTCCGAAGGTCGAGGAAGACGTGCTGGAGGATATCCGCCGGATCGAAGACGATCTGGAGTTCGAGATGTTCTTCTCGCTCTCGTGCCACAACTGCCCGGATGTAGTTCAGGCGCTCACTCTGATGGCGCTGGAAAACAGCCGCATTACCGCCACGCTGATCGAAGGCGGCGCGTACAAGGACGAGGTCGAGGCACGCGACATCATGGCCGTGCCCGCGACCTTCCTGAACGGCGAAAGCTTCTATAACGGCAAGATCGAACTGCCGCAGATCCTCGAACGGCTCGACACCGGATCGGGCGCGAAGGCGGCGGCCAAGCTCAACGAGCGCGAGCCTTACGAGGTGCTCGTGATCGGTGGCGGGCCGGCCGGGGTTGCGACCTCTGTCTATACCGCGCGCAAGGGTTTCCGCACCGGCATCGCCGCCGAACGCTTCGGCGGGCAGCTGCAGGACACGCTCGGGATCGAGAACCTGCCCGGCACCGCCTATACCGAAGGCCCCAAGCTTTCCGCCGACCTCGACGAGCAGGTGAAGGCGAACGCCATCGACAAGATCGACCTCGTCCAGGCCGAAAAGCTGATCCCGGCCAAGACCGAAGGCGGCATGCACAAGGTCCGCTTCGCCAATGGCGGCGAGCTGACCGCGCGGGCCGTCGTGCTCGCCACCGGCGCGCGCTGGCGCAACCTCGGCGTGCCCGGCGAGCAGGAATACCGCAACAAGGGCGTGGCCTACTGTCCGCATTGCGACGGGCCGCTGTTCAAGGGCAAGCGGATCGCGGTGATCGGCGGCGGCAACTCGGGCGTCGAAGCCGCGATCGACCTTGCCAAGATCGTCGACCATGTGACGCTGGTCGAATTCGACACGCAGCTGCGCGCCGATGCTGTGCTGGTGGACAAGCTCAAGAGCCTCGACAATGTCGAGATCATCACCAGCGGCCAGACGACCGAGATCACCGGCGACGGTGCCCGTGTGAACGGCATGATCGTAAAGGATCGCGAAAGCGGCGACGATCGCGAGATCGAGCTCGCGGGCGTGTTCGTGCAGATCGGCCTCGTTCCCAACACCGAATGGCTGAAGGACTCGGGCCTCGAACTGTCGCAACATGGCGAGATCGTCACCGACAAGCGTGGCGCGACCAGCCTGCCTGGCATCTTTGCCGCAGGCGATGCGACGACCGTGCCCTACAAGCAGATCGTGGTTGCGATGGGCCTCGGCGCGAAAGCCGGCCTAACCGCCTTCGACTACCTCATCCGCACCGAACCGGCAGACGAGATCGCGCAAGCGGCCTGAGCCCCTTTCCCGCAGACATACGAAGACGCGTCGTCGCCCTCGAGCGACGGCGCGTTTTTCGTTCGTTTGCGCGGCCCGGCATATGGTCGGACAAATGCTCGCGCTTCTTATTGATGAAATCGCTCAATGTTATCGGAACGCATTGCTTCTCCGATTAAGCGCAAGGGCGTAGTGTCCTCCCTGTCAAATAGATACGAGGCCTGACGGACATTCGCTGCGCCTCGAAACAGGAGAGACGCCATGGATGCCGAAACAGGTTCGATCACCGGGGGCTGCCCCTTTGCCCACGGAAGCGGAGAGACGAGAGACCTTCTGGGCCGCACCAATCGCGATTGGTGGCCCGACAGCCTCGATCTCTCGATCCTCACCGCTGACGGCCGCAGTGCCGATCCGATGGATCCCGGTTTCGATTATGCCGAGGCATTCAACGCGCTCGATTACAAGGCCCTGAAGCAGGACCTGACCGACCTGATGACCGACAGCCAGCCGTGGTGGCCGGCCGACTACGGTCATTACGGACCGTTCTTCATCCGCATGGCCTGGCATGCCGCTGGTACCTATCGCACCGGCGACGGGCGCGGCGGCGCATCGAGCGGGCAGCAGCGCTTCGCCCCGCTCAACAGCTGGCCCGACAACGGCAATCTCGACAAGGCGCGGCGCCTGCTGTGGCCGATCAAGCAGAAATACGGCAAGCATATCAGCTGGGCCGATCTCTTCATCCTGACGGGCAATGTCGCGATCGAATCGATGGGCGGCCCGACCTTCGGCTATGGCGGCGGGCGCAAGGACGTCTATGAGCCCGAGACCGTCTATTGGGGCACCGAGGCCGAGTGGGTCGACACCGGGGCGCAGACCCGGATCGACGAGGAAGGCCGCGCGCTGGAAAGCCCGCTGGCGGCGATCCAGATGGGTCTCATCTACGTCAATCCCGAAGGACCGGGCGGGAATCCGCACGATGCCGAAGGCATGGCGCGCGACATGCGCGAAACCTTCGCCCGCATGGCGATGAACGACGAGGAAACCGTCGCACTCACCGCTGGCGGACACGCCTTCGGCAAATGCCACGGCGCGCAGCCCTCCGACACCTTTGGCAGCGGGCCCGAGGGCGAAAGCATGCAGCATCTCGGCTTCGGTTGGCTGACCGATCCGGAGGAAATCGAGAAGGGCCACATCACCACGTCGGGCATCGAAGGCGCATGGACGCCGAACCCGACCCAGTGGGGCAACGACTATTTCCGCCTGCTGTTCAAATACGAATACGAGCTGACCGAGTCGCCCGCCGGGGCCAAGCAGTGGACGCCGGTCAATCCGGAGGAAGCCGACATGGCTCCTGATGCGCGCGATCCGTCGAAGAAAGTCCCGACGATTATGACCACCGCCGACATGGCGCTGAAGCGCGATCCGGAATATCGCAAGATTTCGGAGCGCTTCCTCAACGATCAGGCCGCACTCGACGATGCTTTCGCCCGCGCCTGGTTCAAGCTGTGCCATCGCGACATGGGGCCGAAGGTCCGGTATATGGGCCCCGAAGTGCCCGAAGAGACCCTGATCTGGCAGGATCCGGTTCCCGCCGGAACGCAGGCCTCGGACGATGCGGTGTCCTACTTCAAGGCAAAGGTGCTCGACAGCGATCTGACCGTCGCCGAGCTGGTCAAGGCGGCGTGGGCTTCGGCCTCGACCTATCGCAATTCGGATCATCGCGGCGGTGCCAACGGCGCGCGCATCCGCCTTGCTCCGCAAAAGGACTGGGCGGTCAACGATCCCGAAGAGTTGGCGAAGGTCCTCTCCACGCTGGACGGGTTGCGCGGCAATCTGTCGATGGCCGACGCGATCGTGCTCGCAGGCGCGGCCGCGATCGAGAAGGCGGCCAAGGATGGCGGCCACGATGTCAGCGTGAAGGTCACCACCGGTCGCGGCGATGCGGGTGAAGAGCATACCGATGCCGAGAGCTTCGAACCGCTCGAACCCTTCGCCGACGCGTTTCGTAATTACCTGAAGACCAAGGCCGACGTGAAGACCGAGGACATGATGGTGGACCGCGCGCACCTGCTCGGCCTCAGCATTCCGGAAATGACCGCGCTGATCGGCGGGATGCGCGCGCTGGGAGCGGTGAGCACCCATGCCAAGCATGGCAATTCGATCGGTGTGCTGACCGACCGGCCGGGCACGCTGTCGAACGACTTCTTCGTCAACCTGCTCGAAATGGGCACGGTATGGGATGTGGTCGATGAAAGCGGCGACGAGGAATTCGTCGGCCGGTGCCGGATCCATGGCGACGAAAAATGGCGCGCAACCCGCACCGATCTCGTCTTCGGATCGAATTCGCAGCTCCGTGCGATTGCCGAATCTTACGCCGAAACCGGCGGCGAAGAGCGGATGGTGCGCGATTTCGTCCGCGCCTGGACCAAGGTGATGGACGCCGACCGCTTCGACCTGCGCTGCGCCAAGTATCACTGAGCCGACGAGGCCCAAACCACCTGAAAACGCAAGACCCCCGGCAGCGATGCTCGGGGGTCTTTTGCGTGGGCGGATCGATCCCGATGATAGTGAACGGAAATCCCGATAGATCTGCAGGAACGGAAAATGCTCTCCGGGGGTAGGTCCCAGGCAAAGCCAGTGAAAGGGATCGCAATGACCGACCGCAAAGTACCCCCCACCACCACCGATGCCGGAATTCGCGTCCAGAGCGACGAACATTCGCTGACCGTCAGCCCCGACGGCCCCATCGTGCTCAACGATCACTACCTGATCGAGCAGATGGCCAACTTCAATCGCGAGCGCATCCCCGAACGCCAGCCGCACGCCAAGGGTTCGGGCGCGTTCGGCACTTGGAAGACCACGGCGGACGTATCGAAATACACCAAGGCGAAGATCTTCCAGCCGGGTGCCGAGTGTGAAACCGCGATGCGCTTCTCCACCGTGGCGGGCGAGCGTGGCAGCCCCGATACGTGGCGCGATCCGCGCGGGTTTTCGGTCAAGTTCTATTCCGAGGATGGCAATTTCGACATGGTCGGCAACAACACGCCGATCTTCTTCATCCGCGATCCGCTGAAATTCCAGCACTTCATCCGCAGCCAGAAGCGTCGCGCCGACAACGGCCTGCGCGATCACGACATGATGTGGGATTTCTGGACCCTCAGCCCCGAAAGCGCGCACCAGGTCACCTACCTGATGGGCGATCGCGGCGTGCCGAAAAACTGGCGCGAGATGAACGGTTACAGCTCGCACACCTACATGCTGATCAACGCGGACGGCGAGAAGTTCTGGGTCAAGTTCCACTTCCACACCGACGTCGGCGACAAGAGCGGCAATGCCCATCTGACGCAGGACGAGGCGGTGAAGACCGCGGGCGAGGATAGCGATTATCACCGCCGCGACCTGTTCGACGCGATTGCCGAGGGCAATTTCCCGAGCTGGACGCTTAAATGGCAGATCATGCCGTTCGAGGATGCCAAGACCTACCGCATCAACCCTTTCGACCTGACCAAGACCTGGCCGCACGAGGATTATCCGCTGATCGAGGTCGGCACGCTGACGCTCAACGAAAACCCGGTCGACTGGGATACGCAGATCGAGCAGCTGGCGTTCGAGCCGAACAACATGGTGCCGGGCATCGGCCTCAGCCCCGACAAGATGCTGCTGGCGCGCGGCTTCTCTTATTCGGATGCGCACCGCGCGCGTCTGGGCGTCAATTACAAGCAGATCCCGGTCAACGCGCCGAAGAATGCCAAGGAGGTCAATTCCTACTCGCGCGCCGGACATATGCGCACGCAGAACGCAGTCGACCCGGTCTATGCACCCAATTCCTACGGTGGCCCCGCTGCGCAGCCGCAGGTTGGCGGCGAAGCGACCTGGTATTCGGACGGCGATATGGTCCGCGAAGCCTACACTCTGCGCGAGGACGATGACGACTGGACCCAGCCGGGCATCCTTGTTCGCGAGGTGATGGACGACGAACAGCGCGACCGCTTCGTTTCCAACGTCGCGGGTCACCTTGCCGACGGTGTGAGCGAGAAGGTGCTCGTCCGTGCGTTCGACTACTGGAAGAACGTCGACAAGAAGATCGGCGAGCGGATCGAAAAGAAGGTTCGCGACATGATCGGGGGCAAATCCGACGCACCGGGAATGGCCAGCGCGGAATCGATCAAGGAGCGGATGGGCAAGAAATAAGCACCACTGCATATTGTCGATGGGCAGACAGAAAATCGCCCATCGACATGTGTGCCAGCGCTGCTATTGCGAGCCTCTCGCAAAAAGGAATTTAGATATGCGTACTCTTACACTCCTCGCTCCCCTCGCCGCCAGTGCCCTTGCGCTCGCCGCTTGTTCCGAAGCGCCCGATGCGACGGCCGACCAAACCGTGGCCGCCGACGATACGGCTGCCGATGCCGATGCGATCGAGCCCGTGGACAGCCAGTCGACCGTTCTCGACGCCAGTGCCGCCACCGAGAGCGAACTTGCCGCCGTCGATGGCATCTCGCCCGAGCTCGCCGCCGCGATCGTCGCCGGTCAGCCGTACGACAATGTTGTCGATTTCAACGCCAAGCTGAAAGAAACGCTGAGCGACGACCAGGCCAAGGCCGTGCTCGAGAAGGTCTTCGTACCGATCAATCTCAACACCGCCAGCGAAGAGGAAATCCGCCTCGTCCCCGGCATGACCGACAAGATGGTCCACGAGTTCGAAGAATACCGCCCCTATGCGGACCTGACCGTGTTCGATCGCGAAATCGGCAAGTATGTCGACGAAGCCGAAGTCGCGCGCTTCCGCCAGTACGTTACGCTCTGAGCGTCCTCCGCTGACGCCATTGTATGGCGACCCTGACGATCTCGATCACCGCCAATATCGCGATGTTGATATAGGCGGTGGTCGGATCGAATGCCGACGATGCCCAGTGGACAAACACCAGCACCGCTGCGGGATAGACCAGCCGGTGCAACCGCTTCCATGACCGCTTGAACCGCCGCATCGAAGCATCGTTCGATGTGATCGCCAACGGCAGGAACAATGCGAGGGCGGCCCACCCCGCGAGAATGTAGGGCGTCGAAACCTCGTCCCAGATGATCGCCGGATCGGCCTTGCGCCACAGGTAAACGACCGTGTGAAAGGCGGCGTATCCGAAACTCGCCACCCCCAGATCCCTGCGCCGCCGCATCAGCCATTGCGTTACGGGACTGCGACGCAGCAACAACCGGATCGGGGTCACCGCGAGCGTCACCATCAGCAGCCACGCGGCCCAGTCTCCGCTGTCGCCGATAATATGGCCGTAGCCGTAAAGCTCGGGCGTCGCCCACCAACGCCAAATCATCGATGCGCCCGGCAGGGCGAGCACCAGCCACAGAAATAGACGCGAGCGCAGCAGCGCCATCAGCGGCTCCGCTTCAGCACGATGTAGAGCGCACCCTCGCCTCCATGGCGGCGATGCGCCTTGCGAATCGCGGCGATATCGGAAGCGTGCCTGCCGACCGCGAGCCAATCGAGGATCTCGGCGCGGATCGCTCCGCGACGCTCGGCCCGATCGGCAGCCTCGACCGGCCGCGGTTTGCCGGTCACGACCAGCACCAGCCGCGCGCCCATAGACTTGGCTTGCGACAGCCCGTCATTGAGGCGGGTCCACGCGGCATCAAGATTGTGGCCATGCAGGTCTAGCGTGAAATCGGGCGCGATTGCTGCGCGCGACAGCTTACGCTCCCACGAATTGTCGAGCCCACGTGGACTGTCGAGCGGTCGCAATGGCGGTGGTGGCGGAGGCGGAGGCGGCGGCACGACTTGTAGCGCGCGCTCCTTCGGCTTGCCGATGGATTTGATCGCCTTGGCCGGAGCCTTGCTAGGGGCATCGGCGAGCAGCTTCGGTCGCGCACGACCAGCCAGCGGCACCACGCTTTCGGCCAGCTTGGCCCAGGCTGCAGCCTCGGTATCGCTCAGGCCGCGCGGGGCCCTCACCGAATGCCGAGCGAATCGAGTGTACCGCGCGGCAGCAGGAGATAGGCCTGCCCGCGCCCGCTCATGCCCCCGGCAATCTGCGCTGCGCGCTCGCCATTGCCCCAGAACGTATCGAACCGGTTCGGTCCCTTGATCGCGCCGCCAGTATCCTGCGCAATCCACAGGCCATCGGCGACGTCGCGATCGAGATCGAGCCACACCGGTGCGCCCAGCGGCATCGCTTCGGGATCGGCGGCGACGGTGTTGCCCGCCGTCACTTCGACGCCCAGCGCGCCCTTGGGGCCGGTGGTGAGTTCGGTGAAGAAGATCCAGCTCTTATTGAGCCGCATGATCTCGCGCCCTTGGTCGGGATGGTCCCGGAGAAACTGCACGATGCCCTGCATCGAGGTTGCATAACCGGTGTCGCCGCCGATCAGCCCGCGATCGGCCAGTACGCGCCCGATGCCGACATATTCGCGCCCGTTCTGCCCGGCATAGCCGATCCGCATGATCCGGCCCTGCGGGTCGACCAGCATCCCGGAGCCCTGGATCTGGAGAAAGAAGAACTCGATCGGATCCTTGACCCAGGCGATCTCGAGCCCGCGCCCCGCCAGCGCGCCGCCTTCGATCTGGCCGCGTTCGTAATATAGGTGGTATTCACCGTTCGCGTCGATGCGGCCGAGCGGCGGACGCCCGGTGCGTTCGCTTTGCGGCATGTCCTTGGGCCAGCTGCGCACCAGATCGTCGGGCATGGCGTAAACCGGGGTGTCGTAGCCCGGCAGCGGCGTGCGAGAGCCCGCGATCGACGGCTCGAAATATCCGGTCGCAAAGGCCCGCCCGTCGCGCAATTGCGCGGTTTCGAAATGCTGGATGAAAAAGCGGCCCGCATCGGCATTGGGCCAGGTCGCGGCGAGATCGCAGACCCTCTGCCACGACCGCGGATCGATCAGGCCCGACTTATCCTCGCGCCGCAGCAATTGCGGGCAGGATGCGCGGAACGCCATCAGCGCACCTTGCGCATCCTCTTGCGTGAAAGGCAGGGAAGAAACGGCCGGACCGCGAGATACCTGCGCGGTCGTATCGGGACCCGGAGCACTGGCGGGACCGGGGATGACTTGACCGCAGGCGGCCAGCAGCGCGAGCGCTCCGACCAAACCAATACGGCGGCACGCATTCGCGAGCATGATGCGATCAGCCCTGGTCGGTTTCGTCGAGCATCCAGTCCGGATCGCTCGACGTGACGTCGCGGCTGAACGTCCACAGATCGACGCTTTCGACCGCATCGTCGAGCGAACCGGCGATCATGTTGCCATCCTTGTCGTGCGTGACGGCAGCGATATCGGAGACGAAGCGAACGGTAATGCGCGCCAGCGGGGCCATGAAATCGGCGGCGACGACATTGGCTTCCTCGATCCGGATAAGCTTGTTGTCGAGCGTTTCGCCCGCTTCTTCGCGCGCATCGAGAGCGGCGGCGAAGCTGGCGTAGACATCGTCATCGCACAATTCGCGCAATTCCTCGCGATCGCCGCGCCAGAACGCTTCGAGCACCATCGCATAGGCGCCTTTGGCGCCGGCGACGAAGCCGATCGGATCGAACCGCGGATCAGCTTGGGAAATCGCTCGCAGTCCGCTTTCGACCTGCGGAGGGAATGCGGCAAGTTCGCGCGCCTGCTCGGGCGACAGTGCGGGCTGCTGGCTCGAACGCACGGTGCGCGCCGGTGCGATAGCGGGGCCCTTCTTGCGATCCTGCGCCGAATCGAAATGCGACGGCGGCGGGGCCATCGGCTCTTCCTCATGCTCGGCTCGGTCGCCCAGCACGGAATAGAGGCGCAGTCCCAGAAAGGCCGCAATCATGGCGAGAATGATGATCGAAACAGTCACAAGTTACTCGTTAGCCAGTCCTACCCGCTCGTTGCAAGCGGGGCGTTACCATACCATCTAGGTAGCGCGGTCTGTCCTAACAACGTCTGACCGGGAAAAAGGAGCCGGACCGGGGCGCGTTCATGACAAGTTGCCCCGCCTTGCCCTCGGTGCTAACCGCGCGGCTCGCGTCGCGGTGGCGATCCCATACCGTTTTCCGCCGCACCCAACCGATTATCTGACCAGAAAGTAGCGCTCCATGGCCGACGAAGAAGGCGTACTCACCGATCTCGACAATAATGATGCGATGCCCAAGGGCCCGACCCCGAACGGCGAAGACACGCAGCCGCAGGTCGGCTTCCTGTCGCAGTACATCAAGGATCTCTCGGTCGAGAATCCCAACGCGCCGAAGAGCTACCAGCTGTCCGATCAGCCCGCGATCGACGTGCAGTTCAACATCGCGGCCGAGAAGGTCAGCGACGATGTGACCGAAGTCAGCCTCAAGGCCGTGCTCACCGCGAAGGCCGGCGAGACCACGCTCTACATCATCGACCTGACCTATGCAGGCCTGATCGGCATCCGCAACCTGTCGGAAGACCAGGCGCATGCTTTCACCTTCGCCGAAGCCCCGCGGATCCTGTTCCCGTTCGTGCGCCGCGTGGTGGCCGATGCGGTGCGCGATGCCGGCTATCCGCCGATGATGCTCGAACCGATCGATTTTAACGCGCTCTACGTCCAGCAGATGCAGCAGCGCCAGGCCGAAGCCGGCGCGGGCGAAGGTGGCGACACCCCGCCGACGCCGCAGTTCTGATCGCGAGCGGACGGGGGCGCTAGATGAGCCTCCTCAAGAATGTCGGGACGATCGGCGGACTGACCATGGTCAGCCGCATCGCCGGGATGGCGCGCGAGATGATCTTCTCGCGCGTCCTCGGCGCCAATGCCGTCACCGATGCCTGGTTCCAGGCCTTCATCATCCCGAACGTGTTCCGGCGGCTGTTCGCCGAAGGCGCGTTCTCGGCTGCGTTCGTGCCGATGTTCTCGAAGCGCCTCCACGGCGATGGCGGGATCGAGGATGCCCGCAGTTTCTCCGACGATGTCCTGAGCGTCTTCCTGCCGGTGTTGATAGCGCTCTGCGCGATCATGATGCTGGCGATGCCGCTGGTGATCTCCGTGCTGGGAGACGGCGATGCGGCCCCGGCCAGATTCGCGATGGAAGTCGATTTCGCGCGGATCATGTTCCCCTACATCGCGCTGGTGAGCCTGGTGACGCTGTTCACCGGCATGCTCAATTCAGTCAGCCGCTTCGCGCCCGGGGCAAGCTTCCCGATCCTGCTCAACGTGATCCTCATTCTCGCGCTCCTGTTCGGCGATTACGCGATGACCGAGTGGGGGTGGACCGTCCGACAGGTCGGCTACAGCCAAGCCTGGGCCGTCACGGTCGGCGGGGTGATCCAACTGGCATGGCTCTATTACTGGACGCGGGTAGAAGGGTTTCGCCCGAAGCTCCTGTGGCCGCGTATCACGCCCGAGGTAAAGCGCCTCTCGATCATCGCCCTGCCTGCCGCAATCGGCGGCGGCGCCTACCAGATCAATACGCTGGTGCAGCTCTACTTCCTCAACCAGCTCGAAAGCGGGTCGATCAGCTACATGAACTACGCCGACCGGCTGAACCAGCTGCCGCTGGGTATCATCGGTATCGCGTTGTCGACCGCGATCCTGCCGACCTTGAGCAAATTCGTCGGTGCGAAGAATCGCGAGGGCACCGATCGCATCCAGTCCGATGCGATCGAGATTGCAATGCTGCTGACAATCCCGGCCGCCGTCGCGCTGGCAATTTGTGCCGTGCCGTTCGTCACCATGATTTTCCAAGGCGGGCGCTTCAGCCTCGAGCAGGCCGAACTGACCGGTCAGGTGCTCGGCGCGCTCGTGCTGGGCCTGCCAGCCTACGTGCTGGTAAAGGTGCTGGTCCCGAACTTCTACGCCCGGTCGGACACGCGCACGCCGGTTTATGCAGCCTTCATCTCGCTGGCGGTATTCGTGCTGATGAACATCATGCTGGTCGACGACTTCGGCGTCATTGGCGTCGCCTTCGCCAGCGTGGTCGGCGCCTGGATCAACGTGGCCTACCTCTATATCGTATTGGTCAAACGCGACTATTACACGATCCCGCTGAAGCTCGTCGGGCGGATCTTGCGACAGCTGGTCGCGGCAGCGGCGATGGGCGCGGCCTTGTGGTTCGCCCGCGATTTGCTAACCGACTGGTTCGCTGCGGGCCTGTTCGCGCGGCTATTCGCCTTGGCCGTGCTCGTCCTGTGTTCCGCCATCGTCTATTTCGGCGTGGCCTTCGCCGTCGGTGCCGTCGACCGGCAGCGCATCGCCGCGCTCACCACCAAGAAAGCTCCCTGATCCATGCGCGTCGTTTCCGGCATCCAGCCCACCGGCAACCTTCACCTAGGCAATTATCTTGGTGCGATTCGCAACTGGGTGGCGATGCAGGATGCGATGGGAGACGGTGAGGAATGCCTGTTCTTCCTCGCCGATCTGCACGCCCTCTCGATGCCGCACGATCCGGCCGAGCTGAAGCGCGCGACGCTGGAAATGGCAGCCGCGCTGGTGGCGTGCGGGATCGATCCAGAACGCTCGATCCTGTTCAACCAAGCGCAAGTGCCCGCGCACCCCGAGATGCAGTGGCTGCTCAACGGGACCGCCCGGATGGGCTGGCTGAACCGGATGACGCAGTTCAAGGACAAGAGCGGCAAGAACCGCGAAGGCGCAAGTGCGGCGCTGTTCACCTATCCGGTGCTGCAGGCCGCCGATGTGCTCCTGTACCAGGCGACCCACGTTCCGGTGGGCGAGGACCAGAAGCAGCATCTGGAGCTGGCGCGCGACATCGCGACCAAGTTCAACCACGATTTTGCATCGGAAGACGCGCCCGTCTTCACCCTGCCCGAACCGATCCAGCCGCCCGCGGCGGCGCGGATCATGAGCCTGCGTGACGGCGGGAAGAAGATGAGCAAATCCGACCCTTCCGACATGAGCCGGGTCGAACTGGTCGACGATGCCGATACGATCATGAAGAAGATCAAAAAGGCCAAGACCGATCCCGAACCTCTGCCAAGCGAGGCCGAGGGACTCGAGGATCGCGCCGAGGCGCTGAACCTGGTGACGATCTACGCTGCCATGGCAGACAAATCTGTCGATGAGGTGCTAAGCGAATATGGCGGCCAGGGATTCGGGCAGTTCAAACTCGCGCTGGGCGAGTTGCTGATCGAGACGCTGGGACCGATCAATGCCCGCTTCCGCGAGCTCTCGGGCGATCGCGAGTCGCTCGATACGATCCTCGCGAAGGGTGCGGAGAAAGCCCGAAGCCACGCTGCCCCCACGCTCGAAGCGACCTATCGCGCGCTCGGCCTTGTGCGCTGATTTCCCATTGCAATTGCATCATTTGATGCAATTCGCATTCAATTCCGGTTCAGCACGGATGCGTTAGAACCGCATCCATGCTAAAGCCAGTTTCGTGCCCGGTGTCCATCTGGATGCAGGGGGGCCGGACTGCGCATTCACGCCGGAGACTGACGCCATGACCATGATTTCCAACACCAAGTGGAGCCGCGCGCTCAAGTTCGCCGCGACTCCGATCCTTCTCGCCTCTTTGGCGGCCTGTGCCGCCTCGCCGTTCCGTTCGGACGTGACGCGCTTCGAATCGCAGCTTCCGGCTCCGCAGGGGCAGAGCTTCGCCGTGGTGGCCGACGATCCGGCGCTTCAAGGCGGGCTCGAATTCTCGCAATATGCCAAGTACGTGGCCGATCAGATGGCCCGTTTGGGCTACACCCAGGCGGCCAGCCCCGAAGACGCCACGCTGCTGGTTCGGTTCGATTACGGGCTCGACGATGGCCGCGAGGTCCTGCGCCGCACCGGCTTCCGCGATCCTTTCTACGACAGCTGGTATGGCTATCCGCGCTATCGCGCCGTTCGCACGCGTTCGGGACGGATCGCCTATATCCCGACCCGCCGGTGGGGCTATGGCTGGCGCGATCCGTTCTTCGCCCGTGACGATGTCGTTTCGACCACCGTGTTCGTCAGCGATATCGAGCTGAAGATCGACGACGCCGCAACCGGCCGTCGCCTGTTCGAAGGCAGCGCGGAAGCCGCCTCGCCCTCCAAGCGCCTTCAGTATCTGGTGCCGAACCTGGTTGAAGCGATGTTCACAGACTTCCCCGGCAATTCGGGCGAGACCGTGCGCATTTCGGTCGCCCCGGAAGACATGCCGGTCAAGCCGCGCCGCTAAGCCGCGCGCATTCTTACCCCTCGACTGGGCGGGCCTTCGGGTCCGCCCTTTTTCGTTTCTAATTCCGCCGCGACATGATCCCGGCCACTGGCACCGCGATACCGACCGATGCTAGCAACAGCGCCCCCGGCGGCGCGATAGTCGGCCTGATGCGGGTCCCGGTCGCGAAATCGAGCCAGTCCAATGCGAAATTGGCGAGCCAGATGCCACCGACGAGCAGGACGAAACACAGCAACCAGTTGCGCCAGTCGAACGCGTTCCAATTGGTCCGCCGCGCGATCATTGCGAGCAGGCGTTTGGAGAGCCAGACGAGAATGACGATCCAGACGATCATGAGGATCGCGCCGATCAGGGACATGCCGAGCATGCGGCCCTTCTAGCCTAAACGCCGGTCGAGCCGAAGCCCCCGCTGCCGCGTACGGTATCCGAAAGCGCGTCCACCTCTTCCCAAGCGGCCAGCGTGACCGGCGCAAGCACCAGCTGCGCGACACGATCTCCACGTGCGATCGGGAACGGGTCGCTGCCGTGATTGATCATGATGATCTTCAATTCGCCGCGATAGTCACTGTCGATTGTCCCCGGCGTGTTGGGCACGCTGACGCCGTGCTTCAGCGCAAGGCCGGAGCGCGGGCGGACCTGGATTTCGTATCCTTCGGGTATCGCTACCGCGAGGCCCGTCGCAACCGCGTGCCGCATGCCGGATTCGAGCACGATGTCCTCGGCCGAGACCACGTCCATGCCTGCAGCACCGTCGGTGGCGTAGCGCGGCAGTGGGAGGTCTTCTCCATGTTCGAGTCGCCGTACCTCGACGGACACGCGCGCGCTCATGCTTCGACCTCCGCAGGAGCCCCGAGGGCCTGCGCAATCCGCGCGACCAGCTCGCGCCCGACCTGATGCTTGGGCATGCGGTCGAGCCGTTCGACTCCGTCGGCGGCCACGATCACCACGGCGTTGTCGTCACCATCCATCGCGCCGCCGCTTTCGGATACGTCGTTGGCGACGATCCAGTCGGCGCGCTTGCGCTGGAGCTTCGACTTGGCGTTATCGAGCACGTTTTCGGTCTCCGCCGCAAAACCGACAAGCAGGCCGGGGCGATCCGGATGGGTCGCGAGCCAGGCGAGAATGTCGGGATTTTCCTCGAGGATCAGCGCGGGCGGGGCCGAGGAGTGCTTCTTGATCTTTTCGTGCTCGATCGTCTTGGCGCGCCAGTCGGCCACGGCGGCGACCATCACGGCGGCATCGGCCGGCAGAGCACGGCGGACGGCGGCCTGCATGTCCTCGGCGCTTTCGACATCGATACGGCCCACCCCAAGCGGAGTCGGCAATGCGACCGGCCCGGCAACCAGTGTGACCCGCGCGCCTGCGGCGGCAGCGGCGGCGGCAATCGCGAAGCCCTGCTTGCCCGAGCTGCGGTTGGACAGATAGCGCACCGGATCGATCGCCTCGCGCGTCGGGCCCGCGGTTACCAGCACATGCTTGCCGTATAGGGGACGATGCGCCGGATCCTGATCGAACCCGCCCTGTCCGTCGAGCGGATCGCCATAATAATCGCCGGGGGCAGGCTCGGGTGCCTGATTGCCCGCGCCGGTCTGGACGAGATGATTGATCGCTGCGGCATCGGTCGGCGGTGCGGACCGCGCCTTGCCCTTGGTCACCACGAGGCCGCCCAACGGATTGTCGTCACCGCCCTTGCCGAAGCCCGGCGGCAGCGCATGCGGATCGTAATCCTCTTCCTCGATTTCGGGTTCGGGCAGGTCTTCCCAATCCTCGCCGTCCTCGTCGAGCTTGTCGAAATCGGCCGGGTCTTCCTCGACCGGCTTGTTGCGGCGGATCAGCGAGCCGAGCAATCCGCCAAGATCGAAGCCGCCGCCCCAGTTTTCTTCTTCCGCGTCGTCTTCAACCGCCTCGAGCGCGTTGGGCGACAGATCCTCGGTCACCACGTCGTCGGAATCGCGCGCCGCCTTGGGCAATGCCGGAATCTCGTTTGCCTGCGCCTCATGCGGAGGCGGCAGCATCGGCGATTCGTCCGAGGCGGGATAGCCGAATTGCGCGGCCAGGCTGTTCCAGATGTCGACCGGTTCGGGCAGGCGTCCGGCACCGAATTCGCCGCACGCCATCGGCCCTTCGCCCGGATCGATCACGCCCACACCCGCTTCGCGCAGACGCTCGACATTGCGTTGGGTTGCGGGGTGCTCCCACATCCGGACATTCATCGCGGGCACGACGACGACGGGTTTGTCGGTCGCGAGCAGCAGCGTCGTCGCCAGATCGTCGGCGATCCCCGCGCTCATCTTCGCCAGAAGGTCGGCAGTGGCGGGACAAACCACGATCAGGTCGGCTTCACGCGAGAGCTGGATGTGCCCCATCTCGCTTTCGCGCTTGAGATCCCACAGCGAGGTATAGACCGGGTTTTCGCTCAGCGCCGCAAGCGTCATCGGGGTAACGAACTGGCTTCCCCCGTCGGTCAGCACGCAGGTGACCGAGCCGCCCTGGCGGCGGATCATCCGCACCAGCTCGCACGATTTGTAGGCCGCGATACCGCCGCCGATGACGAGCAGGATCTTGGGGCTGCCCTCGCTCACGCGCGCATTCCCTTCAAAATCGCCTTGCGAATACTGTACGCCCATTGATGCATCGTTACGCTAGCTAGCGTCCCCCGGCTCACTATTCCAGCGCCCAATCGTCCAGCACATTGCCACGGCGCGCCCGATCGGCCACGGTAAACGCGACGATCGGGAGAATTGAAAACATGCGGTTGATCCTAACCTTCCTCATAGTTGCAGCAGCCGTAATCGACACGGTTATCGGAATCGGGTTCCTTATTAACCCCGTATCCGCCGGCACCGATTTCGGCCTCATTCCCGACGGACCGCAAGGCTTGGCCGTGCTGCGCGCGGATATGACCGCATTTTTCTTCGTCGCCGCCATTTTCATGGTGTGGGGTGCATGGCAACGTCGCGGTGATCTGCTGCTGGTGCCGATAGCGCTATTCGGCATCGCCTTTCTCGGGCGCGGTTTGAGCGCGATGATCGACGGCACCGTCGAGGGCTGGTGGCTGCCTATGCTGGTCGAAGCAGCGCATGTCGTGGCGCTCGTCTTCGCCCGCGCCGTGCTGCCACATCACACGGTGCGTGAAACCGGCGAGGCCTGAGCAAAAGCGCTGCGTCAGATCGATCGCGGCGCCACCGCCGCGGAGCTGGCCGCGCTTCTCGTTGGGCCTCTAAGCGCCCGTGCAAGGTCTGCCAGCGCGCGCGGAACAAACGCAATGCCCGCGGCATAAGCAGGCAGGATCAGCAACACCCAGTAATGATTGTTCGCGCGGGCGAACAGCGCCATCCCCAGGCCGAAGCCTGCAAACCACACCAGCGCGAAAACGCCTTGTCGTCCTCCGACAGCCGACCATCCCAGCATTGGCAACAGGGCGAGCGGCGCTGCGACGGCTGGCTGGAGCAACAGCAGCGGGGTCAGTTTGATGAGGCTGTTGAGCACGATCTGCGGCCCGTGCAGCCCCTGCCAGCCCGGCGAGACCGGATCGCCCGGCAGCCGCGCCTCGGCAACGTTCCATGCGTGAAACGCCATGACGATTGCGAACAGCGCCAGCAGCGTACCAAGCGCACCGAGTTCGCGCCAGCGCCGCTGGGATGCCGCAAAGGCCACCCATAGGAGCACGAAGGGCAGCGCTATCTCACGGATCGCCAGCGCCAGAGCGACGGCGATCAGTGCGGGCCACCAACGGCTCGGGCGATACAGCGCGAGCGCCAGCGAAAGCAGCAGGCCCGCCACCAGATCATGCACCAGTCCCACGCGCTCGTAAGTCGCACCGATTCCGCACGCCACGATCAGCAATCCCACGGCAATCCGTTCGATCAGAGTGGCACGCGGCGGCGCGGCAATCCAGGCGAGTAGATTGGCGCCTAGCAGTGTTATCGCGAGAAACAGCCAGCCCCTTTCGCCCCATAACAATGCGCCCCAGGCCATGGTTGGCAGGCGTACGGTGACGAAGGGTCGGGTCGGGTAATTGTCGGCCCGCTGTTCGGCCAGCGCGGCCGTGTAATAATCCTGCCCTTCGCTCATTCTCGCATTGATACGGGCGTAAAGGTCGACATCGCTGCGCCCTTCGCGCTGCTCCACGGTTTCGCGCTTCTGCACCGCATCGAACTGCGCATAGCGGCTGACCGCAACGGAACTCCAAACGAGCGCGCCGATGGCACCGAATAAGACCAAGGCGGCGCCCCAGCGAGGCAAGACCCGCAACGGCCGCTCGAAACCGGCGAACCAGCCCAGCGGATCGCTCAGGCTCACGATACCGCCCGTCCCGCAATCATGGAGCAGAAACGTTTGGGAAAGCGCTGCGCCAGATCGATCGCAGCGCCATCGGCGCCATGGCGAGGCCAGCGAACATCGCGGGCGCGACGACCATTCCCCAGTAGAAATTCTCATTTCGCCCGCCGATCATGAACGCCAGTCCATAACCCAGCGAGAAGAACGTAAGCGTGCGTCCGGCAGGCGTTTTCCAGCCTGCCCAGCCGAGGATCATCAGGAACACCAGCGGGCCAGAGACCAAATTCGGAAGCCAGCGCAGGTTCGAGGACAGGACGATATTGCCGATCCAACCCTGAAGCCCGCGCAGCACCAGCCAAGCGGGCCCTTCGGGGTCTTCGGGACGGGCAAGCCCAGCGATGATATGCAGGTGCACCGCGAGCGCGACCGCGAAGAGGACGGCGACTGCGCTCCAGGCTGCACCTTCCTTCCAGTCGCGCCGCCAGAAGGCCATCGCGCCCAGAAGCAACACGACCGGAAGAACGGTCTCGCGGATCGCCAGAGCGAGTGCGAGCACCGCGAACGACCAGCCCCACCTTCCCGGTCGATGCAAACCCAGCGCCAGGGCAACGAGAATCCCCGCCCACAATTCGTGCATCGCGAAGAAATAGCGCGCCAGTCCAAGCGAGACGCCGACCAGCACCAGGGCGCAACCGACCAGGCGGAATTGCCCGCCTCCCGGCTCGTCACCGAATCGCCGCCACCAGGCCCAGACCGTGAGCGCCATCAACACAAGGCCGATCGGGATCATCCCGTCCTCGCCCACATAGGCAAGAATATAGGCGAGCGTCGGTGGACGCACCGCCAGCCCCGGCTTCAAGGGAAATGGCAGCTTGCGATGCTCTTCGGCGATGACATCGTAATAGTGCTCGCCGCCTTGCAAACGCTCGACCACATTGTCGTAAAGCGTCAGATCATCGTCGCGCGGGCGATCGGGATTGTCACCGGTGATAGAGGGTACGCCGGCCGGTTCACCGGTCTGCGAATCGGGCGGCGGTGTGACGGCGGCAATGGCAAGGATCAGCAAGACCACTGCGAGCATGAGCCGCGCAGGCCCCCTGCCCCATTGACCGAAGCGATCCCAATCCGGTGCCGTCGCTGTCATGCCCCCTCCCCGAAGCCTGCTAGCCGATCCAGCCCTGCACCGCGGCGAGCCAGGTCACCGCGATACCTGCGGCCCCGGCCAGCAGATAGCCGGGCCAGCGTCGCGGCTCGCGTCGGCGTTCCCATACCAGCTCGATTTCGGGCAGCGGCGGAGGCTCGGGCGCGCCGCCCCTGGGCGGGTATTGTTCTTCCAGTCGCCGCACCAGCGCCGGGATGCGGAACAAGGTCTCGGTATCCTCGCGGATGCGATCGGCGAGCGCGGCTTCGGGGCCGAGTTCGTCGCGGATCCAGTCGCGCACATAGGGCGCGGAGACGTCCCACATATTGATCTCGGGATCGAGTTGGGTCGCGATACCCTCGACCATGACCATGGTTTTCTGCAGCAGCAGAAGATGCGGCTGGGTCTGCATGTCGAAATCGCGCGTGATCGCGAACAGCCCGTCGAGCATCTGGCCGACCGACAATTCGCTCACCGGCTTGCCGCGCATCGGCTCGCCCACCGCGCGCAGCGCGGTCGCGAATTCGTCGACCGAGTGATGCGAGGGCACATACTGCGCTTCGAAGTGGATTTCGGCGACGCGTTTGTAGTTGCCGGTCGTCAGCCCGTAGAGGATTTCTGCCAGCCAGGCCCGCGCCTGACGGTCGATCCGCCCCATGATGCCAAAATCGATAGCGACAATCGTCCCGTCGCCTTTCACGAACAGATTGCCCTGATGCATGTCTGCGTGGAAATACCCTGCCGAAATCGCCTGGGTGAGGAACGCGAGGACAAGCCGGTTGGCCAGTTCGGGCAGGTCGTGCCCCGCCGCCTTCAGCGCGGCGATATCGCTGATCTTGGTGCCATCGATCCAGTCGATCGTCAGCACCCGGCTATTGGTGCGATCCCAGTCGATCGCGGGGATCGTATAGCCCTCGTATCCCTTCATCGATTCGGCCAGTTCGGAGGCCGAGGCGGCCTCGCGCCGAAGATCGAGTTCGCGCAGCGTCCAGCGCTTGAAATTGGCGATCGTCAACCGCGGGCGCAGGCGCGAGGCCTCGCCGCCCATGGCCTCGACATGCGCGGCGGCCCATTCATAGGTATCGATGTCGCGCGCGAAACGGTCCCGAATGCCCGGGCGCAGCACTTTCACCGCGACATCGCGCCCCTCGATCGTCGTGGCGCGGTGGACTTGCGCCATCGAAGCGGAGCCGACCGGATCGGGATCGATATGGGCGTAAAGCGCTTCGATCGGCTGGCCGAAGCTCGATTCGATCTCCTTGCGGATGGCTTCGAACGGCAGGGGCGGGAGCGAATCCTGCAGACTGAGCAAGTTCTGCGCCGCGGCCTCGCCCACCAGATCGGGGCGGGTCGCGAGCGACTGTCCCAGCTTGATCGCGGCAGGCCCGATATCCTCGAACGCGCGGGCATAGTTCGGCTCGGCCGGCTGCAGCGCGCCGAAGCGTGCGATCCGCGCCACGCGCTTTACCGGCGTGGGCGTGTGCGGCGCTTCCTCGATCGGACGCAACGCGCCATGCTTGGCCAGCGTCCGGCCCCATTTGAGAAGCCGCCAGAGATGCGTGCGGGGACGGGTCATGCCCCTAGATCTTCCACCCCGAATGGATCGCGACCAGGCCGCCCATGATCGGCTCGACCTTCACCTGCGCAAAACCCGCCTCGCGTATCATTCGGGCGAATTCGGGCATCTTCGGGAAGCGCCGGATCGATTCGACGAGGTAGCGATAACTGTCCTCGTCATCGGCGATCATCTTGCCGAGCTTGGGGACGAGGCGGTGCGAATAGGCATCGTAGGCCTGCTTGAATCCGGGCCAGGTCGGGGTCGAGAATTCGAGGCAGAAGAACCGCCCACCATAGCGCAGCACACGGTGCGTTTCGCGCAGCGCAGCAGGAATGTCGGTCACATTGCGGATACCGAAGGCGATCGTATAGGCATCGAAACAGCGATCGGGATAGGTCAGGTCGCTGGCATCCTGGCGCGACCAGACGAGCCCCGAGATCCCGCGCTCCATCGCACGTTCCACACCGACATCGAGCATTTCCTGATTGATATCGGCCACCGTGATGTCCGCACCGCGCGCAGCCATGCGGAAGGCGATGTCGCCGGTACCGCCCGCCATATCGAGGATCGCCTCGCCCGGCTGCGGTTTAACCCGGCGGACGAACTGGTCCTTCCAAATCCGATGCATGCCGCCCGACATGGCGTCGTTCATGACATCGTATTTCGCTGCGACGTTGGAGAACACCGCGCCGACCCGGCGCGTCTTCTCCTCGGGGGCGACCTCTTCGTAGCCGAAGGAGACGGTATCGGTTTCGCTCATGGACGGCGCTTTAACCGAGGCTCCATGGCCCGTCCACAGGTCGTTGGCGGGGATGACGAAAGCCCCCGCCCTCACTACATCCACCGCCATGCCCGAACTGCCCGAAGTCGAAACCACCATCCGCGGCCTGGCGCGCTTCATGGAAGGCGCGCAGGTGACGCGGGTGCAACTCAACCGGCCCGATCTGCGCCGCCCTTTTCCGCCCGACCTCGTGCAGGCGATGACGGGGGCGACGATTACCTCGCTGGGACGGCGAGCAAAATACGGGCTGCTCCACACCGATCGCGATCGCACGCTGGTGTTCCATCTGGGCATGAGCGGGCGCTGGCGGATCGATCCGGATGACGATCATACGCATGATCACATGATAATAGAGACCGAACACCACCGTTTCGCGCTGAACGATCCCCGACGCTTCGGCTCGGTCGACCTGCTCGACACCGGCTCGCTCGATGCCTGGTCGCCCTTCGCCGCATTGGGCCCGGAGCCGCTCGGTGAAGCGCTGTCCGCCGATCACCTTCGCCATGCGCTGGCCGGCCGAAAGCAGGCGATCAAATTGTGCCTGCTCGACCAAGGAATCGTCGCGGGGCTCGGCAATATCTATGTCTGCGAAGCGCTGTGGCGCGCGGGGATAAATCCGAAGAAGGCCGGCGGGCGGGTTTCGAAAGCCGCTCTCGAGCGACTCGTGCCCGCGATCCGCGAGGTTCTGACCCAGTCGATCGCCGATGGCGGATCGACCCTGCGCGATTACGCCCAGCCCGATGGCGAGCTTGGTTACTTCGCGACGCGGTTCGACGTATACGGCCGGACCGGCGAGCCCTGCCGACGCGAGGACGGCGGAACCATCCGCCGGTTCGAACAGGGTGGCCGATCGTCCTGGTACTGTCCTCGCTGCCAGCGCTAGGGCGATAGAGGGCAAAGCGGGGTTTTGCTTGACCCTTTGTCCTCCTGCGGCTAGGGGCCGCGCTTCTCGCGCCGGTTCGCTTGCGTCTCAGCTTGTGATTCTGGGCGCGCGCACCATATGAGCACCAGGATTTGAACGGGTCGCCGCCTTCTAGCGCGACCGACACGAAGGACGAACATGGCCAATACTCCGCAAGCCAAGAAGCGCATCCGTCGCAACGAGAAGCGCGAAACGATCAACATGAACCGCAAGAGCCGGATTCGCTCCTTCATCAAGAAGGTCGAAACCGCCGTCGAAGCCGGTGACAAGAAGGCCGCCGCCGATGCGCTGCAGGCCGCCCAGCCCGAACTGTACCGCGGCGTTGCCAAGGGCGTTGTTCACAAGAACACCGCTGCGCGCAAGTTCAGCCGCCTTACGAAGCGCGTCGCCGCGCTCTGATTCGGCTCTGACGCCAACGATTCGTTCCCCGCAACCGGTCATTCCGGTTGCGGGGAAAAACCTGTCAAGAACAAACCATGAACCAGTGTTCCGGAGATGGCGAGCGCCGTTTTCGACGCGGAGCAGACGAATCGTGGATTTCCAACGATTCGCAATCGGCTGTTTGACCCAAAGCTATGGAAAATTGGGATTTTCCAAGAAGGTCACGGGATTCCGAGGGTCTCCGGCTGTCAAGGCGCTTTATTTAAAAAATCTGTCATAAATCCATTGTCACGGCGCGCGATTCACACCTACAAAATGGCCAACGCCGACGGCGATTACGCCTTGGCACTGCACAGGATTACCACTCCATACGGGTTGTGCGCGGGGCGCATCCCGCAAGTCGGTTTCGCTCTTCATGTGAGCGGCGCCGATGGTCTCCTGTGCCCGGAACAGATGTGTTCGTCCAAGAGGCGAATCAAAGGGGGATTGGCAGGATAATGGCAAAGACCGAGCGCGAACCGACCGCAGACGAACTGGAAGCGATGGGGCTCCAGGCGGATTGGGCTGATATTTCGACCGGCCTTCGCAAGGATCTGGGTGCGCAGCTGCATTCGCAGTGGATCAAGCCGATCCAGCTGGGCGGCCTGTGCAAGGACACCGGCACGCTCGACCTCTTCCTGCCGACCGATTTCAGCGCCAACTGGGTGGCCGATCGATTCGCCGACCGGCTGAGCCTGGCCTGGAAGATCGCTCGCGGCGATATTCGCAATGTTCGTATCCAGGTCCATCCCGGCCGTCGCGAATTGTCCGAACTGCGGCTCGGCGAAGAGAACAAGCACACCCCTTCCAACGACCACGCACTCGACAGCAGCGCGATCGCGCTTGCCAGCGGGCAGGTCGGCACGCTCGGCCAGGGCTCGGTCGGGCTCGACCCGTCGCAGACCTTCGAAAGCTTCGTTACCGGCAATGCCAACGTGCTCGCCTGCAATGCAGCCCAGCGCATGGCTGCGACCGAAACACCGCAATTCTCGCCGCTCTATCTCAAGGGCGCGACCGGCCAGGGCAAGACGCACCTGCTGCACGCGATCGGCCACACTTATCTGGCCAACCATCCGCGTGCGCGCATCTTCTATTGCTCGGCCGAGCGCTTCATGGTCGAATTCGTCCAGGCCCTGCGCCAGAACGAGATGATCGAATTCAAGGCGCGCCTGCGCGGCTTCGACCTGCTGCTGGTGGACGATATCCAGTTCATCATCGGCAAAGCCAGCGCGCAGGAAGAACTGCTTTACACGATCGATGCACTGCTGGCCGAAGGCAAGCGCCTGATCTTCGCTGCCGACCGCGCGCCGCAGGCACTGGACGGTGTCGAACCGCGACTGCTGTCGCGCCTGTCGATGGGTCTCGTGGCCGATATTGCCGCGGCCGACATCGATCTGCGCCGCACGATCCTCGAAGCGCGGTTGAAGCGATTCGCGCCACTCGAAGTGCCCGGCGACGTGATCGAGTTCCTCGCCCGCACAATCACCCGCAACATCCGCGAGCTGGTCGGCGGCCTCAACAAGTTGATCGCCTACGCCCAGCTTACCGGGCAGGCCGTCTCGCTCCAGCTCGCCGAAGAACAGCTGACCGATATCCTCTCGGCCAATCGCCGCCGGATCACGATCGACGAAATCCAGCGCACCGTGTGCCAGTTCTACCGCGTCGACCGGACCGAGATGAGCTCGCGCCGCCGCGCCCGCGCCGTGGTCCGCCCGCGTCAGGTCGCGATGTACCTGTCGAAAGTCCTCACGCCGCGCAGCTATCCCGAAATCGGGCGCAAGTTCGGCGGCCGCGACCATTCGACGGTGATCCATGCGGTCCGCCTGATCGAGGATCTGCGCAAGCGCGATGCCGATATGGATGGCGACGTGCGCTCGCTCCTGCGCCAGCTCGAAAGCTGACCCCCCCGCGAGGGCAGCAGCGCTGCCCTCCACACATCGTCTACATTGTCTCCACCGTAGTTGCAGTGTGCGTCACCGCTCCGTGCAGCCTGTATCCCTGCGATATCGACAGGGCTGTCCACACGCGCCTAAAGGGCGCCCATGGCCCTTTCCGACGACCGCCTCGACCGTTTCGCACGCCAGATCATCCTGCCCGAGATCGGCGGTGCGGGTCAGGTCGCGCTGACGCGAGCCCATGTCGCGCTGATCGGGCTTGGCGGTATCGGCTCGCCGGTGCTGCAATATCTCGCCGGTGCGGGGATCGGCCGCTTCACGCTGGTCGACGACGACACCGTGTCGGCCAGCAATTTGCAGCGCCAGACACTCTACTCCGCAGGTGATGTGAGCGCCTCCAAAACGGAAAAGGCCGTCGCCTGGCTGCGCGCATTCGATCCGGAGATCGCGGTCGAGACGGTCGAAACCCGGATCGATACCGACACCGCGCCGCAATTCATCGCCGGAGCCGATCTCGTACTCGACGGAACGGACAATTTCGCCACGCGGCTGGCTGTTTCGGACGCCTGCGTCCACGCGCGGATCCCGCTGCTCTCGGCGGCGGTGGCGCGTTTCCAGGGACAGGTCGCGGCCTTTGCAGGGCATCGTCCCGATCAGGCGTGCTATCGTTGTTTCGTCGGCGATGCCTTCGATGCAGACGATTGCGATACCTGCGCCGAAAACGGCATTCTGGGCGCGATGGCAGGATGGGTCGGCACGTTCGCGGCGATGGAGGCAATCCGGGTGCTGCTCGCCGGCATAGGAGGACTGGGCGACCCGCAATGGGGCCGCCTGCATATCCTCGACGGGATGAAGCCCGGCATGAAGACGATCCGGATCGCCAAGGATCCCGATTGCAAGGCCTGTAGCTAAAGTCCCGGTCTTTACCGCCCCTGGGAGCGCCAGCGCGAAACGGTGCGGGCAACCGCGTCTTCCTCGCCGCCGCGATCGTTCCACAATTGCGAGAAGCTCGGGTCATCGGAAGCCGGGCGCTTGTGTTCCTCTAGCGTGTCGAAGCTGACGCGGATCGGGATCGCGACCCCCTCTCCCGAAATGATGCACTCGCGATTGCGCAAGGCGGGGATCGAATCGAGAAAGCCGCGCGCGCCTTCGGGAATGGCGGCTTTCACGAAGGCCTGGTCGCGATCGTTGTTGAGGCGCATGGCGATAATCGTGCCGCATTGCGACAGCACACCTTCGGCAAGATCGGACGGTCGCTGGGTGATCAGCCCCAGGCTGATCCCGTATTTACGGCCTTCCTTGGCGATCCGCGACAGGATCGAGGCCACCGCCGAATCGTCCGCATGTTTCTCGTTGGGAACGTAGCGATGCGCCTCTTCGCACACGAGCAGGATCGGGCGCGTTTTCTCGTCGCGCGACCAGATCGCATAGTCGAAGGTGAGCCGCGATAGCACCGCCACCACGGTCGAGGTGATGTCCGAAGGCACGCCCGAAACATCGATGATCGAAATCGGCTTGCCATCTGCCGGAAGGCGGAAAATCTTCGAGATGAAATCGGCCATGGTGTCGCCCACCAGCATGCCCGAGAACATGAACTGGTAACGCGGATCGGCCTTCATCTCGTCGATCTTGGTCTTAATCCGCATATAGGGGACCGACGAGCTCGCCTTGTCGAGCTTGCCCATCTCGTCCTGCAGGATCGTCGTTAGATCGGACAATAGATAGGGAATCGGCGAATCCACCGTGATCTTGTTGATGGTTTCGGCCAGCCGGTTCTTCTGGCGCGCCTTCAGCAAGCAGCGGGCCAGAATATCGGCGTCGGTCTGCCGCTCATTGCCATAACTGGTGAGGAACACTTCGCAATGTTCCTCGAAGTTCATCAGCCAGTAGGGCATCTGCAGGTTCGACACGTCGAAGATCATGCCCGTCTCGCTGAACGCCGAGGCGTATTCGCCATGCGGATCGATCATCACGATATGACCCTCGGGCGCGGATTCGCAGATCCGGTGCAGGATCAGCGCGGCGCTGGTCGATTTGCCGGTACCGGTCGATCCGAGCAGCGCGAAATGCTTGCCCAGCAATGCATCGATATAGAGGCCGGCACGAATATCCTTGGTCGGAAAGACCGTGCCGATCGGCACGTTCGCGCGGCCATCGCTGGCGTAAATGCTGCGCAGGTCGTTGCTGGTCGCCGGATAGACTTCGGCGCCGGGCACCGGATAGGTCGTGACGCCGCGACGGAAGCGCGTCAGCCGACCGGTCAGCTTTTCCTCCTGGCCTTCGCCGAGAAAGTCGATCGCCGCCATGATGCCCCCGGCGACATGCTGGTCCTGCTTCTGGGTCCGCACGCTGGCGAGCAACCAGTTTTTGCCGACGCGGATCTTGATCTGGCTGCCGACCTGGCCCGCCAGCGCAACCGAGGGGTCTTCATCCTCCATGCACTGGTGAAGTCGCTCGAGATCGAGGGCGATGTGTGATTCCGAACCGGCGATTTCCATCACCCGACCAATCGGATGGCGGGCGTTGGCGTTTCCGGATTTGATTTCACCGGAAGGATCGTCGCGATCCGGATTGCGGCGCGGCTGTTCGTTGTTATGCGGCGGAGCCTCGCGTTGCACCCGGCTCTGCGGCTCGCTCGGCTGCGGCTCGCTCTCTGTATGCTGGCGCGGTTGCGAAGACGCTGGCGCGCGCCCTCCTTCGGGAGCCGCACGAGGGGCCTGACCCGGTCCCGCCTGCGGCTCGCTGCGCACACGCTCCTGCGGTTCGCGCGAGGGGGGAGGCGGAGCCTGCGGACGCGTTGATTGCGGCGGGGGCGATTGCGGCGGCGGCGATGGCTGGGCCGACGGCTCCGGCGCAGCGCTTTGCTGCGCAGGTTCGCTCAGCTGTGGCGAGGGATTGGGCTGGTGCCGACGTGCAGCGCGACGCAGCCGTTCCATCGGATCGACGCTCTTGGCATCGTCGTTTTTGGGCGGATAGGACCCGCTCATATCGCTCATCAACTGATCCCTGTATATGCGCGTGTGAACGCACCCCGTAGGCGAGCGAAAATGACCGGGATGGGTTAATTTATGGCTAAGCACGCCCGGGCCCTGACGTGTGAGAACGTGGGCGGCCACGCCGCGCAAGCAAGATCGCGGTCAGACGAGTGCGAACAGCCTGCCCGCGGCCCAGCCCATAAAGATCGACATAAACACCGCGAACAGGCCGTAGAGGACCTCGTCGTTGACGGCATAGTCGGCCACGCGCTTCTCGAACCCGACCTTGCGGACCTCGACCTGCGCGGTTTCGGATACCAGCACGCGGCCGTTCGCAATCACGAAAGTCTCGGCGGTGTAAGCGCCGGTCTCCACGTTGGAAGGCAATTGGAAGCGCACTTCGTAAAGCACGCCGCTGCGCACCGTTACGTCGCCTTCGGCCTGCTGGTACAGCCCTTCGCCGATGCGCCGCTCGACCAGCCCGGCGGCGATCCGCGATTGCTGTTCGGGATCGATCACACCGATCGGCGAGAGCTGGAGAAACGGCAGGCCGAGTTCGTAGATCGCTGCCGTGCGATCGTCGACGATCTGCCCGATCGGGCGTGAGCTGGCGACCGCGTAAAAGCTGGGCACCGAGCGGAATTCGGCCGCATCAACATTCATCCAGATGCCAGCGACCTGCTGTTTCTCGCGCACCACGACCGAACGCGTCGGCCCCTTGAGGACAACGACGAGGTCATAGGGTTCGGACGGCGCGCTGCCATCGGGCGGAAGGATTGCGCCGAACAGCAGCAGTTCGGTGCCGGTAAACCCCTGCCGGACGTCGATCGCTTCCTGCGACACCGCCGGCACCAGTTGCGGATCACGCGCGCCGGTCAGCGCAACAAGCGCCAGAAGGGCGAACAGCCACCTCACAGCGGGGCCACCGTGTAAATCTGGTCGGGTTCGTAAAAGAGCTGGAGAACCATCCGGAACGCGATCACGAGGACGATCGCGGCAAGCACCAGGCGCAGCACTTCGGGCTTCGATTTCTGCGCCATCTGGGCGCCGATCTGCGCGCCCGAAACCGATCCGATCAGGAGCAGGCCGGCCAGCACGATATCGACCGCCTGTGTCGTCAGCGCGTGCATGAAGGTCGTCGCCATGGTCACGAACAGGATCTGGAACAGCGAGGTGCCGACCACCACCCCTGCTCCCATTCCGAGGATATAGAGCATGGCGGGCACGAGGATGAAGCCGCCGCCTACGCCCATCAGCATCGTCAGCACACCCACACCCGCGCCGAGCAGGAACGGGGCGAGCGGCGAGATATAGAGCCCCGATTTGTAGAACCGCATTCGCCACGGCAGGTTTGCGACCAGCGGGTGATGCCGTCTGCGGGCCGCCTTGGGCTTTTCGCCGCGACGCTGTGCGGTCACCGCGCGCCAGCCGTCGCGGGCCATCAGCGAGCCCATCGAGCCGAGCAGCACGACGTAGAGGAAGGTGATGATCGTATCGATCTGGCCCAGCGCGCGCAGCCATTCGAACAGCGCCGCGCCGATCAGCGTGCCGAGCGCCCCGCCCGCGACCATGATCGCGCCCATCCGGTAATCGACCCCGCCGCGACGGTGATGCGCGAACACGCCGGAGACGCTCGCCCCGGTGACCTGGCTCGCGGCGCTGGCGGCCGAAACCGTCGGCGGGACCCCGTAGAAGATCAGCAGCGGTGTCGTCAGGAAGCCCCCGCCCACGCCGAACAGGCCCGACAGCATGCCCGTCACCGCGCCCAGCGCGATGATCAGCAGGCCGTTGACCGAGAGGTTGGCGATGGGAAGGTAGACGTCCATGGGCTGCCGCCGCCCCTAGCCGAGCGGTGCGCACCGCGAAAGCGCGCCCGGGCAACACTTGCGCGAAAAATGCGGTGAAAACCGTGCGCTGGCGCGGCGTTACCTAAAAGCTGGCCGACACCGTCAGCGCAGGCCCCGATCCGGGCGCCGCATCGCCCGCGACGCGGATCCGGTAATCGGCTTCGATCCGCGCGGTAACACGCTCGGTCGCCAGCGTCAGCGACGCGCTCGGCCCGACATCGACCCGCGCAGCATCGCGCTGTGCCCCGCCCCAGGCGCCACCGCCTGCCGCCAGCCGGAAACCTCCGCCTGAGGCGAGCACTTTTTCCAGCGTCAGCTTGCCGTCTGCGAAAGCGGTGGCGTCGGCCCCCGCGACGTATCCGGCCTGACCGTAGCCGCGGACCTCGAGCCCGGCGACCGTGCGATCCAATCCCCCGACGAGCGCAACGGCCGGACGCGCCTCGATCCGCCCGTCGCGTTCGCGCAGACGCATTTCGAGCTGCGCCTCGATCGGGAGCGTAGCGAGCGGCCGCACTGCCGCACCAACCGCCAGTTCGGCCGGGATCTCGCCGTCCGGCGATGCTGTGGCGCGGGCATAGGCGGCAGGTGCGAAGCGGCTACCGGGCGCGAGCCGATAGCGCAGGAGTATCCCGGCCTGGCTCCTGCCGTAGGACCGCGGCGCCGCCGAGAACGACGCCGCTCCGTCGCGCGCGAACAGCCATGCATCGAGCGACCATCGATCGGTCTGCGTTCCACCGGTACGGACCCGGTCAATAATGCGCGCCGCGCCGACATTGGTCGCGATCGACGGGGCCCGATAGCTGAAATCGCCACGCGTGACCGCTTCCATCCACAGCAGACCATGCAAGCCGCGTTCGATATGGGCGCGTCTTTGCCGTGGCTGTATCGCCGCTTCGATGCTTAGCGCAGTTTGCGTGACATTGGCTGTGGGCGCCAGCTTGTCGGCGGGCGAAGCAGCCCTTTGTAGGGTGGCGACCGACACAGTATCGGAATCCTCCGGCTCTCCTGCAGCGAATGCAGCGGGCACCAGGTCCTCGATGACGCGCAACGTCTCCTGCGGCCAGAGGACGACGCGCATCGAGCCCCAAAGGGCGAGCATCGTCGCCATGACTATCAGCGGACGCCCCGGCGTGCTGACCAGCGCATTGTCGCTCATTGTGCCGCCGCCCGAGTCGGAAGGAGCGCCGGATGGCCGACATGGGCGGTCTTGTCCCATCGGATCGGTGCGCCGAGCAGCGTGCGGACATAAGCCACGAGCGCACGGCGTCCCGCCATAATCGCGATCACATTGCCGACCGGTATCCGGAGCAAGGCATAACCGGCCTGTTGCCAGCCGTATTCGCGCCGGACAAAGGCCACCCGGCACACCGCGCGCCATACCAGCGATGCGAGCAGGAAAAGGACAACCCCCTGCACATACGGCTCGATCGAGCCGAGCGGCGCGTGGGAGGCATCCATCAGCCACAATAAGGCTTCGACGATCAACAAGGCGTAAGCGGTGGCCAGCACGAGCGCTGCCAGCGGCCCCTGCCGGTCGCGCAGCATCATCCAGCGATCGACCCATCCCCCGTTCCAGCCGATTCGGTCCCATCCCTGGAAGGCGATGCCGTGAATCCAGCGCGCCTTCTGCCGCGCCGCCGCCCCGATATCGCCGGGAAAGAGACTGATGGTCGCGACCAGGCGGCCCCGCTCGTCTCTGGACCTCACGAAGGTACTGCGACCGCCGAGCGCCTTCACCTTGAAGCCGAGTTCGTAATCCTCGGTCAGGCTGTCAGGATCGAACGGCCCCTCCGCCCCTTGACGCGCCAGCCGTTCCAGCATGCCGCGTTCGACCGCACATCCGACGCCTGCCGAGGGCAGCGCAACGTCGAAAGCGGTGCGCACCACCATCGCCTTGGCATGCGCTTCAGCGAATTCGTCGGCATAATGACCCGAGACATAGCGCGAGCGCGGGTTATGCGCCGGGCACACCGGCAATTGCACCAGCGCATGGCCGTCAAGCGCGCGGTCGACCACGCCGATCGCCGCAGGGTGAACCATATCTTCGGCATCCTGCAACAGTACCGCGCGATAGTGAACATCGCGCCGGGCCTCGTCATCCTCGAGCGCCCGATAGAGACGGTTCAGGCAATCGGCCTTCGTGGTCGGCCCTTCACGTTCATGAATCACCAGCCGCACACGCGGATCGGCCCCTGCCCCCTGGGCAGCAGAGACAAGCGTCGCCGGGTCGTTCGGATAGAGCCCGACAAGAATGCGCAATTCGGCTTGCGGCCAGGCTTCACGGATCTGGGCAATCGTGGTCGCGATCACTGCAGCTTCGCGCCAGGTGGGGATGAATACCGCGATCGGGCCGGATAAATGTTCGGGAGCCGCCGGGGCGCGCCCAGACTTCGCTTTTCCGCGCAATCGCAGCCAGCCCCACATCGCGTCCATTGCGAGTTCGTCGACCGAGCCAATCACCAACCAGAACCCGGCGAACAGAAACAACTCGCGCTCGGCCACGCCCAACGCGCCGATCATATCGCCGGTCCACGATATCCACGCAGTATTTGCCACGCCACGCCCCCCTCAAGGCTATTTCGTCCCTTCCACGCGGCAGCCCCCACTGCCGAGCGTTCATTGGCAGACTATCGACGCCCTCGCCGGCTGGCAATGTCGACTTGGGAAAGGATGCCCTTGCAACGGCGCGGGGGAGACGCCAAAGAACCGCCCATGGCCGAAACGCAGAGCATAGGGGGCGCGCTCAAGCGCGCGCTGGACCGGTTTACATCGATGGAAGCGGCGGCAGGCATTGTCCTGATCGCCGTCGCGATCGCCGCATTGGTCGCGGCCAATTCGCCGTTCGCGCACGAATATCACGAGCTCTTCCATGGCAAGCTGGCCTGGACGCCGATCGAGAAGCTCGACACGTTCCATCTCTGGATCAACGACGGGCTGATGGCGATCTTCTTCTTCGTCGTCGGACTGGAGATCAAACGCGAACTGATCGACGGCCAGCTGGACGACGCGCAGAAGCGTCGCCTGCCTTTCCTCGCCGCAGCCGCCGGCATGGCCGTGCCCGCGCTGATCTATCTCGGCCTGGTGGGCGACGATCGTACGTTGCATTCCGGTTGGGCGATCCCGGCGGCGACCGACATCGCCTTCGCGGTCGGCGTGCTCGGCCTGCTCGGCAAGCGTGCACCGTCCTCGCTTCGCCTGTTCCTGCTGACCGTTGCCATCGTCGACGATCTGGGCGCCGTGGCGATCATCGCGCTGGTCTATACCAGCGGCATCAAGCTTGCCTGGCTCGCCGCCGCCGCGGTCATTCTCGGCATGCTGATGGCGCTCAACCGCTTCGGCGTCTACCGCATGCTGCCCTATATCGTGCTGTCGGTCGCGCTGTGGTTCACCGTGCTCAATTCGGGTGTCCACGCCACCGTTGCGGGCGTCCTCGCCGCGTTCACGATCCCGCTCAAGCTCAAGGGGCACGACGATTCGATGCTGCTGCGGATGGAGCATGCGACCGCGCCGTGGAACGGGTTCATGATCGTTCCGATTTTCGGCTTCGCCAATGCCGGCGTCGCGCTGTCTGGCATGGGGATGGACGAAGTGTTCGGCCCGCTTCCGCTGGCGATCGCCGCAGGCCTGTTCTTCGGCAAGCAGATCGGCATCTATGGCGCGATGTGGATCGCCGACAAGATCGGCTTCGCGAAGCCGCCCGCCGGGGCCACTGGTCTCCAGCTATGGGGCGTGGCGACGCTGTGCGGAATCGGTTTCACGATGAGCCTGTTCATCGGCGCACTCGCCTTCCCGCGCGATCCGCTGCTGGTCGAGGAAGCCAAGCTGGGCGTGCTGCTCGGCTCGCTGTTCTCGGCCCTGCTCGGTTACGGCATCTTGCGTTTCGCCCCGCAGCTGACGAGCGAAGACGACGAGGGCGACGACGAGACGGAGCCGCACTCGGTCACCGCCTGATCGCGCGTCGCCCCCTGGCCGGGGTTACCAGCTGCCGGTATTGGGCATGCTCGCCCACGGCTCCTGCGGATCGAGATAGCCGTCCTGCAGCAATTCGACAGAGATCCCGTCGGGCGTGCGCACGAACGCCATGTGCCCGTCACGCGGCGGGCGATTGATCGTCACGCCCGCATTCATCAGCCGCTGGCAGGTCGCGTAGATATCGTCGACCCGATAGGCGAGATGGCCGAAATTGCGACCGCCCGTATATTCCTCCGGCGAACTGCCGTCTTCGGCGGGCCAGTTGTAGGTCAGTTCGACCTCGGCCTGCCCTTCCTCGCCCGGCGCGGCGAGGAAGATGAGGGTGAAACGCCCCTGCTCGCTTTCGCTGCGACGCACTTCCTCGACGCCCAACAGCTTGAAGAACGCAATGGTCGCCTCCGGATCGGAGACACGGATCATGGTGTGAAGGTACTTGGTCAAGGATATCGCTCCTGCATTCAAAGTCGGGCTGGAATAAGTGAGCGCGCCGTCAGAACCGGAAGATGACGCTGCCGACCACCGTATCGTCGGTGAGGCCGTCGACCGAATTGGCATCGTTACCGATATACTGGACGCGCGCGGTCAGTGCCGGGAGGAAGGTATAACGTGCGCCCACCGACCAATCGGTGGTGCTGTCACCCGGGCCAACCAGCGCACCGGCCGAAAGCGGTCCTTCGGATTGCCCGACATGGGCTTCGACGGTCAGGGGGCTGAACGGCAAACCGAATTCCGCGTCGGCAGAAAGGTAGAGATTGTCTTCATCGAGCAGCGCGTCCTGCCCCGGTGCCCAGGCGGCCCCGAGACGCAGCTTCGCCGGGCCAAGCTGGCCGACCACACCCGCATAGGGTTCCCAGTAATCGCTCGGCAGTCCGGCAGGAACGCCGGTGTATATCCGGCGCGCAACGCCGACATCGAGATCGATCAGCGGTGCAATGGAGTTCTTCCACCCGGCATAGGGTTCGAACTCGAGATCGCCGGCTTGCGGCCCCCCGCCGACGGTGCGCGCGCCGACCCCGGCGTAGAATCCGCTGGCATGGTGCGCTTCGAGATTGAACCGCGCGGCGACATCGCCATCCGAATAGGAAATGCCGCGGAAGCGATAATCGGTCATCACGCTGGCTTCGCCCGAAAGCTCGATCACCGGAGGCGGATCGGTGTCGTAACTGTCCTGCGCGACAGAAGGAGTGGCGAACAGGATCGCCGTTGGAACGAGGAGGATACGCATGGGGATAGCCTTGGTGGTGAAGTGCCGTGCGCTTCTAGTCTCTCCCTGCCCGCAGGCAAGCGTTGCCCGCACCCAGTCGGGTCCCTATATGCCGGTCAGCCCGATCCTGCTGGGTTACATAACCGATCATGCTATCCGCCCTTCGTAAACTTACCCGCTCGAAATCTGCCGAGCCCAGCCACGCCATTCCGGCGGGCGAGCGCGCCTATGCCGTGGGCGATATCCACGGCCGGCTCGACCTGTTCGACGCACTGCTTGAAGCCATCGATGCCGACGATGCGGCGCGCGGAGACGCCACCACGCATTGCGTCATGCTGGGCGATCTGGTCGATCGCGGGCCCGACAGTGCAGGCGTCATCGCGCGCGTGCGCGAAATGGCGCAGAGCCCGTATGTCCGCGTGCTGATGGGCAATCACGAGGAAATGTTCCTCGACGCCTTCGAGGATCTGCAGGTGCTCAAGCACTTCCTGCGGTATGGCGGGAAGGAAACCCTGCTCAGCTATCCGATCGAAAAGAAGGTCTATCGCGAAGCCTCGCTCAAGAAGCTGATGAAGCTTATGCACGAAGTGATTCCGCAAGAAGACCGCGCCTTCATCGCGGGCCTCGAGGATCACGTGCGGATCGGCGATTATGCCTTCGTCCACGCCGGAATTCGGCCCGGCGTGCCGCTTGCCGAGCAGAAGAGCAGCGAGATGCGCTGGATACGCGAGCCGTTTCTCTCCCACCGTAATGCACATGAAGCAATGGTGGTGCACGGCCATACGATCACCGACGAGGTCGAGCACCTGCCCAACCGCATCGGTATCGATACAGGGGCCTATAGCAGCGGTCGCCTGACCGCGCTTGGCCTCGAAGGAACCGACCGCTGGTTAATCGAGGCGCGTGCCGACAAGGGCGGCACCATCACGACCTCGCAAAGGAGCCTCACATGAAGATCGCAATGGTGGGATCGGGCTATGTCGGCCTTGTTTCCGGCGCCTGTTTCGCCGATTTCGGCCACGACGTCGTCTGCATCGACAAGGACGACAGCAAGATCGAAGCGCTGCGCAATGGCGTGATGCCGATCTACGAGCCCGGGCTCGATGCGCTGGTGGGAACCAACGTGAAGGCCGGGCGCCTGTCCTTCAGCACCGATCTGGCCGAGGGCATTCGCGGCGCCTCGGCGATCTTCATCGCGGTCGGCACGCCGAGCCGCCGGGGCGATGGCCATGCCGATCTCACCTTCGTTCATGCGGTCGCGAAGGAGATTGCCGAAACGCTCGAAAACGATGCCGTGATCGTGACAAAGTCGACCGTGCCCGTCGGCACCGGCGATCAGGTCGAACGTATCCTTGCAGATGCGAACCTGTCGGTCCGCACCGCGGTGGTCTCCAATCCGGAATTCCTGCGCGAAGGGGCCGCGATCGGCGATTTCAAGCGCCCCGACCGGATCGTGATCGGCTGCGAGGACGAATTCGGTCGCGAGGTAATGAACGAGGTTTATCGCCCGCTCTACCTCAACCAGTCGCCAATCCTGTTCACTGCGCGCCGTTCGGCCGAACTGATCAAATACGCCGCCAACGCCTTCCTCGCGACCAAGATCACCTTCATCAACGAAATGGCCGATCTGTGCGAGAAAGTCGGTGCCGACGTCCAGGACGTCGCGCGCGGAATCGGGCTCGACAATCGTATCGGACCGAAATTTCTTCACGCCGGACCCGGCTATGGCGGCTCGTGCTTCCCCAAGGATACGCTAGCGCTCCTCAAGACCGCCGAGGACTATGAAAGCCCCACGCGGATCGTCGAGGCGGTGGTCAAGGTCAATGACAGCCGCAAGCGCGCCATGGGCCGCAAGGTACTCGACGCGCTGGGCGGTGCGGACGAAGCGCGCGGCAAGAAGGTCGCGCTGCTCGGCCTCACGTTCAAACCCAACACCGACGATATGCGCGATTCCCCCGCGATCGCGGTGGCGCAGACGCTGACCGATGCCGGCGTTAAGGTTGCGGCCTACGATCCCGAAGGCATGGAGCAGGCGCGCCCTCTCATGCCCGAAGTGGAAATGGTATCCGGCCCATACGAAGCGATCGAAGGCGCCGATGCGGTCGCGATCGTGACCGAATGGGACGCGTTCCGCGCGCTCGACCTCAAGCGGGTGAAGGAGCTGGCAAACGCTCCGGTGCTCGTCGATCTGCGCAACATCTACACGCCAGACATCGTGCGCGAGGCCGGCTTTACCTACGAAAGCATCGGCCGCGCCTGAGGCGCAGCCATCCGCATCAGCGGATGTCGAAGTCGGTGACGGTGATCCGCGCCGGTTTGGTGGCATATACGCCGTGGCCGCGCAGCAGGTCGGAACCGAGCACGAAGCCGACCTTCGCCGTGTCGCGCTTGGCTGCTTCGAACAGTCCGGGCGCATCGGCCGGATTGCGGTAGCGCACCGAGATCCACTCCGGATCGTCGAGCGAGATCCGGATCTCATGTTTGCCCGGCGACAAAGTCTTTACCTTCGCCTTGGGGGCATACCAGCGATAGAACTCGTACCGTCCCTTCGCTGTCCAGTTGTCGCCGCGACGCTGGAAAAACAACGAGATTGCGCCCTTCTTGCCAGGCTCTTCCTGAGGAACGAACCGGGTGCCTGGCTCGGCATCGATGCGATAGCGCATCACGATCTCGCGCTTGCCCTCGAGCGAACCAGGACTGAAGGTCACGTAATGCACATGGCTGCGCAGCGTCGTCGGAAAGTCGATCGCGAAGCCGTCTCGGGTGTATTCGGGCCGCGGAGACATGCCGACCGAATAATTCTTGCCCTTGATCCATGGGCCGATCGTCCAGTCGCGTTCCCCTGCGCCAACCATCGCCAGCGCGGTGCCGGACATTGCGAGCGCGGCGGCTCCGATCATTCCTGTTAATTTATTCATGTAATTACATTAACAGGAGGGCGCTTGCTCGGTCCTGAACAAGCGCCCTCCTCGATCATCAATCGCCCAGCTGGGTCGGATAGGGCGGCGTCCAGTTGGGATCGCGCGCCGGGTTCCGCTCCAGCTCGCCTTCGATATATTCGATCGCGGCGTCGAGCTGCGTGTCGCGGCCCTGGTCGAGCGCCAGTTGGTCGAGCTCGACCCGCATGTCGGGGGCAGTGCCCTCGTTCTCGATGCTCCAGGTTCCGTCGGGCTCGAAGAAGCGGAAGAACGGTACGGTCAGGAACCCGCCGTCGATCAGGCCCGGATTGGCGCTGATCCCGATCAACCCGCCCCAAGTGCGCGTACCGATCAGCGGACCGAGGCCCGAGGCGCGGAAGGCATAGGGCATGAAATCCCCGCCCGAGCCGGCATCCTGGTCGATCAGCATCGTCTTCGGCCCCCAGATGCCGGAATTGGGCGTCGACCATGCAAGGCCTTCGCGATCCTTCCACCCGGCGAGGTATTCGCGGCGCAGGACGTCGATAACGTAGTTCGCGCCCTGTCCGCCGCCGTTCGAACGCTCGTCGAGGATCAGCGCCTGCTTGTCGGTCTGCGCGAAATACATGCGGTTGAAGAACGTGTATCCGGCATCCGCGGTATTGGGCATGTAGACATAGGCCACGCGCCCGTCGGTCTTCTCGTCGACATAGCGGCGATTGTCCTCGACCCAGCTCCACAGGCGCAGCGCGCTTTCATTGCCGACCGGCTCGACCACCGAGGTCCTCCTAGCGCCTGACGGTGTGCTAGCGACGGTGAGCGCAATCTGCGTCCCGGCCGAGCCCGAAAGCGCCTCGAAGATGTTGTCCGACGGGGTCACTTCGCGGCCATTGACGGCAAGGATGTAGTCCCCTTCCTTCACATCGACACCCGGAGCGGCGAGCGGCGCGGCGAGGAACGGGTTCCACTTTTCGCCATCGTAGATCTTGGTGATGCGGTAGCGTCCGTTCTCGAGCCGGATATCGGCGCCCAGCAGGCCCGGGCTCGACGATCCGCCGGTATAGACGTCACCGCCGCCGACGCGATTGTGGCCGACCTGCATTTCGCCGATCATCTCGACCATGAGTTCGTTCAGGTCCTCGCGCCGTCCGACATAGGGAAGCAGCGGTTCGTAGCGGCGTTTGACGGCAGCCCAGTCGAGGCCATGCATGTTCGGATCGTAGAAGTAGGCTTTCTCCATCCGCCACACATCGTTGAAGATCTGCCGCCATTCCTCGACCGGATCGACCAGCAGTTTCAGGCCGGAAAGGTCGACCGGCTCGGGCTTGAGTTGCGCTCCGGCCTTGGCCGTCATCAACTGGCCGCCGGGCTTCGAAAGGAGCAGGGTTTCGCCGGCCGCATCGATCTGCATCCCGGTGATACCGCTCATCACGGTGCTTGCCTCGCGCTCGTCGAACGCGAAGCGGTAGAGCTGCGATCCGGCCTGCGGCGTCGCTCCCGGCACATCGTTGCGGTCGCCCGCCTGTTCGAGCGCGATGTAATAGAGACTGCCATCCTTGGCGGTGGCGAGACTGGTGTAGAACTGCTCGGCCACCGGCAGCGAGATCATCCGCCGCCGCAGGTTCTGCGGCGCGACGACGACATCCGTCTCGTCCTTGTCCTTGCTCTCGCTCTCGCCCTCTTCATTGGCCAGCACCGGCGCGAGCGGGTTTTCGCCGTCGGCTTCGAGCACGACGGCGTAGATGCCGGCGCGGTAGGGCTTTTCCTGGGTCGTCATGTCGAACCCGCCGGCCAGCGGCCCGGCATTGGTCGAGGCGGTGAAGAACAGCAGCTTCCCGTCTTTCGAGAAAGCGGGCGAGCCGACATCGGCGAATTCACCGGTCACCGGGTACGTCTGCCGCGTGGTCAGATCGTAGAGCTGCAGCGCGGCGTTGGAGACCTCTCCGCGCGTGGTGAACGCCAGCCAGCGCCCTTCCGGATGCAGAGTGGCGGAAAAATTGCCGTTGCGGCGTTCGGTGGTGGCAACGGTCCAGCTTGTCCCGGTCGCCACGTCGAGCGCTGAAAGCGCGAGCTTGTTGTTCGAATAGATCAGGTACTTTCCGTCGCCACCCCAGTCGATCAGGTCGTAGAAATCCGGGCCGAGCGCGATCCGGCGCGGCGATTTGATCCCGCTCTGGTCTTCGATGACGAGAACCTGCCCGTCGCCATCGTCGGTGATGTAGGCAAGCTGGGTGCCGTCATGCGACCAGATGCCGCCGTAATTGCGCTCCGACGGGCTGGCCGAGATGTTGCGCGTGCTGCCCTTGTCGGTCGGCACGGTGAAAACCTCGCCCCGCGCGGTGACCGCAACCCGCTTGGCCGTGGGCGAAATCGCAACGCTTTCGATATTGCCCGCGACATTCTTCCATTCTGCCTGACGCTGGGGAAGGTCGGGATTGAGCGCGATCGGCAGGGTGCGCACCGCGCCGTTCGCGAGCGTGAATTCCTTCAGCTCGCCGCCGGCTTCGTAGACGATCCGGCCGTTCTTGCCGCTGGCATTGCGGACGTCCCACTGCGGCTCGTCGGTAACCTTGGACACCGCGCCGTCCGCCGGGTTCCAGCGATAGACGTTGAACACCTTGTCGGCGTCGCGGTCGGACAGGAAATAGAGCTGGCCGTCCATCCAGAAAGGATCGAAATCGGTCGAGCCTTCGCCCGAAATCTCGCGCAGGGTGCGCGCATCGGGATCGATGACTTCGATCGAAGGCTGGGTGCCGCCGCGATAGCCGCGCCAGCCGGCAGTTCCGCCCCACAAGCCGTTATAGCCCGATATGCCCGGCACGTTGGCGAACTGCTCGCCATCCTCCGACCAGGTGCCGCCGACGCTGCGCATCTCGGACTGCTTCTGCGGAAAGCCGCCCGCCACTGGCACGGTATAGATCGCGCCTGCGCGCCCGCTGCGGGTCTCGCGGCTGGAGGAGAACACCACCGAGCGCCCGTCGGGCGTGAAATCGCTCGCCGTATCGTTGCTCGGATGCCAGGTCAGCCGCTTGGGCGTGCCCCCGCTCGCGGGTACGACGAAGACGTCGTAATTGCCGTCGTAATTGGCTGAGAAGGCGATCATCGACCCGTCGGGCGAGAACACCGGATCGCGCTCGTCCGCTTCGTGGCTGGTAAGACGTCGCGGGTTGGATCCGTCAGGGTTGGCGACCCAGATATCACCCGCATAGGCGAAGGCGATCTGGTTCTCGGACACCGCGGGATCGCGCAACAGTTTGGTTTGCGCCGCCGCCGGGGTCACCGCCACGCTTGAGGCCAGCAGCCCCGCAATCAGCCATTTCTTCACTTGGGAATCTCCTCGTCAGATGCGCCGGAGGGTGCCGCGAAGGCGAGGAATTGCAAAGCCCGATCCGCCCAAGCGCCAACGCCGCTCCGCGAAAGACGAGCGCGTTGCCGAGACTTCTTCGGGTAATTGCCAGGGGGCCTGTAAGCCGGGTTCTGTCCCGCGCGCGGTATGCCAAAGGCACCGGCCGCGCGGGGGCAGCCATTCATCTAGGCGACGGATTGCTCCGCCGCTCGAGCAGCCAACCCGGGCACCTCGGGTCGAAACGCCCCTACCTTTCGGCGCGGTGCCCCTATTCGGCCTTGCTCCAGGTGGGGTTTACCTTGCGAGACCTGTTACCAGGCCCCCGGTGCGCTCTTACCGCACCCTTTCAGCCTTGCCTGTGCCCGTTGGGCCATCGGCGGTTTGCTCTCTGTGGCACTGTCCCTAAGATTGCTCTCGGCGGGCGTTACCCGCCACCCTTGTTTCACGGAGCCCGGACTTTCCTCGGTGCAAAAAGCAACGCGGCTGCCCGGCCCCCTGGCGAAGGTGCAGATAGGGGGGATTGGTGATTTCGCCAAGGGCGAGGCGGAAGCTTGGCCTAGCGACTTTCTCGCGTGCCGACTGTTGCGGCGAAAGCGCCGCGCTCTTACCCGGCTACGGCCTATTCCCATCGCTAAGGGTCGACCATGCTGTCTCTGTCTCGCATCCCCCTCTTTGTAAGCCTCGTCGCGGCCAGCCCCGCCGTCGCGGCGCAAGACGCGAATGGATCGGAGACGTTTGCCCCCTGCGCCGATGCTGGCACGCACGCATCACTCGCTGGAACACAGTGCGCTCGGATCGAGGCGCCGCTCGATCATGATGCCGCTGGCGGAGAGACAATCGAGCTTTTCGTCCGCCGCTTTCCCGCCGAAGGTGCCGCCAAGGGCGAGCTGTGGCTGGTCGCGGGCGGTCCGGGCGAATCGGGGGCTTCGTTCTATCCTTTCATCGACACGTTGCGCGGCGGCGCACCGGGCTACGACCTCGTCATCCCCGATCATCGCGGCACAGGCTTTTCGACCCGGCTGTGCCCGATAGAAGAGAGCCCCGAGAGCGCCGGTGGCACGGCGATCGAGGGTGCCGAATGGGGCACATGCTTCCGCGCGCTCAATGCTGTGCCCGATCGCACCCGCGCTTTCTCGATCACCAATGCGGCGCATGACCTCACGATGCTGATGGACCGGCTGGACGATGGCCGGCCGCGCTATCTGTATGGCGTATCCTACGGCACCCAATTGGTGCTGCGCACACTGGCTGTCGCCGGAAAGGACGTCGCCGACGGTGTTATTCTCGATTCGCTGGTCCCGCCCGAAGCCACCGAGGAGTTCGATCTCAGCCGTCGTTCGGCGGTGGTCGATATGGTCGGCCGACAGGTTCTGGCCGAATGCGATGCGCTGGCCGATTGCAGCCGGTACTTTGCCGGCCCGGCGGCCGATACGCTGAGCCAGGTTCTGGCCGATCCCGATCTCGCAGAGCCGCTCGGGCCGAAGCCGAAATACACGCTCGGCGCATTCCTCGACCTCCCTGAAACACGCGCCATGCTTCCCTATGTGATCGCAGGCCTGAAGGCTGGCGATGCGCGCTGGCTCGAACACGCAGAAGCGCGCCTTGCCGAACTGAGCGGGATCTTTGCACCGTATCCCCAGGCAGCCTCCTCAATTCCGCTGGTGAGCGTGATCAGCCGGTCGGAAAACAATCCGCGACCCGAGCTGACCGCAGAGACGATTGCAGAAGAAGAAGCGGGTCTGCTGTTCGCCAGCCCGCTACCCTCGCTGCTGCTGATGGGCGGCATTCCGGCCTATGAGAAGGATGATCTGTTCGCCGCGCCGCCGAAGGCGCTGCCGCCGACGCTCGTAATGCATGGCACGCTCGATCCCAAGACAACGCTGGCTGGTGCGAAGCAGCATGTGGCGATGTTCGAGGCAGCCGGTGACGTCGAATTGATCGAAATCGACCGCGCGCCGCATTTCATTTTGATGGTAGCGCCAGATGAATTTGCAGCGCGGCTGAACAGCTTCATCGAAGCGACATCGACCGACTAGCTCCTTCATAAAACACGGGTTCCGGCAACGTCCCGATGCGTATGGCATCGGGACGCTTGCGCGTGCGCCTTGGCAAGAGCGGGTTGTTTCACAAAACCGCCTCAGAAGTGTCACGGAGGTTTCAAGCTACGCCGTCAGGGCCCCGCGCATTGCAACCCACCGAAAGAGTTTTGCCATGCGCTCGATACTCCGCCTCGCCGTCCTCGGCTCAGTTTCTCTGCTTCCCTTCCACGCGGCATACGCCCAGTCGGCCGTCGAACCGGAGGATGGCGATGCGGATGACGTCCGCAGCGAAAACGTGGTCATCGTCACCGCGCAGAAGATCGAGCAGAATGCGCTCGATGTTCCGATCACGATCTCGGCCGTTACTGGCGAAGATATCGAGCGTTTGGGCGTCAGCGATCTCGACGAGCTTTCGAACTACGTGCCCGGCCTCAATATCCAGGAGCAGAGCGCCAACAATCCCGGCATCGTGATCCGCGGCATCACCTCGGATTCTGGTTCCTCGCAGCAGGGGCCGCGCGTCACGCTCTATTACAACGGCATCGACATTTCGCGGTCGCGCGGATCATATCAGGCGATCTACGATCTGGAGCGCGTCGAAGTCATCAAGGGCCCGCAGGCGACCCTGTTCGGGACTGCCTCGGCCGTCGGCGCGATCAGCCTCGTCTCGGCCAAGCCTCGCGAAGGGTTCTCGGCGGCGCTCACCGGCGGCTATGGCAATTACGACCAGACGCTGCTGTCGGGCTACGTCAACGCCGGGTCCGATATGGTTGCTGGCCGTATCGCCTTCGAATGGCGCACGCGGGACGGCTATGTGAAAAACCTTGCCGCATCGCAGGAAGAAGATCTCTACGCGCAAGACCAATTCGGCGCGCGCGCCTCGCTGCGCTTCACCCCGACGCCCGATATCACCGTGGACCTGGTCGGAACGTACGACCAGCAGCGCAATGGCGGGACGCCGTTCATCTCCGGCACGTTCCCCGCCTATGCCGATGCTCCCGGCGGCGCGGAAAACGCGTTCGGCGACGCCAATCTGGGTGGTTCGCCCTTTTCTGCCGAAGCGCTCGGCGACGACCAGCTTGGGCTCAACCGCGAAGTCTACGATGCAAACCTGACCGCGGAATGGGCCTTCGCGCCCGATTGGACCTTCACCACCGTTAACGGTTACCGCAAGTTCGACAGCGCCGAGGTGTTCGACGCCGACGGAACGGCCGCGCCGTTCCTCGAATTCGCCGAGATCACCGAAGGCGACCAGTTCAGCCATGAAGGACGTTTTACCTATGTCAGCGACCGCCTGCGCGGCTCGTTCGGCTGGAATGTCTTCACCGAAGACGGTCTGCAGAATGTCCCGTTCTCGACCGAAGAAGGCACGTTCCTCCAGTGCCTGACCACCGTGTTCGGCGCACCGGCGGTGCCGGACGTTCCCTGTGTCGCGCCCGACGGGTCATCGCCTGCTACCCAGCTGACCTCGCTCCTCAGCGGGGGTACGGTCAGTGCTATACCCTATGCCTCGGTGTTCGAGAATCAGGGTCAGAACGACAGCTATTCGGTATTCGCCGTCGTCACCTTCATTCCCACCGACAAGCTCGAGCTGACGGCCGGCTTGCGCTATCTGAGGGAAGACCGCTGGTCGGCCTTCCGGGCCGACGTTCCGGTGCCGGTGGTGCCGAGCCTGCTGCCCGCAGCGCTGAGGGACCAGCTGTTCGCGGCCCTGCCCAGCCTGCAGGTTTCGCTGATCCCTGGTCAGACCGATACCGGCGGCGAGACGATCAGTGCGCAGGACAGCTTCGATGCATGGCTCCCGCGCTTCAACGCGCTCTACCGCATCACACCCGACGTGAACGTATTCGCGACCATCTCGAAAGGTCGCCGTTCGCCGGTCGTCCAGGTGAATGCCGGCGGCGCGACAGGCATCCCCGAGGAAACCGTCTGGAACTACGAAGGCGGGGTAAAATTCGATACGCCCACCGTGTCCGGCTCGCTGGGCGTCTATTATCAGGTCTACGACAATTTCCAGGTCTCGGTCGAAGACCCCGACAACCTCGGGTCGTTCATCACTGCAAGTGCGGGCGGCGCCAGCAATCTGGGCGTCGAAGCTGAAATCGCGGTGCGTCCCACCGACTGGCTCAGCCTGTTCGGGAATGTCGGCTACATCGATGGTGGGATCGACGAGGACAGCAGCTTCGCCCCGGAATTTTCAGGCGCCCGGTTCCGCCTCCAGCCCGAATGGCAGGCCGCGGCAGGATTTACGGTGGATGCGCCGATCGGGAATGGCGCGCGCGTGTTCGCCACCCCGTCGATCACGCATCGCAGCCGGATCTTCTTCGAAGTGCCGAACGATCCGCTGATCTCGCAGGGGCCGGTGACGCTGATCAACGCTCGTGCAGGCGTCAGCTTTGCCGACGATCGCTTCGAAGTCGCGGCTTTCATCCGCAATGCGACCGACGAGGATTACCTGCTCGATGCGGGCAACACCGGCGGGTCCTTCGGCATCCCCACCTTCATTCCGGGCGAGCCGCAATTCTACGGCATCCAGCTGACCGCGCGGATCGGAGATTGAACGAAAGGTAGGGGGAGCGGGGCCGGTCCGGCCCCCTCCCCTTGCCGCATCTAGCGGGTCTGGCCGCGATCGCGGTCGAGCAAAAGCTGGAACAGGATCGCGCGCACTTCGCCGTCGATCTCGCCATCGATCCGCTCCGGGCGCCAGCGACGCTGGAAGGCTTCGACCGCCTTGTGTCCGCTGGTAATGTCGTAACCGAAGCGCTCGAGCGCGAGATAGAAGCTCGCATCGTTGTCGAACGGATCGCCGCGTTCGAGTTTTTCGGGGCGCGGCAGGCAGAGGCCGTATTCGGCCAGCCGATCCCATGGGAACAGCTCGCCCGGATCGATCTTGCGATCGGGCGCGACGTCCGAATGGCCGACCACATTGGCGCGCGGAATATCGTGCTCTTTCACCATCCGCGCGACCAGCGGCACCAGTGCTTCGAACTGCGCGTCGTTGAACTCTCGATAGCCATGCTTGTGGCCCGGATGATCGAGCTCGATCCCGATCGCTGCCGAATTCACGTCCTTGATCCCGCGCCAATAGGAAACGCCTGCGTGCCAGGCGCGCTTGTCTTCAGGGACCAGCCGGATGACTTCGCCCCCTTCCCCGATCAGGTAATGCGCCGACACCTTGGCTTCGGGATTGCACATCCGCTCGAGCGCGACGTTCTTGTCCGCCATCTCGGTATAGTGGATCACCACCATCGAGATCGGCAGGGTGCGCTCATCGAAATTGGGGGAGAGCGCCTCGCGGTGAACCAGTTCGTCGCGCATCACCCGCTTCAGCCTTCGCGAACCATTGCGCCGAGGATCAGCGCATCGTCCTGCACCTGATACTGGATCTCGCCGCCATGCTGGCTGGCCAGACCGTGCAACATCGCGGCGGGCGCGGTGCGCGGGGAAATTTCCGCTGCATCGAGCTCGCCCTGCAAGGCGCGCCCGATATTCTCGTCGAAAGCGATGCGCGCTCCACTGGCCCGGATCGCGATCTCGGTTATTCCGTCGCTTTCCTCGATCCCGATATCCAGCGTGCCGCCGCGCACCAGGGCGTCGATCGCGATATGCGCGAGGTTGAGCAGGCATTTTACCGCCGGCTTGGTCAGCGTGTCGCTCACGACGCTCCAATTCAGCTCGACCCGACCGTTATCGGCGACCAGCGCCGCAATCAGCGTCTGCGGCTCTTCGGTCGGGATGCGCGAATCGAACCCGCCGGCAGAACCGAAGGCGAGGCGGAAGAATTTGAGCTTGGATGTGCTGATCCGTGCGCTCTGTTCGAGCAGTTCGATGCATCGCGCACGCATGTCAGGATCCTCTTCGCCCGACAGCAATTCGAGCCCGTTGCTGAGGGCACCGACCGGGCTGAGCAGGTCGTGGCACAGGCGCGAGCACATCAGGCTGGCGAGGTCGATCTCGGTATAGTCGGTCATGAAGGGTCCGGTTGGGTGTGCTTTGCCCGCTGCTGTAGCGAGCGGGTAACGTATTGGAAAGGACAAGGGCCCTCCGATCACCATCCGCTCCCAACGGCCTATCCTGCGGGCCGCGACACGCTTGTCGGACGCGCGGCTCTGACCTAGGCCCCGCCCATGTCCCTGCTGACAGGCACCCTCCCCGACAAACCCTCCCGCCTCGACAGGGCGCTGGCCGATGTGTCGGGCCTGTCGCGCGAGCGGATCAAGACGCTGATCGCCGAAGGGCGGGTCCAGATCGCGGGCGCGCTGGCGACGAGTCCATCGGCCAAGACCGGCGCTGGCGCCAGCTATGTCGTCGACGTGCCGCCCGCTGCGCCTGCCGAAGCGGTGCCGCAGGACATCCCGCTCGATATCGTGTTCGAGGACGAGCATCTCGTGGTCGTGAACAAGTCCGCCGGGATGGTGGTCCACCCGGCGGCAGGCAATCCCGATGGCACGCTGGTGAATGCGCTTCTCTATCACTGCGCCCATCATGGCGGGGGGCAATTGTCAGGCATTGGCGGAGTCGCGCGTCCGGGGATCGTCCATCGGATCGACAAAGATACAAGTGGCCTGTTGGTCGTCGCCAAGACTGATGCAGCCCATGAAGGGCTCGCCGCACAGTTTGCCGACCATTCGATCGATCGCGCTTACTGCGCCGTGGTCGCAGGTACGCCCGAGCCTGAGCAAGGGACAATTGCGGCGCGCATCGGGAGATCGGATCGCGATCGCAAGAAAATGGCGGTGCTCCCCGACGGCACGACTCGCGGGAAGCATGCGATCACGCACTACGCGGTGCAGGAATGCTACCCCCATGCCTCGCAGATCGAATGCCGCCTCGAAACCGGGCGCACGCATCAGGTGCGCGTTCACTGTGCATCCATCGGCCATGCGCTATTAGGCGACCCGGTCTACGGGCGTGCACCCGCCCCGCTCCGCCCGCTGCTGAACCGATTGGGTTTCGCGCGGCAGGCGCTGCATGCTGCCGAACTCGGTTTTCTCCATCCGGTCACCGGCGAGCGGGTGCTTTTTCGGGCCGAAACGCCACCTGATATGCGGGAACTTATCGACGAACTCGCCCGTTTTAATCGATGAAACCAATGGCGCAAATCGTCCGATTTGGTCTATAGAGGAAAGTGCTGCGACCGCGGAGGATCGGATGCCCATCAGGGGTCCGGCGGAGTCGGTCGGCAAGTGAAAGGTTTAGGGAATAACGTGGCCAACAAAACGAAAGGTATGAGCGTTCCTGCGTTGAACGGGGAACAGAGCCTCAACCGCTATCTCACCGAAATCAAGAAATACCCCGTGCTGACGCAGGAGCAGGAATACATGCTCGCCAAGCGTTACGAAGAGCATGAGGATACCGAGGCGGCTGCCCAGCTGGTTACCTCGCACCTTCGGCTCGTCGCCAAGATCGCGATGGGTTACCGCGGCTACGGCCTGCCGGTTTCGGACCTGATCTCCGAAGGCAATGTGGGCCTGATGCAGGGCGTCAAGAAATTCGAAGCCGATCGCGGCTTCCGCCTGGCTACCTATGCAATGTGGTGGATCAAGGCCTCGATCCAGGAATTCATCCTGCGCAGCTGGTCGCTCGTGAAGATGGGCACGACCGCCGCGCAGAAGAAGCTGTTCTTCAACCTGCGCCGCATGAAGAAGAACCTCGACGCCTATGAAGACGGCGATTTGCACCCCGACGACGTGACCAAGATCGCCACCGATCTCGGCGTGCCGGAGCAGGAAGTCATCAACATGAACCGCCGCATGATGCGCGGTGGCGACGGCTCGCTCAACGTGCCGATGCGCAATGGCGAGGAAGGCTCGGGCGAGTGGCAGGACTGGCTGACCGACGATCGTCCGCTGCAGGATGAAACGGTCGCCAATGCCGAAGAACTCGATGTTCGCCGCGAAATGATGGCCGAGGCGATGGAATCGCTCAACGAGCGTGAGCAGCATATCCTCACCGAACGCCGCCTGACGGAAAGTCCGCAGACGCTGGAAGAACTGTCCAAGGTCTACGATGTCAGCCGCGAGCGCATTCGCCAGATCGAGGTCCGCGCATTCGAAAAACTGCAGAAAGCGATGAAGAATATCGCGGACAACCGCTTCACCGCGCTTCCGGCTGCCTGATCTACCGGATGATCGACCTATGAAAAAAGGGGCGCATCCTTCGCGGGATACGCCCCTTTTCTATTCTCCGAACCTGCCGCAGGATGATCGGCGTCAGAAACGCTGCGTCATTTCGAGCGCCTCGTCGAAGCGGCCCTCGGCCTCCGCATTGCGCAGGAACAGCACGTTTTCCGTGAGAACCTCTGCCGGCGTGTCTTCGACCGAGAAGCCATCCATCGTTTCCGTGATGAAGGCATCCAGCGGCATGTAGCCTTCGCGTGTCGACTGGCCGGGTGTCAGCTCGGTCTGCACGGCTGGGGGCGCCACCTCGATGACTTCGACCACACCTTTCAGCTTCGCACGCAGCGACACGGTGTAGCTGTGCAATGCGGCCTTGGTCGCCGAATAGGTCGCGGTCTTCGGCATGGGCACGAATGCCAGCCCCGAGGACACGTTGACGATCGCCGCGTCCGCCTGCGTCTTGAGATGTTCGATCAGCGCGTCGGTAAGGCGGATGGGACCAAGAAGGTTGATCGCGATCGTTGCTTCCGCATCGGCCAGGTCGCGCTTCCCGCCTACATCCTCGAACCGCATGATCCCAGCATTGTTCACCAGCACGTTAAGGCTGGGGAACCTGGCGAGCACATTGGATACGAAGCGCCCGATGTCCTGCCCGTCTGCCACGTCCAGCGCGATGGCATGAATGTTGTCCCGCCCGCTCGCCGTTTCCTCGAGCGAGGAGAGCGTACGCCCCGCAACGATGACCGTGTTGCCGCGATCGTGCCACTGGTGCGCAAGTTCGCGCCCGATGCCGCTGCCCCCGCCGGTGATGAGGATGGTATTGCCACTGGTCTTCATGTCTTCTCTCCAAATTTCTCTGTGGACATGAAACCGGATTAGATATTCACTCTCGATTGGAAAGTAGGCACCTTGAAGTGAGGTACTTACCGGAGAGTAAGATATGACGAATTCCGCCACCACGAGCTATCACGACGACCCGAAAATCAACGAACTGGTCGACGAGACCATCGGCCGCGTGGCCGACAAATGGACTCTGCTGGTGATCGAAGCACTGGAAGAGACGGGTGCGATGCGTTTCAGCGCGGTGGGCCGGGCACTGCCGGGGATCAGTCAGAAGATGCTGACCCAGACCCTGCGCCAGATGGAGCGCGAAGGCCTGGTCTCGCGCACGGTTTTTCCCGAAGTCCCGCCCCGCGTCGAATATGCGCTCACCGATCTCGGCCATGAATTGGCAGAGGCATTTTGCGGCGTCTGGCATTGGGCGGAAAAGAACATCGCCCGGATCGAGCGGGCGCGCGCCCACTATGATCGGCGGAACGAACGCTCCTGACTGTCGTCACCCATTCCATAGTTTAGGTAACCACCCGTGTTTCGTATCGCAAAATTCCTCGCCTGGCTGATCCTCGGTTTCGTCGGGCTGAGCCTCGCCCTCGTCCTACTCTTCGCGGTTGTGCCCCCGCCCTACACGGCGACGATGGCCATGGACGACAACGGCGCGACCAAGGACTGGACGCCGCTTTCGCGCATCGACCGCAACATGGTCGATGCAGTGATCGCTGCTGAGGATGGCAAGTTCTGCGCGCATGACGGTTTCGACCGCGAAGCGATCGAGAAAGCCTATCGCCAGAACCAGCAGGGTCGGCGTATCCGCGGTGGCTCCACCATCAGCCAACAGACGGCCAAGAATGTCTTCCTGTGGCAAGGTGGCGGCTACGTGCGCAAAGGGCTCGAAGCCTGGTTCACGCTGCTGATCGAGAAGATCTGGGGCAAGCGGCGGATTATGGAAGTCTATCTCAACGTCGCCGAGACAGGCATCGGAACCTACGGCGCCGAAGCCGGAGCGCAGCGCTATTTCGGCAAGTCCGCCGCCCGACTCTCCCCAAGCGAAGCGGCGCGAATGGCCGCCGCCTTGCCGCAGCCCAAGAAGCGCTCTGTCAAGAACCCGGGCGGCTGGCTACGCCGTCACGGCAACACCGTTGCTGCGCGCATCGGCGTCGTCCGCCGCGACGCGCTCGACGCCTGCATCTACGACTGAACCGACAACGGACAAGACAAAGGGCGCGAGGGATACTCTCCCCCGCGCCCTTCGTTTGTGCCTGTCCTAGGTTTTAGAAGCCGAGGAGCAGCGAGACGCTCGCTGCACGCGGCGAACCGATCTGGGCAAATCCGACGCCGTCCAGATCGCCACCGAAGCCGCCGACATAGAATTCGTCGAGCAGGTTGGTGATGTTGAACTGGAGAGCAGCTTCACGACCGGCGAGATAGTCGCCGAGACGGACGCGGACGTCGATATCGACCAGCGTATAGCCATCGACCGACAGTTCATTGACGTCGTTCACCCAGCGCTTGCCGGTATGCTTTGCCTGCACGCCGAGCTCGACCGGGCCCAGAGCCACCTGTCCGCGCGCACCGATCGACCAGAGCGGCGTTCCGCTCTCGTTCTTGCCGGCGGTCAGCGCGAACAGATCGTCGCCGACGGCCAAACAGCCGGGCACGGCATTATCGACATTTTCCTGATCGCACAGTCCGATCAGCACGTTGTCCTTGATTTCCGATTCGTTGATCGAACCGAACACGTAGAGCAGCGTGTTGCTGGTCGGCGCGAACGAGATCGACCCGTCGATGCCGTACTTGTCGACCTGTCCGAGGTTCCGAGAAATGGACTGCTCGAGTACGGGGTCGTAGGCCACGGCACGACGGTTGCTGTACTTGGTGTACCAACCGGCGACCTGAGCCTGGAGGCGGCCCGACTGGAACCGCAGGCCAAGGTCGAAGCTGTCGGTGGTTTCCGAATTCGGCTGGAAGTCGTCGGACTTGTTCGAGAAGAACAGCGAGTCGTAGAGTTCGTCCGTACCCGGAACCGAGAGGCCCTTGGCATAGTTGCCGAACACCGAAACATCGCCCCAGTTATAGACCAAACCGACGTTGGGAAGCAGTTTGTCGTATTTGTAATCGACCTCGATCGGCGGTGCGTAGTTCGGGTTTGCAGCTTCATAGTTGGCGTCGGTTCCACCGATACAATCGACGAAGCCCGAGGCCGACGTGGTATAGCAACGCTGATCGAGCTTGCGGGTGAAGAACGGTGCACGCACGCCTAGCACGGCGGTCAGATCGCCGAAGCTGCCGCGATATTCGCCCGAAACCTGGTTCAGGATCGCATAGGACTGTCGATCACGCTTGTTCAGCGTGAAGCCCTGCGAAGTTTCCAGCGGGTCGTTGATCGGAAAAACATCGATCGGCTCGCCGTTGGGACGCAGGAAGCCGGTCTGGCCCGTCTGACGGTGGTTCGCATTGTCGTGGGTATAGCTGATGCGAACGCGATGATCGCCGTTGATCTCGTAAGCGAGGTTGGCGATTACGCCGTAACGACGGGTACGCGTCTGGCTCGGATCGGTCCCGGCAATGCGGTCAAGCAGGTCGCCGTCGCCGTTGAGATCGCGACCGTAATAATAGCCACCACTCAGGAAGCCCGTATATTGCTGGCCGTTGATCGTGAAGAAGCCTTCGCGAAGGTCTTCTACGCCGCCGCCATTAGCCTTGACGTACTGGAAGCTAGGATCGACGGTGAGCACGAGGCCATCGGCCAGCGTGAACAGCGACGAACCACGAATATTGCCGGTGTTCGACGGGTTGTAGCGACGATCGAATTCCGAGCCGCAGTCACCACTCGAGCTCGAGTCCGAATAGCGCTCGGACACGCCGTTGACGCCGCCACCGTTGGCCAGCGTACCCTCAGGCAGGGCACATGGATAATCGACATCGTAAAAACGGTAGCTTTTATCGCCCTCGTCAATCGCCTCTTGGATCAGGTTGATGTTTTTCGATCCGAAGAAGTTGTTGCGGTTCTCGTTGTAGTGCGCCGAGATCGCTATGAAGTCACCATTGCTGCCGATATCCTGCCAGATACTGGCATTATACTGCTGCTTTTCGACGCTGCTGTAGTTGTTGAGCGGGCTGTTGTAGCCGGTGTAGCTCGCCGAGAAGAACGCCTTGGTGCCCATTCCGGTGATGTCGCCGGTATCGACCATGGCAAAGCCGCGCATGTAAAGACGATTAACGCCGGTGTCGTCACCTTCGGCGAAGATGTCGCCGGCGGTCATGGTGGCGGTAACCAGGAATTCGTCGGCCGGTTCGCGGGTGCGAATGTTGATCGTGCCGCCGACGGCCGAAGCAGTCGGGCTATCGACGTCGGTAACGCCGAGGTTGACGGTGACCCGCTCGAGGATTTCGGGATCGACCTGCTGGTTGGTGTACAGCGAATAGTTGCCCGAATCGTTCAGCGGCAGGCCGTCGAGGGTCTGCGAGATGCGGGTGTCGTCGAAGCCGCGGATCGTGAACGAGCCGCCCGAGGAGCCCCACGGGTCGTTGTTCTGGAAGCTGACGCCGGGGACCAGGTTGACGATATCGTTCACGGTCTGGCCAGGGCGCTGACGACGGATGATTTCCTCACCAAGAGCCTGCTTCGCCTTGGGCGAGTCGGGAAGTTCGACGCCGCCGATGTCGCGATTGACGCTGCCGGTAATGATGACGACGTTTTCGTCGTCGAATTCTTCCGAGCCGGTCGACTGCGCGAACGCGGTCCCCGGGACGGCAAGCGCAATCACGGCGCTGCTGAGGTAGAATAGATTTTTCATCCGAGAAGATCCCTACGGTTGGTATTGGTTCGAGTACAAATCTCTGGGTCGAACTGGCTGGAACCCCGTTCCCCCCGGCCTGTCCGCCAGGCCGACTTAGCCGCAAACACCACTGTTGCGTGACCGTTTTGTGACGTCCAATCGCATGCTCGGAGCGTTCCGCGCCGCGTGAGAAATTTCGTTTCGCCCGCCGATTTCAAATACATCATTTGTTTCATTTCGCGGCAATCTCATGTTCAAATCTCGCAATGGAGTTGGATCGCCAAACTAGGTTTTTCGCAGGTGCGGCATTTCCGCCACATGGATTTCGCGCTGCGAACCGAATGCCCTGCGCCGATCCGGATATATTGCCGCGAATCGCCGTGAATATCCGGGGTGTCTGCGGATCACCGATCGACGCCGATCCACCGGCACCTGAAGCACAAAAACAAAGCCCCGCCGGGCTTGCGTCGGGCGGGGCCTGCTTCGGTCGTCGGAAAAGCGCCGCTAGGCGGCTTCTTCCTTGCCCTTCATCACCTTGACCGGATCCTTGCGTCCTTCGACCACATCACGGTCGATCACCACCTCGCCGACATCGTTGTCGCTCGGCAGGTCGAACATGGTGTCGAGCAGGATTGCCTCGACGATCGAACGCAGGCCGCGCGCACCGGTTTTGCGCTCGATGGCCTTCTCGGCGATCGCTTCGAGCGCGTCGTCGGTGAAGGTCAACTCGGCATCTTCGAGTTCGAAAAGCTTCGCATACTGCTTCACCAGCGCGTTTTTCGGTTCCTTTAGGATCGTCACCAGCGCATCGGCATCGAGATCGTGGAGCGTCGCGATAACGGGCAAGCGGCCGACGAATTCGGGGATCAGACCGAACTTGAGGAGATCCTCCGGCTCGGTCTTGCCCAGCAATTCACCGATGCGGCGCTTGTCCGGATCGGCGACATGCGCGCCGAAACCGATCGAACGCTTCTGCAGACGGTCCGAAATGATCTTGTCGAGACCGGCAAAGGCGCCACCGCAGATGAACAGGATGTTGGTCGTGTCGACCTGCAGGAATTCCTGCTGCGGATGCTTGCGCCCACCCTGCGGAGGCACCGAAGCAGTGGTGCCCTCCATCAGCTTGAGCAACGCCTGCTGTACGCCCTCGCCCGACACGTCGCGGGTGATCGAGGGGTTCTCGGCCTTGCGCGTGATCTTGTCGATCTCGTCGATATAGACGATCCCGTGCTGGGCCTTTTCGACATTGTAGTCGGATGCCTGAAGAAGCTTGAGAATGATGTTCTCGACATCCTCGCCCACGTAACCGGCTTCGGTAAGCGTGGTGGCGTCGGCCATGGTGAACGGCACGTCGAAGGTGCGCGCCAGCGTCTGCGCGAGCAGCGTCTTGCCGCAGCCGGTCGGGCCGACCAGCAGGATGTTCGACTTGGCGAGTTCGACATCGCCCGCCTTGCCGCCATGCTTCAGCCGCTTGTAGTGATTGTGCACCGCGACCGAGAGCACGCGCTTGGCACGGTCCTGCCCGATCACGTAATCGTTCAGCGTCTCGAAGATCTCGACCGGGGCGGGCACGCCGCCTTCCTTCTTGCCGGTAAGGCCGGCCTTGGTCTCTTCACGGATGATGTCGTTGCACAGCTCGACGCATTCGTCGCAGATGAACACCGTCGGGCCCGCAATGAGCTTTTTCACCTCATGCTGGGATTTCCCGCAAAAGCTGCAGTAGAGTGTCGATTTGCTGTCGGTACCGCTCAATTTGGTCATTTCCTGTCACACCCCTCCGCCACCGGGCGAACGGGGAGAATTAGGGCGTATCGCCCATGTTTTCAACGCTTGTGCCTGACACTAGGCACAAAAGGCTTGCCTTCCGATGAAGCCGGGCAACACTTGCGCAAGGCGCGGCGTGCCCGGTCCGCCAGGCCTGCCGCGTCAATCCTTCTTCGAATCGCCTTCACCCGGTTCGTTTTCGGGGCGGGTTTCGAAGACCTTGTCGACGATGCCGAATTTCATCGCTTCCTCGGCTTCGAGGAAGGTGTCGCGATCCATCGCCTTCTCGATGTCCTTGAGGCTCTGCCCGGTATATTTGACGTAAAGATCGTTCATCCGCTTGCGGATGCGAAGGATCTCGCGCGCCTGGATTTCGATGTCCGATGCCATGCCACGGGCGCCGCCCGACGGCTGGTGCACCATGATCCGCGCGTTCGGGAGCGCGATGCGCATGCCGGGCTCGCCGGCCGCCAGCAGGAAGCTGCCCATCGACGCCGCCTGGCCGACGCAGACGGTAGAAACACGAGGTTTGATGTACTGCATGGTGTCGTGGATGCCCATCCCGGCCGTCACCACCCCGCCGGGCGAGTTGATGTACATGCTGATCGGCTTGGAAGGGTTCTCGCTTTCTAGGAACAGCAGCTGCGCAATGATCAGCGAAGCCATGCCGTCCTCTACCTGGCCGGTTACGAAAACGATGCGTTCGCGCAGCAGGCGCGAGAAAATGTCGAAGCTGCGTTCGCCGCGGCTGGTCTGTTCGACCACCATCGGCACCAGCGCGCCGGTGAGCGGATCGCGGGTGAACTGTCCCTGCGTGCCATGGGTTTCGCCGAGGGCGCCGGAAAGATCGATCATGATGGGGAATTGTCCTCTCGTCTGGATACGACAGCTATTTCGGGACTTGCCCCCGGAAGTTCAAGAGCGTTTACCCTGCTTGACGTGCCGGGCGCTTGGTAAGACGATGTTCCGATGCGCAAAAGCGTTCTAAGCCTGACAGTTGCCGCCCTCACCCTGCCCCTCGCTGCCCATGCGCAGGACCGGGCCGTTCCTGAAACGCGGATCGACCGCGTGCCGGCCGAAGAGGTCGGGATCGAAGTCGAGCCGTTGCAACCCGGCACTCCCGTTTGGGCGGGCCAAGCGGGACGCAATATCGCCGCCATCGAACGATACGACGATGCCGGACCGATGTTGAATGCGGTGATCGTTTACGACCCCGACGCGGCCACCAAGGCTGCTCCACTGTCAGATAACGGCTCGCTGCTCGCCGGTCGTACGGTGCTGGTGAAGGACAATATTGAGACGCGTGAGTGGCCGACAACGGCTGGCAGCTTCGCGCTGGCAAACAACCGGACCGAACGCGACGCTCCGCTAATTGCCAATCTGGGCGAGCATGGCGGAGTGATCCTCGGCAAGACCAATCTTTCCGAATGGGCCAATATCCGATCGAGCAATTCCACCAGCGGATGGAGCGCGATCGGCGGGCTCGTCCGCAATCCGTTCGCGGTCGATCGCAATGCCTGCTGATCGTCCTCCGGAAGCGGCGCAGCTGTTGCGGCGGGTTTCGCCTGAGGCGCCATTGGAACCGAGACGAACGGCTCGATCACCTGCCCGGCCAGCGTCAACGGCGTGGTCGGCTTCAAGCCAAGCGTCGGGCTGGTGAGCCGGACGCATGTCGTCCCGATTTCGAGCACGCAGGACACGGCCGGGCCGAAGACACGGCGCGTGTGGGATGCCGCCCTCCTGCTCGGCACAATGGCGGGGGAGGAGGATGCCGATCCCGTCACACTCGACGTGCCGAACCGGATCGCAAATTACACCGCTGGTCTGGCCGATTATTCACTCGCGGGCGTCCGGATCGGTGTGATGCGCAACCAGATCGGTGACCGCGACGACGTGCGCGCGGTGTTCGAAAATGCGCTGGCCGATCTCGAACGCGCGGGCGCGGTGCTGGTCGATATCGAGTTCGAGCCGAACGGCGAAATCTATCGCGACAGCTTCACCGTGCTGATGTTCGAACTGCGCGAGGAGATGGGCAAATATCTGGGCTCGTAAGAATGGCGGTGACAGCGAGGAAGGCCGCCTCATCGAACACAATGCGCAGCTGGTGAAAGGCCACTTCAAACGGGTCGCACAGTATATCGAGAGCAATTACGAGCGGCTCGGGCGACAGGATCGACTGGCGCTAAACGAGTTTCTCGAACTGTCCGGTGGCCCCGAAATGATCAGCTCGGGCGAAAAGATCGCGCTGGAACGGATTTCGGCTCGCAGCGTCGGCACAAGCGTGCTCAACTGGATTTCAGAGTATCTCACCGAGATCAAGAAACTGATCGGCTGGATTCTCGGTCTTTTCAACGGCGGTACGCCGCCCAATTGGTGGACCAAACTTGAACAGCTGATCGACGAAATCTGGCGGATGTTGATCAAGCTTCTGGGGGCAATCTTCGGCTTCGATACCTCCCAACTCGCGCGCGAAATGTCCCAGTCCGAAGTCAATTATCTCAACGAGCAGGCCGCTGTGGCGCGCCTTCAGGCCGAATATGACCGCATGAGCCGTTCCGACGACGATTGAGCCCGCCGCGTCTGACGCAGCACGGCATAAGAAAAGGGGCGGTGCATCGCTGCACCGCCCCTTTCACGTTCGCGCAAGCGGCCGGCTTACTTTTTCTTGGCCGGGGCCTTCTTGGCGGCAGACTTCTGGGCGGGCGCCTTCTTATCGTCGGCCTTTTTGTCGTCGGCTTTCTTTGCAGCAGCCTTCTTGGGCGCCGCCTTCTTTGCCGCTGGCTTCTTGGCCGGAGCCTTTTTCTCGTCCTTCTTGCCGTCGTCCTTTTTGGCAGCGGCTTTCTTGGCCGGAGCCTTCTTCGCGGCAGCCTTCTTCTTCGGCGCCTTCTTGGCCTTGGCAGCGTCGGCTTCCTCATCCGCTTCGATCGCGGCTTCGATTTCTTCGCGAGTGACTTCCTTCTCGGTCACGTCGGCCTTGTCGAACAGGAAGTCGACGACCTTGTCTTCATAGAGCGGGGCGCGCAGCTGGGCGGCGGCCATCGGTTCGCTCTGGACATATTCGACGAAGCGCTGGCGATCTTCCTCGCGATATTGCTGGGCAGCCTGCTGGACCAGCATCTGCATTTCCTGGTTGGTCACTTCGACGCCGTTGGCCTGACCGATTTCGGACAGCAGCAGGCCAAGACGCACGCGACGCTCGGCGATGTTGCGATAGTCATCCTTCTCGGCTTCGACTTCCTTCATTGCGGCTTCGGGATCTTCTTCCTTCTGCGCTTCCTGCTGCAGCTGGGCCCAGATTTGGTCGAATTCCGCATCGACCATGCCCTGCGGCACGTCGAAATCGTGATCGCCGGCCAGTTTGTCGAGTAGGCCGCGCTTCATCGCAGTGCGGGTAAGCCCGGCATTCTGCTGTTCGAGCTGGCCCTTGATCAGGTCTTTCAGCTGCTGGAGGCTTTCCAGACCCATCGACTTGGCAAAGTCATCGTCGAGATCGCCTTCGTCCTCGACCTTCACGCCCTGCACGGTGACGGCAAATTCGGCGTCCTTACCGGCCAGGTGATCGGCCTGGTAATCCTCGGGGAAGGTGACCTTGACGGTCTTCTCGTCGCCAGCCTTCACACCGGTCAGCTGTTCTTCGAAGCCGGGGATGAAAGTGCCAGAACCGATCACGAGCGGGGCGCCTTCGGCGGCGCCACCTTCGAATTCCTCACCGTCGATCGAGCCGACGAAATCGATCACGACCTGGTCGCCATCCTTGGCCTTGCGGCTCTTGGGCGCGTCCTTGTAGCGCTTCTGGCCCGAGGCGATCCGCTCGAGCTCTTCGCTAACTTCCTCGTCGCTCACCGGAACGACCAGCTTGTCGAGCTTGAGACCGTCGACCTTGGGAGCTTCGATTTCGGGAAGCACTTCGACTTCGACCGTCAGTTCGGCATCCTTGCCCTGCTCGTAGCTCTGGTCGAAGTCGACCTTGGGCTGCATTGCCGGGCGCAGCTGCTTGCCCTGCATCAATTCGTCGATCGCTTCCTTGACCGCCTTGTTCAGCGCATCGCCGTGGATCGCTTCACCGTGCATCTTGCGCACGAGGTTGGCGGGCACCTTGCCCGGACGGAAGCCGGGCATCCGCACCTGCGGAGCGATCGATTTCACTTCCGCCGCGATACGCGCTTCGATCGCATCGGCGGGAATGGTGATTGCGTAGGCGCGCTTGAGGCCTTCATTGGTCGTTTCGACGATCTGCATCGGGTAACTGCCTTCAATCTTCAAAATAGTCGCGAAATGCGGGTGATCTTCATCGGTCGTGCGCAGCGAGGCGCATCAAGGACCGGGCGGGACTGGTGCGGGCGAAGGGACTCGAACCCCCACATCTTTCGATACTGGTACCTAAAACCAGCGCGTCTACCAGTTCCGCCACGCCCGCTTGAACAGACCGAGCCGGATATAAGGCGCGCGCCCTAAACGGTAGCGCGCAAAAGGGCAAGCGCAGAGCGCCGCGGGCGAGGGGATTGGGAACGAGCGCCTCACACCAACCGTTTTAGAGATGATAGCGAAGGAGCATCGACAATGGCCAGCGTACCCCCCGATTCGGTCCCGCCCGAAACCCCTGCCCAGCCCGATCGGGCCCCGGCGGAAACCCCGCCGCTCGAAACCCCGAACGAAGAGCCCGAACGCATCCCGCACGAAATCGAGCCTCCGCAGCCCGATACCGACAACCCGGACTTCACGGGGCCGGAGATCCTGCCGCCGGACTGATGCCGATGCGCGGTCGCGGGCAAGCGACCGCGCATCGTTTATTTGAGCATGCCTGCCAGCTTCGCCCAGAAACCGCGCTCATCGGCGATCGGGCGAGCGGCCATGCCGCTATCGCAATCGAGGCAGAGCGCCTGCATGCCAGCGCCGCCCGTCATCAAACGCTCGAGCCGCACGGAGGCTGTACCAAGCGCCAGGCGGCGACGCTGGGCAGCGTAGGAAATCAGGTCGCGCGCGATGGCTTCGTCCACGCCGCGTTCGCTTTGTGTCAGTTGTTCGATGAGCGAAAGGAACGGCTCGCGCTTATTCCCGAGGTAGCGCGGATGCCACTCGCCTGCGTCCAGCTCGGCCTGTTTCGCGGCATAGGCTAGCGCTTCGTCCAGGCCGCCCATGGCATCGAACAGCCCGTTCTGACGAGCGGCGACGCCCGACCACACCCGGCCCTGCCCCACCATGTCGACCTGTTCCGGCTTCCAGCCGCGGTTCTTGGCCACGAGCCCGATGAAGCGGCTATAGCCCGCTTCGATATTGCTCTGGATGATGCGATCGACTTCGGGCGTGAAGCCGGCGATCGGGTCGGGCTGGCCGGATAGCGGCGTCGTGCGCACGCCGTCGCTGTAGACATCCCAATCGGCGAGGAAATCCTCGAAAGTCGGGATCAGGCCGAAAATACCGATCGAGCCGGTAATCGTACCGGGTTCGGCGAAAATGCGATCGGCCGGGGTCGAAACCCAATAGCCTCCCGAGGCCGCGACATTGCCCATCGAGACCACGATCGGCACGTCCTTGGCCTTTACCCGCGTGATCGCGCGGCGAATCGCTTCGGACGCCGTCACCGAACCGCCAGGCGAATCCACCCGGACAACCAGCGCGGCCAGATCGTCATCGGCCGAGGCCTGATCGATCAATTCGGCAATCCTGTCTCCACCCGCGGTGCCGGGGCCGGCTTCTCCATCGACGATTTCGCCCGCAATGGTCACGACCGCGATCGGACGGCCTGCATCATCGATCTCGAGATTGGCGTCGTAGGTATCGAACCCGGTGTTGGCGAAATGGCCTGCGCTGTCGTCAGCCGGATCCTTGCCGACCTTGGACGCCACGTAATCGCCGAACTCTTCCCAGCTGCCGAGCTTGTCGACCAGACCGGCATCGAGCGCGGCCTTGGCGGTGTCGCCCCCAGAGGCTTCGATCCATTCCGCCGGCGCAGAGGTGATCCGTTCGAGCTGGATCTTGGGGCGCGCAGAGACGACATCCTGCCGGTAAAGCTCCCAGACATCGCCATAGAGAGCCTCGCGAGCGGCCAGGCTGGGAGCCGATGCCTTAGAAGAGGTATAGGGTTCGACCGCATCCTTGAACGTGCCGACCTTGTAGACGCGGGCATTGATCTTCAGCCGATCGAGCAGCGCGCCGAAATAAAGCTGTTCGCCGCCCGGCCCGGCGATCATCGCCGCTCCCAGCGGATCCAGCCAGACCTCGTCGGCGTGCGCTGCAAGCAGCATCGCGTCGTCGGTGTAGAACAGCGAGTGGACATAGACCGGCTTGCCCGCATCGCGCGCGATATCGAGCGCTTCGCCGATATCCTGCATGTGGATGAAGCCGCCGCCCAGGAACCGCGACAGATCGAGCACGACGGCCTTGATCCGGTCGTCCTCCGCCGCCGCCTCGATCGAGGCGACGAGATCGCGGGCGCGATATTCGTTGATCTGGGGCGTGGGCGAAAGCAGCGCGTCGAACGGATCGACCTCGGCGGGCTCTTCGACCACCACGCCATCCAATTGCAGGAACAACGCCCCGTCGCGCACCGCATCGGCACTCGGCCGCATCGTCAGCAGCGCATAGAGCGCGGCGAAGAACAGCAGCATGAAAATAAGTACGAGCCCGTCCTTGATTCCGACGAGCAGCTTCCAGACCTTGCGTGCGAATACCATCCCGCCGCCCTACAATGACGGCGCGCGGGCGCAAAGGCGAAACCGCTTGAGCGTACGATACCGCTCGACTAGGGGCTTGGCTTTAATGACAGCTTCGGAAAATCCGCACCGCTCCCGCTATCCATCGGGATCGCTGGCCTTCCCGCACGGCTCGCTGCTCGGCATTGCCGGGCTCGAGCGGCACGAGATCCTGTACCTGCTCGACGAGGCCGAGAATTACGTCGCGCTCAATCGCGAGGCGAAGAAGCATTCCGATGCGCTTTCGGGCCTGACCATCATCAATGCCTTCTTCGAGAATTCGACCCGAACGCTGCTGAGCTTCGAAATCGCGGGCAAGCGCCTGGGGGCCGACGTTGTCAACATGCACGCCGCGCAAAGCTCTGTTAAAAAAGGTGAAACGCTGATCGATACGGCGGTGACGCTGAACGCGATGCGAGCCGATGCGATCGTCATCAGGCACGGCAGCTCGGGCGCGGTGCAGCTGATCGACGAAAAGGTCGATTGTCCGGTGCTCAATGCCGGCGACGGCAGTCACGAGCACCCGACGCAGGCTCTGCTCGACGCGCTGACGCTGCGCCGGGCGATGGGAATTGCGGGCGGAGAAGCGCTGGACGGGGTGAAGATCGCCATTTGTGGCGACATCCTCCACAGCCGTGTCGCGCGCTCGAACATGATGTGCCTGACCGCGCTGGGGGCGCGGGTCCGCGCTTGCGCCCCGCCCTCATTGATGCCCGCGTCGATCGAGGCGCTGGGCGGGGAGCCATTCTACGATTTCGACGCCGCGCTCGATGGTGTCGACGCGGTCATGATGCTGCGCGTGCAAAACGAGCGGATGGAGGGACAATTCATTTCCTCGACGGCGGAATATCGCCACCTCTACGGACTGACGGCGGAGCGCCTCGACGCCCGCGCACCCAATGCGTGGATCATGCATCCCGGCCCGATGAATCGCGGGGTAGAAATCGACAGCGATGTCGCCGAGCGGGAAAAGTCCCTCATCACCACGCAGGTTGAAATGGGCGTCGCCATCCGCATGGCATGCCTCGATGTGCTGACCCGCAGGGCGCGCGGTATGGAGGGCTGGGCATGAGCGATCTCGTCATCACCGATGCACGCCTGCTTCTTCCCTCCGGCGCCGAGGCCGGATCGCTGACCTGCCGGGGTGACCGAATCGCGGCGCTTGGCGAGGAAACCCGGGCCGGTGCGAACAGCTTCGATGCCGCCGGTGCAATCCTCGCGCCCGCGATCGTCGATCTGGGCGTGTTCGCAGTCGACAAGCCCGCCTGCCATGCAGGGGGCATCGCGCGTGTCGGCCTGATGCCCGATAGCGAAATGCTCGATTCGCCTGCCCCGATCCGCTTCGCCGCGCGCAGCGGAAAGCCGGATCTGTGGGTTCATCCGATCGCCGCTGCGACTCGCTCGTTGGCGGGCAAAGAGTTGACCGAGTTGGCGCTGATGCGCGAGGCCGGGGCGCGGGCGGTAGCGACGGGACGCAAATGGATCGCCGACAGCGGCACGATGCTCCGCGTGCTGCAGTCCTGCGCCGCGCTGGACCTCACCTGCATCGTCACCGCCGAGGATAGCGGACTTGCGGGCGACGCCGTGGCAACCAGCGGACCGATCGCGACGCGGTTCGGCTTGTCTTCTGCCCCGGCAGAAGCCGAGGCACTGGCCATCGCGCGCGATCTGATGTTGGCCGAGATGAGCGGCGCCCGGGTGCACTTCCGCCAAGTGACCACCGCGCGCGGGCTAGAACTGGTGCGCCGCGCCCGTGCAGACGGTCTCGATGTGACCGCCGGAGTCAGCCCGGGCTATTTCATGCTCTCGGACCTCGCGATTGCCGATTTCCGCACCTATGCGCGGCTGTCACCGCCGCTGCGCAGCGAAGACGATCGGCAGGCGGTGCGCGAGGCGATCGCCGACGGTACGATCAGCGTCGTATGTTCGAGCCACGACCCGCTCGGCAGCGAGGACAAGCGCCTGCCGTTTGCCGATGCCTCGCCAGGAATGGCGGGAGCGCGTACGCTGCTGCCACTCACGCTGTCGCTGGTGCGCGATCGCGTGATCGACCTGCCCCGCGCATTCGACCTGCTGGCTGCCGAACCCGCGCGGTTGCTGGGGCTGGAGACCGGGCAACTCGCCGAGGGATACGCGGCAGATCTGGTGCTGGTCGATCCCGAAAAGCCGTGGATCGTCAACGCACAGGACGGCACCGACACCAACACGCCGTTCGATCGCCAGGGCGTCGAAGGCCGCGCCTTAGCGCTGTTCAAGGGCGGCAAGCGGATCGCCTGATCAGTAGCGCTTCGCCATAAAAAAGGGCGCCCGACCATCCGGACGCCCTTTTAAACTAGTTTCGATTGCCATCCGTTCGGGCGAGCCGCCCTTAGCGGCGAGCGCGCTGGGTCCGGCCGACGGCTTGCGGGCCACGGCGATCGGCAATCGCCAGACAGCCTTCACCGCTGCGCGCCATCGTGCCGCACATCGCCTTTGCGCCCGAACGATCGAAACCGGCAGCCTGTACCCGGTAATAGGTCTTGCCGCGAACATTGGCGGGCGTGATCAGGCGTTCGAATCCCTTCAGCTCCGGATTGCGGGCGAGATAGATATTCCACGCTTTCTCGGCACGTGCGCGGCTCGAGAAGCTGCCGAGCTGGACCAGATGGGTGCCATCGTCGGCCTTGCTTACCGCACGCGGCGATGCATCGCGCGCCACCGCGGACGCGGACACCGAACGCGGGGCGATGGCCTGCACGATCGGCTTGGATACGTAGCGCGAGCGTGGCGATTCGGGTGCTGCGGCAATAGCCACCGGCGCAGAGGGAGCTTTCGCTCGCGAACCGGAGAGAGGCGCCATCGGCGCCGCTTCGATGCCGACCGGATCGGCGGCCGCGAGGCTCGCAGGCTCCGCTTCCACGGGCGCGGACGCGAATTGTGCGGCGCCAGGATAATTGGCGAGCGCCAGGCGCTGCGGCTGCCCCGGATCGGCAATGACGGGAGCATCGATCAGCGCGGCGACGCGGTGGCGGACCATCTCCGGTCGCGCAGTCGACGCCCATTGCGCCATCCGGTTGCCTAGCTGATCGGCCGGAACGTCTTCGGCGGCCATGATCCGAGCTTCGCGCCACATCCCCGCCAGCGCATAGCTGTATGCGAGGTTCTGGCGCACCTTGGCGGTGTTTTCCCCGTTGCGCAGCGCGTCGGAGAGGATCGAAATGCCGCCACGCGGATCGCCTGCCAGAGAGACAGCGAGCCCGAGATCGGCCGGAGCGATATCGCCGCGCTCGGCCGCGAGAACCTCGAGCGCATCGTCGGCTTTACCGCCGCCGATCCTGGCTAGCGCCAGGCTGAGCGCGGTGCGCGCCGATTGGTCGCCCAGACGGCGCGCGTCTTCATACGTAGTCGCGGCGGCTTCGAAGCGGCCGGCGCGCAGATAGGCATTGCCCAGTCCGGCGCGGTAGCCGGCATCGCGTGGCGCGCCCAGAACGGCGGCTTCGGCGGCGCCGATCGCCGCATTGGTCCGCCCTTCAGCGAGCATCGCCTTGGCTTCGGCAGCGCTGACATTCGACGGCGCGGCCTTTTCGCCCATGGTGCAACCAGCCAGCAGCACCACCGAAAGCACGCCGGTTACGGCATTGCGCATCGCGGCCCGGCTTCCGGCATGGTTGGTTTCAGCGGCTTTCATCGTCTGCTTCCCCCCGTCAATTCGAACGGTCTGTATCGCCGACATGGGCGGCGATTTCGGCGATTTCGTCTTGTGCGTCGAGCCAGCAATCGAGCGCTTCGGTAATCAATTGCTGGGCGCTGCGGTTCTTCAGCGTACAGGCGAGCCGCAGCTTGAGATGGCGTTCGGGATCGATGCGCAGCGTGAAGGCGGCCTTGCGCCCCTTCGCGATGGCCTTGCGGCGCGGCGCCGCAGGCAGCGCGCCAGCGGCGATCTTCTTGGCGGCTTGCTCGCGCTCGCGCACCACTTCCGGCTTGTCCGAGACGGCTGGCGTATCGATGGCGACACGTCCGGCGAGCGCGATCACATCGGCTGCCTGCGCATCGCGCTGCTCGTTGGCAGGCTCGGGCACGTCCTCGCCCATGTCGTTCCAGCCGAGTTCGTCCTGCGGATCGTTTCCGGGTGCGAAGGCGTGAAGTTCATGGGTGCCGAGCGGCTGCACTTGCGGGCGCATGGCAGGTCTTGCCGCACCCTTGCGGGCGAGCAAAGTCGGAGACAGCGATGCGAAACCGGCCTGGGTCATCATGCGCTCTCCTTAAGAGCCCGCAACGCGGCGACCGAAGCCCCCGCCCTGCGCTCGTGGCTGCCCGGGGATCTGCGAAACGCTTGCCGGAGCGGCGAATACGGTGCGGCGGAAATTCTTCTCGAGCCGGTCGGCGACATAGGTCCATAGCGCGGTGATTTCCGCGGCCGAGCGGCCTTGCGGATCGACTTCCATCACCGTGCGACCGTCGATCATCGAGGCGGCGAAATCGGTGCGGTGGTGAACCGTGATCGGCGCCACCGTGCCGTGCTGCGACAGCGCGACCGCGGCTTCGGACGTGATCTTGGCCTTGGGCGTCGCGCCGTTGACGACAAACACCAGCGGCTTGCCGGCGCGTTCGCACAGATCGACCGTCGCGCCCACGGCTCGCAGATCGTGCGGGCTCGGGCGGGTCGGAACGACGATCAATTCGGCGACCGAGATCACCGACTGGATCGCCATGGTGATCGCCGGCGGCGTATCGATCACCGCCAGCTTGAAACCTTGCTGGCGCAGGATCTGCAAGTCGTTGGCAAGCCGCGCGACGGTGGTCTGCGCAAAGGCGGGAAGCTCCGCCTCGCGCTCGTTCCACCAATCGGCGAGCGAGCCCTGCGGGTCGATGTCGATCAGCACGACGGGACCGGCGCCCGCCCGCTGGGCCTGTACGGCGAGGTGCCCGGACAAGGTCGTCTTGCCCGATCCACCTTTCTGCGAAGCCATGGCTAGAACACGCAAGGCTGTCGTCCCCCCAAATCAGTCAAATGGCACACGAATAGTGTTGGTCACGATGAAGAGTTCGCAGAACGGTCCTAATTTCGGGTTAACGGCGATCGGCATTCCTGCGCCCCTTTCCGAAGCCGGATAAGGCGGGATTCACCTCGTCAATCATACGTGTTATGGTGAACGAAAATTAACCGCCGAACACCCGGATCGCGACCGAACAGCGACCGAGCACCGACCGAACAGTGGGCAGGACCATGCGTAACAGACAGACCATCATTGCAGCCGCGTTTGCGAGCGCCCTCGTCGCCGGATTGCCCGCCCCGCTGGCGGCGCAGGATTCGCTGATCATCAGCGGGAACGACGCCGGGGTCGAAGCGGCCAGCAGCGGAGACTTCGCCAAGGCCGTCAGCGTTTGGAAACCGCTCGCCGATGCGGGCGATGCCGATGCGCAATACAATCTCGCCCAGGCCTACAAGTTCGGCCGCGGGGTCGAGACCGATCTCGCCGAGGCCGAGCGCTATTATGGTCTTGCCGCGAAACAGGGGCACTGGCGCGCGGCGGACAATTACGGCCTGCTGCTGTTCCATCGGGGGGCCAAGGCCGACGCGATGCCGTTCCTGCAGGACGCGGCGATGAGAGGCGATGCCCGGGCGCAATATCTCTATGGCCTCGCGCTGTTCAACGGAGACCTCGTGGGCAAGGACTGGGTCCGCGCCTATGCGCTGGTAACGCTGGCGCAGAATGCCGGGCTTGGCCAGGCGACGCGTGCCCGTGTGCAGATGGATGATTTCATCCCGATCGAGCAGCGCCGCCGCGGCGTCGCCCTGTCGAGCGATATTGCCGAGCAATCCGAAGCGCGCCGCCAGCAACAGGCCGACGCCGCCGATTACGGCATCCCCACCCCGCCGCAGACCGCCGCGGTCACGCCGACACCGGTACCGGCGCCGAGACAGACCACGCCGCGCGCGACCCCCTCGAGCCCGGACGCCGCGGGCGCGGACTACACTCTGCCGCCTGCCGAAGCGCGTGCCGATGCGACCACGCCGACGCCGACTCCTTCGGTCCAGCCCCGGCCCGCGCCCGCTCCGCGCGATTCCGCCCCGGCTGCGCCCGATCCCAAGCCGGCCGCGATGACCGGACCGTGGAAAATCCAGCTCGGCGCGTTCTCGGTCGCCAATGGCGCCGATCGCCTGTGGGCGCGTCTCGAAAGCAATCCCGCCCTCGCAGGGGCGCAGAAGGTGCTCGACCGTTCGGGCAACATCACCCGGCTCAAGGCCGGGGGCTATCCCACCCGCTCGGCAGCACAGGCCGCGTGCAACAGCCTCAAGGCTGGCGGGCAGGACTGCCTCGTCACACGCTAGACGAAAATCGTCTGTGATGCCGCGCGCTGGCTAGGCGGACGCGATGCTTTGCGGCATGACCCCTTCGACAGGAGGGAATTCATGGCCGAAACCACCGCCGCTGCGGCTGCTGCCGTCGACCAGCCGCGCACCGAAATCGCACCGATTGCGCAATCGGGCGAACGCATCGTCACGCTCGACTGGGTGCGCGGGATCGCCGTGCTCGGCATTCTCGCCGCCAATATCGTCGCCTTCGGCCAGCCGATGACGGCCTATATGTATCCCGATGCCTTCACCGTTCCGCATTCGGATGCCGAAGACTGGATGTGGGTCGCCCAATTCGTGGCGATCGATGGCAAGATGCGCGGTCTTTTCACGCTGTTGTTCGGAGCCGGGCTCTACCTGTTCATGGAAAAAGCCTGGGCGGCGGGAAATACGCGCTGGCTGCAGGCACGGCGCCTAGTGTGGCTGATGCTGTTCGGCCTCGCGCATTTCTTCCTGATCTGGCGAGGAGACATATTGTTCTCCTACGCTGTGTGCGGACTGGTCGCGCTGCTGTGTCTGAGATGGACGGCGAAGACCCAGCTCATCGTCGGGCTCGCCGGGACAGTGCTCGGTTTCCTCGCCTATCTCGCCATGCTCGGCTTTGCGCCGTTCGTCGTCGATGGCCCGCTCGGCGAACAGGAAGCGATGCAGGATCTGCGGACGGCGATGGTCGAGCAGCAGGAAGCGCAGCTCGAGGACGGTCGCGAGCAGACGCGAATCATCACCGAGCAATCCTACGGCGATTTCGTTGCGTTCAATATCGATCACACGGGCGAGCTGGGCTTCATGTTCATCGTCTGGCTGTTCGAGACCCTGCCGCTGATGCTGGTGGGGATTGCACTCTATCGAATGGGCATGTGGACCGGCGGCATGCGTCGCGATCGCCTGCTGTTATGGGGCTGGCTTGGTTTGCTCGGCGGCGGCGCGTTGAGCCTGCTCGTCGGCTTGTGGGCACTCGACAACGGCCTCACCTACTACGGGACGCAGTCCGCTTTCGTCGCCTTCTGCGCAATGCCGCGTTTCGTCATGACACTGGGGCTTGCCGCACTGCTCGCCGCCTATGGACCGGGCGCCACCGGCTGGCTTTCGCAGCGCCTGTCGGCGGCGGGTCGCGCGGCTTTCACCAACTATCTCGGCACCTCGATCGTGATGTTGTTCGTGTTCCACGGCTGGGCCGGCGGCTTGTTCGGCGAGCTGGGTCGCACCGAGCTATACGGCGTGGTGCTGGCGATGTGGGTGCTGATGCTCGCCTGGTCGAAACCTTGGCTTGCGCGCTTCCGCTACGGACCGTTCGAATGGCTGTGGCGCTGTCTAACCTACGGACGGATTTTCCCGCTTCGACGGTGACTTGAACCGAGCGCGACTAGCGCGAGGCAAGGCCGACCGGCCGCCCGCAGGTGCCGCGAAGCAAAGCGGAGCAAACAGCGCCGAGGATGTCCGCCCGGATGGGTGGACACACGACAACACCCAGACTTGCTATTGCGACCGCCTCGCATTAGAACGACACTTGCGAATCAATCGCAGGAGACGCGCCGCCCATGTACGTTTGCATCTGCAACGCCATCCGTGAGAACGATCTGCGCCGCTGCGCCAAGCGTTGCGGCGGCGATGCGGAGGCCTGTTACGCGGCGCTCGGCAAGATGCCGAGTTGCGGAACCTGCCTCGATCGCGCCGACGACATCCTTGCCGAAGAGCGCGAAATGGCGTTCTCTCCCGCCCGGGCCGCCTGATCGCGGCGCCCACCTCAAGCTACTGAAAATCGCTCGCAAGTGGCGGAATTCCGCCATTTTTTATCGCCCTCCCCCTTGCCCTGCGCGGCTATGGAGCGCATGAGAGCGTTCAGCGCAGACCTATCCATTCCAGTACAGGTGATACCATCATGAAGGGCGACCCGCAGGTCATCGACTATCTCAACAAGGCGCTCACCAACGAGTTGACCGCGATCAACCAGTACTGGCTGCACTACCGCGTCCTCCACGATTGGGGTGTGCACAAGCTCGCCGAATACGAGCGCCACGAATCGATCGACGAGATGAAGCACGCCGATATCCTCGCCGAGCGTGTGCTGTTCCTGGGTGGCCTGCCCAATTTCCAGGCAATCCACAGCCTCAAGGTCGGCGAAACGGTCGAGGAAATCCTCAAGGCCGACCTGGCGATGGAAAACGAAGCCATCCCGCTGCTGCGCGAAGCCGCCGAGCATTGCCAGAAAGTCCGCGATTTCGTTTCGGGCCAGCTATTAGAGGACATCCTCAAGAGCGAGGAAGAGCATGTCGACTTCCTCGAAACCCAGTTCGACATGATCGCCCGCATGGGCTTGGAAAACTACGTCCAACTGCAGAGCAAGCCTGCCGGGGATGGCGGCGAGGGCTAACCCGCCTCTCGCCACCGGTCATTTCTCTCAGTCGTCGGTGAGCTCCGCGCGCCGACGCAGGATCTCGCGACTTTGGAGGCGGCGCTTGTGGGCGCTGCCGCTCGCCAGCCGCGTTTCGAGCAGGAACAGCATCAGGCCGACCATCAGGAGTGCCATCGTCAAGATCCACGCGACAGCCGTCAGCGTGCCGATCTGCGGGCGGATGAAGGCCGAGATGAACAGCAGCGCGACGACCACGCAGATCGTCAGCGCCGAAGCGGTGCTGAACATCACCGCGCGCTGGGCGTAGACGCGGCGCTGCTGCAGGACCGGCATTTCCTCGCCCAGCCTGCCAGCCTTGCCCGCATCGAGCGCCCGCTCGATGTTTTCGATCCGGGTGGCGATCCAGATCAGGCGACTGGTCATCACATTCATCATCGCCCCGATCGCGGCGAGCAGGAAGACCGGCGCCAGACTGAGCTGCACGATGTGCTGAACCCGGGTGGTGCTGGCGGTGCGCTCAAGCAGATCGCCTGCAATTGTGGTGTCGACAGCAGGAAGCAGGATATCGAACATCAGGACTGGCCGCTGTACTTGCCGCCGCCGCCCTTGTTCGCATCGTAGGGATTCTTCGGGCTGCGCAGGTTCACGCGTACGGGCACGCCTTCGAGTGCGAAGGTCTTGCGGATGCCGTTGACGAGATAGCGCTCATAGCTCTTGGGCAGCATTTCGAGCCTGGTCCCGAACACGACGAAGCGCGGGGGCCGGGTCGCGGCCTGGGTAATGTAGCGCAGCTTGATCCGTTTGCCCTTGGGCGCGGGCGGCGGGTTGTTCAGCATGGCATCGTCGAACCAGCGATTGAGCGCCGCAGTCGGCACGCGCTTGGACCAGGTCTCGCGCAGTTCGAACGCCGCGCCCAGCATCGGGTCGAGGCCCTTGCCCGTGATCGCGGAGACGGCGAACACCGGTAGGCCCTTCACCTGTGCCAGCCCTTCGCCGAGCGCTTCCTTGATCCCGTTGAACAGGCTGGACGCGTTCTCGGCAATGTCCCACTTGTTGATCGCGATCATGAGCGCACGGCCTTCCTCGACCGCCATGGCAGCGATCTTGAGGTCCTGGTGCTCAAGCCCCTGCGTCGCATCGAGCAGCAGCACGACAACTTCGGCGAAATCGACCGCGCGGCGCGCATCGGCGACCGAGAGCTTCTCCAGCTTTTCGACCACCTTGGCGCGTTTGCGCATCCCGGCGGTGTCGATCAGCTTGATCTCGCGCGTCTCGCCGTCGCGCGGATCGGTCCATTCCCAATCGACCGCGATCGAATCGCGCGTCACCCCGGCCTCGGGGCCGGTCAGCAATCGGTCTTCACCCAGCAAGCGGTTGATCAGCGTCGACTTGCCCGCATTGGGACGGCCGACGATCGCCAGCTTCAGCGGGCCGAGCGGCTCGTCTTCTTCGCTGTCGGGATCGAACGGCTCGTCCTTCTCGGGCTGCTTGAATTCGATATGCGGACGCAGCGCATCGAACAGATCGGCCACGCCTTCGCCGTGTTCCGCAGAGAGCGGCACCGGATCGCCCAGGCCCAACGCATAGCTTTCGTAAATTCCGCCCTCGCCCGCGCGGCCTTCGGCCTTGTTGGCGACCACGATCACCGGGACTTCCTGCTCCCGCAGCCAATTGGCGATTTCCTCGTCGAGCGGCGAAAGCCCCGCGCGCGCATCGATCACGAACAGCGCAGCATCTGCCCCGTCGAGCGCAGCCATGGTCTGCTGGCGCATCCGGCCCGACAGCGTCTTGACGTCCTCGTCCTCCCACCCGGCGGTATCGACCGCCTGGAAATCGAGCCCGAGCAGGCTCGCCTCGCCTAAGCGGCGATCGCGGGTAACGCCGGGCTGATCGTCGACCAGGGCGAGCTTCTTGCCCACCAGCCGATTGAATAGCGTGGATTTGCCGACATTTGGGCGGCCGACGATGACGACGGTGGGAAGGTTGGAGGCCATGGTGCGCGCAATTGGGCGTTCGGGCGACGATTGGCAAGGTGATTGCGTCATGCCTGCACCGGGCTTACGGGCCGACCATGAGCACACGCCCCTCCGAAGAACCGGGCAAATCCGGCCTCCCCGCAGCGCTTGCCGCCTACATTCTCTGGGGTCTGATGCCGATCTACCTGCTCACGGTGAAAACCGTCCCGGCGGTGGAATTCGTGGGTTGGCGCATCCTCTGGACGATCCCGATCTGCCTGCTGCTCGTGACCTTGCGCAAGCAATTGGGCGAAGTCGCCGCGATCCTGCGCAACCGGCGCGCGATGCTGGTGCTGATGGGCGCTTCCGCCCTGATCGCGATCAATTGGATCGTCTATGTGCTCGCGATCCAGCAAGGCAATGTCTACGCTGCGAGCCTGGGCTATTACATCAACCCGCTGGTCAACGTGTTCCTCGGCACCGTGGTGCTGGGCGAGCGGATGAGCCGGCGATTGTGGATCGCCGTGGCGCTGGCGGGCGTCGGCGTGGCGATCCTGCTGGCAGGTGCACTCACCACGCTGTGGATCAGCCTGACGCTGGCATTGAGCTTCGGCACCTATGGCCTGCTCAAGAAAACGGTCCAGGCTGGGGCGTTGCCGGGACTGACGGTCGAATCGATGCTGCTCGCGCTGCCTGCCGCCGGGGCGTGCTGGTATTATGCCCAGACGCCCGCCGGGTCCGCCTTTACGCAATCGACCGAACTGTCGGCGTGGATCATGCTGGGCGGCGCACTCACCGCGATCCCGCTGACCCTTTTCGCCGTGGCCGCGCGGCGGATGGATTATTCCTCGCTCGGCTTCATCCAGTTTCTCGCCCCGACCATGGTCTTCATCCTCGGCCTGACGGTGTTCGACCAGCCGCTGCAGCCGGTGCAATTGGCAAGCTTCGGCTTCATCTGGGCCGCGCTGGCGCTGTTCGTGTGGGAATTGTGGCGCGGGCGCAAGAAGGCCCCCCTCCCCCCCAAGGCGGCGGCGTCGGGCGGCTAGTCAAACGCCTTCACGGCCCTTCAGTTCTTCAGTGTCCAGCCGAGCGTTTCGCCCGCGTGGAACGGGACCACCGGCGTGCCTGCGGCATCGATACTGTCGGGCACCACATGCGCCTCGCGCGCCAGTGTGACTTGCGCGGCGTTGCGCGTCAGGCCGTAAAAGTCAGGGCCGTGGAGGCTGGCGAAGCCTTCGAACCGGTCGATTGCCCCTTCCTCTTCGAACACCGCAAGATAGCTTTCGAGCGCGAAGGGTGCGTTGAAAATCCCCGCGCAACCGCAGGCATTTTCCTTGGCCGCGCGATCATGCGGCGCGCTGTCGGTGCCAAGGAAGAACTTGGGGCTGCCCGAGGTCGCTGCCGCGCGCAAGGCGAGGCGGTGCAGCTCGCGCTTGGCCACCGGCAGGCAATAGGCATGCGGCCTGATCCCGCCCACCAGCATGGCGTTGCGATTGATATGGAGGTGCTGCGGAGTGATCGTCGCCGCCACGTTCGGCCCTGCCTGGGTCACGAATTCGACCGCCTGCGCGGTGGTGATGTGTTCGAACACCACCTTGAGATCAGGCAGGTCGGCGACCAGCGGGGCGAGCACGCGGTCGATGAATTCGGCTTCGCGATCGAACACGTCGACATCGGCGTCGGTCACTTCGCCATGCACGCACAGGACCATGCCGATCTGCGCCATCCGTTCGAGCACGCCGCGGATATTGGCGACATCGGTCACGCCATGGGCCGAATTGGTCGTCGCATTGGCGGGATAGAGCTTGGCCGCGGTGAACACGCGCGCCGCGAACCCTGCGGCGATATCGTCGGCATCGGTAGCGTCGGTCAGGTAGCAGGTCATCAGCGGCGTGAAATCGCTGCCATCGGGCAAGGCGGCCATGATCCGGTCGCGATAGGCGCGCGCGGCCTCGGTCGTGGTCACCGGCGGAGAGAGGTTCGGCATCACGATCGCGCGGGCGAATTGGCGCGCGGTGTGGGGCGCGACTCCGCGCAACAGGTCTCCGTCGCGAAGGTGAACGTGCCAATCGTCGGGGCGGGTGATCGTGATGCTGTCGGTCATGGGGGGTTCGCTTAGCCTCGGGCGCACCTATATTCCAGCCATGACCCACAGCCGTACCCTACTGGCCGACCGCGCCGTGATCCGCCTTTCGCCCACCGATGGAGAGGAGGATGTCGCGGCCTTCCTGCAGGGGCTCGTGACCAACGATGTCACCGGGGACCTGCCGGTCTATGGGGGGCTCCTCAACGCGCAGGGCAAGGCGATCGCCTCTTTCTTCGTCTGGCGCGAGGGCGACGATCTTCTGCTGGATTGCGAAGCGGTGGTCGCGGCGGAGCTGGTCAAGCGCCTGTCGCTCTATCGCCTGCGCCGGAAGATCGGGATCGCGGTCGACGAGAGCATCGCGGTCCACTGGGCGCGAGAGGGCGCGGACGGCGCGGTTGACCCCCGTCTGCCCGCGCTCGGTCATCGCTGGCTCGGCGCACGCGAGGGTGAGGATGCGTCGGACGACTACCGCGCCCATCGCCTGTCGCACGGCGTTCCCGAATCGGTCGAGGAGATCGGCGATCTCCTGTGGCTCGAAACCAATGCTGGCGAGTTGAGCGGCGTGTCCTTCACCAAGGGCTGCTTCATCGGCCAGGAAAACACCGCGCGGATGAATTGGCGGCAAAAGGTCAACCGGCGCTTGGTGGTGGTGCCACTCGGCGAATCGGACGGAAAGCGGCAGCGGGTCAGCTATCCGGCACTCGATCTCGCGGTCGATCATTTGCGGGTATCGGACATCCCTTCCGGCCACGTACCCGACTGGCTCGATCTCGGATGAAGCCTAAGCCTCGCGCTCGGCCTCGTTGAGGGCCAGCGAGGCGGCGAGCATCTGTTCGGCGCGGTCGCGGGCCGATGTGCGCGGCAGCTCGAGCGATTTGGCGAGCGGCTGCCCCATCAGCGCGTCGCCCAGCGCCATCAGCACCAGCGTCAGCGTGTCTTCGCGCACGCGGCGTTTGGCTTCGTTGCAATCTGCCTCCGACGCCACTTCGTCCACCACCCGGTGGATCGTCTCGACGATCGGGTCGAGCGCGTCTTCATTGCCCGACAGGATCATCCAGCTCGCAAGCTGTCCGGCGCCTTCGCGATCGAACGCATCGAAAGCGAGATCGACCACTTCGCGCGGCGATCCGAGGCCGGCGCGGTTGGCGCGGACCACCTCGATGATCGTCTCGCATACGGTTTGCGCGAGATATTCGGCCAGCGCCTTCTGCAGCCCCGAAGCCGAACCGAAATGGTGCAGCAGATTCGCATGGGTCCGCCCAATTCGCCCCGCGACCGCCTTGAGCGTGACGCTTTGCGGACCGGTTTCGATCAGCAGCGCGCGCGCAGCCTGCAACGCACCTGCGCGGCTTTCCTCGGGTGTCAGACGTTTGCGCGTAGCCATCGGGCTCTCTCTATGCCGCTTGCGCCGTCATGCAAGGATCATCGGCTTCCAGGTCCAGCGCAAACAACCGGGCTCGCGCCTTTCCGCCGCGCCCCTTGCTGTGACGTTCGGCAAAGCGACCGGTCGGCACGAAGCCGGCCTTTTCAAGCACCCGGCCCGAGGCGGGATTATCGACATAGTGGCCCGCGACCAGCCGGCGGTGACCACACAGCCGCGCGATCTCGATCACCGCGCGTGCGGCCTCGGTGGCAAAGCCCCGCCCCCAGAACTTGCGCGCAATCCAGTAGCCGATCTCGACCTCGCCTTCATGCCGTCCCATCCCGGCACTGCCGACCAGTTCCCAGCCATCTGCGGTAGGCAGGACGAGCAGGAAGTGCGGCGCACGCGGATCCTGCGGGATCGCGGCGTATTGTCGCGCATCGGCCTCGTCATAGGGCCAGGGCGCATTGGCAAGATTGCGCACCACGGTCTCTTCCGCGACTGCGGAATGGATCGCCTGCCAGTCTTCGGGCCATGGTGGCCGCAACAGCAGCCGTTCGGATCTGTGAAACATTCGTCTTCCCCTCTTGGCCCGACCTCCTCCGAAGGCCGGAAACGCGAGGGAGACTAAAAAAGGGAGACGGGTCTGGCCCCTCTCCCTCATTGGCCGGTTATACCACCGGCGGGGGCCGTCCCGTTGGACAGCCCCGTTCTGGCTGTCCGCTATTCCGCGGCGACTGCCATCTCGTCAATCGATACGTATTTACGATCGAGCTTGCCCGAGTGGAATCGCACACGACCGCCGGTAAGGGCAAAAAGGGTGTGATCCTTGCCCATGCCGACGTTGGCGCCCGGATAGAATTTGGTGCCGCGCTGACGCACGATGATGTTGCCCGGAACAACGATTTCGCTGCCGAACTTCTTCACGCCAAGACGACGTCCTGCCGAATCGCGACCGTTGCGCGAGGAACCGCCTGCTTTTTTATGTGCCATGGCTCAATAACTCCTGACCGGACGAATCCGGCTTACTTCTTTTCGGTCTTCTTCGCAGCCGTTTTCTTGGCGGCGGGTTTCTTCTCGGCGGCGTCCTTCTTGGGAGCAGCCTTTTTCGGCGCGGCCTTCTTCGCCGCAGGCTTGTCGTCCGCCTTCTTGGCGGGGGCCTTCTTCGGAGCCACCTTCTTGGCGTCTTCCTTCGGAGCCTCGTCCTTCTTCGGCGCGGCCTTCTTCTCCGCCTTGGCATCGCCCACCTGGGTGATGCGCAGCAGGGTCATCTGCTGGCGATGACCGGCCTTGCGGCGATAATTGTGGCGGCGGCGCTTCTTGAACACCACGACCTTCTCGCTCTTGGCCTGAGCAATGATCTCGGCCGAAACCTTGACCTTGGCGGCATCCTTGATGTCTTCGCCATCACCGGCCAGCAGGACATCGCCCAGCTGGATGGTGTCGCCGGCTTCGCCAGCGAGCTTTTCGACCGCGATTTTGTCTCCGGCGGAAACCCGATATTGTTTTCCGCCCGTGCGCACGACTGCGAACATGGTGCTTACTCTTTATCCGTTACTGTAAGTCAGCGACCCCGAAAAGCCGCACTTCGACGTCGCGCGGTAAGGCGCGGTAGCCGTGAAAGCGCTGCCGTTAGGCCAAGGTCGTCGCGCTGTCAACGCAAACGGTCCGGAAATCTGGCCTCTGGCGGGACGCGTCGCCCGTGCTATGGGGGCCCGCGTGAAGCGTGTCTATCCCCTTATCCTGCTAATGACGACCCTCGCCGCCTGCGCAAGCCCGCGCGGAGAGTATCCAAGCCTCGCGATTCGCGATGGCGAACGGATGGGCGGAAGCGCCGAATCGGCACCGCCCGCGCCGCCTGCACCGCGCCAGCCGCTTTCGACCGACATCGACACCCGCGTCAAACAATTGCGCGAACTCGGCAAAGCCAACCACCAGGAGTTCGCCGACGTCGAGGCCAGAGCTGCGCGACTCGTTTCTGCCGCGCGCGGCACTCCGATCACGTCGAAGGCCAATGCCTCGGCCCAGATTGCGCTCGCCGAACTTCAATCGGCGCACGATGCAACGCTGGCCGTGCTCGCCGAGCTCGACGTGCTGCTGGCCGAAGCGACGATCGCCGACGCGCTGATGCAGGATATTGCAGAGGCACGAAATGAGCTCGCGGCCATAACCAGCGACGAACTGGCACGCCTTGCGAAACTGGGCGGGAATTTGAGCAACAGATGACCGAACCACTTGCCTGTGCCCAATGCCCGGTGCGCGATCGCGCTGCCTGCGCCTCGCTCAACGACGAAGAGCGCCGCGAACTCGCCCGAAGCGGGCGCACCAAGCTGCTCGGCGCCGGCGAAACACTGTTTGCCGCCGGTGACGACAACGCGAATTGCGCCACGCTCGTAACCGGCGCGCTCAAGATCGTCTCGCTCTCGCCCGATGGCACCGAACGCATCCTGTCGCTGATCCACCCTGCGGGGTTCGCGGGCGAGTTGTTCGCCCCCTTCACCGATCACGACATTGTCGCCCTGACTGAGAGCCGGGTGTGCCTGTTCTCGCGTCCGCAATTCGAAGATGCGATCGATCGGTTTCCTAAATTGGGCGCCGCGCTGCTGCGACGCACGCAGGAAGATCTCCACGATGCGCGGCGCTGGCTCGATCTGGCGCAGAGCGGTGACGCGCGCCACAAGGTCGGCGGCGCGCTGATGGCCTTTGCCAAGGCCGCCAGCGATTCGCCGTGCCACCCCGCCAGCACTTTCGAGCTTCCGTTAAGCCGGGCCGAGCTTGCCTCGCTACTCGGCCTCACGATCGAAACGGTCAGCCGTCAGATCACCAGGTTCGAACGCGATGGCGGGATCCAGCGCCACGGAAAACGCGGGATCGAATTGCTCGACCCCGCGCTGCTTGCCGAAGCCTGACGCCAGGCTCTTCAGGCCGTCATCCCCCAGATCGCAACGATCGCAATACCCCACATAAGCACGACGGCGGGCACGATGTAGAGCTGCGCCATCGCCGAGATCGCCGAAACCCGACCATTGAGCGTCATTACGCCGCGCTGGGTGAAATCCGACCAGCTGCGTTTCCAGGCCGCATTGGGCGGACCCATCCGCGCCCACAGCGCCGGAACCGCGAACAGCGCCACGGTGAAAAGAGCGAAGATCGCCCTCGGGATCAGCAGGCCGGGCGATGCGAGCCCGAAACCCATCACCGCGAGATAGGCGAGGAACACGCCGCAAATGCCGAGGTGGACGGCGGGCGGAAAATCGAATGTGCGGACGACTTCGACCGGTTCGACCTGCGGTTCGGCAGGCGCAAACTGCGGCAGGATGTCCGCAATCGCATCGATTTGCGCGCGTTCGAGATGTGTGGTCATGGCTGTTTCCTTCCTTTCGGGAAACAGCTTTGAGCGCCTTGGCCGAAGCCGGCTTTGATGCAGGTCAAAAAGCCGCGACTATTTTGTCAGCGGCAGATATTGTCCCGTAATCCCCGGCGCTGCAGCGAGATAATCCCGCGCACGGTCGATCGCTGCCTCGTCGCTCGAAGCGATCGCGTTGACCCGCCGCGGCGCGGCCTCGCGCGCGAGCTCCTGCACCGCTCCGAGACGCCATTTGCGGTGCGTATGGTCGGCGGGCGGAAGGACCAGCAGCACATCCGCGGCCTCCTCGCGCACCTTCCCGGTCCACTCGGCGTGGAACGCCGCCGCGGCATCCAGCGGTTCGGCGGGCAGCGAGGCGATCCGCACCAGCTTCATTCGCGACGCTCGCGCGTCAGCGTGATCCCGATCTTCTCGCCCGCTTCGGCGATGGCGAGCTTGACGATCTTCACCTCCACCTTCTCGACGCGCTGATCCTGCAGGAACAGTGTTTCGCAGACGTGATCGGCCACCGCTTCGATCAGCTTGAAATGGACGCCCTCGGGCAAGGCCTCGGATCCGGCGAATTTCAGATCCATGTAGTTCTTGCTGTCTGCCAGCGGAGTTTCCGCATCGTAGGACGCCAGAGGCTTCATCCACACGCGGATGGTGAAGCGCAGCGGCTGCGCCTTGCCGGTCTCTTCGGAATAGATGCCGGTGAGCACATCGTGCTCGAAATCGGCCACTTCGAGGATCAGGCTATCGGCCACGGTCACGCTCCTGCTATGGACAGCGCGAGCGCCGTGACACAGGCGGCAACGGACTGTCCAGAGGGGAACCGATTATGGCTGCAACGACGAAGCACGGATGGGCGCTGTTGCTCGGCAAGATTGCACTGACACTGGCGCTGATCGCCGCAGCGATCGCCGTCGTGGGTACGACGCTCGCGCGCTACGACGTGATCGACAAGCTGGCCGGTTTCACGGGCTTCGTCCTGCCACTGCGGCCGCTGTTCAACCTCGGCGAGCTTCCGGTCAATACCGCCATGCTGATCATCGTGCTGGCGCTGCTCGCGCTGGTGCTCGGCTGGATCCTGGCGCGGCGAACGAGCAAATCGGCGCTCCTCGCGATCGTGCTGGCGGGCGCATTGCTGGGCACAGGTCTGTGGTTGCGGGGCGAGGCGGCGAAATATCCGGCGATCCACGATGCCACCACCGATCTCGCCAATCCGCCCGCCTTCACCGCGCTCGACATCCCGGCAGACAATTTGCGCGGTGTGGAAACCGAAGCCGAATGGCGCAAACTCCATGCCGAGGGTTATCCCGACCTCGAGACCGTGACGATGCCCGGCACGGTCGCCGAAATGATCGCGCGCGCCGAGCAGCTGGCTAGGACGAAGGGCTGGACGATCATCATGAGCGATGCCGAAGGTGGCCACCTCGAAGCGGTCGCCTATGCCGGGTGGTTGCGCTTCGAGGACATCGTCTCGCTTCGGGTCGAAGTCGCTGGCGAGGATTCGGTCACGGTCGACATGCGCTCGATCAGCCGGGTGGGTGTGAGCGACCTTGGCTACAACGCAAAGCGTATCCGCGCCTTCCTGGGCGAGCTGGCACCGACAAGCTAGGCGTTCGACCAGCGGGCGAAGAGCGCGGTCGGCAGGATCCGGCCGCCCTCGCCTTCTTCGCGCACGGCCAGTTCGCCGAACTCGACCGTGCCCGGCAGATGCGCCAGTTTTTCGGCCAGCAACTGGCCGAGCGACAATGCGCTCATCCGCACGGCATAAACGGTGAGGAACAGGAAGCGGCTGTCGGGATCGAGCAGTTGGCCGCAATCGTCGATCAGCGCGGGCAGCCCTTCCTCGATCCGCCAGGTCTCATTCTTCGGCCCGCGCCCGAATTTGGGCGGGTCAAGAATGATCCCGTCATAGCGGTTCTCCCGCCGGACCTCGCGCGCGGCAAATTTCATTGCATCGTCCACCAGCCAGCGGATCGGGCGGTCCTCCATCCCGGACATCGCGGCATTCTCGCGCGCCTGGGCGACCGATTTCTTCGACGCATCGACATGGGTAACAGGGCCCTGCTCGCTCAAAGCGAGGCTGCCGACGCCGGTGTAACCGAACAGGTTCATCGTTGGGCGATCAGCGCTTTCGTCCCGTGACCCCAATTGCGCGCCCATCCAGTCCCACACCGGAGCCATATCGGGAAAGAAACCGAGATGGCGAAACGGCGTGCATTGCGCGGTGAATTTGGCCGCACCCCGATGGAGCGTCCAGCCGTCCTCCGGCACCTCTGGCGACAGGTTCCAGCGTCCGCCGCCATCCTCGTCGCTGCCGGGTACGAATTCGCCATCGGCAGGCCATTCGTCGAGCCGCGGTTGCCACAGCGCGAGCGGTTCCGGCCGGATGAAGCGGAACCGGCCATAGCGTTCGTATTTTCGCCCGTTGCCGCTGTCGATCAGGCCGTAATCGTCCCACGCCTCGCCGATCATCAATTGCGGCGCGGCACACAATGCCACGCTCATGCCGATGGACCTGCCAACTTCCGCACATGCCCGGCAATAGCCTCGGCATCGGCATCGACGACCTCGTAAAGCTCGGGCCGGGCGAACATCTCTTGCAACGCCTCGGTCATCGGTGGACGCTCACCCAGCGCGGCGGCAACCGCATCGGGGAACTTGGCCGGATGCGCAGTGCCGAGCGTCACGATCGGCACATCGTGTGGCAAATCGGAATGCAGCGCGGCATGAAGCCCTGCCGCGGTATGCGGGTCGATGACCTGTCCCGCACGCTCATTCGCCCAGCGAGTCGCCGCGACGATTGCAGGCTCATCGGCGCTGGCGCTGGAAAAGCGCGCGTCGACGAGATCGCGCTGCGCATGGGTCAGGTGGAAGCGACCGTTTTCCGCCAGCGCCTTCATCTGTTCGGGCACCGCTTCGCGATCGGCCACGAACAGCATCCGCTCGAAATTGCTCGCGACCTGGATGTCCATCGCGGGCGCGGTGGTCGCCAGCGCTTCGCCGCGTTCGTACAGACCGGTCGTGAATGCGCGGTGGAGGATATCGTTGGAATTGGTAGCGATAATCAACCGCTCGATCGGCAGCCCCATCGCCCGCGCGACGTAGCCTGCACAGGCATTGCCGAAATTGCCGCTCGGCACTGCGAATGCGACCGGGTGCTCGATCGCATTGAGCTTGGCCGCAGCGGCGAAATAATACGGGACCTGCGCGGCGATCCGCAGCCAGTTGATCGAATTGACCGCGCCGAGCCGGAGATCGCCCACCCCTTCGGCGAAGAGTTGCTTCACCAGTCGCTGGCAATCGTCGAAACTGCCGCGCACGGCGAGATTGACGATATTCGGCGCGTCGACCGTGGTCATCTGCCGTCGCTGGACTTCGCTGACCCTGCCTTCGGGATGCAGCATGACGAGCGCGATATTGGGCCGACCGGCCACCGCCGCGATCGCAGCGCTTCCCGTGTCACCGCTGGTCGCGCCGACGAGGACCAAGGGACGCTCGCCGACCAGTTCGGCCAGCACACGACCGAGCACTTGGAGGGCGAAATCCTTGAATGCGAGCGTCGGCCCGCGAAACAGCTCGAGCAGCCAGTGCCGTCCGGCCAGCGGGACCAATGGCGCCACCTCGGGATCGTCGAAGCCCGCATAGGCCTCGATACACAGATCAAGCAGCCGCTGGTCGTCGATGGCATCGCCGATGAAGGGCGACAGGATCAGCGCAGCAAGATCGGGATAGGGCAGCTCGGCAAGCTCGGCGATCCGTTCAGCGGGCAATTGCGGAATCGCTTCGGGCATCCACAAGCCGCCGTCGGGCGCGGTGCCCGACAGGATTGCATCGCGAGCCGAAGAGGTGGCTGGTCCGCCGCGGGTGGAAACGTAACGCATGGTCCCATTCGCTAGCTGCCCCTCCCGCCATCGGCAAGGCGGGGACGCGGCTTTGACCGCGATCGATTGAAAAACCGCAGCCCCTCTGCTAGTGCTCGGCAACCAAATGCGACCCAATCCAGGAGTGCGATGACGTGAACATCTGATCGATCAGCGAGCCGTTTCCCTCCCTGACTGCATCGGTGTTTCCCATGTCATTGCTAACCTTGTCCGGCGTCGCCTGCGCCGCCCCCGATTCCACCCCCCTGTTTTCCGGCCTCGACCTTGCGCTGGGCCATGAGGCCGTCGGCCTCGTCGGCCGCAACGGTTCGGGCAAATCGACTCTGCTCGCGGCGATCGCGGGGAGAATCGCCCCGGTGGCGGGCGAGATCGTGCGGCCCGGTCGCGTCGCCATGCTCGATCAGTCACCCGACCCGCAGCTTTCGGTTGCCGAGACGCTTGGCGTGACAGAGAAACTGGCCCGGCTCGACCGGATCGAACGCGGCGCGCTCGAAGGTGACGATCTCGATGCCGCCGACTGGAGCCTGACCACACGGATCGAGCAGGCGTTGGCGCAGGCAGGCTTGCCAACGATCGAGCTCGCACGCACGCTTTCCACCCTGAGCGGCGGCGAGCGGACACGCGTGGCAATCGCGGCCATGCTGATCGACCAACCCGACGTGTTGTTGCTCGACGAACCGACCAATAATCTCGACCGCGCGGGCCGCGACGCCATCGCCGCCCTTCTGCGCGACTGGAACGGCGGCGCGCTCGTCGCAAGCCACGATCGTGAATTGCTGGCGCAGGTCGACCGCATCGTCGAACTTACCCGGGTGGGCGTGCATATCGTCGGTGGCGGATGGGAGGAATTCCAGCGCATTCGCACGGCCGAGCGAGAGCGGGCCGAGCGCGCACTCGAAAGCAGCGAGCACGCGCTCGCCTCCACCCGGCGCGAAGCCCAGCGCGAACGCGAGAAGCAGGACCGGCGCGACAGCCGCGGTCGCGCCCGGCGCGTAAGCCGGAGCCAGCCCAAGATCCTGCTCGACGCGCGCCAGGAGCGCGCCGAACGCACCGCCGCGCGCTATCGCACCGGCGGCGCAGACCAAGTGGGCGAAGCAGAAGAGAAACGCGAGGCCGCTCGCGCGGATGTCGAACGCGAGATCCCCATCGACATGGCTCTCCCGCCATCGGGTCTGGCGGCCAACCACGTGCTGATCGAGGCTCGCAACCTCAATCGGCGAGTCGGCAGTCGCACGCTGTTTTCCGGGATCGACCTCACCGTGCGCGGGCCCGAGCGGGTTGCGATCGAAGGACCGAACGGATCGGGCAAGACGACCCTGATGCGTCTGCTGGCCGGTAAAGACTCGCCAGACGGCGGAGATATCCAGCGCGACGGCGCGCGAATAGCATGGCTCGACCAGCATCTCTCCCTGCTCGATCCGCGAGAAACGCTGATTGAAGCGATGCCCCGGCTTAATCCCGGGCTGACGCGCGAAGCTGCGCATGGCGCGCTGGCAGGGTTCGGATTCCGCAATGTCTGGGCCGAACGGGAGGTCAATGGACTATCGGGCGGCGAACGGATGCGCCTCGCTCTCGCTTGCCTGTTCGCGGCCCCAACCCCGCCGCAAATGCTGTTGCTCGACGAACCGACCAATCATCTCGACCTCGCTGCTACCGAACAGCTCGAAGCGGCTCTGGCAGACTGGGATGGAGCGATCGTCTGCGTCAGCCATGATGCCGGCTTTCTGACGGCGATCGGCGTGCAGCGGCGGCTAGACTTGGGCGACTAGCTCGACGAGCCGCCCGGAGCCTCAGCTCCTGTCGCGCCAGCGGCGGCGCAAGGCGAGCGCGTAGACCACCAGCGCGGTGAGCGCGAAGAAGAACCACTGCCCGGCATAGCCCCACGAGGTGTTTTCGTATTCTGAAGGATCGGGCTGTCGCGAGGCCTGCAGCCCTGCCTTCGGATCGGCCGCGACGATCATCGCCGGACGGTGGGCCGGACGGAAGGTCAGGCGTTGAAGGAAACCGCGCTGGTCGGGAGCGGCGGCGGCGAGGCCCTGGACCGGTCCTCCCTGCCATTGGACCTCGGCGTCGGGGCGTTCGGCAATCCCGATCTGGACCTTGAAGGTCTGTCCGCTCGCATCGTTGCGACAGGTGGCGATCTGCCGCCATCCCGTGTGATCTGCCGCGTCCTTCCCTCCGGCGACTTCGAAGCCCGTCACCGTGTCGCAATCGGCCCGCAGGCGGCGATAGAGATAGCGGGGATCGGTAGGATCGGCGAACGGATAGTCGAGCATCGCCATGGCGGGCCGCTCGGCCATCGCCTGTTTGAGGCGGTCACGCTCGGTGCCGCGACCCAATTGCCATATCCCAAGCGCGATCATCGTCGCGACGGCCGCCGCGACGATGATCGTAGAGAATATGGGAAGGCGCCTCATGCGAGGCTCCTTTCGGCGAGAGCCTTAATGGGTCGGATAGCCCCAACCGCCCCAGACATAGATGGCGATGAAGAGGAACAGCCACACGACATCGACGAAGTGCCAGTACCAGGCCGCCGCCTCGAAGCCGAAATGCTGCTTCGGCGTGAAGTGCCCCTTATAGGCGCGCACCAGGCAAACGATCAGGAAGATCGTGCCGATGATGACGTGGAAGCCGTGGAAACCGGTCGCCATGTAGAAGGCAGAGCTATAGGTGTTCTCACCGAAGGGGAACGGCGCCACGCTGTATTCGTAGGCCTGGATGCAGCTGAAGATGACGCCGAGGATGATGGTCGCCCACAGGCCCTTCTTCAGTCCGTCGCGATCGCCGTTGATCAGCGAGTGGTGCGCCCACGTAACCGTGGTGCCCGAGCACAGCAGGATCAGGGTGTTGAGCAGCGGGAGGTCGAATGCATTGATCACGCCTTCGATCGCGACAGGCGGGAATTGCCCACCGATCGCATCGCTCAATGTCGAAGGGAACAGTGCGAAATCGAACCAGCTCCAGAACCAGCCGACGAAGAACATCACTTCCGAGGCGATGAACAGGATCATGCCGTAGCGAAGGTGCAGCTGCACGACCGGGGTATGGTCGCCCGCCTGCGCTTCGCGGATGATGTTACCGAACCAGCTGAAGAAGGTGAACACAAGGCCGATGATCCCGGCGATCAGCACCGGCGTACCGAAGGGAAGTTCCTCCGGGTGCATGCTCAAAACCATCCCGGTGGTGAAGGTCAGCGCGCTGAACGAGCCGATCAGCGGCCACGGATCGGGATCGAGAATGTGATAGTCGTGGGTTTTGCTACCGGCCATGGTGTCCGTCTCTCAGGTAAATGGTTGACGCTGCCCTTAATCGCGCGAGACGCGCGGGTCTAGGGGGTGAGCGAAGGAAATGCCCACCCCGCGATGGCGTGGCGAGACGGCAACAACGCGCGTGCGTTCAGCTCGCGGCGTCTTTTTTCTTGTGAAACGTGTAGCTCAGCGTGATCGAATCGAGATCTTCGACCAGCGGATCGTCAAAGATCGCCGGATCGACGAAATAGACCACCGGCATGCGCACTTCCTGGCCCGGCTCGAGCCGCTGCTCGGTAAAGCAGAAGCACTGCACCTTGCTGAAATACTTGCCGGCTTCGTTGGGATAGACATTGAAGCTTGCGGTTCCAACGACCGGTTCCGTCCCGTCGTTCTTCGCGAGGAAGATAGCCTGGTCGCGGCTGCCGATCGCAATGCGATCGGTCGGGTGTTCGGGGCGGAAGCTCCACGAAAGGTCGGGAGCGACATTGGTGTCGAAGCGGATCGTGATGTCGCGCGTCGCCCCGCTCGCAGCGATGCGTTCCGCCAGGCTCGCTTCATCGTCGGTCGCGCGCTGCGTCGTGCCGGCAAAGCCGGTCACTCGGCAGAACAGGTCGTAAAGCGGGACCGAAGCATAGCCCAACCCGAGCATCGCCAGCGCGAAACCGAGCATGTAGAAGCCGGTGCGCTTGTTGCGCGCGGAGAGCGAGGCTTCGGGCGCAGTCGCCATCGCTTACATCCGGACGATGGTGATCGCGTAGAACAATACGACGAGCCCCGCGAGCACGAGGCCCAATACGAGGTTGCGCTGTTTCTGGATCGCCTTGCGGCGGTTCGCTTCGTCCTGCGGATCGAGATGGTCGGTCATGGCACCTATCTAGGGTGTCAGGACGAAACGGTCTACCACCAGTGCGGCGAACAGCGCGAACAGATAGACGATGGAGAAGCCGAAAAGGCGCTTTTCGGGCCGCATCCCGTCACCTTCTGCCGAGCGACGCAATCCCACTTGCGCCGAAAGCAAGAGAAACACGCTGGAAAGCACCGCCGCGCTCGCCCCGTAGATCCAGCCGGTTCCTCCGATCCACCACGGGGTGAGGCTGAGCGGGAGGAGAAGGATGGCATAGATCAGGATGTGCCGTCTGGTCGCCCGTTCGCCCGCGACCACCGGCAGCATCGGTATGCCCACCGCTTCGTAGTCGGTCTTCACAAACAGCGCGAGTGCCCAGAAATGGGGCGGCGTCCACATGAAGATGATCGCGAACAGAAACACCGGCATCGCGGTGATGTCTCCGGTCGCGGCGACCCATCCGATCATCGGCGGAAACGCGCCCGCACCGCCACCGATCACGATGTTCTGCGGCGTGCGCGGCTTGAGCCAGATCGTGTAGAGCACCGCGTAATAGGCGATGGAGACTGCAAGGATGGCCGCCGGGAGCCACCCCAACGCCAGTCCCATGATGCCGACCGACGCACCCGACAGCATGATCCCGAAATCACGCGCATGCGAGCGGTCCAGCCGTCCTGCAGGCAGCGGACGCTGGGCGGTCCGCTTCATCCCGGCATCGATATCGGCTTCCCACCACTGGTTGAGCGCCGCCGCACCCCCGGCCCCGATCGCAATGCAGAGGATCGCCGTGAATGCGAGGACCGGATTGATCCGCTCGGGTGCGGCGAGAAGGCCGCACAGACCGGTGAAGATCACCAGCGTCATGACCCGCGGCTTGGTCAACGCGAAGAAATCGCGCCAATCGGCAGGCAGTGCGGGTGTGGTGGAGGGGGGCTTGGTGGCAGGGGGCATGGGCCCCGCCCTATAGGCTTCCGCGCGACGACTGCAAAGCGCCGACGCGGCCGAATTCGTCGCTTGCGGGAAAAGGCAGTTGGTCGCAGTCTTGTCCGATGTCGGCCAGGCGCTCCCGTTTCTGCCTATCTATGCTGCTTTCGGCGGCTCTGACTCACGCCCTGCCGGCGACTGCACAGGATGCCCCTTCCCCCGGGATCGAAGCATCGGACCAAGCCCTTTCCGAAATCGGCGCGCTGCTGCGCGAAGGGTCAGAGCGCGAAGCCTATCGTCGGATCGGAGAGATAACCGGAGGACCAACTGAGCTTTCCGAATTCGGCAAACCGGAAGCGGCGGTCCTTCGCGATGCCAGTCGCTATGTCGGCGCATCGGGCGCGCGCTATGTCGCGGTGAACGGCATCGTCTACCGGCTTCTGGAGCGGCTCGGCTTCGAACCGCACGAGGTGGCGATGGCGCGTTATAGCTATGCCGCCGCGCTGCAGGAGGAAGCCTTATATAGCGAGGCCGAAGCGGTTTGGCGGGTTCAGCTTGCGCATTATCGCGCCTGCTGCACGATCGATTCTGGCGGTGCGCTCGATGCCGCAGTCGGACTTGCACAAACGCTCGAAGCACAGAGGCGATTCGGTGAGGCCGATGCCGTCCTCGCGGAAATCTGGAACGTCGCGCTCGGCTTTGACGACTTCACCAATATCGTCATGGAAGAGCTTGCCCGTGCGCGCGCGCGAAATCTCATCGCGGCAGGTCAGCCGCGGCGCGCTTACGACCTAACCGCCGAAGTCCTTGCCAGGGGCCGCGCCACGGACGACCTCTCTCAGGAGCTTGCGATCGATTACCGCGTGTTGCACGGACGCAGCGCGCTTGCCACCGAGCGCTACGACGAGGCGGAACGTCTGGCGCGGGAGGCTATCGCAGTCGGGCGCCCCGACGGCGAATGGATCGTCATCGCGGCACTCGATACCCCAGAGGCCGATGCACGCGAACTCCTGGCCGACGCCTTGGAAGCACAGGGACGATACGCCGCAGCCGAGCCGATCCGTCGCAATCTGCTTGCGAAGATCGAAGACAATTTCTCGATCCCGAAGCAATACGAGACCCATCGCCCGGCGATGTTCGCGCTGGCGCGCAATCTCGCAACGCAGGGAAAGGCGGAATCGCTTGCCCTGCTCGCGCGTCAAGCGGCCGCCATCGCCGATATCTTCGGCTCGCTGGACTATCGCTTGCTGCCGGTCGTCGAGCTGGCAGCGCGAGAACGGCTGGAGCGCGCGGATCCGGGGGCCCTGTTTCCGGCCCGCAAGGCGCTGGCGATCAGGCTCGCCGAGGCGGAACGCGAACGCGGGGCCGACGGCAGCGCACGCGCTGCGATGGAGGCGCGCGAGCGCCGCCAAAGCGCAACGCTCCTCGTCCGCGCAGCCTGGTCTGCCTCCACCCGATAGCAAAAGGGCGCCCCCGCAGCGACGCCCTCTCGTTTCAATCGGTGCTTTGCGCTCAGTGCGCTTCGGCCGGACGGATGTGGTGGTGATGATCGTGGTGGTCCTCGATCACCGGAAGCGTCTCGAACTGGTGGAACGGCGGCGGGCTCGACAGGCTCCATTCGAGCGTCGTTGCGCCTTCGCCCCAGTAATTATCTTCTGCACGACGCCCGGCGATGAACGCATAGGCGATGTTGACGAAGAAGATCACCAGCGACGCGGCCATGATCATGTAGCCGTAGCTCGCGACTTCGTTCCAGCCGGTATAGGCTTCCGGATAGTCCGGAATACGGCGCGGCATGCCGTCCACACCCAGGAAGTGCATCGGGAAGAAGATCACGTTCACCCCGATGAAAAACACCCAGAAGTGCAGGTGGGCGAGGAACTCGCTGTGCCAGCGGCCGCTCATTTTCGGGAACCAGTAGTAGAAGCCCGCGAAGAGCGAGAACACCGCACCCATCGACAGCACGTAGTGGAAGTGCGCGACGACATAATAGGTGTCGTGCAGCACGTCGTCGACGCCGCCGTTCGAAAGGACGATGCCGGTCACGCCGCCCACGGTGAAGAGGAAGATGAAGCCCAGCGCCCAGACCATGGGCGATTTGAATTCCAGGCTGCCGCCCCACATCGTGGCGACCCAGCTGAAGATCTTGACCCCCGTCGGGACCGCGATGATCATCGTGGCGGCGGTGAAGTACATCTTCGTGTTCACGTCGAGGCCGACAGTGTACATGTGGTGCGCCCACACGACGAAGCCGATCACGCCGATCGCGACCATGGCGTAGGCCATGCCGAGATAGCCGAACACCGGTTTGCGGCTGAACGTCGCGATGATCTGGCTGATCATGCCGAAGCCCGGCAGGATCATGATGTAGACTTCAGGGTGACCGAAGAACCAGAACAGGTGCTGGTAGAGCACGGGGTCGCCGCCGCCGGCCGGATCGAAGAAGGTCGTTCCGAAGTTGCGATCGGTCAGCAGCATGGTGATCGCCGCGGCGAGCACCGGCAGCGCCAGCAGCAGCAGGAACGCGGTGACCAGCACCGACCACACGAACAGCGGCATCTTGTGCAGGGTCATGCCCGGCGCACGCATGTTGAAGATCGTGGTGATGAAGTTGATCGCGCCGAGGATCGAAGCCGCACCCGCAAGGTGGAGCGAAAAGATCGCGAAGTCGACCGCGGGCCCTTGCGAGCCGAGGGTCGACAGCGGTGCATAGACCGTCCAGCCGGTACCCGCGCCCACGCCCGTACCGCCCGGCACGAAAGTGGAGGCCAGGAGGCTGATGAAAGCGACGAAGGTCAGCCAGAACGAAACGTTGTTCATGCGCGGGAAAGCCATATCCGGCGCACCGATCATCAGCGGGACGAACCAGTTGCCGAAGCCGCCGATCATCGCCGGCATGACCATGAAGAACACCATGATCAGGCCGTGCGCCGTGATCAGGACGTTCCAGTGGTGCAACGCCGCATCGAGGCTTTCCGGCCCCACGCCGGCGAGGAACCAGGTTTTGTTGAGGATCTGGATGCCCGGCTCGGCGAGCTCGGCACGCATGATGCCCGAGATCGCACCACCCACGATCCCCGCGAAGATCGCGAAGATCAGGTACAGCGTGCCGATGTCCTTGTGGTTGGTCGAAAGGAACCAGCGCGTGAAAAAGCCCGGCTTGTGATCGTGATGCGCATCGTGCGCGTCATGATCGCTATGCGCGGGAATGTGTTCGGGGTTTGCTGTCGTGGCCATGGTCTTGAGCTTACCTTAGCGAAAAATCAGTTGGACGCGCCGGCTTCGGCGGCATCGGAGGAGGTCGTTTCGATCGGCGCTTCACCGGCCGGCGCGGCATCTTCGCTGGCCGAAGCGGCTGCGACCAACGGTGCGGCCTCGTTGCTTTCGGCCGTGTCGCCGCCCAGTGAGCCGCCCTGCGACAACACCCACTGTTCCCAGCGCTCCATCGGGACGGCTTCGATCGCGATCGGCATGTAGCCATGGCGCGCACCGCACAGTTCGGAGCACTGGCCGTAATAGATGCCGGGCTCGTTGATCGTCAGCACCTTCTCGTTGATCCGGCCCGGCACCGCGTCGAGCTTGAACCACAGCGAGGGGATCGCGAAGGAGTGAATCACGTCGGCTGCGGTGGTCTGCAGACGGATCGGAACGCCGACCGGCAGGACCAGGCGATTGTCGACGGCGAGATGCGAGGGCAGGCCCTTCGCCTCGGCTTCGTCGATATCCATCATGTTCGAGGTGATCTCGAACTCGCCATTGTCAGGGAAGGAATAGGTCCAATACCACTGCCACCCGGTCGCCTTGACGGTGATCGCATCGGCGGGAGCGGGCTTGTACTGGGTGCGGATCAGGTTGATCGAGGGAATCGCGATCCCGAGCAGGATCAGCGCAGGAACGATCGTCCAGACCACTTCGAGCATGGTGTTGTGCGTGGTGCGCGAAGGCTTCGGATTCGCACCGCGACGATACTTCACGATCACCAGCAGCAGCAGAACCAGCACGAACAGGCTGATGGCGACGATCACCGGCATCAGGATCGCATTGTGCAGCGTCAGCGCCTGCTCGCCCGCATCGGTATGCTGCGGCTGGAACGTCCAGCCCCACTCTTCCGGCTGGCCCTTGATCATCTCGGGGCCCATATATTCATAGCCCGGGGCAGCTTCGGCCGCGTCGGTCGCAGAATCGGGAACGGCATCGCCTGCCGCCTGTTCGACCGTGGCGGCCTGTTCGGTTTCGGTCGCGGCGTCCTGCGCGGCGACGGTGCCGCCCATTGCCAAAGTCGCCGCGGCGGCCCCGGCAAGAACGAAACGGCTGAAATTGCGAAGAATCATACTGGCGTATCGCTTTCCGCTTTTGGAATTCCCGACCGTCGTCGATCGTTGCGCATAAGGGTGCGCGCCACCCGACGAGGGCCTTACAAGTGCCGCGCCTATACGCATGGTTGCAGGCCTACTCAAGCGCCTCTAGGGAATTTTTCCGCGCACACGATCGTGCAACCTACAGGAGTTTCGCCGTTTCATGACCGAAGAAGAGGTGCTCGCCGAATTCCGCGCCGCCCAAGCCCTGCTCGAAGGACATTTCGTGCTTTCCTCGGGCCGACACAGCGCGAACTACCTGCAATGCGCGCGCGTGCTAATGGACCCGCAGCGGGCCGACCGGCTGGCGCTGGCGCTGAGCCGGAAGCTCCCGCGGGAAATCCGCGCGCAGGTCGACAAGGTCGTCAGCCCGGCAATGGGCGGCTTGATCATCGGTCACGAAATGGGGCGCGCGCTGGGCAAGGAAGCGATCTTCCTCGAACGCCCCGAAGGCACGTTCGAATTGCGCCGCGGCTTCGAGATCGCCGAGGGTGAAAAATGCCTGATGGTCGAGGACGTGGTCACCACCGGCCTTTCCAGCCGCGAGGCAATCAAGGCCGTACACGATGCTGGCGGCGAAGTCGTCGCCGAAGTCGCGCTGGTCGATCGCAGCATGGGCGAAGTCGATCTGGGCGTGCCGTTCTTCCCGCTGATCGAAATCACCTTCCCCACCTATGCCGAGGACGAGGTTCCGGCAGAGCTCGAAGCGGTGCCCGTCACCAAGCCCGGGAGCCGGAAGTAGTCCGAACGATGCAGGATTCGAAACTCCGCCTCGGGGTCAATATCGATCACGTCGCCACCATCCGCAATGCGCGTGGGGGCGACCATCCCGATCCGGTGCGCGCGGCGGAAATCGTTTCGGCGGTCGGCGGCGACGGGATCACCGCGCACCTGCGCGAAGACCGCCGCCATATCCGCGACGACGACCTCAAGCGCATCCAGGATGCGACCGATCTGCCGCTCAATCTCGAGATGGCCGCGACCGACGAGATGCTCGCGATTGCACTGGCACATCGTCCGCAGGCCGCCTGCATCGTTCCCGAAAAGCGCGAAGAGCGCACCACCGAAGGTGGGCTCGACGCCGCGGGGCAGCACAATCACTTGCAACGCTATGTCCACGAATTGACCGAAGCGGGCATCCGCGTCAGCCTGTTCATCGAGCCGAGCGAGCGCCAGCTCGACGCCGCATTGCGGCTCGGCGCACCGGTGGTCGAGTTCCATACCGGCGAATACGCGCACGCTCAGCTCGACGGCGATCGAGAGCGCCTGGCTAGCGAGCTGAAGCGAGTGTCCGACATGGCCGCGCTCGCTGCCAAGAACGGCATCGAACCCCATGCCGGCCATGGACTGACCTATGAAAACGTCCAGCCGATCGCGGCCATCCCGCAATTGGCCGAGCTCAATATCGGGCACTACCTGGTCGGCGAAGCGGTCTTCGTCGGGCTCGAAAACGCCGTTCGCCGCATGCGCGAGCTGATGGACGAGGCGCGCTGACATGCCCGATCACACCCGCTGCGCGCAGGCGGCCGCATGATCATCGGCCTGGGCTCCGACCTCTGCAATATCGAACGCATTCAGGCGGCACTCGATCGCCACGGTACGCGCTTCGAACAGCGCTGCTTTACTGAGGTCGAACGCGCCAAGGCCGATCGACGCGAGCTCACACGGGCGGGAACCTATGCCAAGCGATTCGCGGCCAAGGAGGCGTTCTCCAAGGCTGTGGGCACCGGCTTCAAGCGCGGCGTCTTCATGAAGGACATCGGCGTCGTCAATGCCCCCTCGGGCGCGCCGACGCTGGCGCTGACCGGCGGGGCTGCGAAGCGGCTTGCCGAGATCACGCCGGAGGGCCATGAGGCGCGCATTCACCTGACCCTCACCGACGATCACCCATGGGCGCAGGCCCTGGTGATAATCGAAGCCCTCCCCGCATGACCCAAGACACCATCGGCGACACTCCGCACGCCGACGATTCGAAATCGGACGATAAAGAGCCGATCAACTGGTTCGCCGAGCTGCGCAGTCTCTTCCTGATGCTACTTGCGGTGCTCGCCTTCCACAGCCTCGTCGCCAAACCGTTCTACATCCCGTCGGGATCGATGATGCCCGGCCTGCTCGTCGGCGACCGTCTGGTGGTCAGCAAATTCCCCTATGGCTATTCCTGGGTCTCGGCGAGCTTCCATGTACTGCCGCGCAGCGACTGGCGGATCTTCGGCGGAACGCCCGCATACGGCGATGTCGTCATCGTCGTGCCGCCCGATCGCAAGGAAGACTACATCAAGCGCGTTGTCGCCCTGCCCGGTGACCGGATCGCTCTGCGGAACGGCCGGATCGTGCTCAATGGCAAGGTGGTCCCGCAGGAGATCGAACCGGCCATCGATGTCCCGGTCGATACCAACACGCCGTGCGGCTACAGCTCTTCGGGTCGTATCGTCGAGGTCCTCGGCGAAGGGTCGCAACGCGACGAAGTGTGCCGGATCGACGTCCTGCGCGAAACGATGCCCAATGGCGCGAGCTATCTCGTGACCGACGCGATGGAAAAATCGACCGACGAAATGGACGAGATCACCGTTCCGGAAGGCCATGTCTTCCTGATGGGCGACAATCGCGATTTCTCTTCGGACAGCCGCGTACCCTCTGGTTTCCAGCAAGGATTGGGCGGACCGGTGCCGCTGACAAGCGTCGGCGGTCGGGCCGAATTCATCACCTTTTCGCTCGACGGCAGCGCTGGCTGGAACCCGCTGAAATGGTGGGGAGCCTTGCGCGATGGGCGCGCCTGGCGCAGTCTGCGTCCGGAACGTCGCCCGGTTCCACGCGCGGCGACTGCCGAACCCGAGGAAAGCGCTAGCAGATGAGCGATATGGACAATCACTCGCCCCGATCCGAAGCGGCCAGCCCGACCCGGATCAGCGATCCGAAAATGCGGATCGAATTGCACAAGGCGTTTATCTGGACGCTGGTGGTCGGCGGGGTCTACCTCGCGGTTACGATCGCGCAGTCGATCCTGATCATCTTCGGCGCCCTGGTGTTTTCGGCGATGATCGACGGCGGCACGCGACTGCTGGGCCGTGTTCTCCCGATTGCGCGAAGCTGGCGGGTCGCGATCGTTCTGACGCTCGCGACGCTGTTTCTCCTGTGGCTGGGCTATTTCGCCGGCACGCAGATCGCCGAGCAGGCGGCCGCCTTCTCGACATTGATCGGCAACCAGATCGGGCGCGTCTTCGCTTGGGCCCAGCAAATGGGCTTCGCCGTCGACCAGAGCTACATCAAGGAAGTCATCGGCCAGATTTCGAATGGCGTGGGAACGATCACCAGGGCGATCGGCGGCGTCGTCGGTGGCCTGACGACCATGCTTCTGATCGCGATCATCGGCATCTTCATCGCGATCGAACCGAATCTCTACGAACGCGGCGTGTCGTGGATGGTCGCGCGCGAACGGCGCGATAACTTTCATGCCACTGTATCCGCGATGGGATATTCGCTGCGTCGCCTCCTCGCCGGTCGCCTCCTTGGCATGGGCATCGAAGGCGTGTTCACCTACCTGATGCTGACTTTCGGCGGCATGGCGCTGGGGATCGGCGCAGTACCTATGGCGGCCCTGCTGGCGCTGCTCACCGGCCTGCTCGCCTTCATTCCCAATATCGGCGCGCTGGTCTCCGGGGCGCTGATGATCCTGGTCGGCTTTTCCGGTGGGACCGAGATGGGGCTCTACACCATCTTCGTCTATTTCGCGGTGCAGACGATCGATGGCTACATCCTGATCCCGATGATCGCGAAGAAGGCGGTCGACCTCGCCCCGGCGCTGGTATTGGCGGCGCAGTTGATCCTCGGCGCACTGTTCGGCATTCTCGGCCTCGCACTCGCCGATCCGATCATCGCAATGATCAAGGTCGCGCTCGAGCGACGCTCTCAGCACAACGATGCCGACGACGCTGCCCGGGCAAAGCAGATCAAAGCCGAGCAGAAGAAAACCGCGAAGAAGGCGACCGCTAAAAGCTGATGGCCCGCAAATTCCTGTATCTCGTTGCCGGTCTCGCGGTGCTCGTCATCGCGGGCGCATTCCTGCTGCGCATCTATCAGAACGAGCTTACCCGCTGGGCGACCGTGCCCGATGTCGAATTCGTCGAGCAGGAGCCGCTCGAAGAGAACATCTATGCCGATCCGGCGATGTGGTATTCCCGGCCTGGTGCGCAGAACGATCCGTCGCGCTTCCTGCCGACCGGGTTCGACCGAGAGGCCGAAACGCTGGATGCGGCGGTGTTCTTCGTTCACCCGACCAGCTTCTTCAGCAAGCAGGCGTGGAACGCGCCGCTCGACGATGATTCCGCCGACAGCCAGGCCCGTCTGTTTCTGCGTGGCCTCGCCAGCGCTTTCAGCCAAGCCGAAGAATTGTGGGCCCCGCGCTATCGCCAGGCGACCTTCGGCGCGTTCCTGACCGACAAGCCCGAAGGTCAGGAGGCGCTGGGAGCGGCCTATGGCGATGTCGAACAGGCGTTCGACCGCTTCGTCGAGGAAATCGGCCCCGATCGCCCGATCGTTCTCGCGGGGCACAGCCAGGGCTCATTCCATCTGATGAACCTGCTCGCCCGCCGGATAAAAGGCACGCCGCTCGCCGACCGGATCGCCGCCGCCTATGTGATCGGTTGGCCGATGAGCCTCGATCATGATCTGCCCGAACTGCCCCTTCCGGCCTGCGAAACGGCCGAAAGCGCTGGTTGTGTGGTTAGCTGGTCGAGCTATGCCGAGCCGGCCGATACCACGCTTACGCTCGAAGCCTATGCCGCCTCTCCCGGTCTCGATGGGACGGCGCGCGGCACCAGCCCGTTCCTGTGCACCAATCCGCTGACCGGCGCGCCGGGTGGCGAAGCGCCGCCCAGCAGCAATCGCGGCACGCTCGTACCGAACGAAGCGCTGACCGAGGCAAACCTCGTCGAAGGCGCCGTCCCGGCGCGATGCGGCGAGGAAGGCTTCCTCTATATCGGCGATCCGCCCGAGCTCGGCCGCGGCGTCCTGCCGGGCAACAATTACCACGTTTACGACATCCCGCTGTTCTGGCTGAACCTGCGCGAAGACATGGCGCGCCGGCTCGCCGCGTTCGGCGAATAGGGATTCGGTCGTGGGCGTGATCACTGAAAATGCGATCGAGTTTCGCGATGCGCTGCCCGATGGCGGGGTGCTGCTGGCGCTCGATGTCGGGACCAAGACGATCGGCACTGCGACCTGCGACATGGGCTGGCGCTTCGCCACGCCCGGCGTGGTCCTGCAACGCGCGAAATTCACGGTCGACAAAGCCAAGCTGAAAGAGCTGTGCGCGGCGCGCAAGGTCGAGGGCATCGTGATTGGGCTGCCGCTCAACATGGACGGCACTGCGGGTCCTCGCTGCCAGGCGAGCCGCGCCTATGCCCGCAACCTCGCCGACCTCGACCTGCCGATCCTGCTTTGGGACGAGCGACTTTCGACTGCCACTGCGGACGCCGCGATGATCGCGCAGGATCTCAGCCGCAAGAAGCGCGCCGGGCGGATCGACGCGCAGGCGGCCGCGGTGATCCTGCAATCCGCGATCGACCGGCTGACCGGCAGCGCGTTCTAACCCGCCAGTTCGGCGCGCTTGCGTCTGGCTTCGGCGGCAATCAAGCGGCTCCCCGCAACCTCCGCTTCTCGCCATACGGCATCGCGGGCCTCATCGTCTTTGACGATGCCCGCGCGCGCATCCCAGCACGCGTAGCGCATCCGGTCCGAAGGGTGCGACCGGCCGAAATTCTCGGCAAGATCGAGCGCGGCATCGCTTTCGAGCGAGACTGCGATCCTGATGAATGCCTCGCTCGATCCGGTGCCGAGCCGATCGGTGATGACACCCGCTGCCGGGTCGAACGCATATTGATCGAACCAGCCATGAGATCCATCGGCATGCATGACGTTCAGCGATACCGACATTGCAAGCGGCGGGATTTGGCTGTGGATGTCGCGGTGCGCGCGGTAGAGCATGATTCTGCCAGGTGTCAGCTGCTGCCTGCCCTTTGGCTCGAGCGCGACATGCTCGCCGATATGGCCGACGACGTCCTCATACTCGTATTCCCAATAGTCCGAGCGATAGCCGGGACCGAAATAGCCCAACGTCAGGAAGCTGAAATTGTGATCGTGCGGGACGTCGTATTGGAACGCGCCGCGCCCACTCGCCTGCACTGCATGGTCTTGCTCGGCAGGCCAGATATTGGCGCGCAGGAAGAAGCCGGATTGCGGCGAGGACAGCACGATCGATTGCGGGCCATAACCCTGCTCGCGCGGAGGGCTGTCGCGATCGGCGAGTTCGCGCGCGATCAGATCGCCGAGGAAACGGCGATCATTGCCGAGCTCCCGCAGGCAGAGAGCTCCATGCGCAAGACTATCCTCATCGCGCGGATCGAATTGCCGCGCGCTCAGGGCGTCGATGCATGCATTCAAACCGATCGCGCGGTCGCTGGCACAGGTAATCAGGCGCGGCACAGGCGAGCCCCCGCTTGGGCAAAAGCGGGATATTCCGACAGGAGCCGCGCGCGCAGTCGATGCGCATCGCCACGCAGCGGATCGCCAGCGCGATCCGCCAGTTCGCCGAGCAACGCAAAGCCGGCCGCACTGTCGAGGGCGAGGCACTCGCGCACCGCCTCCCACCGCACGGCGCTGCTCCCTGGCTCGCGCGCGAGACCGGCAATCAGGGTGACATCCTCGCGCCGTTCCATTCGCCTGAGCAATGCCATCATCAGCTCGGTGCGGCTGTCCCGCACATCGCCCGCCACCTGCCGGAGCAATTGCCCTGTGGCCAGATCGAAGGCTCTCGCCGGTTGCGGCACCATCGCCCGACACTGGAGCCGCAGAATGGTGAACGATCTTTCGATCCGGTCGATCGCCAGCACGTCGCGGCGGCCGGCTCGGAAGCTTGTGTCGCCGGGTCCGAGCTCCACAGGAACTGCGGCCAACTCGGGCGCTCCGGCAGAGCCGTGTGCGGTGATCGCTCTTCCCTCGATCGATCCGGCGAGCACCAGGTCCCAGGTGTCGATATCCGAGAGCACGCAATCGCGCGCAGGCTCCTCGCCACACGGGTTTGCGATGCGGGTGTGGACCGACAGCGTCACCCGCCCGACCTTCGCCAGCAAAAGCGACGATTGCCGCGCATCATCGGTATGGCGCTGGGCGACATGGGCCAGCGGTTCCGTCCGAAGTGCCTTTGCGATCGGTGCGAGCCATGCCTCGACGAAGCCTTGCCCACCCTCGCTGGTCATCAGCGCGCGTAGTTGCGGGAGCGCATTGAACTTTGCACCCTCATCGAAACGCGCCAGCGCGGTCTGGACCGCGCGAACCGCATCGCTTTCGCACCATTTTGCCAACGCGCGATGCATCACGGCCTGCGCCGCGCACTGCGGGCCCTCATCGGTCCGCAGCGCACGCAACTCGTCGCGCACGATCATCGGATCAGAACAATCCGTCCGGCGGCAGGACTTCATAGATGAACACCATCAACACGATGACCGCGTCGTCGGATCCCGGCGAGGCGCTGGCGGCGAGAGAACCGAACATTCCGGTTAGCGTGTCGAGCGTGGGCAGCGATGCAATGTCGAGTTTGGGCAGGTCCATGCCTTGTCCCCCCTTCGTTGGTGACCCGGCACACCCTTCGCGCGCCGGCCGTCCCAAGCTGCGCAAACTGCCGCAGAAAGCGGAATTAAAAGATTGTAATCGGCGCCCCCCGCCCGCACACTCCGGCGCGATGAGCAAACCCAATATCCAGCCCGACCTCTTCGCCAAGGCCATGCTCAAAGGCGGCCACGGAGGGTGGCTAGGGATGCAGTATCACGCGCACGGTCCGGGGTGGTTCGAGCTGGCCCTTCCTTGGAAGGAAGAGCTTGTCGGCATGGAGGAAAGCGGGATTCTCGCCTCCGGTCCGATCATCTCGCTGATGGACAATTGCACGTCGCTTTCGGTGTGGACCAAGCGCGATACTTTCGTCCCACAAGTTACGCTCGACCTGCGGATCGACTACACCCGCGCTGCGACACCGGGATCGACCGTGATTGGCCGCGGCGAATGCTACAAGATTACCCGTAGCATGAGCTTCGTGCGCGGGATCGCCTATGAGGACGATCTCGACGACCCGCTGGCCCATGCAGCCGGCGTCTTCATGACGATCGAGACTTTCTGATGGTGGATGCAAGCGAGAGCATCGTCAGGCACCTCCCGCCCTATGCCCGCGGGCTGGGGATCGAGATCGAGCGGATGGAAGGCCACGCGCCGGTTCTTGCGATGGATTTCTCCGAACGCGTCCAGGGCCGCCCGGGCTATCTTCACGGAGGCGCGCTGTCGGGACTGCTGGAAATGGCCGCGATCGCCGCCTTGCAGGAGGAACTCGCGCAAGAAAACGGAAAGAAGCGGATCAAGCCGGTCAACGTGACGATCGAATTCATGCGCGGTGGAACGGTACAACGCACCTATGCGCTGGGCCGCGTAACCCGCGCCGGACGCCGGATCGCCAACGTGCAGGCCGAAGCCTGGCAGGACGAGCGCGACCGCCCGATCGCCACCGCATTCCTCAATATTGCGCTACGCGATTGATGGTTGCGGCTTGGGCAGAAATTTGCCTGACCGGATGAACGCTCAGTCGAGCCAGTCGGGGATCGGTTCGGCATCCATGATCGCGGCGGCGCTCAGCCGTTCGGCCACCACGGCAAACTTGTCACCATCGACCAGCACTTCGGGCACGAAACCCCGGCTATTGTAACTCGACGCCATCGTGGCGCCATAGGCGCCCGCCGTGCGAATCACCGCAAGATCGCCCGATTTAAGCGCATCCATCTCGCGACCCATCGCGAAGGTATCGCCGGTTTCGCAGATCGGGCCGACGACATTGGCCACCGCCGTTTCGCCCGACGGTTCGACCGCGACAATATCGTGCCACGCGCCGTACATCGCCGGGCGCGCGAGATCGTTCATCGCCGCATCGAGGACGTAGAAAGGGTGCGCGACGCCGCGCTTCACCCGGATCGTGCGGGTCAGCAAAATGCCGGCATTGCCCGCAATCACGCGGCCGGGTTCGAACACCAGCTGCACGTTCCAGCCCTTGGTCACGCGCGCGACCATTGCGCCGTATTCGGCCGGTGAGGGATAGGTCTCGCCCGCCTTGTAGGGAACGCCGAGGCCACCGCCGAGGTCGACGGTATCGACGGTGTGACCCGCCTCCCGCAATTCGCCGATAAGTGCGCCGATCTTTGCAAACGCCGCTTCCAACGGTTCGAGCGAGGCGAGCTGGCTGCCGATATGGACCGCCACACCGGTAAGCGCGAGCCCGTCCAGCCCCGCCAGCGCATCGAACAATTCCCGTGCGCGCGCGATCGGTACGCCGAACTTATTGTCGGCCTTGCCGGTGGTGATCTTGTCATGCGTGCCGGCATCGACATCAGGATTGACCCGCAGCACGCAGCGCGCGCGCTTACCCAGCGCCGCGGCCAACTCGGCCAGCTCGCGGCCTTCTTCCTCGCTCTCGATATTGAGCTGCCTGATGCCGGCATCGAGCGCCTGACGCATTTCCTCGCGCGTCTTGCCCACGCCCGAAAAAACGATCCGCTCAGGCGGCATGCCCGCCGCCAGTGCACGCGCGAGTTCGCCGCCCGAAACCACGTCGGCGCCATAGCCCTGCCGTGCCAGCACCCGCAGAACCGCGAGATTGGGATTGGCCTTGACGGCGAAGGCGATCAGCGGGGCATCAAGCCCCGCCAGCCCTTCGGCGAAGACCTGCGCATGGCGTTCGAGCGTCGCGCGCGAATAGACATAGACGGGCGTTCCGACGGCCGCGGCAATCGCGGGCAGCGACACATCCTCGGCATGCAGGACGCCGTTACGAAGGGCGAAATAATCCATCGTTGAAACTCACTCGGGCGGAAGGTCGAACGGATCGTCTTCACGCTCTTCGGAGCTTTCGCGCAGCTCCACATTGCGTTCGGGCACCGCCTGCTCGCTCGGTTCGAGCAGTTCGTCGGCTTCCGGCTTGTAGGTCTGCCCATAGGGCTCCGGCGGTAATTCGGCACCGGCGACCGGTTCGAGCGGAGCCATCTGCCCGCAAGCGGTCAACGCCAGAAGAGCTGTCAAAACTGCGATGCGCTTCATGCCGCAATCCCCATGCCCAGCGCCTTGCGCGCGGCTTCGACTTGCTCCTGTACCCGCACGGGAGCGGTTCCGCCATAGGACGTACGCGCCGCCACAGAGGCATCGAGCGTCAGCAGATCGCGCACGCTCTCATCGATCCGCGAGTCGATGGCCTGCAGCACATCGAGCGGCAGATCGGCAATATCGCAGCCGTGATCGTCGGCGGCTTTCACTGCAGCGCCCGCGACATGATGCGCCTCGCGGAACGGCACGCCATGTTCGCGCACCAGCCAGTCGGCCAGATCGGTCGCAGTGGGATGACCTGCGCCCGCGACCTCGCGCATCCGCGCCTCGTTGAAGGTGCTTTCCGCGATCATCGCCTCCATCGCGGCGAGGCAAAGCTGGAGCAGCCCATGCGCTTCGAAAACCGGCGGCTTGTCGTCCTGCATGTCCTTCGAATAGGCCAGCGGCAGGCCCTTCATCGTCACCATCAGCGCCGTTGCCGCGCCGATGATCCGCCCGGCATGGCCGCGCACCAGCTCGGCCGCATCGGGGTTTTTCTTCTGCGGCATGATCGAACTGCCGGTCGAGAGCGTATCGGGCAGGCGGATGAAGGCGAAAGGCTGGCTCGCCCAGACGATGATCTCTTCGGCAATCCGCGAGAGATGCAAGGCGCACGCACTGGCAGCGCTCAGGTAATCGAGTGCGAAATCGCGATCGGATACCGCATCGAGGCTGTTGCTTGTCGGGCACGCGAAACCGAGCGCCGAAGCGGTCGCCTCACGGTCGATCGCAAAGCCCGTCCCCGCCAGCGCAGCGCTTCCAAGCGGACATTCGTCGGCCCGCTTGCGCGCATCGGCAAAGCGCGAGGCATCACGGCGGAACATCTCGTAATAGGCCATCAGGTGATGCCCCAGCGTGACCGGCTGCGCGGCCTGCAAATGGGTGAAGCCCGGCATGATCGTTACGGCATGCTCGCCCGCGCGGGTCACGAGCGCGCGTTGCAGCGCCGCGAGCCCTGCTTCGACCTGCTCCATCGCCGCCAGCGTCCAGAGCCGGAAATCGGTCGCCACCTGGTCGTTGCGGCTGCGCGCGGTGTGCAGCTTGCCCGCCACCGGACCGATCAGCTCGGTGAGCCGTGCCTCGACCGTCATGTGAATGTCCTCGAGCGACCAGTCTTCGGGGACGCCGTCGCTCTCGTACTCCGCAACGATTGCATCGAGCCCCCGGTCGATCGACTGCGCCTCCTCGTCGCTGACGATGCCTTGCGCCGCCAGCATGGCGATATGCGCCTTCGATCCGCGGATATCCTCGCGCCACAGCGCCTTGTCGAACGGGATCGAGGCATTTATCTCGCGCATGATCGCCGAGGGTCCCTCGGCAAACCGTCCGCCCCACATCGCATTGGAGCCTGCCTTGCGTTTTTCGCTATCGCTCATCACCGCCGTCTTTCTCGCACTTGCAGCATCGGGGTGCGATAGGGGCGAGCAGCCGGACTCGCAAGCGACCGCGCAACCGACCGGCACGATCGTGGGTCGCGCGAGTGCCGGCGAATTGCTGCCGCCGATCACCGTGCGGCAGGGGGATGGCACCACGCTGGCGCTCCCCGCGCTGGCCGGTCGTCCGGTGCTGATCAATCTGTGGGCGACCTGGTGCGCGCCATGCGTGGTCGAAATGCCGATGCTCGACGAACTGGCGCAGGACGGGCTGCGCGTGGTCACCATTTCGCAGGACCTGACCGGAGCCGAAGCCGTCGCGCCCTTCTTTGCCGCGCGCGATTTTCAGGCGATCGAACCTTGGCTCGATCCCGACATGGCGCTGACCGATCATTATGATGGCGGCAATCTGCCGATGAGCATCTATTACGACGCCGAGGGACGCGAGGTCTGGCGCGTGATCGGCGATCTCGACTGGACCGGCGAAAACGCCGCCGAGCTGCTGGGCGAAGCGGACTAGGCTAGGCCGGGATCGCGCGTGCCAAAGCTCTATAGTCCGGCTCGCGCAGCCCCAGACTTGCCAGCGGCCAGCCGAGTAGCCCGCTCATGATCCTGGCCTGCAGGTGATTGCCCGGCCAGATGCGCGACAGCGGCATCAGCACTCGATCGCGCAGAATCGACGGCAAAGCCGCATCCGATTGGTAGAGCGGCGTGAAGAAACGCGTCACTGCCTGGTAGAGCCGCACATGATCGCTGCGCCACGCGACGGTGAGCCGCAAGCCCTCGGCCACACTTCGCCCCTCCGCCAGTCCGCGCGCCAGACCCCACGCGTCAAGCAAGGCCATATTGGCGCCCTGCCCCAGTTGCGGACTCGCGCAATGCCAGGCATCGCCAATCCTGATGAGGCGCTCGCCATGCGGGCGCGGCGTCGTGCGGTGGGCATAGCGCGCAAAGGTCAGCGCATCGACGCTCTCGATCCGTTGCAGCAGTCCCTCGAGATCGGGCCATAAAGTCTGCACTTCGGCCTTCCATGCATCGAGTCCCGTCGCACGCCATTCATCGTATCGATCGCCGCGAAGCGACCAGAAGAATGAGACCTCGCGCGGCCCCTCGGGATCACGACGGCCCGTCGGCAAGACACCAGCCATGTGCGCAGCGCGGCGGTAGCGCTGCTCGAGCAGGTTACCGGCGAACGGATCGTCCGAATCAAGCGGAAGGGTGGCCCATAGCGCTCCGAAGTCGAGCAAACCGTCGTGCCGATTTCCCAGCGCCGAGTTCCAGCCCGTGGCATCGACGAGCAGATCGAAGCCTTCGCTCGTCGAACCGTCGGCGAAGCAGAGCAAGCGTTTGTCCGCCCTGATCTGAGAGGCCGCGATTTCGTGCGAGGTGCGGATGGCGATCCCCGCTTCGCACACCGCATCGTAGAGCTCGCCGAACAGGCTCGCGCGATGAATCCCTATGCCGAAAGCGGTGGAGGACAGCTGACGGTAGGGCGAATCGAGCGCGGTGCGACCGTGCTCTTCGTGGCCGAGCAGACCGTCGATTCGAGCGCCGTGACGCGCGATCTGCGGCAGCAAGCCCATCGCATCGAGGACCGCCATGCCGGTCGGTTGCAACATCAGGCCGGAGCCGACAGGGCGCGGCGCGTCGAAACGTTCGAACAAGGTAACAGCGTGCCCGGCGCGCTGGAAAAGCAGCGCTGCAGCAAGGCCCGCCGGGCCGCATCCCGCGATCGCTATCGAAAGGGTGCCGAGTCGCGATGCCGTCGCCATTGGAGACTCGCCTCTTCGCTGCCGCTCAAGAGTTTCGACACCCTTGAAAATGGTGGGCGGTGACGGGTTCGAACCGCCGACCCTCTCGGTGTAAACGAGATGCTCTACCAGCTGAGCTAACCGCCCCCATGAGCTTGGTGCGGGACCGCTCATAGCGCGCGATGCGGACATTTCAATTGCCGTCTTGCGCGGCTAGGGCGTGGGCATGACAGCGAAACGGCTCCTTGTCCTGGCCACCGGCGGCACGATCGCCGGACGTGCAGGCTCCGCCACGCGGCGCGACTATCGCCCCGGCCAGATCGAGATCGACGAGTTTCTCGACAGCGTCGGGAGCCTCGGACTGGATGTGCAGTTCGCCGGTCGGCAACTGGCTGCGATCGGGTCGGAGAACATGACGCCCGATATCTGGGCCGCGATCCACGCCGCGATTGTCGAAGGAATGGCGGACGATACGATCGACGGAATCGTGCTCACCCACGGCACCGACACCGCCGAGGAAACCGCGCTTCTGCTCGACCTGACGCTGCCGACGACGAAGCCGGTGGTGATGGTCGGCGCGATGCGCCCCGCCGATGCAGTGGGTAGCGACGGCCTGCGCAATTTCGCCAATGCCGTACGCGTGGCGGCCGATGACGAGGCGGCAGGACGCGGCGTGCTGCTGGTGATGAGCGATCGCGTGATTGCGGCGCGCGACGTGCGCAAGGCGCGCACCAGCGGGACCGATGCCTTTGCCGGCTTCCCGCGCGACGGGATCGCGCATGTCACGCCCAGCTCACTCGAATGGTACGGGCCTTCCTGGCGCGACGACGAGGATGCGCGCTTTGCCTTTCCGAAACGGTTTCCGACCATCCCGATCCTCTATGCCTATGCCGGGATGCAGCCCGATGTGGTGACCGATTGCCTTGCTTCGAAAGCGGAAGGGATCGTGGTCGCGGGCTTCGGTGAGGGGAACATGCCCGACAGCGTTCGCGCTATGCTGGCCGAGACCGCCAAGGCCGGGACCCCGGTGGTCCGTTCGACCCGGGTCGATATGGGACTGGTAGATCGCGAACCGGAGGACGAGCGCAATCGCTTCGTTGCCGCCCGCGCGCTTGGTCCGGGCAAGGCGCGCATCCTGCTGCAATTGCTGCTCGCCAACGGAGTTCGCGAGCCGGCCAAAATACAGGCGGTGTTCGACCGCCGCTGAAGTCGCAACTCAGATCGCGTCGGGCGTCTGCGCGTCCACTTCGGCGAAATAGGCCGCCATCGCCTCCGCCGCCCTGTCGGTCAGCGCGATGAAGGCACGACGCTTGTCGATATCGTCCGCCACGCGCTCGACCAGACCGGCGCTTTCGAGATGGCCGATCCAGCGCAGTGCGGTGGTCGCCGGAACACCGCTGGCGATGCACAGCGAAGAGACCGAGACCCGCGCATGCTCGGCCCGCGCGGCGGTGAGATCGAGCAGCATGTCCCATGCAGGGTCGGCGAATTGTGCGTCCGGAAAGAACTTCGCGCGCGCCTGACGGCGAGCGATCAACTGTCGCACCATCCGCGGATCGGGCAGCGGCGGCCGCTGGCGGCGCAGAGGATCGGTCGTGCCTTCGGCGTGATAGCCTTGGCGCGGCGATTCGAAAGAGAAGGCGCGATCGCCATGATCGCGCGCTCCACCCATCCGATCGAGCCGTTCGGCGATCGCGCCCACTTGCGAGGCGAGCCGTTCGAGCGCGGCACGGTCCTCTTCGGACAATTCGCGCACCCGTGCAGAAAGCCGCAACCGCGCCTCGGCCAGCGCCACCAGCCGATCGCCGCGCGCGCCATCGACCAACCAGTGAACCGGCGAACGCTCGAAGCACAGAAACAGCGGCTCGAGTGCGTCGGACGAGGTCGCCACCACCAGCCGCGCACCGCTCCGCGCAACCCGCTCATCCAGCCGCGAGAGCGCCGCCATCCCGGCTGCGTCCGGCTCGCCGCAATCGACGACCACCACATCGCCCAGCACCGACATCCCGCGATCGAGGATCGCCGCTAGCGGCCCCGATCCGGCAAGGCGGAACCCCGCCTCTCCCAAATCGCCTTCGATCTGCGCGCGCGTTTCGGGCGCATCGGAGAACACGGTGAGACTGGCCTGCCATTCGCCCTGCTCCGTCTGGGAGGGCGAATAAACGAGATCCTGCGAGCGCGATTCGGTCAGTAGCATGAGAACATGCGTAGAACAAAACGGGATTAAGTCAAGAATGGACCAATCATGGCCGGATCTCGATCGGCGTGCCGTCGGGCACGGTCTGCCACAATTCCTCGATTTCTGCATCGGACAGGGCGATGCACCCGTCGGTCCAGTGAGAGGCGATCTTCTGCCCTTCCGGCGAACCGTTGGGCTGGCCGTGAATGAAGATATCCCCGCCCGGCGAGAGACCGTGTTTCGCGGCGTAGGCGCGGTCCTCGGCGTTGGGATAGGATATCTTGAGGCTGAGGTGGAAGGCCGATTGCGGATTGCCGTATTCGATCCGGTAGCGACCCTCGGGCGTGCGCTCGTCGCCCTGGAACCGCTTGTGACCGGTCGGCGCATCGCCGAACGCGACTCCGCGATAGGCTCGCACCGGGGTGCCCTTGCGGAACAGGGTCAGCGTGCGGTCGGACTTGTCGACCAGGATGAAATCGACGTTTGTCGACACATCGAACGGCCGCTCGATCGCGCGGGCCGCTGGCACGCGCTCGCTACCCGGCGCTTCGGGCGCGGCGCAGGCGGCCAGCGCAAGTACGGGGAGGATAGCAATCCATCGCATGGCTCGATGCTAGCCTCCCATTCCTTAACGCGGTGTTCAATCCATGAACGGATCGCGCACCAGGATCGTGTCGTCGCGTTCGGGGCTGGTGGAAACCAGCGCGACGGGCGTTTCGATCAGCTCCTGCACGCGGCTGATATACTTGATCGCATTGGCGGGCAGATCGGCCCAGCTGCGCGCGCCGGCGGTGCTTTCGCTCCAGCCGTCCATTTCCTCGTAGATCGGCTCGACCGCCGCCTGGTCCGCCGCATGCGAGGGGAAATAGTCCATGATCTTGCCGTTCAGGCGATAGCCGGTGCAGATCTTCACCTTGTCGAGCCCGTCGAGCACGTCGATCTTGGTCAGCGCGATGCCGGTCACGCCCGAGATCGCGCAGGTCTGGCGCACCAGCACCGCATCGAACCATCCGACCCGGCGCTGACGCCCGGTAACGGTGCCGAATTCATGCCCGCGCTCGCCGATCCCCTGGCCGACCTCGTCGTCGAGCTCGGTCGGGAACGGACCGGAGCCGACGCGGGTGGTGTAGGCCTTGACGATGCCGAGCACGAAGCCGGTCGCATTCGGCCCCAGCCCGCTGCCCGCCGCCGCGGTGCCGCTGACCGTGTTGGAGCTGGTGACGAAGGGATAGGTGCCGTGATCGATATCGAGCAGCACGCCCTGCGCGCCTTCGAACAGGATCCGCGCGCCCGCCTTGCGCACCTTCTTCAGGCGCTTCCACACCGGCTGCGCGAATTGCAGCACGAAATCGGCGATCCCGCGCAGGTCGTCGAGCAGGCGCTCGCGATCGACCGGCGGTTCGTCGAACCCGGCACGCAGCGCATCATGATGCGCGCACAGGCGATCGAGTTGCGGCGTCAGATCGTCGAGATGGGCGAGATCGCACACGCGGATCGCACGGCGCCCGACCTTGTCCTCATAGGCGGGGCCAATCCCGCGCCCGGTGGTGCCGATCTTGCCCGCGCCCGCCGCCGCCTCGCGCATCCCGTCAAGATCGCGGTGGATCGGCAGGATCAGCGGGCAATTGTCGGCAATCGCGAAATTGTCGGCGGTGATCGTAACCCCCTGGCCTTCGAGCTTCTCGATCTCGGCCTTGAGATGCCACGGATCGAGCACCACGCCATTGCCCACGATCGAGAGCGTCCCGGTGACGATGCCGGAGGGCAGCAGGCTGAGCTTGTAGGTCGTATCGCCGACCACCAGCGTATGGCCGGCATTGTGCCCGCCCTGGAACCGCACGACTGCATCGGCCCGGCTGGCCAGCCAGTCGACGATCTTGCCCTTGCCCTCGTCGCCCCATTGCGCGCCGATCACGGTGACATTTGCCATTCAGTTCATTCCTCCAGGGAGTTGCGGCAGCGCCCTAGCAGACGGGTGCAACGGGGCAAGCGGAAGGGGGGCGTGGACCACCGACCGGGGGGTTTTGCAAAACTGCGGCGACGGAGCTTTTCTTGCAATTTCAATGGCGTGAAAAGGAATTCCGCGTTCTATCTGTAACCTTCCAGTTTCCAACAGGCACCAACGGTCGCGTCGACATGCGAAGCGCCGATGGGCGGAACGAAGGAAGTCAAAGGCCATCCGTCCAACGTACAGCACGCCGAAGGTGTAGGAAAACGGGAAGCACTTATCGGCGAGCGCAGATCCGGGCCGAATCGAAAAAAGCAGCGCGGTAATCAGGTGTTATGTCTCCGGAATCGATTACTTCACGGGTCATCTCAATACTCCGCTCGAAAAGGCACCTTGATGCAAATCATTTGCCAGCCTGTTTTCGGTATAGATTGTGTTTAATCTCTGCCCATCGAGCATCTTGTCGCAATAGTCTGTCCGCGAAAACATAGGTGTCTGACATGACTGAAACTGCAAGCGAAGCCGATCAGCGGAGTCAGTCCGACAGGTTCAAAGAAGCTGCCGGCAAACACCAAGCGGACGAGGACGAAGCGCGCTGGGATGAGCGGCTAGAGTTGGTCGCGAAGGCTAAGCCAGACTAAAGCGGCTTCGCATCTCCTAGAAAGTATCCGTAAGGGCCTTTTAAGACGGTCGCCCGGAAACTGATCGTATCCCCAGCGTCCCGGCGGACAAGGTAATCTTCCCACGCCGGCGAGAAATCAACAAACAGATTAGGCTCCCCGCCAGCATAAAACTGCCCTCGGATTACGCTCCCACTTGGCTCCATTGAAGCCAGCTTTAGGGAGAGATCAAAAGTCTCTCCAACGTGCTGTTTGAGGAAGGCCTGTTGCTGTAATCTGGTGCCTCTCTTTGCTATCAGCTCGACATAAGCTGTTTCTGGCGCTGACTGGCTTACCCTTGGTATAGGACGTTGCACCTCACTGGATTGGCCTTGATCGTAGCTGACCAGCACCATTATCACGGCGACGAAGAAGAGGGCCGCGCCCAAAGCTTGAAACTGCCAAGCCTTGAAGCGAGTGGCGATCGCATGAGCCTGTGAAGCAAAGCCGAGAGCGCTGAACACTAACCCCACCGCACCGATGATCGACGCCCAAACATGATTCGCCAGAAACTGGAGCATACCGCTTTCATATCAGCGACACCGGTGTTTGCAAAAGATACAATCGCCAAAGATTTGCCGGATGCGAATGCTTAATTCGGGAGCACAGCTTAATTCAGGGGCTTATTTCAAGGGCAGTATGCTTAATTGATTGGCGAGCATTCAACGAACCTAAGGAACCTTGCCTGAATTAAGGATATTGCCCCTGGCGCGCACGGCGAGGCGATCAGGTTTCGTTTTGCGCGCCCCGCATCGCCTTCATGATATCGTGGAAGCGCTCGTGCAGCGTGGCGAGGCCGGCCTCCACATTCGCGGCGACGCCGCCCGCACAATAGGCGCCCAACGCGACCGAGGCGTCGGTGAGGCCTGCGGTGGCCGTGCCCCAGGCGCTCGCATCGGCTTCGGCGGGGGCGGACTGGCGGGCGATCTCACGCGACAGGGCGATGTAGTCGCCGACATTGCGGCAGGCGGCGGCGTTGCGGGCGTCGCCCTTCTCGGCGTGCCAATCGACCCGCAGCACGTCGTGGAATGCCTTGACGCTGCCGCTCAGTTCGGGGTGGCCGTCCTCGTCCGCCATCACGGGCGTGGCGGCGAGCGGAACGGTGGCCAGGATGGCGGCGGCGGCGAAGGTTCGGAGCATGGGAATCCCTCTTTCAAGATGGTGAACTATGTGCGGCGGGTGTGCCGGTTGCAGCGGCTTTTTGCAAACGATTCGCATCTTGCGCGCCGATAGCCGAGAAAAGACAGCGGTTCGCAGAGCGGCGCGCGACTTTGCGCGGGTGGGAACGCGTAGACTTCGCCGGGTCTCGCTTGCCGGAAGCCGCGCCTTGCGGCAGCATCCGGGCCGAAACGATCAGAGGGAATTTGCATGAAGCGTATCGCCGCGTCCGTCGTCAGCCTGCTCGCCATCGCCGCGAGCACACCCGCCTTCGCCGATGAGGGGTATTACCAGTATCCGACCGCGCGCGGCGACGTGCTCGTCTTCGCCAGCGAAGGCGATCTGTGGCGTGCGTCGCGCGATGGCGGCGCGGCGATCCGGCTGACCAATCACGAGGAAGAGGAAAGCAATGCGCATCTCTCCCCCGACGGGACGATGGTGGCCTTCAATGCGGGCTATGACAGCGGCAATGACGTCTATGTGATGCCGGTCGCGGGCGGCGCGCCCACGCGGGTGACCTTCCTGGGCGGCAGCGTGCAGACGGTTGGCTGGACGCCCGACGGCAAGGTCGTGTTCGCCACCACCAACGATGAAGGCGGGCTTGGCGAAGTGCTTCACACGGTCAGCCCCGACGGCGGCGATCCGCAGGCGATCGCGCTGTGGCGCGCAAACGATGCGACCTTCGGCAGCGATGGAACGCTCTTCTTCGCCCGTCGCGGCCTTTATGCCCGCGCCCGCGACAATGCGGTGATGTATCGCGGCGGCGGCACCGCGCAATTGTGGAAATGGCGCATGGGCTCGAATGGCGAGGCGACCCAGCTGCTGCCCGATTTCGCCGCCGGGATCCGCATGTCGATGGCTTATGGCGGCAGGATCTACTTCGTCGCCAACGAGAGCGGGGCCGATGCGGTGTGGTCGGTCGCCGAGGATGGATCGGGCGTGCGGCAGGAATCGGAGGAAATGCCCTTCCCCGTGCTGCAGGCGACGATCGATAATGGCGAAGTGTTCCTCCAGAACGGGGCCGACATCCACGTCTTCTCGACCACCGCCAAATCGATGCGCAAGCTGTCGATCGATATCGTGACCGACCGTGAACAGACCCGTGAACGCGCGATCGCCAATCCGCTGGAGAACATGACGGCGGCGCGGATGACGCCGTCGGGCGAGAGCGTCGCGATCACCGCGCGCGGCCGGGTTGCGCTGGGCTTTCCCAAGCAGCGGCGGCGGATCGAATTCCCGGTCCCGCTCGATGCCCGGGCGCGCGATGCGGTGGAGGGCCCGGACGGCACATATGTCTATCTGATCCTCGATCAGGACGTGCATGGCGATCTCTACCGCATGCCCGCCGACGGCACCGGTGAACCCGAGCCGGTCACGCAAGGGTACGATACATATATCTGGGGCTTCGACGTCGCGCCCGATGGCAAGACGATCATCGCCTGGGACAAGGCCGCGCGGCTGACCAAGGTCGACATCGCGACCGGCCGCGTCACCCAGCTGGCGAAGAACCGGACGGGCAACGATTCGCCCTTCTCCAGCATCAGCTTCTCGCCCGACGGGAAATACATCGCCTATAGCGAGGACCTGGTCGGCGGATCGGGCGGGCGCGGCGCGATCTTCGTACAGGATCTCGCCACCGGTCGCCGCGTGCAGGCGACCTCGGCCAAGTACAACGATTACGCCCCCGCCTTCGCGCATGACGGCGCGTGGCTCTATTTCGTGTCCGACCGCAATTTTGCGCCCGATCCCGGCCATCCGTGGGGCGATCGCAACATGGGCACCTCGTTCCCCGATCGCGGCGAGATCTACGCGCTGCAGCTCGATCCCGAGGCCGAGTTCCGCTTCACCGACGAGAACGAGCTGAGCGGCGCCGACGAGCCCGAAGAGCTCGAAACCGGCGATGCGGAAGACGAGGACGCGAAGGACGAGAGCGACAAGAAGGACGACGAGGCGAAGAGCGCCCGGATCGTTCTCGCAGGTCTTGCCGACCGGCTCTACAAGGTGCCGGGCGCTTCGGGCGTCGGCGGCATGCTGTACGCCAATGAGGGCTTTCTCTACACCGGCAGGGATCGCGACGTCGTTTCGATCAAGATCGATCGCGACGATCCGGAAATCGAGACGTTCGCTCCCAAGGCCGGCGCGTTCGAACTGTCGCGCGACGGCAAGACCGCGATGGTCCTCGGCGGATCGCCCGGCAACCCGGTGATCGCGCTGGTCCCCGCAGGCGCCAAGATGCCCGGTGATCTCGACGGCACGCAAGTGCGGGTGGGCGACTGGAAGCTGCAGGTCGATCCCGAAGCCGAATGGCACCAGATGTTTGTCGATGCGTGGCGCATGCACCGCGACTTCGCCTACGATCCCAAACTGCGCGGGCTCGACTGGGAGGCGGTGCGCACCCGGATCGAGCCGCTGGTCGACCGGATCGGCAGCCGCAGCGAGTTGAACGCGATCCTCGGCCAGATGGCCGCGCCGCTCGGCATCCTCCACAGCCAGGTCCGCGCCGGCGATGTTCCGCGCGACGAGGAGAACGTGCAGAGCGCCTATCTCGGCGCCGAGCTTACTCCGGTCGATGGCGGGGTGCGGATCGACCGCATCTTCCTCAACGACCGCGATCTCGTCTCGATGCGCCCGCCGCTCGCACGGCCCGGCGTGGACGTCCGCAATGGCGACGTCATCACCCGCGTCGATGGCCGCGCGGTGCGCGACATGGAAGACCTGGCGCAGGCGCTCGCAGGCAAGGTGGGTCAGGAAGTCCGGCTCGACATGCAGCGCGGCGGGGCGAGCGTCTCCACCATCGTCCAGCCGATGGATGGCGGCGGCGATTACATGGCCCGCTGGTATGACCGGGTCGAGCACAAGAAGACGCAAACCAGCCAGCTTTCGAACGGCAATGTCGGCTACATCGCGCTGAAGGCCATGGGCGGCGACGACGTCGCGACCTTCGCGCGCGAGTTCTATTCTCAACTCGACAAGGACGGGATGATCATCGACGTGCGCGGCAATAATGGCGGCAATGTCGACAGCGTGATCATCACCCAGTTGCTGCGCCGCGCCTGGGCCTTCTGGGCGACCGAAGGCGGCACGCCCTACACCAATATGCAGGACGCCTATCGCGGTCACATCGCGGTGCTGATTGATGAGCGCACCTATTCCGATGGCGAGACCTTCGCCGCCGGAATCAAGTCGCTCGGCATCGGGCCGCTGATCGGCAAGCGCACCGCAGGCGCAGGCATCTGGCTGTCGGGCCGCAACCCGCTGACCGATAACGGCATGGTCCGGATCGCCGAATATGCGCAATACGGGCTCGACGGTCGCTGGCTGGTCGAAGGCTGGGGCGTTTCGCCCGACATCGCGGTCGAGAATCCGCCGCACGCGACCTATGCCGGAGAGGACGCGCAACTGGCCGCGGCGGTGAACTGGCTGGAAGCGAAGATCGCTGCCGAGCCGATTGCGCCGCTGGTCCCGCAGCCGCTTCCCCCGGTCGGCACCCCGGCCCGCGATCCGCAAGTGCTGGACTGAGACCGCGCGACCACCGCTCCCTTTCACCGGCGCGCGGCCTCCCGCGCGCCGGTGGATATGGTTAAAATGGGTTTAGCGTGCCTCGTACCGGTTCGTTTGCCTTTCGCACCGGATAACCGGGCCCAAGCGTAACCGCTCCGGCCATTCGGGATCGCCGGACGGATCGCTCGGACTGGGAGGTCCAGAACCGGTGGGTATTGAACTAGAGGCTGCACCGCACGCAGCCGATGACCATGTGCGCGAAATCGAGGGCGACGCCCCGCGCGATGCAACCGCGCTGAAAAGCGCCGCGCCTTTGGCCGCCGCGCTCGCGCTGGCCGCTTGCGGCGGAGACAGCGGCGGATCGCCCGCTCCCCCGACCGGCGAGGGCGGCGGCGGTGGCGGACCTCCTCCGCCCACGGTCGCCAAGCCCGCCACCGATGCCGCCGCGGCGCGCTTCCTGCTCCATGCCGGACTGTCCGCCTCAATCGGCGATATCGAGGCGGTGAAGCGCGATGGCTACGAACCATGGCTCGATGCGCGGATGGCCGCGCCGGTCGCGCGCACGGGGCGCAGCTGGATGAATGCCCAAGGCTACGACCGGGTCGATTCGAACAAGTATTTCAACAATTCGAGCCTGGCCGACCACATGGCCTGGGCGCAGTTGATGATGCCCGAGGACGGCGTGCGGCGACGGATCGCACTGGCGCTGTCGCAATTCTTCGTGGTCTCGACCAACGGAGTCAACTTCGCGTGGCGCAGTCAGGCCATGGCGAAATACTGGGACATCCTCTCCGCCCGCGCCTTCGGCAATTTCCGCGACCTGCTCGAAGACATCACGCTCAACCCCGCGATGGGCGTGTGGCTCAACACCCGCGGCAACCGGGCGGCCGATTCCAAGGGACGCGAGCCCGACGAGAATTACGCCCGCGAAGTGATGCAATTGTTCACGATCGGGCTCTACCGGCTGGAGCAGGACGGCACGCCGACGCTCGGTAGCAACGGCGCCCCGATCGAAACCTACACCAATGACGACGTGACCGGGCTGGCCAAGGTCTTCACGGGTTACGATTTCGATTACTCGCAGAACACGAAGATCCCCCGGCCGGACGCTCCCGGCAGTTCGGTCGACAGCATCGAATACACCCAGCTGCCCATGACGACCGACCCTTCGAAGTGGAAATACACGCGCAAAAGCGGGTTCCATTCCGCGCTCGAGAAGAGCTTCCTGGGCACGACGATCCCTGCTGGAACGGGCCCCGAAGCCGCGCTCAAGACCGCGCTCGACACATTGTTCAACCATCCCAATGTCGGCCCGTTTTTCGGCCAGCAGATGATCCAGCGGCTGGTCACCAGCAATCCGAGCCGCGCTTATGTCTCCCGCGTTGCCGCCACCTTCGCCGATAACGGGAGCGGCCAGCGCGGCGATTTGCGCGCGGTGTTCAAGGCGATCCTGCTGGATCAGGAAGCGCTTTCGGCGGACAGTCTCACCTCGTGGGGCTTCGGCAAATTGCGCGAACCGATGCTGCGGCTGGCGCAATGGGCGCTGACCTTCGGGGCGACTTCATCCGACGGCAGATGGCAGGTCCAGAACCTGTCCGATGCCGATGACGAACTGGCGCAAAGTCCGCTGCGCTCGCCCTCGGTGTTCAATTTCTACCGGCCGGGCCACATTCCCAGCAATTCGCAGGCTGCCGCCAACGACATGGTCGCGCCCGAATTCCAGATCGTCGACGAGATCAGCATTGCCGGCTACGTCAATTTCATCGAGAAAGTGATCGAGAACAAGCACTGGGCCCTGAAAGGCGTGTCCGCGCCCTACACCGCCGAACTCGCCCTCGCCCACCAGCCCGACAAGCTGGTCGATCGGCTCTCGCTCCTCCTCACCGCGGACCAGCTGACCGATGCGACGAAAACGCTGATCCGCGATGCCCTGGCAGAGAAAACCGTGACCGAAAGCTCAAGCGAGAGCGACAAGCAGAAGCGCGTATTCCTTGCGGTCCTGCTGGTCATGGCCTCGCCCGAATATCTGGTCCAGAAATAGGAGCGCCGACCCCATGTTCATCGGCAAACTCGACGATATCACGCGGCGTGCTTTCCTTCAGCGCAGCGGCCAGTTCGCGATTGCGGGCGCGGCGTCTTCCTACGCGCTCGGCCTGCACAACATCGCGCAGGCAGCCGCATTCGACGGCGGCGGAGGCTACAAGGCCCTGGTCTGCATCTTCCTGTTCGGCGGTAATGACCATTCGAACATGATCGTGCCGTTCGATGCGAGCAATTACGCGCGCTATTCGGCGATCCGTGGCGGCAATGGAGAGGCCGGTGGCGGGATCGCGATCCCGCGCGCTGACCTCGCCGCCACAGCGCTCACCACGCCCGAAGACCAGCGCCTGACCGACGATATTCGCTATGCGATGAACCCGTTCATGCCGCGGATGGCCCGGCGCTTCGCCGAAAAACGGATGGCTCCGCTGCTCAATGTCGGGCCGCTGGTCGCGCCGCTGACGCTGGAGCAATACAAGAGCGGCAATCACCGCGCCTATCCGCGCCCGGCCAAGCTGTTCTCGCACAACGATCAGCAATCTACCTGGCAGAGCTTCAATTCCGAAGGATCGACCGTCGGCTGGGGCGGCAGGCTGGGCGATTTGGCCCTGTCGTCGAACCACAATGCGATCTTCACCTGCGTTTCGGCAGGCGGCAATGCGGTCTTCCTGCCGGGTAGCAACGCCTTCGGCTATCAGGTGTCGAACAAGGGCGCGGTCGGGGTCAACGCGCTCTCGCGCAACGTGTACGGCCATTCGGGCGCGCGCGAGGCGCTGCGCAGCCTGATGACGCAATCGAGCGGCCACGTGCTCGAAGCCGATTATGCGCGCACCTGCCAGCGCTCGATCCAGACCGAGGGGTTTCTCAACGACGCGCTCTCAAAGGTGAGCGTGATCACCGATTTCAACGATCCGGGGGGCAACAATCGGCTGGCCGGGCAGCTCGAAATCGTCGCTCGCATGATCGCCGCGCGATCCGCCCTCGGCGTGAAACGGCAGGTCTTCTTCGTCAGCATGGGCGGGTTCGACAATCACGACGATCTGATGGCCAAGCACGGGCCCCTGATGGGACAGCTCGATTTCGCGATGGACGCCTTCTACCGCGCCACCGTCGAGCTTGGCGTTGCCGATGCCGTGACCAGCTTCACCGCCTCCGATTTCGGGCGCACACTGGCCTCGAACGGTGACGGTTCGGATCACGGCTGGGGCTCGCACCACATGGTGCTCGGCGGCGCCGTCAATGGCGGGCGCTTCTTCGGCACCGCACCGCATATCGGCCTCGATACGCCCGACCAGGTCGGCCAGGGACGGTTGCTGCCCACCACGTCGGTCGATCAGTATTCGTCGACGCTCGCGCGCTGGTTTGGCGTCGCGCCGTCCGAATTGCCGACGATCGCGCCCAATATCGGGCGCTTCGCCACCGCCGACCTGGGGTTCATGGGCTAGGGCATTCGCGCGTCAGGACATTTTCTTTCATTCGCGCATTGGTCGTTCGAACAGGAGATTTGAATGACCGACCAACCTACCCTCCCCCTCAACGACGGCCGCCACATTCCGCAGCTCGGCTTCGGCACCTGGCAGATCGACGAGGACAACGCCCCCGATGCGGTGCGCGCCGCGCTTGAAGCCGGATACTGGCTCGTCGACACGGCCGCGATCTACAAGAACGAAGAAGGCGTCGGCAAAGGCATCGGCGACTGGTCCGATATCTTCCTCCAGACCAAGATCTGGAACGCCAGCCAGGGCTACGAGCGGACCAAGAAGGCGATGGACAACAGCCTTTCGCGCCTTGGGCGCGAGCATGTCGACATGCTGCTGATCCACTGGCCCTGCCCCGACAACGATCTGTTCGTCGACACCTGGAAGGCGATGATCGAGATCCGCGACGAAGGCAAAGCCAAGTCGATCGGCGTCTCGAACTTCCGCGAACAGGATCTGAAACGCATCGTCGACGAGACCGGGGTGACCCCGGCGCTCAACCAGATTGAATTGCACCCGAGCTTCCAGCAACGCGAGATGCGCAAGGTGCACGAGGATATGGGCATCGTCACCCAGAGCTGGTCCCCGCTCGGCCAGGGCAACGGGATGAGCAACGAGACGGTCAAGGCGATTGCAGAGGAAACCGGGCAGTCCGCCAGCGCGGTGATCATCCGCTGGCATATCCAGCACGGCTTCACGGTGCTGCCGCGCTCGACCAACCCCGATCATATCCGCGACAATTTCAGCGCGCTGTCGTTCGAACTGAGCGACGATCAGATGGCCAAGATCGACGCTCTCGACAGCGAAGATGGCCGGATGGGCCCGAACCCGGGCGAATTCAACGACGGGTAATGATAAGGAAGGTGCCCGCCCCGAAGGGCGGGCACCCTTCTGTCCAGTCTAGAATGACAGCGCTTTCACGCGCTTCACGCTCTCGAGTTCACACGCCGCGTCGATCACGTCCTGCCCGACCGGCTGGTCGACGCTCAGCAGCAGCACCGCTTCGCCGGTGGTCGCCCGTCGGCCGAGGTTGAAGTTGCCGATATTGATGCCGTGATCGCCCAGCAGCGAGCCGATCCGGCCGATGAAGCCGGGCGTATCCTCGTTGACGATGTAGATCATCTCGTCCTCGAGCGCGGCCTCGATATTGACGCCGGCCAGCTCGACCAGGCGCGGTGCGGCATCGCCGAAAAGCGTGCCCGCGACCGAGCGTTTGCCCTTGTCCGCGACATAGGTGATCCGCAGCAGCGTGTGATAGGTGCCTTCGCGCTGGTTGCGGATTTCGCTGACTTCGAGCCCGCGTTCCTTGGCCAGGTACGGCGCGTTGACCATGTTCACCGACTGCGAATAGTGGCTCATGATCCCGGCCAGCACCGCGGCGGTGATCGGCTTCTGGTTGAGCTCCGCCGCCGCGCCTTCGACTTCGATCGCCACGCTGGTGATGTTGCCGGTGGCAATCTGGCCGACCAGCGAGCCGAGCTTTTCCGCCAGCGCCATATAGGGCTTCAGCTTGGGGGCTTCCTCGGCGCTGAGGCTCGGCACGTTCAGCGCATTGGTGACGCCGCCGGTGGTCAGGTAATCGGCCATCTGCTCGGCGACCTGGATCGCGACATTGACCTGCGCCTCGGTGGTCGAAGCGCCCAGATGCGGGGTGCAGATGAAATTGGGCGCATCGAACAGCGGCGATTCCTTGGCCGGTTCGGTTTCGAACACGTCGAGCGCCGCCCCGCCGACCTGTCCGCTTTCGAGCGCGTCCTTGAGCGCCGCCTCGTCGATCAGCCCGCCGCGCGCGCAATTGACGATGCGCACGCCCTTCTTGGTCTTGGCGAGGTTCTCGGCCGAGAGGATGCCCCGCGTCTCGTCGGTCAGCGGGGTGTGGAGCGTGATGAAATCGGCGCGCGCGAGCAGCGTGTCGAGATCGACCTTCTCGACGCCCATTTCGACCGCACGATCGGCGGTGAGATAGGGATCGAATGCGATCACCTTCATCTTCAGCCCCAGAGCGCGCGCGGCGACGATCGAGCCGATATTGCCGGCGCCGATCAGGCCGAGCGTCTTACCGGTCAGCTCCACGCCCATATATTTGGATTTGGGCCATTCGCCCGCCTTGGTCTCGCGGTCGGCCATCGGGATCTGCCGCGCGAGCGCGAACAGCATGGCGATCGCGTGTTCGGCGGTGGTGATCGAGTTGCCGAACGGCGTGTTCATCACCACCACACCGCCCGCGCTGGCGGCAGGGATGTCGACATTGTCGACGCCGATGCCGGCGCGGCCGATTACCTTGAGATTGGTCGCGGCTTCGAGGATTTCGGGCGTGACCTTGGTCGACGAACGGATCGCGAGCCCGTCATATTCGCCGATCACGGATTTGAGTTCGTCGGGTGTCATGCCGGGCTTCACGTCGACGTCGCAGCCATTGGCAGTGAAGATTTCGGCGGCCTTGGGGTCCATCTTGTCGGAAATGAGGACTTTGGGTTTCATGGAATTTTCCTTCTACTTCGTCATTCCCGCGCAGGCGGGAATCCATCTCCAGCGTCGGAAGCCGGGTCCCCGCCTTCGCGGGGATGACGAATTGAATTAATGGGAGACGGTCTCGTAAGCCCAGTCGAGCCACGGGCCGAGCGCCTCGATATCGGCGGTGTCCACGGTCGCTCCGCACCAGATGCGCAAGCCCGCAGGGGCATCGCGATAGCCGGCCACGTCATAGGCGGCATCGTGCTCTTCGAGCAGCGCGGCCATCCGCTTGATCATGTCGGTATCGGCACCTTCGACCGTCAGACAGACGCTGGTGTTCGAGCGGTTGGCCGGGTCGGCGGCGAGATGGCCGATCCAGTCGCGCTCCTTCACGATCGCATCGAGCGCAGCGGCGTTGGCATTCGCGCGGGCCTTCATCGCGGAAAGCCCGCCGATCCCCTTGGCCCATTCGAGCGCCCAGATCGCATCCTCGACCGCGAGCATCGAGGGCGTGTTGATCGTCTCGCCCTTGAAGATGCCTTCGATCAGCTTGCCGCCCTTGGTCAGGCGGAAGATCTTGGGCAGCGGACGATCGGGCGTAAAGCTCTCGAGCCGTTCGACAGCGCGCGGGCCGAGGATCAGCACGCCATGCGCACCTTCGCCGCCGAGTACTTTCTGCCAGCTGAAGGTCAGCACATCGACCTTGTCCCAGTCGATATCCTGCGCAAACACCGCGCTGGTCGCATCGGCGATGGTGAGGCCCTCGCGGTCGACAGCGATCCAATCGGCATCTGGCACGCGCACACCGCTGGTGGTGCCGTTCCAGGTGAAGATCACATCGTTCGACCAGTCGACCTGCAAGAGATCGGGAAGGTCACCATAATCGGCGCGGATCACGGTCGGGTCGATCTTGAGCTGCTTGACCGCGTCGGTCACCCAGCCTTCGCCGAAGCTTTCCCATGCCAGGGTCGTGACCGGGCGCGCGCCGAGCATCGACCACATCGCCATCTCCACCGCGCCGGTATCGGACGCCGGCACGATGCCGATTCGGTGCGATTCGGGCACTTCGAGCACCTCGCGCAGCAGATCGATGGATTTTTTTAATCGCGCCTTGCCGAGCTTGGAGCGGTGCGAACGCCCCATCACTTCCGTGGCAATTTCGGCAGGATTCCAGCCCGGCGGTTTGGCGCAGGGACCGGACGAAAAGTATGGGCGCGCGGGTTTGCGCGCAGGTAAGTCATTCATTTCAAAACTCTCCTCACAGAGAGCACGCGCGGCGTTGGGACCGCGTGGCCCGTCGACGTGGGTAACCGAGCACCACGCCAAGTCAAGCCGGGCACGATGGTTCGCAGGCAAAACCCAGACGAACCGGTGACCATCCGCGCCAAAAAGATGACCGAGAGGTTAAACCTTGCTTAGCTATTAACACTGAGAATTAGTCTCAAAGAGGAGGAAACAACGCGATGAGATTCCGGTTTGGACGACTTTTCAGGCGGAGACGTAAATATATGCGCTTCGCCCTCGTCCCGAAACGGTTGTCCAATGGGACATGGGTTTGGCTCGAAACATATTCGCGCCAGGACTATCTGCGATTCGACCGCGAGCCTCAACGAAAGGAGCCTCGTTCCCCGGCGCCGCCACCGGCGACGCCACTGACCCCGGCGCTAAACCAGAAGCCTGCATCTACGCCGCGCAGGTGGCGCGACGTGCCCCAGAAGGTCGATCTCTCGGACCGCCTGGAAATGGCGTTCGAACCCATCATCGATGTCGCGACCGAGAAGATCGCGGGCTTTCATGCCGTGCCGATCACGCAAGACGCCGAAGATCGGTTGGATGTCATCGTCTCGGAAGACCGAGTCGGCCTGCTCGAATTCGGGGCGTGGTCGGTAGAGACCGCTTGCCGGCTATCGGCGACCTGGCCTGCGGGCGCGCGCATATCCTTCGATATCTCCCGGTTCATGCCGATGGTCGGCGCCATTCGCGAGCGGATCGAGCCGGTCGTTACCGACCTCCGCTTCCCTCCCGAACGCTTCGGGCTGGTGGTAAACGAGGATGCCGTCGCTCAGGCGAGCTTCGATGAACTGAAGCAATTGGCCGAACTCCGGCAACTCGGCGTCGCCATCGCGCTCGACTGTTCGACCGGCAACCCGGCCCCGAGCGAGCGTATCGGACAGTTTCGTTTCGACGAACTCAAGCTGCGCAGCGACGTCGCGAACGAGACCGATGTCGCGGCAGGCGATTACTCCCGATGGATGAAGTTCGCCGAACTGACGGTCGCGCTGGGCACGAAGTTAACGGCAATCGGCGTGGCCTCCGAGCAGGAGGTTTCATTCGTGCGCGATAACGGATTCACTCACGCGCAGGGCCCTCACATCAGCGCACCGGTCGATGCCCGCCGTGCGCTCTCGATGCTGATCGGCGACCAAACCCGCAGGCCCCACAGCTATCGCCCCCTGCGGGAGGCCCGCGCGCCTCTCAAAAGACGAGTTGGGGTAAATCATCAAGGTTACTGCCACGAGGGTGAGGTTCACAATCTGTCAACCAAGGGAGCCATGATCGACGGGTTGTGGAACGTGCCGAGAGGAACAAGGCTCGCCCTCCAGTTCTCCGATGAGAATTGGGTCTGGGCAACCGTCAGGTGGGGCCAAGGCGATCGTACCGGCGTCGAGTTCGATCATGCGCTCGACCTTGCCAGGCTCAGCGATGGGCGCGATTTCGCTCCGGTCATCGGTTGGCGGGAGGTGACCTCACAGATCAGGGCGGGGTAGCGCCCGGTCGGGGCTGAGCGGGTCAAAAGGTAAAAGCCGCATTAACCTATTTCGATTGCTTAAAATTTTCCTTCTCCACGCAGAAGGAAGGCATGACAAAACGCACCGCCCTTCTCCCGCTGGTAACCATGCTGCCGATCGCACTTGGCGCATGTTCGGTCATTCCCGACAGCGTCGCGCCCGCTTCCGAACGCTCCTACCGCGCGACGGTCGAGCGCCCGGATTATGCCGCCGCGCGCCGCGCTATGCAGACGCCGCAGCGTCAGGCGACTCCGCGTTCGACTCAATTGTCGACGATCCGGGGCGACACCTGCACAGCCCATCTGTCGCAGCAGAAAGTGAACTTCACCCCGCTGCCGGACAAGTATTACGGTGCCGGTTGCGCCACGGTCGGCAGCGTATCGGTGACCGGACTGCAGGGCGATTCACGCAGCTTCGAGATCAGCAATCTCGGGCCGGTGGCCTGCCCGCTGGCAGAGAAGCTCGCCGGCTGGGCGCGCTTCGGCGTCGATCGCGCCGCGCGCAAAATGCTTGGTGCGTCGCTGGTACGGATCGAGACGATGGGTAGCTATTCGTGCCGCAACGTCGCCGGTTCCTCGCGCCGCAGCGCACACGCGACCGCCGAGGCGATCGACGTCTCAGCCTTCATCCTGTCGGACGGCCGCCGGATCGTGCTGAAAGAGGCGTGGGATAATGGCAGCGCCGACGAACGCGAATTCCTCCGCGTGATCCATTCGAGCGCCTGCAAGCGCTTCGGCACGGTTCTGGGCCCCGAATACAACGCCGCGCACCGCGATCACTTTCACCTCGAACTGGGGGGCGGCACCTATTGCCGCTAAGGCGCGCGCCCGTCAGTCCTCGGGATCGTAGAAACTGTAGTCTGGCAGTCCCATGAAGGCTTCGCGCAGCGCGACGTTCCATTCGTCGGAGATCGCCTTCACATAGGTGTCGTTGCTGTCGAAGCGGCGCTCATGGAGCGGCTCGAAATTGTCCTTTTCGAGCACCATGCAATCGAGCGGCATGCCGACCGAGAGGTTCGCCGCGAGCGTGGAATCGAAGCTTACCAGCAGCAGCTTGACCGCATCCTCGAAGCTCATCGTCCGGTCGTAACCGCGCAGCAGGATCGGACGGCCGTATTTGGTCTCGCCGATCTGGAAGAACGGGGTTTCCGTCGACGCCTCGATGAAATTGCCTTCGGGATAGACCATGAACAGGCGCGGTTCCATTCCGGCGATCTGCCCGGCGATGATGATCGAGGCGGAGAAACTACGGGTCCCTTCGCGATCGTTGGCCTTCTGCCGCTCGGCCACGGTTTCGCGCAGCAGCCGCCCGACCCGCGTCGCGACCTGGAACATCGTATCCGCACCGAACAGCACGTTGTCGCGCTCGTCGGGGATCTTGCTGCGCTCTTCGAGCTGGCTGACGACCGATTGCGTGGTCGCAAGATTGCCCGCCGTCATCAGCGTGATCGTGCGCTCTCCCGGGACCGAGAAATTGAACATCTTGCGAAACACCGAGATGTTGTCGACGCCCGAATTCGTCCGCGTGTCGCTCATCAGCACGAGGCCCTTTTCGAGCATCAGGCCGCAGCAATAGGTCATTGTATTATCTTTCTTATTGTTGCTGTTGTTCGACCGACAGCTTCACTTCCAGGCTGCGATCCTTGGCACCCTGTGTGCGCCCGGTGATCGGGGCGGCTTCGCGATAGTCGCGCCCCGTGGCAACGCGGACATAGCGCTCGTCGGGGCTGATCCCGTTAGAAATGTCGAAGCCGACCCAACCCAGCCCGTCGACATGGGCTTCCGCCCAGGCGTGGCTGGCTTCCTGATCGACCCGGTCGTTCATCATCAGATAGCCGCTGACATAGCGTGTCGGGACATCGAGCGCGCGCGCTAGGCCGGCAAAGATATGCGCGTGGTCCTGGCATACGCCGTGGCCCGCTTCCATTGCCTCCTCGGCGCTGGTGGTCGCGTAGGTCGTGCCCTTGGTATAGCCGACCGCCTCGCGGATCGCGGAAGACAAATCGTGCAACATGGCGACATCGCGCGCTTCGGTAGTCTTAAATTGCGCCAGCAAGTCTTTCATCGCCTTGCCCGGACGGGTCTGGCGGGTCTGCGACGAGAACGCCCAGAGCGGCAAGTGACCGGCATGGCGGCCGATCACCCCGGCATAATCGGCGGTATCGACTTCGCCCTCGCACGAGACGATGACTTCCTCGACCCCTTCATCGACCGAGACCAGCGTGATGTGATTGTGGTTCTGGTCTTCGTATTCCAACTCGATCTTCGCGCCTACGAGCGACATTTCCCAATCGATGATCTCCTGCCCCTGCGTCGTCTTGGGCGTAAGGCGCAGACGCTGCAGCCCGTAATGCACCGGGGCATCGAAATCGTAGGTCGTCTCGTGGCGGATTTTCAGGCGGATGTGCGGTGCTCCTATTCGGTAAATCGGTAGTCGCGGGCGATCGCGGCGGCGAGGCTCTGATTGTCGGCGAGAAAGCCGAGGATGAACTGGTGGAGCCCTTCGTCGATGATCTCGCTCACGGTCAGCCCGGCCAGCCGCGTGTCGATATCGCGCAATAGCACATGTGACTCAGTTTCCTCGCCATAATCCTCGGCCAGATTGGCCATGTTGGATCGGATCTTGGCGTAGCTGAAGGCGAGACTGCGCGGGAAACGCCGGTCGAGGATAAGGAAATCGGCCAGGCTCTTGGCTTCCACCCCGACATGGTTGAGCCAGCGATAGGCCCTGTCCCCGCCGACCGAACGCAAGACATTCTCCCACTGCGCGCTGTCGAGACTGCCGCCGACATGCGCCAACGTGGGCAGCAGCAGGTAATACTTCACGTCGAGGATGCGCGCGGTGTTGTCGGCGCGTTCGATGAAGCTACCGATGCGCGCAAAATTGAACACGTCGGTGCGCAGCATCGACCCTTCCATCGCCCCGCGCACCAGCGTCGCCTCGCGCCGGATCGCGGCGATCACATCGCCCAATTGCGTCTGCGGGACCGGGCTGGCCAGCAGGTCGCGCACTTCCATCCAGCTCTCGTTGACCGTTTCCCACAATTCGCGGCTGATGACGTTGCGGACCGCACGGGCATTGGTCCGCACATTGCCGATCTGGGCCAGCACGCTCGCCGGATTGTTCTTTTCGCGGAGGATGAAATTCCACACCTGGATGCCGGTGTAGGTGCCGTGATTGGCCTCGTAATTCTCGCGCATCCCGGCGGTGGTGATGACTGAGCGCCATTCTTCCTGGCTGGTGAACTCGTCACGCGTCATCGCCATGCGGAAGCCCGCCTCGAGCAGGCGCGCGGTATTTTCCGCCCGCTCGAGATAGCGGAACATCCAGAAGATCGCGTTGGCGGTCCGGCCTAGCATGATTGGCGTGCCCTAATCATCGAGCACCCATGTGTCCTTGGTACCGCCGCCTTGCGACGAATTAACCACCAGGCTGCCCTTCTTGAGCGCCACGCGGGTCAGGCCGCCTGGCACGAGATCAATCTTGTCCGGCGAGACCAGCACGTAGGGGCGCAGATCGACATGGCGGGGAGCCAGCCCCTGCTTCGTCAGGATCGGGCAGGTCGACAGCGAAAGCGTCGGCTGGGCGATGTAGTTGTGCGGGTTCGCGGTGAGCTTGGCGCGGAAGTCGCGCAACTCCTTCTTCGACGCGGTCGGCCCGATCAGCATGCCGTAGCCGCCCGATCCGTGCACTTCCTTCACCACCAGCTCGGCGAGATTGTCGAGCACGTATTTGAGACTGTCTTCCTCCGAGCAGCGCCAGGTCTCGACATTCTTCAACAGCGGCTTCTGGCCGGTGTAGAATTCGACGATTTCGGGCATGTAGCTGTAGATCGCCTTGTCGTCGGCGATCCCGGTGCCCGGCGCATTCGCGATGGTCAGCCGACCGGCGCGATAGACATCCATGATGCCCGCCACCCCCAGCATCGAATCCGAATTGAACGTGAGCGGGTCGAGGAATTCGTCGTCGACCCGGCGGTAGAGCACGTCGATCGAGCGCCAACCGCGGGTCGTGCGCATTGCGATCCGCCCGTCGACCACGCGCAAATCGCTGCCCTCGACGAGTTCGGCGCCCATCTGGTCGGCGAGGAAGGCGTGTTCGTAAAACGCCGAATTGTAGATCCCCGGCGTCAGCACACCGATCACCGGACGGCGATCCAGGCCCGACGGCGCACAGGCGGCGAGGCTCTTGGCCAGGCGGCGCGGATAGTCCGATACCGACCGCACACCGACGCGGGTGAACAGCTCGGGGAACATCGCCATCATCGTTTCGCGATTTTCGAGCATGTAGGACACGCCTGACGGGGTGCGGGCATTGTCTTCGAGCACGAAGAATTCATCGGGCCCCGTGCGCACCAGATCTGTGCCGACGATATGGGTGTATATCCCGCCAGGCGGCGTGAAGCCGACCATTTCGGGCAGGAACGCCTCGTTGTCGCGGATCAGGCGTTGCGGCAGGATCCCGGCGCGCACGATCTCCTGCTTGTGATACATGTCGTGCATGAAGGCATTGAGCGCGCGGACGCGTTGATCGATGCCCTTCTCAAGCTTGCGCCACTCACGCCCGGCGATGATCCGCGGCACCATATCGAACGGGATCAGCCGCTCCTCGGCTGCATCCTCGCCATAGACGTTGAAGGTGATCCCGGTCTTGCGGAAGAGCGTTTCGGCTTCCTTGGCCTTTTTGCGCAACCAGCTGGCATCCTGCTGCCAGAACCATTTGTCGTAATCCGCATAGGGTTCGCGCACATCGCCATCGGGCTCGCGCATCTCGTCGAAATGGATGTTTTCGCTCATGCCGGGCCGGCCCCGGCGGGATCGCCATCAAGTTCGGCGGCAATCGCTTCGATCGAATCCGTTTCGTAGCAGAAGCCCATATGCGAGCAGCGCAGCGCCACTTCGCGATCGCGCTCCTCGGGCTGGCCGCGCGCACAACTGGCATGGATGATGCCGTCCTTCGGGCTCCATAGCGCAACCGTTTCGACCGGCGGCTTGGCGTGGACATCGGCCTCGATCGGCGGGTTGGAAACTGAATGGCCGGTCACCAGCGGATAGATCCGCCAAAGATTGTTGTTGCGCGGATCGCCGGAGAACGGCGAACCCAGCGTGATCACCTTGGCAACCTTGTCAGGGTGTCGCTTGGCCAGCTCGCGGGCGTAGATTCCGCCCAGGCTCCAGCCAACCAGATAGATCGGCTCGTTCTTCTTGGCGTGAACCCGCTCGAGCCGCCGTTCGAGCTTGTCGAACAATTCGGGCGACGGTCCGAAATTGTAGCCCATGCCCCACCGCTTCACCCGGTGTCCGGCACGCTCAAGCTGCTGCGCCATATAGCGCATCCGCCAGGGATGCGCGCCGAAGCCGGGGATCAGCATCACCCGCTTGGGCGTGGCTGCGGGCTTGATATCGGGTTCCGAACGCGCGCGTTTGATCGGCTCGAGCAAATAGTTGAACTCTGACAGGAAGCGCCGCAGCGGCGGCTTGCGCAGTTTGCTGACGTCGTAAGGTTCGCGCGCCAGCTCGATCCGGCGCGATGCCTCGTCCGCGAAAGCGCGCAGCTTCGATGAGCCACTATCTTCGGTTTGTGCCGCCGCCATTCGCGCCGTTTCGATGCCCCGTCTTTTTATGCTTCTGTCATTCGAACGCCGGGGCGCGCTTTAGTTTCCAATTAAACCGTCAGCGCGTTTCTGGCGATCTTCCTAGCCCGGGCAGTCGCCGATGCGCTCCTGCTTCATCTTGGTCGTCATCAGCACCTTCTGGCCGCCCGGCCCGGTCGCTTCCACTTTCATCGTCATGTCCGACGAAGTCTTGGTGCCGACGCCCGTGATTTCCATGCGCGCCTTGCCTTCACCGGCCTTTTCGCAAAGCATCACCGCGTCGATTTTGCCACCGTCGGCCTCGAACTTGTCGAACGAGCAATCGTCGTTCTGCTGACCCTCGCGGATCATGTCCTCGAAACCCTTTTCGGCATCTTCGTCGCTAAGGCAGAACTCTCTCGTCTCCTTGCCTTTGCCGCTCTGCTGCTTGATCAATTCCTGCATCTCGGGCGGCGCATCAGGCATTTCGAATTCGACGAGTTCGATTTCGGCGCGGTACTGGCCGGGCTCGGGCTTGATCATTTCGTCGGCGGACTTCCTGGCCGCCTCTTCCATGCTGACCTTGCCGTCCCCATCGGTGTCGGCATCGGAGCTGCCACAGGCCGCGAGGGCAAGGCAGGCCGTGGCCATGATCAGTTCGCGACGCATCTATTTTCTCCCTATTCGATTCGCCCGCGAAGCTAGCAGGCAGAGCGCAATCCTCAAGCGCGTTGCAGCCGCGCAAGATGTTCCCCATATGTGCGCGCATGGCCGAACTGGTAATCAGACGCGGGTTGGAAGAACCGGACACGACCGGCGCTTTCGTCCCCCACAAGCCCGCCCGTCCCGAGAAATCGATGCCGGGCAAGAAGTTCGAGCTCGTCTCGGACTATACCCCCGCAGGCGACCAGCCGACCGCGATCGCCGAACTGGTCGGGGGCATCCGGGGCGACGAGAAGAGCCAGGTGCTCCTCGGCGTCACGGGTTCGGGCAAGACCTTCACCATGGCCAAGGTGATCGAGGAAACCCAGCGCCCCGCGCTGATCCTCGCGCCCAACAAGATTCTCGCCGCGCAGCTCTATGGCGAGTTCAAGAGCTTCTTCCCCAACAACGCGGTCGAGTATTTCGTCAGCTACTACGACTACTACCAGCCCGAAGCCTACGTGCCGCGGTCGGACACCTATATCGAGAAGGAAAGCTCGGTGAACGAGGCGATCGACCGGATGCGCCATTCGGCCACGCGCGCGCTGCTCGAACGCGACGACGTGATCATCGTCGCCTCGGTCTCGTGCCTCTACGGCATCGGTTCGGTCGAAACCTATTCGGCGATGATCTTCGACATCAAGACAGGCGAGACGGTCGACCAGCGCGAGCTGATCCGCAAGCTCGTCGCGCTGCAATACAAGCGCAACGATGCCGCCTTTGCGCGCGGCAATTTCCGGGTGCGCGGCGACAATCTGGAAATCTTCCCCTCGCATTATGAGGACATGGCCTGGCGGATCAGCTTCTTCGGTGACGATATCGAGGAAATCAGCGAATTCGATCCGCTCACCGGCAAGAAGGGGCAAAGCCTCGACAAGGTGCGGATCTACGCTAATTCGCACTACGTCACGCCCGGTCCGACGATGAAGCAGGCAAGCGAGGCGATCCGCTTCGAACTTGCCGAGCGATTGAAGGAGCTGGAAGCCGAGGGCAAACTGCTCGAGCACCAGCGGCTGGAGCAGCGGACCAATTTCGACCTCGAAATGATCGCAGCGACCGGCTCCTGCGCGGGGATCGAGAACTATTCGCGCTTCCTCACCGGGCGCCTGCCCGGCGAACCGCCGCCCACCCTGTTCGAATATCTGCCCGAAAACGCGCTGCTGTTCGTCGATGAAAGCCACCAGACCGTGCCGCAGGTCGGCGCGATGGCGCGCGGAGACCATCGTCGCAAGCTGACGCTGGCCGAATATGGCTTCCGCCTGCCCAGCTGTATCGACAACCGCCCGCTGCGCTTCAACGAATGGGACGCGATGCGCCCGCAGACGGTCGCCGTCTCGGCCACGCCCGGCTCGTGGGAGATGGAGGAAACCGGCGGCGTGTTCGCCGAGCAGGTGATCCGTCCCACCGGCCTGATCGATCCGCCAGTCGATATCCGCCCCGTCGAGGATCAGGTGCAGGATTGTATCGAGGAGTGCAAGAAAACCGCCGCCAATGGCTATCGCACGCTCGTCACTACGCTGACCAAGCGGATGGCCGAAGACCTGACCGAGTTCATGCACGAAGCGGGAGTCAGGGTCCGCTACATGCACTCCGACGTCGAGACGCTCGAACGGATCGAGCTGATCCGCGACCTGCGGCTGGGCGTGTACGACGTGCTTGTGGGCATCAACCTGCTGCGCGAAGGGCTCGACATTCCCGAATGCGGGCTGGTCGCGATTTTGGATGCGGACAAGGAAGGCTTCCTGCGCTCCGAAACCTCGCTCATCCAGACCATCGGCCGCGCCGCGCGCAACGTCGATGGCCGCGTGATCCTCTATGCCGACCGGATCACCGGATCGATGGAACGCGCGATGGCGGAGACCGACCGCCGGCGCGAGAAACAGCGCGCCTACAATGAGGAACACGGGATCACCCCGCAGACCATCAAGCGCGCGATCGCCGACATCACGGCCCATGCGACCAAGGAAGAGAACGGCCCCGCCGAAGAGGTCGAGAGCATGGCCGGCCACAATCTGCGCGCCTATATCGAGGACCTCGAAAAGAAGATGCGCGCCGCTGCCGCCGACCTAGAATTCGAGGAAGCCGGCCGCCTCCGCGACGAAATCCGCAAGCTCGAAAACGACGAGCTCGGCCTCGGCGACGGAGAGAAGAAAGCCCCGCGCGTGGGCCGCAGCGATGCGGGCCGCCCGGGCACGCGCAAGACGCGCTATGGCAAGACGCAGAGGAAGTGGAAGCCATGACCCTCGCCCCCATCGAGCCCGGCACGTGCCGCACGCTGGTCGATTTCAGCGACCCGGACGAATTCGCGCGCTGGGAGGTCGTCAATGACGGCGTGATGGGTGGGATTTCCAAAGGCCATATCGAGCAGGGCGACGATGCGCTGGCCTTTACTGGCACCCTCAATACCAACGGCGGCGGGTTCACCTCGCTGCGACGCGAATTGTCCCGAGGCGCGATGGCCGGAGCGCGGACGCTGCGCTTCGTCTATTCGGGCGATGGTCGGACCTATGAGGCCACCTTGCGCTCCAATGCCAGGGAGCGCGGACGGCGCATCGCCTATCGCGCGCCCCTGACGACCGAAGAGAGCGAAGGCGACTGGTCCGTCGCCGTGATCGACCTTGCCGATCTGGAAACCTCGCTGTTCGGGAAGGACGTCGACGCACCTGCCTTCGCCACAGAAGAAGCTCACAGCATCGGCCTCATCATTGCCGATGGAATAGATGGCGATTTCGTGATGCGGCTCCAGCGGATTGAAGCCTGCGCCTGACGCTTCCCGCGCATTTACCCGGCCGCGATCGGCTGGCATAGCACCGGCATGACCTTTCGCACCCTCAGTCACCTTGCTGGCGCGATGGCGCTGGCCATCGCCCTCCCCACTGCCGCTACCGCACAGGACACGGCAGACACCGGAAAATCGGCAGCCCCCGCGAAGCTCGATCCGCAGGTTCGCACCCGCGACCTGACCGGCACATTCGGCGGGCAGCGGATCGGTTACACCGCGACGATGGCGGAAACCGTACTGACCGATGACGAGGGCAAGCCCGAAGCGGTGATCGTCACCACCAGCTACGTGAAGAACCCGCGCGACACATCTCGTCCCGTGTTCTTCATCTACAATGGTGGGCCGGGTTCCGGCTCGGTCTGGTTGCAGATGGGGGCGTTCGGGCCGAAGCGGGTCGCGATTCCTTCAGACGCGACGGACGATGGCGCGCCGCCCTACCCGATCCTCGACAATCCGGACTCGCTGCTCGACGTCGCGGACCTCGTCTTCATCGATCCGCCGGGCACGGGCTTCAGCTACCTGACCGAAAACACCGATCCAGAGGACTATTACGGGCTCGAGCAGGACGCGCGCGCGGTCGCCACGGTGATCCGCCGCTGGATCAACGACAATAACCGGTGGAACAGCCCCAAATATCTCGGCGGCGAAAGCTACGGCACGACCCGCACCGCGATGGTGGTGCGCGAGCTGGAGGGGGCGACCTACAATGACGTAGGTCTCAACGGGCTGATCCTGATCTCGACCATCCTCGATTTCGCCGCGCGCGAGCCGACGCCGGGCAACGAAATGGCCTATGTGATGGCGCTGCCCAACATGGCGACCGCTGCTTACTACCACGGCAAGGCTCAGGCCCCGTCGGTGGAGGCGATTGCCGAACAAGCGCGCCGCTTCGCGATCGGGCCTTACGCCACGGCGCTGATGGAGGGGCAGGACCTGCCTGCCGCCGAGCGTGCGAGCGTGCGCGCCGAGCTTTCCCGGCTGACCGGCCTGTCCGAAACCTTCCTCGACAATGCCGAGCTGCGGGTAACCGACCAGCGCTTCTACAAGGAACTGCTCCGCGACCGGGGGCTGACTATCGGACGGCTCGACAGCCGCTACACCGGCCGCGACTACGACAATGCGGGCGAGTACCCGGACAACGACCCCAGCTTCTACGGCATCGACGCGGGCTACACCGCCGCGATCAATGCCTGGTCGCGCGGTACCCTCGGCTTCGAGACGGATCGCGAATACCAGGCGATCGGCAGCGATCCGGGCCGCAGCTGGGACTGGTCGCTGTCGGGACGCGGACGCGGTGCCTATCTCAACGTCGCGCCCTTCATCGGGCAGGCGATGCGCCAGAACTCCCAGCTGCGCACCTTCGTGGGCCAAGGCTACTACGATTTCGCCACGCCCTTCTTCGGCGCGGAATATTCGCTCAAGCGCATCGGCATCCCGCAGGAGCGGGTCGAATTCCATTATTACGATGCGGGCCACATGATGTATATTCGTGACGAGGACCGGACGAAGCTCTCCGCCGATATCCGTGCCTTCATCCGCAACCGCTGACGGAGATTATGATGCGCAGCGCCATTCTAGCCACGGCCATGCTGGCCCTCACCGCATGCTCGGGCAATGAACCGGCGGATGATGGCGAGCGGGCAAATCTCGTCGAGGCGCAGCCGGCCTTCGATCCGGGCGTCGACAGCGAAAGCGAGCGTGGCGAGGACGGGCGGCGCTGGTCCTACAAGACCGCATCGCAATCCGCACTCTACGGTCCGCCCGACGAAAACGGCATGCTGACCCTGCGCTGCGATAGCAGGGGCGACGACGACGAGACGGCCGAGGAGAGCGGCAAGACGGTGCTGTTCAACTGGATCACGCCCGGCGCGGTGGCGGGCGAGGAACGCGTGCTCGAACTGCGCTCCGGCGGCGCGACCGAGCGCGCCGAGGTTACCGGCATCGAAAGCGATCTGGGCGGAGGTGCGATGTGGCAGGCGCGGCTCGACCCTGAGGCAACGCAGGCGGGCCTGCTGCTCGAAACCGAATACCCGATCAGCCTGAGGCTCGACGATGGAGCGGAGTATTCCCTGCGTGTGCCCGCGACCGAGCAGTTGCGCCAGGTGATCCGCGATTGTCGCGCACCGGGGAAAGCCGGGGAGTGACACTTTCCTCGCATGGGCCGAGCGCCTAATCCGCCTGCCAGATGAAGCGCTCGCTCCTTTCCGTCCTGCTGGTGCCGCTGGCCGCGTGTTCGAATTCCGCGCCGGACGAAACCGATGCCGCCTACGCCGCGCGCGTGCCGATGGAAACCCGCGTGCCTTCGCCGAGGCCTGCGCCGCCCGCACCCGAACAGCCCGACGATGCGGAGTGGCGCGAAGGCGCAAACGGGATCGTCACCTTCGGTGTCGAAGGATCGACCCCGCTCCTGTCGCTGGCCTGCGAAGACGGCGCGCTGGGCGCCAAGCGGATCGCGATCACACGCCATTTCCCCGCGCCCGATGGCACGGGCGCTCTGCTGGCGCTGGTCGGCAATCTGCGGCTGCGCATCCCGGTCGATGCCGAGCCGCCCGCACGCTGGATCGGGAGTCTCGATGCGCATGACGAACGCTGGCGCATCCTCGACGATCGATTCACGGCGACGCTGCCCGGTGGCGGAATGCTGCGACTACCCGCGAGCCCCCTGACCCGCGCTTTGCGCACCGAGTGCCGCGCACGTGCTGAAACGCCCGGAGATATGTCCGAGAGCGTGACGCCCGTTCCCGAAACCTGATTGCCGCCCTCCGCAGGGAGGCAGGGAGGAAGGCGAACCAGTCAGAGCTTGCCGAATTTCGCTTCGTAAGCCGCGCGATCGCCGGTTTCGAGCAGCTTCGCCTGCTCGACCCAATTGTCGCGCCGGATGCGCCCCTGGAAGCGCGGTTCGAGCTGCGCGTCGATGCGGTCGACATCCTCTTCGGTCCACGCCGCGACCTGCGCGATCGAGGTGACGCCAAGCTCGGCGAGGCGGGTCCGGAGTTTCGGGCCCACGCCCTTGATCGTCTTGAGCGCGTCGGGATCCGCCGGGGTCGCCGTCGCCGCTGCGGGCACCGGTTCGGGCGCGACGGGAGGCGCATCCGCAGTCTGGGGCGTGGTCGCCGCGGCGGCGGCCGAGGCTTCCACCTTGTCCTCGGCATTGTCGGTTTCGACCTTGTCCTCGCCACCTGCGGCAGAGACGGCCACTCCGGCCCCGGCGAGCGAATCCATCGCGGCGGCTGGCGGCGCGTCGATCAGGGCCTGGTTGCGATTGGCCGGCGCTGCACCTTCGTCGAGCACATCGGGAGAGACATGCCGTTCGCGCTCGGGCTTCTTGCGCCCGAACAGCCACCAGGCGACGAACAGCCCCAGCAACACCGCGAGCACCAGTGCCAGCCAATGCGTTTGAATGAGTTCAGCCATCGGATGTATTCCTGTTCCAGAGTGCGAAGCCCGCGCCGAAACCGATCGCATAGGCAATCAGCGCGAGGATCATGATTTCGACGATCAAAGGCATCAGCCGGCTCCCGGCGCATCGACTGCCGTGGGCACCAGCGGCGCCTTTTGCAGCAGCTTGAATTCGATCCGGCGATTGGCCGGATCGGCGGGGTCCAGCCCTTCCATGGGCTTTGTCGAGCCCATCCCTTCGATCACGAAATCGTCTGCGGGGATGCCGCGCTGCGCCAGTGCCTGGCGGACGCGTTCGGCGCGCTGTTCGGACAGGGCGCGATTGGCCACCGGATCGCCATTGTCGTCGGTATGGCCGATAATCGCGATGAGGCCGCCGACGCAGGGCCGCAAGGCCTCGGCCACTTCATCGAGCAGGGCCGCGCTGGTGGGATCGAGCCTTGCGCTCGCCTCGTCGAAACGGATCGAGCGCGACTTGAGGATCGCCGCAATCCGGCGTTCGCAAAAGAGCGGGTCTTCGGCTGCAGCCCGATCGATCTGGAGCCGCTCCTCGCGCGCCCAGTGCACGCCGCCGACACCGGGCAACATGTCGATCTTGCGCGCGATGTCGAGCCGCTCGTCCGGCATGAGCGATCGGCCGCCGGACAATTCGGGGTGACGCGAATAATTACCGTTGCGCGTGTGGAATTCGACCGCGATCCGCTTCTTGGCGAGCGCATCGGCCTCGCTTTCCATCTGCGCGATGAAATCCGGCGAAAGCGCAGCATGGCTGGCAGCGGCAATGCCCAGCACGGCGAGTGCACCGGCGGCGACGAAGAGCGGGCGGGAATCCATCGCCTGTTGCGATAGCCGCCCAGCCCGTTCGCCTCAATGCCCTCGATAAAGGCTTATTCGGTTGCGGTGCTGGCTTCGACCAGCTTTACGAATTCGGCGCGGTAATAATCGTTCTGTGGACCGACCAGGGATGCGATCCGATCGGGACCGAAATCGCCGAGCAGATCGTCGCCGCGCAGATATTGCCCGAACGCGGCAACTCCGGCCACGAACGCGAAATCGCCGCGCAAAGGCTTGGCCGCCGCCAACATCGAAGCCGGCACCGCGCGTTCGACCAGCGTGGACTCATCGCCATCGGGCAGTTTGTAGCGCAGCTTGATATAGGCCATTTCGCTGCCCGAACCCGATGCGGACGGGGCGCGATTGCCGTCATAGCGTCGCTCGGCGATCCAGCCATCCTTGTCGGCAGGCACGATCTCGTAGAGCGCGGTAACCTGGTGGCTGGCCCCGATTTCGCCGGCATCGACCTTGTCGTTTTCGAAGTCCTGCTCGCGCAGGGCGCGGTTCTCATACCCGATCAGGCGATATTGCTTGACGTATTTCGGATTGAATTCGATCTGGATCTTCACGTCCTTGGCGATCGTGAACAGGGTCGAGCTCATCTCCTCGCCCAGCACCTTGCGGGCCTCGAGCGCGCTGTCGATGTAGGAGTAGTTGCCGTTCCCCTTGTTGGCGACCTGCTCCATCACCGCCTCGTTGTAATTGCCGGTGCCGAAACCGAGCACCGAAAGCGTCACGCCCGTGTCGCGTTCCTTTTCGATGCGCTCGATCAGCGAATCGCCAGTGATGCCGACATTGAAATCGCCATCGGTGCCGATGATCACGCGATTGACCCCGCCCTCGATGAAATTGTCGCGCGCGATCTGGTAGGCGAGCTGGAGTCCGGCCCCTCCTGCGGTGGAACCGCCGGCCGAGAGCATGTCCAAGGCGCGCTTGATCTCACCCGCGTCGTTGGTCGGCTGGAGCACCAACCCTGCCGCGCCCGCATAGACGACGATCGAGACGAGATCCTCCTCGCCGAGATTGTCGACCAGGCCTTTGAGCGCAGTCTGGAGCAATGGTAGCTTGTCCGGCGAGCCCATAGAGCCCGAGACATCGAGCAGGAAGACCAGATTGGCCGCCGGGCGCTCCTCACGCGGAATGTCATACCCCTGCAGGCCGATCCGCAGCAGGCGGGTGTCGCGGTTCCATGGCGTCACACCCACATCGGTCGCGACCGAGAAAGGGGTCGAGCGGTCCTGTGGCTTCCCGTAATCGTAACGGAAGTAATTGATGAATTCTTCGGTCCGTACCGCCGCTTCGGGCGGACGCTGACCGTCGCGCAGGAAACGCCGCATATTGGCGTAGGCGCCGGTATCGACATCGACCGAGAACGTGGAGACCGGCTCGTCTGCCACGCGCTTCACCGGCGATACTTCCTTCCCGTCATATTGCTCGCGGCCCGGATCGGTTGGCACGATCACCGGCGGTACGCTCGTCGCCAGAGTCGTCGGAGCGGCCATCCGCGCTGGAGGGGGCGGTGGTGGCGGAGGTGGCGGGGGAGAAGGAGCCACTTCTCCGCTGTCGCTTGTACTGGCTCCGGTCGTGTCGATCGTATCGCCACTGGTCGCGCATCCGGCCAGCAAGGCAACCGCCACCCCGGTCATCGCGTATTTCGCCAATCTCGTCATCAGTCCCGCTCCTCTTTCCGTCGTTCTCCCGCAACGGACGCGAAGCTCGACGGACTCCGGTGAACCGGTTCTGAATGTCGGCGAGACGTTATTCGCCCTCGATCTGAGGCGCGATGTTCTTGCGGAAGAGCATGCGGTCATCCTCGGTGAAGCCACGTTTCCATACCACCCAGGCATAGACGCCGAGCACCGCCGGAATTCCGAACACCAATTGCGTCCACTCGGGCAATTGCATGAAGATCCAGCCCACCAGCACTGCGGGTGCGGCGGCGTAAACCAAAGCCCAGCGGAAATTGTTCACCGAATGGCCGAGAATGCGCGAGAGGACATAGCCCTTGGCGAGCGAGGCGAAGACCAGCGCAATGAACAGCGCGCAAGCCGCCGCCGCTGCCAGCACCCCGTCGGGCATGTCATATTGCCGCCCGATCACCATGAAGGTGATCGTCAGCGCGGCCTGCAACCCGATCGTCGTCACCGACAGCCACAGATTGCGAACCCGCGCGACATAGACCAGCGCGGCCTCCGAAGTGACGGCCAGTGCCGCGGCGACTTCGGCCGCCAGCAGGAAAGCGAGCGCGCCGGTGCCGAAGGGGAAATCGTTGCCGACCAGCCGCATCAGCGAGTCCCCGGCAAGGCCGAGCGTGAGCGCGATCCCCGCCTGCGCGGCGACGATCCAGAATGCGACCTGGCGGATCTGCTTGGCGATCCGGCCCCAATCCTTGTCCTTCACCGCCTTGGTGATGACCGGGCCGAGCACCGGATCGAAGCTCTGCTTCAGCTTCTGCGGCAGCGAGGCGATCTGCTGCGCGACATAGTAGATGCCCACCGCCGAGGGAGCCGCGAACAGGCCGAGGATGAACAGGTCGAGCCGCCTTGTGCCCCATTCGATCGCATCGGCCCCGGCCAGCGGCAGGCCCCGGATCACGATCAGCCCCATGACGCGCGGGCTCGGGTCCCACCCGCGCGGAAGGCCATAGGTCTTGAGGAAAGCGACCAATGCCACGATCAGCGCGGCATAGACGCTGGCGAGGAAGGACAGCATTAGCCCCTCGTCGCGGATGTAGTAGAACAGGACGAAAGCCGCGATCGAGAGTACCCAGGGCTCTACCACCGCACGCGATCGTACGGTGGTGGCGATATCGAATTTGTAGGCCTGCGCGGCGAGCAGGATCTCGGTCAGCGCGACCGCAGGAATCGCCAGCACCACCAGCCGATCGACCTGGCTGTAATCGCCGGACGGGAACATCGGCCCGGGCACCAGCCACAGGAAGCCTGCGAATATCGACGAGACGATCAGGCTCAGCAGCAGTCCGTCATAAACCACGTTTGCGTCCGGCCCTTCGCCATTGGTGAGCCGCGCGGCGAGCCCGCGCTTTTCGCCCATCGTAGCGAGCATCGCGGCGAACTCGGCCAGCACCAGCGCGGAGGCGAAGCGGCCCAGTTCCTCCGCACCGTACATCCGGCCGGCGATGAAGAGGAACGGGATACGCGCGACGAGACGCAGCACGAAGCCGAAGAAATTGGTTCGCCCGCCCTTGGCGAGCGCGGTCATTTCGTCGCGCCCTTCCGCCTCTTCGGGCGGATGTTCAGGGGGGAGACCGCTCATTCTTCCACTTCGGCCTTGAGCGGGCGAGCGAGAATATCGGACACGACTTCGCGCGCCGGGGCCTCGCCCGACAGAATACGGACGACGGCGTGGACGATCGGCATGTCGATGCCGTCACGCTCCGCCAGTTCGTGGAGCACAGGGGCGGTGTGGCTGCCTTCGGCCACCGAATTCTTGCCCGAGAGCGCTTCGGCCGCGCTCATTCCCTCGCCAAGCGCCTTGCCGAGCGAGTAATTACGGCTGGAGGTAGAGGAGCAGGTCAGCACCAGATCGCCCAGCCCGCACAATCCGGCCAGCGTATCGCGATCGGCCCCGCGCGCTACGCCGAAACGCATCATTTCGGCATAGCCGCGCGCGATCAGCGCGGCGCGGGCGTTCTGGCCCAGCGCCAGCCCGTCGACCACGCCGCAAGCGATCGCGAGCACGTTCTTGACCGCGCCGCCGATCTCCGCGCCGACGACATCGTCGGAATAATACGGCCGGAAATGCGGTCGCGCGACGGTCTGCTTGAGGCGGTCCCATTGTGCGCGCCCGCCGGCACAGGCGAGCGTAACCGCGGTGGGCAAGCCGTCGGCGACTTCATGCGCGAAAGTCGGCCCGGAAAGAACCGCCAGTTCGCTCTGTGGCGCGGCTTCGGAAGCGACATCGGCCATCAACCGGCCCGAGCCGCGCTCGATCCCTTTCGAGCATAGCAGCAGGTCGCGCGGGGAATGTCCGAGGCCAGCAAGCACCGTGCCGAGATGCTGCGCCGGCGTGACCACCAGCACGGTATCGAGTGTGGCGACATCGGCGATATCGGTGGTTGCGCGGATCGTTTTGTGAAGGTCCGCAGACGGCAGATATAGCGAATTGGTGCGCGCGGTGTTGATCTCGTCGACCAGTTCCGCCTCGCGCGCCCACAGCACGACATCGCTGCCATCGCTCGCCATTGCCTGCGCCAGGGCCGTGCCCCACGCGCCTGCGCCGATTACGCCGATCGTCATGCCTTCACCCCTGCTCCCCTGGCCGCTTCAGCCTCCGGATCGAGCGGCCAGCGCGGGCGCGCCGCCACGTCGAGCGGATCGGACTGGCCGAGCGGCAACCGCTCGATTCCCGCCCATGCGATCATTGCAGCGTTGTCGGTACACAGCGGCAAGGGCGGAGCGACGAACCGCATACCGTTTTCTTCCGCCAGCGTTTCGAGCGCGCCGCGCACCGCCTTGTTGGCCGCGACGCCCCCGGCCACGACCAGCGCGGGCGGCGTGTCGATCTTGCCCAGCGCATGCCTGGTGCGATCGATCAGGCAGTCGATCGCCGCCTGCTGGAAGCTCGCGGCGATGTCGGCATCGGCATAGTCGCCGCTTTCCTTGGCGCGCAGCACCGCGCTCTTGAGCCCGGCGAAGCTGAAATGCGGTTCCTTGCTGCCCACCAGCGGGCGCGGCAGCGGGACGGCGTTCGCATCGCCTTCGCGCGCGAGCTTTTCCACTGCCGGGCCGCCCGGATAGCCGAGGCCGAGCAGCTTGGCGGTCTTGTCGAAGGCTTCCCCCAGCGCGTCGTCGATGGTGGTCCCGAGACGGCGATATTCGCCGACGCCCTCGACCAGGAGCAATTGGCAGTGCCCGCCCGACACGAGCAGCAGGAGGTAGGGATAGCCTAGATCCGGATCGGCCAGACGGGGGCTCAGCGCGTGGCCTTCGAGGTGGTTGATCGCGAGCAATGGCTTGCCGCTCGCCATCGCCAGCGCTTTGGCGCTCACCAATCCGACCATCACGCCACCGATCAGCCCCGGACCGGCGGTTGCGGCGATCGCGTCGCAATCGTCGAGCGTGAGATCGGCTTCCTCGAGCACCGCCGCGATCAGCGGGGCCAGCCGTTCGGCGTGCGCGCGCGCGGCGATCTCGGGCACGACGCCACCATAGGGCGCGTGTTCGGCCTCCTGCGAAGCGATCCGCTGCGCGAGGATACGACGTTCGCCGTCCACCAAGGCGGCGGCGGTTTCGTCGCAACTGCTTTCTATCCCGAGAACCAGCGGCATCGAGACTTTCCCTGACGGCTTTTCGCATTTAGCACAAGCATCGCCCATGACCGCTTCCACCGAACAACCCTTTCGTCTCGGAACGAGACGCTCGCCCCTCGCCCTCGTGCAGGCCAATGCCGCCCGCGATGCCCTGATCGCTGCCCACGGGTGGGACCCGGACGCGGTCGAGCTGGTCGAAGTCGTCGCGAGCGGAGACCGGATCAAGGATCGCCCGCTGGCCGAGATCGGCGGCAAGGCGCTGTGGACCAAGGAGCTCGACGCGCAATTGCTGGCTGGCGAGATCGACGCCGCCGTCCATTCGGCCAAGGATGTCGAGACCCTGCGCCCCGACGCGATCCATATCGCCGCCACGCTCGAACGTGCCGATGTGCGCGACGTGCTGGTGGGCGTTTCGACCATCGCCGCGCTGCCGCAAGGCGCGCGGATCGGGACCAGCGCGCCGCGCCGCGCGGCGCAGATGCTGCATGCGCGCCCCGATTGCTCGGTCGTCACCTTTCGCGGCAATGTCGCAACCCGTCTCGCGCGGCTGGCGGCGGGCGAAGCGGATGCCACTTTGCTCGCGGCAGCCGGGCTCGCGCGGCTCGGCGAAACGCATGTCGGCACGCCGCTGGCGAGCGAGGATTTCCTGCCCGCCCCGGCGCAGGGCATCATCGCGATCGAATGCCGCCGTGACGACGAACGCGCGCGCACCGCGCTCGCCGCGATCGACCACCGCGCGACGCACGAACAATTGCTGGCCGAGCGCGCCTTCCTCGAAGGGCTGGGCGGATCGTGTTCGAGCCCGATCGCCGTGCTGACCACAAGGGACGGCGATGCTTGGCATATGCGCGCCGCGATCTTCTCTCCCGACGGCGCTTTGCGACGCGATGGCGAAACGCAGTTTTCCGCCGATGACCTCGAGCCTGTCCGAGCGATGGCGCGCAGCCTGCTGAACGACGCGCCCGAGGCAATCGCCGCGCATTTCGATGGCCCTCCCGTATGACCCCGCTCGCGATCATCCGCCCGCAGCCCGCTGCCGCGCGCACCGCATCGCTGGCGCAGGAAACGGGGTTCGACGCGCACCCCCATCCGATGTTCGAACTGGGTGCGCTCGATTGGCAGGTTCCCGCGGGGCCGTTCGATGCCGTGCTGATATCGAGTGCCAATGCCTTGCGTTTCGGCGGTGACCAACTGGCCGGCCTGGTCGACCTGCCTGCTTATGTCGTCGGCGAACGCACCGCCCGGCAGGCGCGCGCGGCGGGCTTCGACGTAGTGGCCGAAGCGCCCGACGGGATCGCTTCGCTGGTCGAACGCTTCGCGTCCGGGCACACCAATATCCTGCGCCTCGTCGGCGCCGATCATATCGCGGTCGAGCCGCCCGAGGGCGTTCACCTACAAGCGGTCGCACTCTACGAAAGCCGTGCCCTACCGATGCCCGAGGACCTGGCCGAATTGCTGTGCGGCCCTTCGACCGTACTGCTGCATTCGGCCCGCGCGGCCGAGCATTTTGTGGAGCAATGCACTGCGATGGGTCTGGCTCGGCTCAATATCGCGCTGGCATGCCTTTCCCCCCGCATTGCCGAGGCGGCGGGTCGCGGGTGGCGCGCGATGGCAGTGCCCGACGAAACCGGGGACGCCGCTTTGCTGGAATGTGCGCGCCCTCTATGTCAGAGTCTGGGTTAGGTCAGAGTTTGGGCTAGATCAAAGTCCGGGCTCTTTCAAAGTCCGGGCAGGGTCCGACGAATAAAAGGAAAGCCGTTTGGCCGACGAAGTGTTCAATCGAATGAAGTCCCCCTCCGATGGCGGCGCACGGAAAACGAGCGCGCCAAAGAAAGGCCTGGGATGGCCGACGATCGCCGGTATCACGGCAGGTGCGTTCGTGGTCGGCATCCTGCTGATGATGTATCTGGTCAGCGGCGGCTATGTGGATATCCAGCGCTTCGGCGAGACCGAGCAACCGCAGCAGGTCGCAGGCACGCTGCCGGAGGAAGATGCCAAGGCCTCGCCCACGCCCACTCCGACCGAAACCGTAGAATCCTCGACTCCTGAGGAAAAGGTGGCCCAGGCTGTGGCGGCACCGATGGAACAGCGGCTCGCCGGCCTCGAAAGCCGGTTGAACGATCTCGACCTGAGGGCCCAGGCCGCGCGCGGCAATGCCGGACGCGCCGAAGGGCTGTTGGTGGCGTTTGCCACGCGCCGCGCGCTCGAACGCGGGGCCGATCTCGGCTACCTGCGCGACCAGTTGCGGCTGCGCTTCGAAGATGCCCAACCCAATGCCGTTGCCGCGGTGTTCGCGGTGGCCGACGATCCGGTGACGCTCGACGATCTGATCCGCCGGCTCGATGCGCTCGCGCCCCGGCTCGGCGACACCAGCGACCGGACGAGTGGATGGCGGCGCGTTCGCAACGAGTTCGCCTCCCTGTTCACGATCCGCCGCGCCGAAACGGCCAGCCCGCGCCCCGAACTGCGGATCGAACGCGCCCAGCAATTCCTTCAGGTCGGACGCATCGAGCCTGCGATCGAGGAAGTCTCGGCCCTGCCGAACGCCGATGCCGCGACCGACTGGCTGGCCGATGCTCGCCGTTTCCTGGCGGCCCAGCGCGCGCTCGAACGGCTTGAAATGGCCGCGATCCTCGAACCGCGCGCATTGCAGGATTCGCAAGGTCAACGGATCGACCAGCGCAGCGCCGCGAGCGAACCCGAGGACTGAGCGCCCTCGCGATCAGTCGCGCAGCAGTTCAGGCGTGTCGCCCGAGACTCCGCGTGCTTCGTCCATGAACCAGCGCTTCAATTCGGGCAGGCGCTGGACCGCGCCCATGCCGAACCGACGGATCGCCGAAGCGGCCTTGCCCGGAACGCCGAACAGGCGCGTGAGCCCGTCGGTCGCGAGGCTGACCGAGAATGCATCGAGCGAACGCCAGCGTTCGTAGCGCGCGAGCAATTGCTCGTCGCCCGGTTCGAGCCCGAGCCGCATGCCGTCCGAAATGACTTCGACCAGCGCGGCCGCATCGCGCAGGCCGAGATTGAGCCCCTGCCCCGCAATCGGGTGAATACCATGCGCGGCGTCGCCGATCAGCGTGAGCCGCGTGTCGGTAATCTGCGCGCCGTGCTGGAACCCCAGCGGCCACGCGGCACGCTCGGTGATTTCCTCGACCTTGCCGAAAATGCCGTGCATCCGCTTTTCGACTTCGGCTTCGAATGCACGCTTGCCGAGCTTGCGCACGCCGGGCGCGTCCTTCTCGTCCACGGTCCACACCAGCGCACTGCGGTGGCGGCCCTGCTCGTCGTCGAGCAGCGGGAGCAGCGCGAATGGCCCGGCGGGATAGAAGATTTCCCACGCGACCCCGCCATGCGGCTTCTCATGCGCGAGCACGGTGACGACCCCGGCGTGATCGTATTGCCAATGCGCGATGGGTAGCCCCGCCTCTTCGCGCGTGGGCGAGCGGCGACCTTCGGCGGCAACCATCAGCGATGCGGTCAATTCTCGCCCGTCGGCCAAGGTCACGCTGGCGCCAAACGCGTCGCGATGGCGGTCCACCACCTCGGCACCCGAATGCCAGTCGATCAGATCTTCCTCGCGCGCGGCATCGAACAGCGCGATCCTCAGATCGCGGTTGGCGTACATCCGCCCGAGCGTGCCTTCATGCGGTTCGGGCCGGAAATCGATCCGCCCGGGCTTCATTCCGTCGGTGACTGCGATGCTCTCGATCGGGCAGCCGAGCGGTTCGAGCCGTTCGGCAAGGCCGATATTGACGAACATGTTCCAGCTCGCCGTACTGATCGCGCTGGCGCGACCGTCGACACCTTCGGCTGTCAATTCCTCGGCCGTTGCGCGATCGACCACGTGGCTCGATATGCCCTTGCGCGCCGCAGCCAGCGCACACGTCATGCCGACGAGCCCGCCGCCGATGATGAGAAGGTCCTTGCGATCGCTCATTCGCCGTCGATCCCGCAGGTGTTGCCTTCACCCGGGTCGAGATCGAGGCAGCGTCCGTCGAATGCCCCACCGGGCACTTCGAGCCCGATCAGCGCAGAGAGCGTGGGTGCGATATCGACCGTTTCGACCGGCATGGGCTGCTCGAAACCGGCCCTGCCCGGACGATAAAACAGCAGCGGCACGCGGCGATCGTAGTCCCAAACCGAGCCATGCGTGGCGATATAGCCCTCGCTCGGCTCTATTACGCCCGAGACACCGCGCTTCAGCAGGATCGAAACGTCGCCCGACCGGCCCTTGCGCCAAGAAGCGCGGGCACGCTGGCGGATCGTCCAGTCCTGCACATTGACGTCGGGCATCGGCGTCGCCTGCATCTCGTCTTCGGTGAACACCGCTTCGATCTGCGGATGCTCGAGCAGAATTTCCTTGAGCGCCTTCAGCGCGCGCTTGCGATCGTCCCCCACAATGCGCGGATCGAGCGTAAACTCGCTGGCATAGGCGTAGCTCACGCGATCGGGGAACGTGATGCCGGCACGCTGGCGGATCTCGCCTTCGAGCATCTGCACGACTTCGCCCGGATCGAACCGCGCGGCACCCGGATCGGCCTGTTCATCGAGCCGCTCGGGTGCGTCCTGACCGCCATGGTCGGCGCTGAGCGCGACGACATAATCCACCCCGCGCGCGTCGAGATTGTCGAGGAAGGACGCGAGCATCCTGTCGAGCTCGCTCATCTGGAGGCACATTTCGAGGCCGTTATTGCCATACGCATGCCCGACATAGTCGGTCGCAGAGAGGCTGATCGCGAGAATATCGGTCGTCGCGCCCTGGCCGAGCTGGTAGTGATCGAGCTGTTCGAGCGCGACCGCCAGCGTCGCCCGGTCGGCACGCGGGCTGCGGCGCCAATCCCCTTCATTGCCCGGACGGACCGCCAGTTTTCCATCGCCGAAACCGATCGGCCCGGCGGTAAAGCGGCGCTCCACCCGGCGGCAGAAATCGGGAATGGTCGCGCCCATCACCGGGCCATCGCCATCGGCGATCTCCTTCGCGAAACGCGCATTGAGCGCATCGACCTTGGGATCGCCATCGCGATCGGCATGGGTGACATAGGCCTCGCCGTCCCACCACCATGATGCCGTGGTATCGGTGCCTCCGAGCATCATCGTTGCGCGGTCCTTGCTCGAGACCGCGACCGAACGAGTCGCCGGATCGGCATCGCGCATCCATTCGCCCAGCGTCGGGACGAGCAAATTGCGTGCAGACACCACCGGCTTGCGGCGCGAGCTGGCCGGATCGGTCGAATCCTCGGCGCAATAGACGACCTTGTCGGGCCGGTCGCTCGAGGTGTCGATCCAGTTGTTGGCTACGATCCCGGAGCGTGCTGGGCGCGCGCCGGTCAGCAGCGTCGAATGGCCGGGGCAGGTCTCGGTCGCGGCGTGTCCCTGGAAGGCCGAGGGGAACACGACCCCTTCGCTCAGCCGCGCGAGTCCGCCGGTGAAATGCGAGCGATATTGCGCGAACAGATCGGCCGAGAATTGGTCGACCGCGATCATCACCACCAGATCCGGAGTCTCGTTCTGCTCGAGTGCGCGCGTATCGACAGTGCGCGCCGGCGCGATCGACACAGGCGGCGCTTCGGCCGTCGCCTGTGCGCAGGCGCCGAGCGGCAGCGCGATCGTGGCAAGGGCGGCAAGGGAGACGAGACGACGCATATTCATCCTTCGCGTATTGAGTCTTCGCAATTGCAAGCGGGGGCGCAGGCGTCCATGGAACCGCCAAGGGGCGAGCGCAAGGGTGCGCGCGCCATTCCTCCTGGCTGACGATTGTTGCAGGCGTGCTGCGTTACCTTTTCCGTCTCCTGATCCTGCTGACGCTCGCGGCGAGCGCCCCTGCCGCCGCGCAATTCGCCAGCGGTCCAGCGAGCGACACGCCCAGGATCGCGGCCAGTCTCGTCGCCGAAGGGCCGGTCGCTCCCGGCGGCACGATCACGCTGGCATTCGACTTCCGCCCGACCGCAGGCTGGCACGGCTACTGGACCAATCCGGGCGATGCGGGTCTCGGCATGCGGCTCGCATGGGATTTGCCGCCGGGGTGGACGGTGTCCGAACCGCGTTACCCGGTGCCCGGCACGTTGCTGATCAGCGGCCTGATGAACCATGTCTACGAAGCGCCCTATGGCGTGCTGGTGACGCTGACCGCGCCTAGCAATGCGCAAGTGCGGCGTACGGTGCCAATCGCGGTCGATGCGAACTGGCTCGCCTGTTCGGATCGCCTGTGTGTTCCCGAAGAGGCTGTCCTGAAAGCTTCGGTGCTGGTCGTGAACGACGGGACCTGGGACCCCGATCCGGAGACGACCAAACGCTTCGACGCCTGGCGACAGGCGCTCCCCGCCCCGCTCGACAGCCCGGCGCATTTCGACGCGCGCGGCCAGACCTTGCGCGTCTCGATCCCGCTGCCGGATGGCGTCGCGCTGGCCGAGCCGCATCTCTTCATAGCGCAAAAAGGCGTGATCGACCCTGCGGCTCCGCAACGCGCATTGCGGCAGGACGGGGCACTGGTGTTCGAACTGCAGCGCAAGACGAGTGCGCCGCCCTTGCCAACACGCTTCGACGCGGTGTTGCGGCTGGATGAGGACGGCAACGGCCTCTCGCTGAGCGCCGAGCCGGGAGCGGTGGCCGAGGGCGGCACCCCGCTCGACGGTGCGACGGAATCGCCGGGGCTGGTGTGGCTGCTGGTCAGCGCGGTGCTGGGCGGTATGCTGCTCAATATCCTGCCCTGCGTGTTCCCGATCCTCAGCCTGAAGGCGCTGGCACTGCTGCGCCATGGCACAGACGAAGCCACCGCGCGGCGCGAGGGGCTGGCCTATACCGCAGGCACCACGATCGCTGCCGCCGCGCTGGGCGCGCTGTTGCTGATCCTGCGCGCGGGCGGAGAGCAGGTCGGCTGGGCATTCCAATTGCAGGAGCCGGTGGTGATCGTCATGCTCGCCCTGCTGGCGGTCGCTGTGACGGCGAACCTTGCGGGCCTCTATGAATTCGTCCTCACCGGCCTTGGCGCGCGGGGCAGCAAGGCTGGGCAGGCCCGCGGCGCTTTCGCCACAGGGCTGCTGGCAAGCTTCGTCGCCACGCCCTGCACCGGACCGTTCATGGCGGCGGCTTTGGGCGCGGCCTTGCTCCTGCCGACCGTGCAGGCGCTCGCGCTGTTTGCGATGCTCGGGATCGGGCTCGGTCTGCCGTTCCTGCTGCTCGGCTTTATCCCTCCGCTGCGCCGCGCTCTCCCCCGTCCGGGACCGTGGATGGCGCGCTTCCGCCAGTGGATGGCGCTGCCAATGGGCCTGACCGCGCTGGCGCTGTTCTGGCTCGCCTACCGGATGGGGGGCTGGACGCTGCTGATCGGCACCAGCGTGTTCGCGGCAGTGCTACTGGGCCTGGTGGTGCAGATAGGCACGAGCCAGATGCGCGGGCGCAAGGCTACGGGCTATGCGCTGGCCGGCGCGGTGCTCATCGTGATGGCCGTGATCGCGACCCCGCGCCTGGTTGGCGAAACGACGACGCGCGAAAGCATGCTCGACGCGCAGCCCTTCAGCGAGAAAGCGCTGGCCGATGCCCGAGCCGCGGGTCGCCCGGTGTTCGTCTGGATGACCGCCGACTGGTGCGTGACCTGCAAGGTCAACGAAGCCCGCGCGATCGAAACAGAGGCGGTGCGGGCGGCCTTTGCCGACGGGAATGTCGTCGTCCTGCGCGGCGACTGGACCCGCCGCGACCCCGCTATCACCCGCTATCTCACCGCGCGCGGAAGCGCGGGCGTGCCGCTCTACGTGTGGTATAAGTCCGGCGAAAAAGGGGAAAATTTGCCGCAACTGCTTTCCTCCGATACACTTATCCACAGGGCCATGGGCACGGAACCGAGTCGCTAAACGCGCATTGTTTTCGCATCCGGCTTCGACAGTGATGGGGGAACAGGGGAGTAGCGATGACCGAACAGACGACACAGCCGCGCATCTTAATCATGGAAGACGATTACATCGTCGGTCTCGACATGGTCGAGCAGGCCAAGGTGCTCGGCCTTGTGGTCGATGGGCCGCATCCGACGGTTTCCGAAGGCACGGCGGCGGCCAATACGGCCAAGCCCGATCTCGCCATCCTCGATATCGAATTGAAGGACGGCAAGGTCTTCCCGCTGGCAGAGCAGCTGGTCGAGGACGGCGTACCGATTATCTTCCATTCGGGCCATGTCGGGGACATCGATCTCGAGACACGCTTTCCGTCCGCGCATATCTGCGCGAAGCCGTGCCCGCCCAATGTGATCCTCGATATCCTCGCGGAGAACCGCAAGGCGGCATGAGCGCCCGTCAGGTCTTCCGGATGAAGACCGAACCAACCGAATAGCCTGCCCCGAACGAGCAGATCAGCGCGGTGTCGCCCGCCGCCAGATCGTCATTGTGCTTGTGGAAGGCGATGATCGAGCCTGCGCTCGACGTATTGGCATAGGTATCGAGCACGGTCGGGCTTTCATCGTCGCTCGCTTCGTGCCCCAGCACGCGCTGCGCGATCAGTCGGTTCATCCCGGCATTGGCCTGGTGCAGCCACAGCCGCCGCAGCCCGTGGGGATCGATGCCGAGCTTGTCGGCTTCCTCCAGGATCATGGCCGACACCATCGGCACCACTTCCTTGAACACCTTGCGCCCTTCCTGGACGAACAATTTGTCCGGCGCGTCGCGCGTGTCGGGATGGGCGCGATTGAGGAAGCCACCATTGTTGCGGATATTGTTCGAGAACACCGTCTTCAACTTGGTGCCGAGGATGTCCCAATGGCCTTGCGGAGCGATATCCTTGGCCTCGACCAGCACTGCCGTCGCCACATCGCCGAAGATGAAATGTGAATCGCGATCGCGCCAGTTGAGGTGGCCGCTGGTGATTTCGGGGCTGACCACCAGCACCGATTTCGCATTGCCGCTGCGTATATAGTCGGCGGCGGTCTGGATGCCGAAGGTGGCCGACGAACACGCGACATTCATGTCGAAAGCAAACCCGTCGATCCCGAGCGCGTTTTGGATCTCGATCGCAATCGCCGGATAGGGTCGCTGCATATTGGATGCGGCACACAACACGGCATCGACATCCTCGGGCTTGCGGCCCGCACGTTCGAGCGCCTGTCGTGCCGCCTTCACCCCGATCTCGGCCATCATCGACAATTCGTCGTTGCCGCGGTCGTCCCAGCGCGGCGCCATGATTTCGGGATCGAGCACCGGCTCCTTGGCCATCACATAGCGCGATTTGATCCCGCTCGCCTTCTCGATGAACCCGGTCGAGCTTTCTTCCAGCGCTTCCACCTCGCCCGCGGCGATCGAGTCGGTATGTCGCTCGTTATGCAGCTTGGCGTAGGCGTTGTAACTCTCGACCAGTTCCTCGTTCGAGATGCTCTCGGGCGGGGTAAAAAGGCCGGTGGCGGAAATCACTGGGGAGGCTGTCATGGCCAATCTCCTAGCGCGGTCAATAGGATCGCGGAAGGCCCAGCACGTGTTCGGAAAGGTAGCTCAGGATCGCATTGGTGCTGATCGGGGCGACCGTATAGAGCCGCGCCTCGCGGAACTTTCGCTCGACATCGTATTCCTCGGCAAAGCCGAAGCCCCCATGCGTCTGGACGCACATATCCGCTGCCGCCCAACTCGCTTCGGACGCGAGCAGCTTGGCCATATTGGCCTGCTCACCACCCTTTTTGCCAGCGCCCTCGCCCGAATCGTATCCGCGCGCAGCCTGCCGCACCATCAATTCGGCAGCGCGCATCTGCGCGTAGCAGCGTGCAATCGGGAACTGGACGCCCTGGTTCTGCCCGATCGGCCGGTCGAACACTTCGCGCGCCCCTGCATACTCCGCAGCCTTGCGGATGAACCATTTGGCGTCGCCGATGCACTCGGCCCCGATCAGGATGCGCTCGGCATTCATGCCCGACAGGATATAGCGGAAGCCCTCGCCTTCCTCGCCCACCAGAGCGCTGGCGGGGATTTCCATATCGTCGAAGAACACCTCGGTGGTCGAGTGGTTCATCATCGTGCGGATCGGTTTGATCGTCATGCCGTTGCTGAGCGCTTCGCGCATATCGACGAGGAACAGCGACAGGCCGTGTGTTTTCTTTTCCGCTTCGGCGCGCGGTGTCGTGCGCGCAAGCAGCATCATCAGGTCCGAATGCTCGGCCCGGCTGGTCCAGATCTTCTGACCGTTGACGATGTAGCGATCCCCGTCGCGCACCGCGCGGGTGCGAAGCGACAGAGTGTCCGTCCCGCTGGTCGGTTCGCTGACGCCGAACGCCTGGAGCCGCAGCTTGCCGCTTGCGATCTCCGGAAGATAGCGCGCCTTCTGCTCGTCCGAACCGTGGCGCAGCAGCGTATTCATCACATACATTTGCGCATGTGCCGCCGCTCCGTTTGCGCCGGCCGCCTGGATTTCTTCCATGATGACGGCGGCTTCTTCAAGGCTCAGCCCGCTGCCGCCGAATTCCTCGGGGATCAGCGCGGCCAGGAAGCCCGCGCTGGTCAGCGCATCGACAAACTCGCCGGGATAGGCGCGCTTGCGATCCTTCTCGCGCCAGTATTCGGCAGGAAACTCCGCGCACAGTGCACGCACGCCTTCGCGCAGCTCGGGGAAATCGTCATCGGCAGATGTCATTTTCGTGGACTGCGCGAGTGGCTCGCGCTTGTCCAGCGTGCGCGTGCTGCCTAAGCTGCGCGCGACCAACCGGGGGGATTCGCAAACACCGTGCTGCCATGGGACCGCATCTGGCCCGGAGCCGCTGCCGCAGCGGTGGGGATTATCGCCATATTGCTGGCAGGTGGAGGGATCGAACTCGCGGTCGCTGTCGGCGTGCTGTGGCTCGCCTCACTGTTCCTGGTCCAGCCGAACGAGGTGCAGGATCGGCCCTTCCATGATCCCGACGCGATCGACCAGGGCACGATGGATTCGCTGATCGAGCCGCTCACCACCCCGCTGATGCTGGTCGAGAACATGCGTGTGACCCGCGCCAATCAAGCGGCGCGCGAAACGCTGGGCGGCCACATCGTAGGTCAGGATGCGCGCGTCGCATTGCGGCACCCGGAAGCGATTGCGCTGTTGCAGGATAGCGAGAGCGGGAGCGTGCAGATCCAGGGGCTCGTCCGCCCGCGCAGCGTGTGGGAAGTGATCAAGCGGCCCTATAACGGGCGCTATACCGTCGTCGAACTGGTCAACCGATCGAGCGAGGCCGATCTCAGCCGCGCGCATACCGATTTCGTCGCCAATGCGAGTCACGAGCTGCGCACTCCGCTCGCCTCGATCATCGGCTATGTCGAGACGCTCGCCGATCCCGAGGACGAGCCACCGAAGAAGCAGCGCGGCAAGTTCCTCGACACCGTCCTGTCCGAAGCCAACCGGATGCAGGCGCTGGTCGAGGACCTGATGAGCCTGAGCCGGGTCGAAGCGAACAAGCATGAGCGTCCGGCGACTCCGCTCGATCTCAATTCGCTGGTCGAACGCGCCGCGCGCGACGGAGCAGGCCCGAAGCGGGTCGACCGCCTCGTGTTCCAGTTCGCGCGCCCGTTCACGGTGCTCGGCGACTCGCAGCAACTCGAACAGGTGGTGCGCAACCTCGTCGACAACGCACTAAAATATGGCAGCCCGGGCGAACCGGTCACCGTCGCGCTGGCGCCGACAGCGCGCGAGGGCGTGTTGCTGACGATCGAGGATCGCGGACCGGGCATCGCTCCCGAACATATCCCCCACCTTACCCGCCGCTTTTACCGCACCGATCCGGGGCGTAGCCGCGCAGGGGGCGGCACCGGGCTGGGACTGGCGATCGTCAAGCACATCGTCGAGCGCCACCTTGGCCGGCTCGAGATCGACAGCGTGCTGGGGCGCGGCACGAAGGTTGCGATCCGTATGCCCGAACTGGTGGTCGACGAAGTAGAGTAGCTCGAGAGCGCAGGCAGCGCATTTTCGCGCGGTTTCGTCACAAACCCGTAACGCAGCTTTGGCAGCCACGACACCTGCTTGCAGGGAAAGTGTCGCAAACGTGCCGACCGTCGATTTACTGGTGACCTCGCCGCCCGGCTTCGCCGCACAGGACGTCGCGCCCGATGGCTTCGAGTTGCGGCTCGGCCGGCTCGATCGCGCTGTGCCGGGCGACGGCCCGGTCTGGATCGCGCTCGATTGGGAGCTCGAGGGAGAAACCGGCCTTGATCGCTGCAAGGCCCTGCGCGCCGATCCGCGGTATGTCCGCGCCCATATCGTCATGCTGCTGCCCGAAAATTCGCTCGACGATGCCCGCGCCGCACTGGCAGCTGGAGCGAACGACGCCATGCTTGCCCCGCTCGATCCGGACAAGCTGCGCGAACAGATGGAAAAGCTGCTCCCCCAACAGGCGCAATCCGCCCATGGCGGGCGTTTGCAATACGGTCCGCTGCTGGTCGATTGTGACGCGATCCAGGCGCGCTGGAACGGCACGCTGCTCCAGCTGCCGCTGAACGAGTTCCGCCTGCTCTATTTCCTTGGCTGCAACGCCAACCGGGTGTTGTCGCGCAACGAATTGATCGCGGGCCTCGGCAAGGACGACCAGCCGATCGACGAACGCACGGTCGACGTCTGGGTCGCGCGCCTGCGCCGGGCCTTGGCACAGGCCGGTGCCGAAGGCGTCGTGCGCACCGTCCGCCCGCTCGGCTACGTCCTCGACCTCGATTGATTGAAAAGGGGCGCGGCGCCCCCCGGTGCCGCGCCCCTCTCTCTCGCGCGCGGTGCGCGCTCAGAACTCGATTTTCGCTCCGAGCGAGAAGCGCGTCCCCTTGTCGTAGCTGTTGATCTCGATCCGGTTCTCTCCGAGCTCCTGATACTCGAAATTGTCGCGCCCGGTGATGTTGCGGACCTCGAATTCGAGATCGATGCTCGATCCGAACAGAGCCACTTCCTGACGCGCCACGAAATCGAGCGTGAGGCCCGGATCCTCGATCACGTCGGGCCGCTGGAAGCCGCGGCTGGTAACGCGCTCGCTCGCATAGGCGAGCAGCACGCTGAATTGGGACAGGCTCTCGCTGTCCTCGAAGCTCAGCTGGACGTTGGCGAGGTGATCGGACTGCCCCACCATCCGGTCGCCATCGTCGAACACGACCGAGGCATCGATCGCGCCGCCCGGCGGGAGGAAGGTCTGGTCGCCGCTTTCGACGCCGATATCGGACTGGGTGTAGGTGTAATTTCCGCGCAGCACGAACTGGCGTGTGGCGAACATACCGCCCAGGCCGAACAGATCGATCGTGTATTGCAGGTCGAGCTCGGCCCCGTAAAGCTGGGCTTCGGGCGCATTGGCATAGGAGGTGATAAGCCCGCCACCTGCGCTAGACGTGATGAAGGCTTCGATCGGATTGTCGATCTTCTTGTAGAAGCCGGCCAGGGTGATCTTGTCGCCTGCGGCCATGTAGTATTCGGCCCGAGCCTCGGCGTTGAACAGTTCGCTGTCGGTCAGGAACGGGTTGCCGCGATAGGTGCGGTTCGATTCGGGATCGAAATAGGTCTGCTCGACGAGTTCGCGGAATTGCGGGCGGGCGATCGTCTTCGACGCGGCCACGCGCAGCTGCAAGTCGTCGCTCGGGCTCCAGGTGATGGTCGCGCCAGGGAGGAAGTAATCGTTGTCGAGCTTGGTCGAGGTCGCTCCGGTGATCGGCGTGTTGAACACGCTCTGGTCAAGCTCGACCGTCTGCTTGGCCGTTTCATAACGCACCCCGGCCTCCACGCTGATCGTATCGATCGGCGACCAGGTGGCGATGCCATAGCCCGCGAAGATATCGAGTCCCGCATCGAATTTGGGAAACGGGCTCGCTTCGTCGAGGCGGATGTCGAACAGCGCAAGGCTCGCCCCGTTGATAATGTCGCCCGGCCGGCGCAGGCCGACGATCGGGATCAGCTGCGGGTCGGGCGTGAAGGTATAGCTGTCACCCGTGTCCGGATCGACCAGCTCGATCGGAGAGACTTCCGCGCGCGGCAGGAATTCGCGACGCGTCGAGACGCGGTCGGTGCTCGAAAAAGCCAAGCCAGCCGTCAGCGTGAGAGCATCGGTAACCGGCGCGCTCGTGTCGAGCCCGCCATACCAGAGTTTCTCGGTCAGATCGTCGAACGAGACACGGGTCAGCCCGGTGTCGGACGCGCGGTTGAGATAGACCGCGAAATTCTCGCCGATGCTGTCGACGGTATCGGGCGTCGAGTCCGGCACATTGGTGCGGGTGTAGGAGAAGGTCGCGTTGAACGGTGCCTCGCGATCGGTCTGGGCGAAGCCGAGGCGCGCATCGATGTCGATCACGTCGAAGTCGAACTCGCCGACAAGCTGGCTGTCGATCAGCTGGCGTTCGAACCAGGCGGTGTTCTGGTTCTGGAAATCGAACCCGGTCGCGCCCTTGTCGAACTGGGTGCCCTGCTCCAGCCGCGCGGTCTTGAGCGTGTCGCGGATATAGAGGTTGGTCCAGCGGATCGTGTGTTCGCCGATGTCGAGCCCAAAGCTCAGCATCCCGTTCACTAGCACGTTGTTGTCGGTGATGAAGGTGGTGAAATCGTCGGTCAGCTCGGTGAGGTCGGTATTGGCGGCCTGCGAGCGGACATTGCGATTGCGCCAGCTGTTGGAAATGTTGGCTGTCGCGATCACGCCGAGATAATTGCCCCCGCCGATCTCGAAGCTGGTGCCCGCGGTCACGCCGAACGACCAGTTTGCCGGCAGCTCGTCCATGCGCTGCAGGGTGACGAGGTTGGTCGGAAACAGCTGGGCCGCGATCGCTTCCTGCGTTTCGATCGACGTGTTGTCGATCCGCTCGCCGCTGTCGAGAAAGGCCTGGAGGTTGGAGGGAATGTCGCGATTGCCGCTGTCGAAGCCGAACTTGTCCCAGTCGGAGCCGTAATAGGTCAGCCCGTTGGAGAAATTGGTCTCGGTGTCGATCCCGCCGCTGGCGCTGATCGCGAGGAAGCTCTCGTCCGGCACGGCGCGGGTGGTCAGGTTGATCACGCCGCCGCCGAATTCGCCTGGGAAATTGGCCGAATAGGTCTTCTGCACCAAGGTCGACGCGATCACGCTGGTGGGAAAGATATCGAGCGGGACAACACGGCTGAGCGGCTCGGGGCTCGGCAGCGGAAGGCCGTTGAGCAGCGCCAGCGAATAACGGTCGCCGAGGCCGCGCACGAAGACGCGTCCGTCGCCGACCTGGCTCAGTCCCGTTACGCGGGTCAGCGCGGAAGCGACGTCGCCATCACCGGTGCGCGCAATATCGTCCGCCGTGAGCACCGAGAGTACCTGGCCCGAATCGCGCGAGAGGTCGACCGTGCGGCGCCCCGTGATGACGACGCGATTGCCGCCGGGGATCGAGACGTCCGCATCTTGTGCATCGTCTTGCGTATCGGGCTCGTCTGCGGTCGGGTCGACCTGCTGCGCGCCCTCGACAGCGGCGTCTTCGGTGGAGGGGTCGTCGCCCGGCGGAACGCCCTGCGTATCCTGCGCATGCGCGAGGGAAGGAAAGGAAAGCGCGGTGCCTAGCAGGAGAATCCCTGCAAGCCGTCCACTGCGGGACTTCGGGCCGGTCGACATATGGGGTGCCCCCTGAGACATTGAATGCGTTCGGCGAGGGATGGATGTCCTCGCAAAAAAGGACGGAAGGCGCGCGAAGGTTCGATCCCGTTCGCGCGCCTTCCGCTTATGGTCAGTAGACCGGCAGGCGGGTGCAGAACCCGTTGCTGCTGCCGAAATCGGCGATCGACGAGTTGCAGGTCCAGTTGCGGTACCAGGTGTCGGAGGCCGAGGTGACGGCGCCGATATTGGCGGTCGCATCGAACCAGTTCGAAAGCGTCGAGGCATCGAACACGGCCACGCCGTTCTCGTTGCTGCCGTTGATGAAGGCGGCGAGCGTCAGAGTGAAGTTGGCGACGTTGGCGGTCGAGTCCGCATCGAACTGCGCTTTCACCTGAGCGTCGGTGGCGCCCGAAGTTCCGCGGAACGGCTGACCGGCATTGCAGTCGCCGACCAGCGAGAGGAAGTCCGGATCGGCGTTGATCGTGACCGTCTCGTCGATGCGGATGCAGGTCTTGTCGTCGGTGTCGAGCACGCCATTGGCGAGCACGAGCTTGGCTCCGCCACGCGCGCGGACCACCTGCGAGGAAGAGGAGCTGCGCTGGATGAAGGTGAAGTCCGACACCCGCAGGCGGGTCTGCGGGATCGCCGCGGTCGAATAGTCGCCATCGGGGCTGTCGAGCTCGATGAGGTTATCGCCACCCGCGCTGCGCTGCACGCCAAGGACGTACTGCATGTCGGCTTGGGCGCCGGTGTCGACATCGACCGTGTCGTCGTCGGCACCGATCGCGGCGACATACTTCATCCGGACCGTGCCACCGAAGAACTCCATCCCGTCATCCGACGAGTTGAAGGTCATGATGTGGTTGAACGTGGTGCCCGAACCGACACCGCCGGTGGTGAGCGACTGGAGTTCCTTGCCCGGTGCAAGGCTGAAGCCCGAATAACGGATCTGCACATAGCTCAGCGAGCCCGAGCTGTCCGCCGAGTTGCTGCCGCCGAACAGGGTCAGCGTGTTGGTGCCTTCGAGCTCCTGCTCGCACTGCGGGTTGTTGTTCGGAGCCGCAGTGGTGTTGAAGCCGCCGAGATAGCAGTCGGAAACCGGCGCACGGCCAAGCAGCACGACACCGCCCCACTGGCCGGTCGAATCGTCGGTGCTGAGACCCAGCACGTTGTCGCGGCTGGTGAAGACGATCGGGCGATCGACAGTGCCGTTGGCGATCAGCTGGTTGCCGCGATTGGCCACCAGGAAGGACCGGCCCGTGGCGCCATAGACGGTCACGCCCGGCTGGATCGTCAGTTCGACGGTCGAACCGGTGCTGGAGAAGCCCTGGTCAGCGCCGATATCGACGCGGCCCGGCAGTTCGTAGAGCAGGCCGGGGACGTAGGTGAGCGTGTCGTCGGCATCGATCAGCGAAGGCAGCTCGCAGCGACGATATTCGCCGGTCGGGCCGGAGATCGTGCCGCGATCGGTCAGGCCACCGGTCGAGTTGATGGTCGGGCAGCCGGCGGCGGGAGTCACCAGAGTACCCGAAGTCGGGGTCGGCGTCGGCGCAGGCGCAGGATTGTCGATATCGACATTGATATCGCCCGACGTGCCGGGCGAAACGATCTGGTCGGCCTCGCAGCCGGTCAGCGCGAGCGCGCTGGCGCCCAGGAGAAGTACACGGTTGGTAATGGTCACGGCTGGAAGCCCCCTCGATCTTGGATAGCGAGTGCATGGAACGCGAATCGTTGCGTCGCTAGGAGGGAACTAGGCGTCGTATTTGACGGTTTCTTTGCAGAATCCACAGTGAAATCATGCACTTGATGCGTCACGTATGTGACAGATACGTGACGGTGGAAGCGGCCCCGCGAAACAGGTGTCGCAGCGTTTTCACATATGCATCAACGCCTTGGGATTTGGCGCATGTCATAAAAGTGAAATGCTGCGGTCGTATCCGGGCCACGCCTGCGACACATCGGAGACGGGACTTTTCATGAATCGCCTTCTTTGCTCCACCGCCGCGATCATCGCGGTGGCGGCTACTTCCGCACCCGCCTCCGCGCAGGATATGAACGACGCTGCTGCCGAACTGGCGCAGATGCGCGTCCAGCTGGCCGCGATGAACACGCGCATCGCCGAACTCGAAGCGCGCCTGGCAGCCGAACAGGCCGACATAGGCGAGGCGATAGCGGATGCCCGCGCCCCAGCAGCGGATGCCGAAGCTGCGGCTGAAACCGTGCGCGCCGCCATGCCGACCGACGAATCCGGCAGGGCCGCCGTAGTCAAGTCCGCGCCCGCAACCCGCGGCGACGGCGGCTGGAGCTTCAAGCCCTTCGGCCGCCTGCAATACGATGCCGGAGCCACCAGCGTCCCCGACGCCACGGGACGCAGCGATGGTTGGGGCAACGAATTGCGCCGCGCCCGGCTTGGCGTGACGGGCGATATGCCGGACGGGTTCGCCTACAAGATCGAGGTCGATTTCGCCGGGAACGAGGTCGAGATCACCGATGCGATCGTGGCCTACGGCACCGGCGATCTCGAAATCACGCTCGGCCAGCACAACAACTTCCAGTCGCTCGAAGAACTCACATCGAGCCGGTTCCTCTCCCTACTCGAACGCGCGGCCTTCACCGATGCTTTCGGCTTCGAGCGCCGGGTGGGCGTTTCTGCCCAGTACAAGGGGGATCTCATGCTCGTGCAAGGCGGGGTGTTCACCGATAATATCGGCGATCTCTCGAACAGGAACTGGAGTGTCGACGGTCGCATCGTGGCGATGCCCCGATTGGGCACCACCCGGCTCCATTTCGGCGGATCGGCGCATTATGCCGAATACGAAGCGGGCACGGTCCTGCGCTATCGCCAGCGTCCGCAAGTCCACTTCACGCCAGAGCGTTTCGTCGACACTGGCGGGATGAGCGCGCAGAGCGAAACCGGCTTCGGACTCGAAGCGGCAGCGATCGCCGGGCGCTTCCATGCCGCCAGCGAAGCATTCTGGCAGACGGTCGATCGCCCCGGCGCTTTGTCCGATCCGACCTTTTTCGGCGGCTATGCCGAAGCGGGCCTGTTCCTGACCGGCGATACGCGCGGCTACAAGGGCGGCAAGTTCGACCGGGTAAAGCCCACCAGCCCGGTTGGCGAAGGCGGGATCGGCGCGGTCCAGATCGTGCTGCGCTACGATTACCTCGATCTCGATTCGGGCGCGATTCTCGGTGGTCGCCAGACGGGATATCTCGCCTCGCTGATCTGGACGCCGACCGATTACACCCGCCTGATGCTCGATTACGGGCGGATCGAATTCGACGGTGCCGCCTATGCAGGGCCCGCGGGTTCGACCTCCTATGGCGCCGATGTGGTCGGCGTGCGCGGGCAGGTCGATTTCTGATCGGCAGCACGCTAGGGACGCGGCAACGCGATTCCCTTCGATCGATGTAACTTGATTGTCACGAAACTGTCACCCAGTCGGCGCAATGGGCCGGCATAATTGGATCAGCAAAGGGGATTCCCATGAATAAGTTTGCCAAGATCGCGCTTGCCTCGGCCGCGACGATCGCCCTCGCCGCCTGCGGCAGCGAAACTTCGGACACCCGCGACACCGTACGCGGCGCCGGCTCGTCGACCGTCTATCCGTTCGCCAAGCTCGTCGCCGAGGAATTCGTGCGCGACAATCCCGATTTCGGCTCGCCGATCATCGAATCGATCGGGTCGGGCGCGGGCATCGCCGAATTCTGCAAGGGCATCGGGCCTTCAACGATCGACTTCGCCAACGCCTCGCGCCGGATGAAGAAGAGCGAATACGACAAATGCGCCGCCAATGGCGTCGATGATATCGTCGAGATCCAGGTCGGCCTCGACGGGATCGCCTTCGCATCGGCGGAGGGAGGCATCACGATGAACCTGACGCCCGAAATCGTCTATCGGGCACTGGCCGCCGAACCCTATGGCGAGGAACAGACTGCCAAGCTGTGGTCGGATGTCGATTCGTCGCTGCCGAGCAAGCCGATCCTCGTCTACGGCCCTCCGGCGACGTCGGGCACGCGCGACGCACTGAAGGAACTCGTCCTTGAAAAGGGTTGCGACGCCAATGCCGATATGGAAGCGGTGAAGGAAGCCGACGAAGATCGCCATGATCAGATCTGCACCGAGATCCGTGCGGACAGCGCCTATGTCTCTCAGGGCGAGCAGGACAATCTGATCGTCCAGAAGATCACCGGCAATCCCGATGCTGTCGGAATCTTCGGCTATTCCTATCTTGAGGAAAACGCCAACCGCGTGCAGGGCCTGCCCATGAACGGCGTCGATCCGACCTACGAGAACATCTCGAGCTTCGACTATCCGGGCGCACGCCCGCTATTCGTCTACGTGAAGAAAGCCCATCTCGACGCGATTCCTGGTCTCAAGGAGTATCTCGCCGAGTGGACCAAGATGTGGTCGAAGGACGGCCCGCTTGCCAAGGTCGGACTCGTGGCCTCCCCGGCTGACGTAATGACCAAGAGCAACGCCGCCGCGACCGAGTTCACCTCGCTCGACCCGGCCGATCTGAAGTAAGGACAAAGCTCAGCGCAATGTCGCCTGCCATTCTGTTTCTCCTGGCCCTCGGACTGGGTCTAGCCGGATGGCTCGCGGCACGCGCGCGGGCCTATTCGCTGCGCGCCGCCTCGGACACGGGGCGGCTCGCGGCGCTGCCGCAATATCACGGCTGGTACGTCGCCCTGTGGGTGGTGGTGCCGGTCGTCATCTTTGCCGCGATCTGGAGCTTTGCCGCACCGCAGATCGTGGTCAATTCGGTGCTCGCGCACCCGGCGGCCGATGCGTTGCCGGAATTCGGCTTCAAGCGCGCGCAAATCCTTTCCGAAGCGCGCGCCGTGGCCGTCGGCGCAGCGCAGGGCGTGTTCGATCCGCTCGCCCGCCCGCTGGTCGAGCCGTTCCGCGAGGCAATCGGCCGGACCAACATCATCGGCCTGGTGGTGGCTTTGCTCGTCGGTTTCGCCGGAGGGGCCTTCGCATTCCTGCGCGTGAAGCCCGATTTCCGCGCCCGTACCAAGGTCGAGCGCGCCCTCCTCGGCCTGCTGTTGCTGGCCTCGCTGGTGGCGATCCTGACCACGCTGGGCATCCTTGGCAGCCTGATTTTCGAGACCGTGCGCTTCTTCGGCATGGTCGATCCGATCAGCTTCCTGTTCGGAACCCATTGGTCGCCCGATCCGATGGCCAACGCCGCCAATCCCGACCCCACCCGTTACGGCGCAATTCCGCTGTTCTGGGGCACGATCTTCATCGGCGCGATCATCGCCATGGTGGTCGCCATTCCGCTCGGCCTGATGAGCGCGATCTATCTCACCCAATACGCGCCATCCAAGCTGCGCGCCTGGATCAAGCCCGCGCTCGAAATCCTCGCCGGGGTTCCGACCGTGGTCTACGGCTATTTCGCCGCGCTGACGATCGCGCCCGCGATCCGCGACATGGCGATGACGCTGGGCGTGACCAACGCCTCGAGTGAGAGCGCGCTGGCCGCCGGTCTCGTCATGGGCGTGATGATCATTCCGTTCGTGTCCTCGATGGCGGACGACAGCATCGCCGCCGTGCCGGCCGCGATGCGCGACGGCAGCCTCGCCATGGGCGCAACCGAATCCGAAACGATCAAGCGCGTGCTGATCCCGGCCGCCTTGCCCGGCATCGTGGCCGGCGTGATGCTCGCTATCAGCCGCGCGATCGGCGAGACGATGATCGTCGTCATGGCCGCCTCGACCGCGGCCAACCTCACCGCCAACCCGCTTGAGGCGATGACCACGGTGACGGTGCAGATCGTCGCCCTGCTGACCGGCGAAGGCAGTTTCGACCATCCGGCCACGCTCGCCGCGTTCGCGCTGGGATTCGTGTTGTTCCTCGTTACCCTTGCGCTCAATTTCATCGCCCTGCGCGTCGTCAAGAAGTACCGCGAAGCTTATGAGTGACGCTGCCATGCCCCCGATCGCTCCCACCCGCACACCCGAATTCGAAGCGCGGCTGAAGAAGCGCTACGCGAAGGAAAAGCGCTTCAAGCAGGCCGGTCTCGGCGCGATCCTGTTTTCGGTCGTCGTGCTGCTGTTCCTGCTGGCGACGATGACCCTGAACGGTCTCGGCGGTTTCCAGCGTGCCGAACTCGAAGTGCCGATCGATTTCACCCAGGCCGGGCTCGTCGCCGATCCCGCCCAGCTCGACGACGGGCATGCCCAGCAGGCGCTCGAACAGCAGGGTCTGAACGACGTGGTCGCCTATTTCGCGCAGGAATCGCTGGGCGAGGAAGGCGCAAATCAACTTGGCGCGCAGGCCTGGCGCGAAGTCGCCAACGCGATCGCCGACGATCCCGACATTCTCTCGCGCAGCGAGACTTTCTGGCTGCCGTCGAGCGACGATCTCGCGCGCGGTCTCGACGGCAATGGCCCGCAGGACATGCAAGTTCTCGCGACGCAGCTTGCCGATGCGGGGAAGCTCGAAAAGAAGTTCGATGGCGGCTTCCTCACCCGGTCGGACGCCAGCGACCCGCAGGAAGTGGGCATCTGGGGGGCGCTCAAGGGCTCGATCCTGACGATGATCATCACCCTGGCACTGGCCTTCCCGATCGGCGTTCTGGCGGCGCTCTATCTCGAAGAATTCGCGCCGAAGAACCGCTGGACCGACGTGATCGAGGTGTCGATCAACAACCTCGCCGCGGTCCCCTCGATCATCTTCGGCCTGCTGGGCCTGGCCGTATTCCTGGCGATCTTCCCCAATTACCGTTCGGCCCCGCTGATCGGCGGGATGACGCTCGCGCTTATGACGATGCCGGTCATCGTGATTGCCGGACGCAATGCGATCAAGGCGGTGCCGCCATCGATCCGCGACGGCGCGCTCGCGATCGGCGCTTCGCCGATGCAGGTGGTGTTCCACCATGTCCTGCCGTTGGCCCTGCCCGGCATCCTGACCGGCACGATCATCGGCATGGCGCGCGCGTTGGGCGAGACCGCGCCGCTGCTGCTGATCGGGATGCGCGCTTTCGTCGCCACCCCGCCCGACGGGTTCACCTCGCCCGCCACCGTCCTGCCGGTCCAGATCTTCCTCTGGTCGGATGAAATCGACCGCGGTTTCGTCGAGCGCACCAGCGCCGCGATTATCGTGCTATTGCTGTTCCTGCTGGTGATGAACGCCCTGGCGATCTACCTGCGCAACCGGTTCGAGAAAAAATGGTAACCCAATCGATCACCCCCGAAGAAATCGACGAAGACGTGATGGCGACGGGCACGCCCAAGATGGAGGCGCGCGGCGTCTCGGTCTATTACGGTGACAAGAAGGCGATCGACGACGTCTCGATCGACATTCCCACCGAATATGTGACCGCGTTCATCGGCCCCTCGGGCTGCGGCAAGTCGACCTTCTTGCGCTCGCTCAACCGGATGAACGACACGATCCCCTCGGCCCGCGTCGAAGGCACGATCAAGCTCGATGGCGAGGACATTCACGATCCCAAGCTGGACGTGGTGCAACTGCGCGCGCGGGTCGGGATGGTGTTCCAGAAGCCCAACCCGTTCCCCAAGTCGATCTACGAAAACATCGCCTACGGACCCAAGATCCATGGCCTCGCCGAAGGCAAGGACGCGCTCGACGAGATCGTCGAACGCTCGCTCAAGCGCGCCGGCCTGTGGGAAGAGGTCAAGGACCGGCTCGATGATTCGGGCACCGCGCTTTCGGGCGGCCAGCAGCAACGCCTGTGCATCGCCCGCGCCATCGCGGTCGATCCCGAAGTGATCCTGATGGACGAGCCGTGCTCGGCGCTCGATCCGATCGCCACGGCGCGGATCGAGGAACTGATTCACGATCTTCGCGGCCGGTATGCTATCGTCATCGTTACGCACTCGATGCAGCAGGCCGCGCGCGTTTCGCAGCGGACCGCGTTCTTCCATCTGGGCAAGATGGTCGAGTTCGGCTCCACCTCGGATATCTTTACGAACCCGAAGGAAGAGCGCACGAAGGACTATATCACCGGAAGGTACGGTTAAGATGGCGATGGAACACACAGTCAAGGCGTTCGATGAGGACATCACGCGCTTGCGCGGGCTGATCGCCGAGATGGGCGGTCTGTCGCAGCTTTCGGTCGCCGAAGCGATCCAGGCGCTCGAAACGGGCGACCAGGAGCTGGCCCAGGGCGTGATCGACCGCGACAAGCAGATCGACGCGCTGGAAGGCGAAGTCGACAAGCTCGCCGTGCGGGTGATTGCACTGCGCGCACCGATGGCGGACGATCTGCGCGAAGTGATCGCGGCGCTCAAGGTTGCCGGCGTGGTCGAACGGATGGGCGACTATGCCAAGAATATCTCGCGCCGGATCGGCAAGATCCAGGGCCGCGAGAAATTCGAACCGCTGACGTTGATCCCGGCCATGGGTGCAGTCGCGGTGGAAATGGTCCACGACGTGCTCGATGCCTTCGCCGCGCGCGATGCCGAGCGCGCCAAGGAAATCATCGCCCGCGACGCCAAGGTCGATGCCTTTTACGACAGCATCTTCCGCAACCTCGTGACCCACATGGTCGAAAGCCCGGCCACGGTCAGCACGGCGGCGCAATTGCTGTTCGTCGCGCGCAATATCGAGCGCATCGCCGACCATGCCTGCAACGTTGCCGAACAGGTCTACTTTGCCGCCACCGGCGATTACCTCGCCGACGAGGATGAAGGTGCCAGCGATGCGGAAAGCAAGCTCGATACCGATGGCTGAGCCACTCATACGGGATTAGCGCCATGGCCAATCCGAACATCCTGATCGTCGAAGACGATCCATCGCTGCTCGAACTGCTGAGCTACCGGTTCGAGAAGGCCGGGTACAATGTCCGCACTACGCCCGATGGCGACGAGGCGCTGTTGCTGGCGCGCGAGGACGTGCCCGATCTGATCCTGCTCGACTGGATGATCGAGGGCACCAGCGGGATCGAAGTCTGCCGCCGTCTGCGGCGCGACGCCGATACCGCCCAAGTGCCGATCATCATGCTGACCGCGCGCGGCGCGGAGGATGACAAGATCCGCGGTCTCGATACGGGGGCCGACGATTACATTTCCAAGCCGTTCAGCCCGCGCGAGCTGCTTGCCCGCGCCACGGCCGTGCTGCGCCGGGTCCGCCCGGTGCTGGCCGGCGAAACGCTCAATGTTGGCAGTATCGAGCTCGATCCGGTGCAGCACCGGGTCACCCGCAAGGGCGAGCAGTTGAAACTCGGCCCGACCGAGTTTCGGCTGCTGCGGCATCTGATGGAGAGCCCGGGCCGGGTGTTCAGCCGCGGGCAATTGCTCGATGCCGTCTGGGGCACCGCAAGCGAGATCGAGGAACGCACGGTCGACGTCCATATCCGCCGCCTGCGCAAGGCGATCGAGATCGAGGACGAGCCCGATCCGGTGCGCACCGTCCGCTCGGCCGGCTACGCGATCGAAGCCGTCTAGGCCGATAGGCCCGCTGCCGCCGCGCAGCGACAACGGGCGCGATTTGCGTCCTAGACCAGCGCGTTTCTTTTCAGGTCCTCGACCACAGCCGGATCGGCCAAGGTCGAGGTATCGCCGACCTGGTCGGGCTGGCCCTCTGCAATCTTGCGCAGGATGCGCCGCATGATCTTGCCCGAGCGGGTCTTGGGCAGCGCGGGGGCGAATTGCAGCGCGTCGGGCGTGGCGATCGGGCCGATCTCCTTTCGCACCCATTGGCGCAATTCCTCGCGCAGCCCATCGCTATCGGCTTCGCCCGCATTTAGCGTGACATAGGCATAGATGCCCTGCCCCTTGAGTTCGTGCGGCATGCCCACGACCGCGGCCTCGGCGACCTTGGGATGCGCCACCAGCGCGCTCTCGACCTCGGCAGTGCCCATGCGGTGGCCGGACACGTTGATGACGTCGTCGACCCGGCCGGTGATCCAGTAATATCCATCCTCGTCGCGGCGACAGCCATCGCCGGTGAAATACTTGCCGGGGTAGGTCGAGAAATAGGTCTGGAAGAAGCGCTCGTGATCGCCATAGACGGTGCGCATCTGGCCCGGCCAGCTGGCCGTAATGCACAGATTGCCCTCGGCCGCGCCTTCCAGCACCTTGCCCTCGCTGTCGACCAGTTGGGGGTGGACGCCGGGCAGCGGTCTGGTCGCCGAGCCGGGCTTGGTCTCCACCGCGCCGGGAACGGGCGCGATCAGCACGCCGCCGGTTTCGGTCTGCCACCAGGTATCGACCACCGGACAGCGTCCTTCGCCTACCACGTTGCTATACCAGTTCCAGGCTTCGGGATTGATCGGCTCGCCGACCGTGCCGAGCAGCCGGAGCTGGGAGCGGTCATGCTTCGTCACCCAGTCGTCGCCTTCGCGCATCAGCGCACGGATCGCGGTCGGTGCGGTGTAGAAGATCGTTACGCCGAGCCGTTTCGACGTTTCCCAGAACCGGCCCGGATCGGGATAATTGGGCACGCCGTCGAACATCACCGTGGTTGCGCCGTTCGAAAGCGGGCCGGACACGACATAGCTGTGTCCGGTGATCCAGCCGACATCGGCGGTGCACCAGAAGAGATCGTCCTCGACCTTGCCGCCATCTTCGGGGCCGAACAGCATATCGTAGGTCATGGTGACCCACAGCAGATAGCCGCCGGTGGTGTGCAGCACGCCCTTGGGCTTTCCGGTGGAACCCGAGGTGTAGAGGATGAACAACGGGTCTTCCGCCGCCATCGGCTCGGGCGGGCAATCGGCATCGACCGTGTCGCGCACGTCGTGCCACCAGATGTCGCGACCCTCGACCACCGGAATTTCGTCGCCGGTGCGCCGCACGAGGATCACCGAATGCACGTCGGGACAATGCTCGAGTGCCGTGTCGGCATTGGCTTTCAGTGGGATGTGTTTGCCGCCGCGCGAGCCGCTGTCGGCGGTCACCAGCACGGTGCTTTCGCAATCGGTGATCCGTCCCGACAGGCTGTCGGGCGAAAAGCCCCCGAACACGACCGAATGGATCGCGCCGATCCGCGCACACGCCAGCATCGCGTAAGCGGCTTCGGGGATCATCGGCATGTAGATGGTGACCCGGTCGCCCTTTTTCACGCCGCGCGATTTCAAGACGTTGGCGAAGCGGCAGACCTCTTCGTGCAGGGTGCGATAGCTGACCTCGTAGCCCTCACCCGGCTCGTCGCCTTCGAAGACGATCGCAGCCTGGTCGCCGCGCGTGTCGAGATGCCGGTCGATGCAATTGGCGCTGAGGTTCAGAGTGCCATCGGCAAACCAGCGGATATGGAAATCGTCCTCATCGAAAGACCAGTCTCCCGCCGTGGTCGGCGGGTCGATCCAGTCGAGACGCTTGTGCGCCTCTTCCAGCCAGAAGCCGTCATCGTCGGCGGCCAGACGATCGTGGAAGTCCTTCAGTTTGGACGGGGTCATGCGGGTTCTCCTCTCCCCGCCACGATGCGCGCACGCATTGCGTGGCGCAACCCGGTTCAGGTGGAGTGTGCGATCCGATCGAGCAAGGCGCGCTGCGCGTCGCCCGCTTCGGTCAGCCGCCAGCCATCGGCGGTTTCCTCGATCAATCCGGCGGTGACGAGCGCGGCATGATCCTGCGCATCGATCTCGCCGCCCTCGCTTGGCATCAGCCGTCCGTAACGGCCCGAATGATATACCAGCGGCTCGGCGGAACTGCGCGCGAAATCGATCACTTCGCCAAGGAAGATCGCGTGGTCGCCGCCTTCGTATTCGTAGCGCGCACGGCAGCCGAAGCGGGCCGCGCAACCTTCGATCAACGGCGCGCCCTCAGGGCCGTCGTCGACCGTGAGGCCGGCGAATTTGTCGGCACCGGTGCGGGCGAAACGGTTGGACATGTCTTCCTGGTCGGCTGCCAGGATATGCACCGCCCAGGCCGTGGCATCGCGAAAGGCGGGCAGCGAGCGCGATGACAGCGCGAGGCTCCACAATACCATCGGCGGATCGAGCGATACCGAGTTGAAGCTGTTGGCGGTCAGCCCGACAGGCGCGCCATCGCCATCGCGCGCGGTTACGATCGTAACCCCGGTCACGAAGCTGCCGAGCGCATTGCGGAAGGCGGTTTTGTCGAGCACCGCCGCTACTGCTAGGCGGACCGGCGCGTCAGGGCAATGATTTGTGGCCCGCTCCGGCGCGGGAAAGCGCGTCTCCGAAGGTCGTACCTCCAATCATACGCGCGACGCGTCTGACCGCTGTTCTGTGCCGGAATCAAGCGCTTCATTTGCATGTACTTTACAAGCCGTTTCAGCGCGCCAGGCGTTTGCGCAAATCTGATAAAAGGAAAGGGGATGCTGTTTCGCGGGCTGTTTGTAGAGAATGGGCTGGAGAGAAATCGGCGATTTCTATCACGACACCGGCGAAGGCGGGCTCTCGCCCTACCACCTCAAGCATGGCGGGGACGTGGTGTGGGAGATCGGTTCGGGCTATTTCGGGGCGCGGGACGATAACGGCAATTTCCATCCGGAGAGCTTCCGCGACAAGGCACAACACGATTCCGTCAAGATGACCGAAATCAAGCTGAGCCAGGGCGCCAAGCCCGGCCATGGCGGGTTGCTACCGGCAGCCAAGGTCACCGAAGAAATCGCCAATACTCGCCAGGTCCCTGCCCACGAGGATTGCCTGTCACCGCCGGGCCATTCGGCCTTCTCGACCCCGCGTGAAACGCTCGAATTCGCGGCCAAGATGCGCGATCTTTCGGGCGGCAAGCCGGTCGGCATCAAGCTGTGCGTCGGCATGCCGCACGAAGTGTTCGCGATCTGCAAGGCGATGCTCGATAGCGGCATCTATCTCGACTTCATCGTCGTCGATGGCGGCGGTGGCTGGACCGGCGCGGCCCCGCTCGAACTTTCCGACCATGTCGGCCTGCCGCTGCGGATCGCGCTGTATTACGTCAATAATGCGCTGATCGGCACCGGGCTGAAAGGCAAGATCAAGCTCGCAGCATCGGAGAAGGTATTCTCCGGCTCCTCGATCGCAATGAACGCCGCGCTCGGCGCCAACTGGTGCAACGCGGCGCGCGCGTTCATGTTCTCGCTTGGCTGTGTCCAGTCGCTGCGCTGCCACACCGGTACCTGCCCCACCGGCGTCGCGACCAGCTCGCCCGCCCGCCAGCGCGGGTTGGTAATCCCGGAAAAGGCCCAGCGCGTGGCCAATTTCCAGTCGAAGACGCTCGACAGCCTGCACGATATCGTGGTCGCCTGCGGCATCGATACGCCCGACGATTTCACGCCGCGCCATCTGCGGCAGTGGAAGAACAATGCCGAAATGATCCCTTGGTCGCAGATCGTCCACGAAGTCGAAATGGGCAAGCTGCTGGACGAACCGGAAGACACCGCTTTTGCCGAATACTGGCGGATGGCCGATCCCGATACGTTCAAGCCGGTGGCATGATCGCGCTGGATGCATCGGCTTCCCCATCGCCTGCGCCTTCGGTCTCTCCGAGTCAGTCCAGCGAGACGTCATGGCACTGGCTGACCGAACTTACCCACTACCTCGATCCATCCCCATTTCTGGGGTACAGACATCAAGCGCGTCCTGAATCGCCGCATGCGAGTAGGTCACGCCGCCAACCGAGAGGACCTTCATCCCCTTGACCATGCCGGCCGCGAAGGCGGGCCAATCCCACAACACATCGATCACCTTCGCGTTCGCGCCCATTTTGAGGCCGAGCGAATAGGAAGAGTCGAAATAGGAATGGCGGCTCTGGTCGTCGGCGACCCAACCGGACGGCCGCTCCTTCCAGACGAGCGAGTAACCCCCGTTTTCGATGCCTGCGTAGGGTGCGCGCGGTGCGATGCCATCGACACGCGAGGCGAAGAAGCTCTCCCAATCATGCGCGTGAAGGTCGCTCAGCGCTTTGTCGGGCCCCACCTGCGCCTGATCACCGCAATCGAGCGCGCATGCCCACTCCCATCCTTCGGGGAGGCGCAACGACGGTTCGATCATGATTTCGTCGATCGGGGTTCCCGCCGGTGCTGTCAGTCTAATCGCAACTTGTCTCCGATCGGCGCAGCATTCCCTTACCCGGCACTTCTCAGGCCATGAGGTTTTGCCACTCAGCCAGTGCGGCTGAACGGCGGGTCTTGTAGGTCTCTCTGTCGATCAAGTGGCGTTCGGAATTGAAGTGATTGTGGACGTTGGCATGGACGGAAGCGAACTTCTGTAGGGTTCGCATTTGCCGGAACCTGAGCATGACCCGCTCTCTTCGCCGAAATGGCAGGTGACTGTTCTCCGCGCGGTTGTTCGCCCAACGTCCCACCTCTTGCTTGTCAGCATTGCCGAGTTCGCTCATCGCAGAGCGATAGGAGCGAAGACCATCGGTGGTGATCTCGGCAGGAGAGCCGTGCCGCTTCAGAACCTTCTTCATGAACCGCAGCGCTGCCTTCTTGTCGCGGGTCTTCGTGACGTAGCTCTCGAGGATCTCGCCTTCCTGGTCGACCGCACGCCAGAGGTAATGCATCTCGCCATTGATCTTCACGTAGACCTCATCGAGGTGCCACTTCCACTGGCGAAAGCCGCGCATTCTGCTCACCCGCAGTCTGCGGATGTCGCCGGCGAACATCGGGCCGAACCTGTTCCACCAATGGCGCACGGTCTCGTGGCAGATGTCGATCCCGCGCTCGGCGAGAAGGTCTTCGACGTTCCGCAAACTGAGCGGAAAACGGACGTACATCATCACCACGAGGCGGATCACCTCGGGCGACGAGTTGAAATACCGGAACGGGCTGGCTGGCTTCTTCTTGCGCGGCATCTCACCGCCCTACCCTCGGCGCCTCAACCGTCAATCAGGTGCGTTTGCTCTGACAGTGCCGTCTGCAACCATGGCGACCGGCTTCACCGTCGGGTGGAGCGCGAGGTCCTCTCGCCTCGATCCGCGCATCGAGTTGACGCTCGGGTAATCCCATACATTTGTCCGGTTGCGGCCGTGCTTGCCCAGCTCAACGCAGTTCGTATGCGCCGCCTCGCCGACGCGGTAGACGAAGATCATCTCGTGCTTGGACGGGTAGAGCGAGCCCATGCCAGCGTTGCTTTTGTTCCACACGCAGATGTTGAGAAGGGTATCGTAGACATCGCTAACCGATGCGGTGACATCATCCATATGGCGCCAGTCCATGCAGACGAAGTGGACGGCACCATCGCGTGATACCTTGGCGCAGGCGCCCAAAGAGTCAGCGAGGAAGGTGCGGAATTCGTTTTCGGTCATCTCGCCTGACGCCATGGCGAACTCGCGGTGACGGCCCTTCGCATTGGCGTGGCCATTGATCTTCACATTGTAGGGCGGATCGAGGAACGCGCAGTCGACCTTCTCGCCCTCGCCTATCAGGCGCTGCAAAAAAGCCGCATCCCGGCCATCGCCGCAGGCCACCCGGTGTTCGCCAAGCTGCCAGATATCGCCCGCCTGGACACGCGGGTGTTCGGGCACCGGCGGAATGACTTCGTCGTCGGGATCGTCGCTTTCGGCAAGAACGACGTCGATCTCGCCGGCGGAAAAGCCGGTGAGGGACAGATCAAGATCGATTTCAGGGATGGATAGATCGGCAAGCTCGAGTTTGAGGATCTCGGTGTCCCAGCCCGCATTGAGCGCGATCTTGTTATCGGCAAGCCGCAGTGCCTTCTTTTGAACTTCGGACAGACCTGTGAGCTCGATGACCGGAACCTGCTGGAGCCCCATCTCCTTCGATGCGCGAAGACGTCCGTGGCCGGCGATCAGATTGCCTTGCGGATCGGCCAGGATCGGATTGGTAAAGCCGAACGCGCGGATCGACTGCACGATCTGCTCGATCTGACGCTTGGAATGCGTCCGGGCATTTCGCGGATCGGGCGTGAGCGCGCCGAGCGGCTTGTAGCTGACGGTCAGCTGGCGGCGGGCAGAGGCGCCTGCCTTCGGATCGGATGTGTCCATATGGGGAAAATAGCACTCACGAGCCTTCTCCAAAAGGCCGCGGCCAGTTTGGCCCTGTGGAAGTCGGGGATGAATCTCAAACCACTGGACTAGCTGGCGAAGCTGAGCATTGGTGACCCAGCGCCCGGCGAGCCGGGCTCGCTCCGGTAGCAGCGGCAATTTTTGCCGCTCGCACAGACCTGGAGAACTTCAATGACCAACGTGACGGCAAAACCGCCGACCAAGCTCGACAAACTCGAGAAGCTGCTCATCCGCAATAATGGCGCGAGCGTCGAAGAGATGATGAAGGCGACCGGCTGGCAGCAGCATTCGGTACGCGGGGCCATGGCCGGCGCGCTCAAGAAGAAGCGCGGCCTTGTGATCACGTCCGAGAAGCACGACGGCGTGCGTCGCTACAACGCGAGTGCGCCCGCATGAGCGCCGATCTGGAACAGCTGATGGGCGAGCTGGAGCAGTTGGATATCGATGGGCTGCGATTGATCTGGAAGGAGCGCTATGGCGCACCTCCAACCCTGCGCTCGGAGCCGATCATGCGCATGCTGCTAAGCTGGCGTATCCAAGCCGAGGCCCTTGGCGGTCTTGATGACAAGTCGCGCAAGGCATTGGCGCGCAGCGGACCGGTCGAGGCCGAGGGCAAGCATCTGGGTATCGGCGCCACGCTGAGGCGCAACTGGAGGGGCCGCGAGGTCGTCGTCGCGGTCGAGGAGGACGGCTTCCGCTGGGGCGACCGGCTGTTTCCCAGCCTCTCGGCCGCTGCCACCGCGATTGCCGGAAGCCGCTGGAACGGTCCGCGTTTCTTCGGCCTGCGAAGCAGCTGATGGCAGAGAAAGCGAAGCAGCTGCGCTGCGCGATCTACACGCGCAAAAGCTCCGAGGAAGGCCTCGACCAGTCGTTCAACAGTCTCGATGCCCAGCGCGCCGCAAGCGAGGCCTATGTGCTGAGCCAAGCGAGCGAGGGTTGGCTATTGCTGCCCGACCATTACGATGATGGCGGCTTTTCTGGCGGGACCATGGAAAGGCCCGGCCTGAAGACTCTCCTGGCCGATATCGAGCTTGGCAAGGTCGATGTGGTCGTGGTCTACAAGATCGACCGCCTGACCCGGTCGCTTGCGGACTTCGCACGGATCGTCGAGATTTTCGAAGGTGCCGATTGCAGCTTCGTCTCGGTGACCCAGTCGTTCAACACCACCGGCTCGATGGGCAAGCTCATACTTAACGTGCTCCTGTCATTCGCCCAGTTCGAACGCGAGGTCACCGGCGAACGCATCCGCGACAAGATTGCCGCATCCAAGAAGCGCGGGATGTGGATGGGGGGTATACCGCCGCTCGGTTATGACATTCCGGCAGAAGGCAGCCGCAAGCTTCAGATAAATCCGGCAGAGGCGCGTCTGGTCAGGCAGATCTTCGAGCGCTATCTCGCGCTGGGTTCGGTGCATGCGTTGCAGCGCGAACTCACCAGACAGGGTAAGGTCTCGAAGAGCTGGACCACGCGAAAAGGCAAGGCGATGGGCGGCCTGCCTTACAACCGCGGAGCGCTGTTCCATCTACTGCGCAACCATATCTATCTCGGCAAAATCGTCCACAAGGACGAAGTCTACGAAGGCGAGCATGATGCCATCGTCGACGAGGTTCTATTCGAGCAGGTACAGCGTCACCTCAACGGGAATGCCAGGCGGCACCGGGCAACGTCGAACAAACGCATGGTCAAGGCGCCGCTCACCGGAAAGCTGTTCGATGCCGCCGGGGAGCCGATGAGCCCGACATTCTCGCGCGGCAAGGCGGGACGCAGCTATCGCTATTACGTGTCGGCCTCGTTGCAGCAAGGCAGCAGTAAAACCGATGATGACGCCGTCCGCCGGCTTCCCGCTCCGGCGCTTGAGCAAGTGGTCGGCGAGGCTTGCGCGCGGTGGGTGCCGGAGCACAAGCAACCGGTCGCCGCCGCAAACTCCGTCCGGATTGCAGAACAAGGTCTGCTGATCGAACTGCGCGACGTTACCGTAGCGCAGGTCGCAGCGCGGCTATCGGACGAGGAGCGATTGGTTCACAGCACCCGGCGCGAATGCACTATCCTTTTGCCGCTGGCCCTGCCGATCCGCGGCGGGCGTAGGCGGATCGAGCCCACCGGCAAACACGTCGCGCGCCCCGACCCGGTACTGATCGCTGCTCTGCGTAAGGCGCATTCCATGCTTGAGCTAGAGCGCGGCAGTCCAACGATCGCGGCAGCTCCGGTATCGCAATATGATCGTAAGGTTCTGCGGCTTGCCTTTCTCGCGTCGGACATTCAGCGCGCTATCCTCGAAGGGAAGCAGCCGCGCGGGCTTACTCTCGAGCGCCTCAAGAAAATGACCATCCCGCTGTCCTGGTCCAAGCAGCATGAAGCGTTGGGATTTTAAGCGACCACCGCTCCCTGTTCTGGCGATTAACAGGCCTGTTATCGTCGATAAGCCACCCTGTTATGTCGAATTAATACCCTGTTATGGCGAATAACAGGGAAACGTCATATTCGTTGCCGTAACCTCCTGCTATTGCGTGATTTTCTCTAGCGCGATTCGTCTTACAACGCGTGAATCCGCCTGTTCTGGCCCTGAAATTTATGTTTTTCCCTGTTTCTTCCCTGAAATGCAGGGAAACCGCACCGATCCTCTTCGGTGCAGAGACCCCGCGCCAAAATGGTGCCTGATATCGGCGAAGAGACCGTCTGAATGATCTCGCTATGACGGAACTGGCCGCGCAACCCAGCCTGTTCTGCGGCTTTGCGCCTCGCCCCTGATAACAGAGACAAGTGCTGGGGGTGGGTGGCGGAGCAGGAGGGATTCGAACCCTCGATACGGGGTTGCCGTATACACACTTTCCAGGCGTGCGCCTTCGACCACTCGGCCACTGCTCCGCGTCGCCCATGCGGCGGGAGGCGTGCCATTAGCGGCGCTCCGTTGAAGGCGCAAGGCATGCGCTCTACATCGACGCGATGGATAGACGCACGATCGGCACGGCCTGCTCCAACAAGGAGATGGAAGCGATGGGGCGCGGCGTGATTGCGCAGCTTCCCGAACAGTTCCGCGAGCACCTAGGCGATATCGTGTTAAGAGTGGAAGATCTGGCCGACGACGCCACGTTGCGCGAGGTCGAACTGACGCATCCCTACGAGCTGACCGGCATCTACGAAGGCATCCCGCTGGGCGAAAAATCGATCGATTCGCCGCAGCACATGCCCGACCGCATCCGCCTGTTCCGCCTCCCCATCCTCGCCGAATGGGCCGAACGCGGAAACGAGACGCTCGAACATCTGGTCGCGCATGTCGTCATTCACGAGATCGGCCATCATTTCGGGCTCAGCGACGACGATATGCACGCGCTGGAAGACCAGGTCCGCTGACCCGGCGCGAAACTTCCCCGCCCCTTCATGCATTGGGACGCAAGAAGGGGAAATCGATGTCGCATTGTCTGAAGCTGCTTTTTGCCGCTCTGCTCGCCTGTCTGGCGCTGCCTGCTGCCGCCCAATCCGGAAGGGATGTTGCGCAAGGGTCCGAAGCCTATGTGTACGAGGTCGACAGCCTGCAGAACGGCGCAGGCGCGCCCGGCGCACCGCTCGATCTGGAAACCCCGATGGGCCTGCTGGAGAGTTTCATGGCCGCCGGGCGGGCCGACGACTGGGCGCGGGCCGCGGCGGGGATCGATTTCACCGATGTCGAAACCCAAGTCGACGGCGTCTCGCGGGAACGCGTCGCCGCCGAACTCTACGATCTGCTGAACCGCTCTGTCTCGTTCAGCACAAGCGCGCTGCCCGATCGCCCCGACGCGGTCGATACGCAGACCAGCAGCAAGGATCCGATGGCCGGGGTCGCGCGACGCTCGATCACGCTCGGGCGGCTCGAACTGCCCGGGCGCAGTGTGCCGATCCGCATTGCCCGCGTGCGCGCGCCGGGTGGAGAGCCGCTCTGGGTCTTCAGTCGCCAGACCGCTGCCAACGTGCCGGCGCTCTACGATCGCTTCGGTCCGACCAAGTTCGAGAAGTCGCTCCCCCCTGCGCTGCGCCAGCAGGCGTTCTGGACGCTCGCCTGGTGGGAAGTGATCGCGCTGCCCCTGATCCTGATCGCCGCCGCCCTCGCCGCCGCCTTGACCTATCTGGCCGTGCGCCGGGTGCGAAAAAAGTTCGCCGAAGACGGATTGTGGGAGACGGTCCTCCAGGCGCTGCACCTTCCCGTCACCTTATTGGCATTTGCGGGAACGTTCGCCATCGTGCGGGCGACCTTCTTCCGCCTCTCGGGTCCCGTGAAGGACCTGCTCGACCCGCTGCAATTGCTGCTCGTGATTGCTGCGGTGGTGGGTATCCTCCTCTCGATCCTGGGTCGGATTTTCGACTTCGCGACCGAGAAGCGCACCAGGGAACTCGAAGCACCCGGCAATAACGAGGACCGCGCCTTTTATACCAAGCTGAGCGCCATCCGGCGGATCGTGACGGCCGTGCTGATGCTCGCGGCGGTGGGTTTCCTGCTGGTGGCGAGCGATCTCAATTCCACGCTTGGTTTCTCGATCATCGCCTCGGCCGGGGTGATCGGTCTGGTGCTGGTTTTCGCAGCGCGACAAGTCCTCGGCGACATGATGGCCAGCGTCCAGATCGCCTTCGCCCAGACCGCCAAGATCGGCGACGCCGTCTATTTCAATGACCAGTGGTGCTATGTCGAAAAGATCGGCTTCACCCATTTGCGGCTGCGCACCTGGGACGAGAAGCGCGTCATCGCACCGGTGGCCGACTTCGTCGGTTCGTGCTTCGAAAACTGGACCAAGCGCGATCCCAGCCTGATGATGCATGTCGAACTCGAACTGGACAATCGCGCCGATGTCGAGGCGTTGCGGGGGCCGTTTCGCAGCTTCGTCGAAAACGACGAGGACGTGATCGATCCAGATGATGCGAGCGTGCAAGTGGTCGGTCAAAGCGCGAAAGCGATGGTCGTCCGCTTCATGGCCCGCGCCGAGGACCCCAAATGCGGATGGACAATGCATTGCCGCCTGCGCGAGCACATGCTGAAGGAAGCCGCGAGGCTCGACGCGGCATCGGATCGTGAACCCGCCCCCGCCTTCCTCGCCCGCGAGCGCGAAGTGAGGATGGACATGACCGCCGAGGAGGACGCTGCCTGACGCTTGCCTTTCGCGCGACCGGTGGCAGGGTGCAGTGATGACCAAGCACCTCCTTGCCGCCGCCGCGCTGATCGCGCTTGCCTCCCCCTCGTTCGCGCAGGACGAGGAGCAGACCGCGCCCTCTCCGAACGAAATCATCGCCGCCGCGCCTTCCAGCGCCTGGATCGCGATCGATCCGGAAGATCTGGTGGTGATGCGCCTCGCGCCCGATCGCGACGGCAACGACCGCACGGTGGTGATGCAGCTGATGCCAGCGCCCTTCAGCCAGGGCTGGATCGAGAACATCCGCACCCTCGCCCGCGCGAAATACTGGGACGGCAGCATGGTGCTGCGGGTGCAGGACAATTACGTCGTCCAGTGGGGCCAGCCCGATCCGGAAATGGGTGTGGAGCCGAAGCCAGTGCCAGCGGGGCTGAATGTGGTGCCGGAGAGCGATTTTGTCGCGACAGGCCTTCTTTCGATTCCTGATCCGCGAGGCCGACCGCGGTTTAACTACACATTGGGAGCAATCATGATGCGCCTTGCGATGACAGCGGCGGATGGTGGCATCCAATTGCCGGAAGAGTTCGCCGATTACGATCCCGATGAGGACGAATTGCCTAAGCTTCCCGGTCCACAGATCGGTGACCAATACGCCTCATTTGCGAGTATCTGGAACGGTTGGCCAATCGCGGGCGCATTAGGTGGCGAAGAGAATTCGTTCTGGCCCATCCACTGCTACGGCATGGTCGGCGTGGGGCGGAACATGTCGCCCGATACCGGAGACGGATCGCAGCTCTATACCGTGATCGGCCATGCCCCGCGCCATCTCGATCGCAATATCGCGCTGGTCGGTCGGATTATCAGCGGGATCGAGCATCTCTCCAGCCTGCCGCGCGGCAAGGGTCCGCTCGGCTTTTACGAAGACGCGGAAAAGCGCGTGCCGATCGAATGGGTGCGCGTCGCCAGCGACCTGCCCGAGGGCGAGCGCCCGGCCTTCGAATATTTCGACACTGCGACCGAAGACTTCGCGCGTTACGCAGACGCTCGCGCCAATCGCCGTGACCCGTTCTTCAACGTCCCCGCCGGGGGTGCCGATGTCTGCAACATCCCGGTGCCGGTGCGCGCGGTTGCCGGTGACTGACACCATCGCCCACACCGCGCCCCTGCGGCGCTGGCAGGGCGATCGCGGAACCTATCACATGCTCACGATCGACGGCGACTGCGCCGACGCGATCGCAATGCACGAGCGGCTGCACCGGCTGGAGTTCGGCGCGCGCCGAGGTTTCGGATCGGTCAAATGCATGGCGCGGATCGGCGAGACCGAGTGGAAAACCTCGGTCTTCCCATCCAAATCGGGAGACTGGTGGCTGTTGGTCGGCAAGAAGGTAATGCGATCAGAGGACCTGGCCGTCGACGATCCAGTCGCTGTGACACTCAACCTTCTGTGACGCCTGCCTGGGCCTAGAGTCGCTCCACCTGCGCCACGGCATCGCTGGCGCGCAGTGCCGACATGATCCGCGTCAGATGCGCCAGATCCTGCACTTCGATATCGACCGTGTAGCTGCCGAACGGATGCTCGCGCTCGATCAACTCCATGCGGCGGATATTGGCGGTGTTACGGGCCAGGACGCCGGTGATATCGGCCAGCGTGCCGGGGCGGTTGTAGACTTCCATACACAGGCGCACCGGCGCGCCGGACGAATATTCGCCCCATGACAGGTCGAGCCAGTCTTCATCGATTCCCTCGGCCAATTCATCGCAATCGATCCGGTGGACGATCACCGGCCCTTTCCTGCTGTCGCCGCCCTTCTCGAGCAGGCCGACAATCCGCTCGCCCGGTACGGGATGGCAGCAAGGCCCGAGCTTGAAAGGGCGGCCTGGCGTCAGCCCCTTGATCGAGATCGCCCCGTCGCGCACCGGGCCCGCCGGACGATTGGGCAGGTCGGCGGTCGATCCGGGGATCAACGCTTCCATCACCTCGCGATCGTCGAGCCGCGCGGTGCCGATCGCAGCCATCAGCTCCTCCTCGTCGCGCAACTGGAGCCGCTCGACCGCTTCCTTGATCGCCTTGCGCCCGATCTTGGCGGGCATGCCTGCGACGATATCCTCGAACAGCTGGCGGCCCACTTCGGCATGCTCGGCCCGCTCCTTGGCCCGCAGCCCGCGCCGGATGGCCGAACGCGCCTTGCCGGTGACGACATGCCCCAGCCACGACAATTGCGGCTCGGAGGATTGGGCGCGGATGATCTCGACCACGTCACCATTGTTGAGCACCGTGCGCAGCGGTACGTGCCGCCCGTTGATCTTCGCGCCGACGGTCTGGTCGCCCAGATCGGTGTGGACGGCATAGGCAAAGTCGACCGGGGTTGCGCCCTTGGGCAACTGGAACAGCGCGCCCTTGGGCGTGAAGGCGAATATCCGGTCCTGGTATATCGCCAGCTTGGTGTGTTCGAGCAGTTCTTCAGGATCGTGGCTCGCATCGACGATCTCGATCAGGTCGCGCAGCCAGCCGACCTGCCCGTCGGCGTGATCATGCTGCTTGTAGGCCCAGTGCGACGCGAGGCCGAACTGGTTCATACGGTGCATCTCGGTAGTCCGGATCTGCACCTCCACCCGCATCGAATTCTCGTAGATCAGCGAGGTGTGCAGGCTGCGATAGCCGTTGTTCTTGGGCGTGGAGATGTAGTCCTTGAACTTGCCCGGAATGAACTGCCACACGGTGTGGAGCACCCCCATGGCACGGTAGCAATCCTCGACGCTGTCGGTCACCACGCGGAACGCGAAGATGTCGGTCACCTTCTCGAACGGCAGGTGGCGCTCGGCCATTTTTTTCCAGATCGAATAGGGCTGCTTCTCGCGCCCATTGACCTCGACCCTCAGCCCCGCTTCGGCCAGTGCCTGCTTGATCGCCAGCGCGATCGCATCGACCTGGCCGCTTGCCTCGCTGCGGATTTCGGCAAGCCGCGCCGTAATCGTGGCATAGGCCTCGGGCTCTAGCTGTTCGAATGCCAGCGCCTGCATCTCGCGCATATATTCGTACATGCCGACCCGCTCGGCCAGCGGAGCGTAGATATCCATCGTCTCGCGCGCGATGCGGCGGCGCTTTTCCGGGTTTTTGATGTAGTGGAGCGTGCGCATGTTGTGCAGCCGGTCGCCCAGCTTCACGAGCAGCACGCGAATATCCTCGCTCATCGCGAGCAGGAACTTGCGCAGGTTTTCCGCCGCGCGCTCGTTCTCGGGCATCTGCTCGATCTTCGAAAGCTTGGTCACGCCGTCGACCAGCCGCGCGACCTGCGGCCCGAACGTGTTCTCGATATCCTCGATCGTGACGAGTGTATCCTCGACCGTATCGTGCAGCAGCGCGGTAACGATGGTTTCCTGGTCGAGCTTGAGGTCGGTCATCAACCCCGCGACTTCGACCGGATGGCTGAAATACGGATCGCCGCTCGCGCGCTTTTGCGTACCGTGCTTCTGCACGGTGTAGACATAGGCGCGATTGAGCATTGCCTCATCGGCATCGGGGTCATATTCCTTGACCCGTTCAACTAGTTCGTACTGGCGCAGCATCGTTTTTGAATGTGTGGTGCGGCGGACTATTGCGCAAGCGCGAAATGCCGATCGGCATCGCTGCCGACCGGCATCCACCGCGCCAAAAGGAGCGCGCAGTGATCAATCGGCGATCAGGATGACGGGTATTCTCATCGCGCTCGCAGACCGTTGCGGGAACGGTGTGCCCGACGAGTCTGCCGAATTATACGGACGAAACCTGACCCTCGCTCTGGGCGAGCTCGCGGAGGAAGCCCGCGCTGTCTTCGAGCCGCATCGCCACGCGCAGCACATCGCGGCTCCCGCCGAACAAGGTGGGGATCGAGACGGGGCTCGAAAGCTCGAGGCAAACATTCGGCGCCGAGAGGATCGCAGTGTCGAGCGTGTCCTTGCGCTTCCTCAGATCGGCGTCGAAGGAGGGCGCCACACGCGCGATGGCGTCACGCGGGATTACCGCATCGACCATCGCGCCAGAGCGAACCCGCAGCGTCGCGTCGTCGAGCAGGACCGGCTTGATCCGGAAGCTCTTCATCAATGCGATGAGCCACAACACCCCGCCCACGCTCACGGCGAGCAGGATCCAGGCCACCAGCGGATTCCACATCATCACGAAGAAATGGACCAGCGCCAGTTCGCAGACCTGCAAGGCGAGCAGCGTGGCGATCATCGGATTGAGGTAGCGATGGTAGGAAAACGCGAGCGCGCCATGGGGCACATCTGGCGGTGCGTTCCAGCGGAACAGCGCAAGATGCATCATGCCGAGTTCGGTCACGATGAGATGCGCAAGCCGGTGCGGCACGACTTGGCCCAGCGCCGCTTCGGCCGATCGTTCGCGGCGATAGAACGAAATGGCCCTAATGCCGCTCCAGGCGAAATAGGCGACGACCGTGAGCCCCAGGGCAGCAAGCAGCGGCGGCATCGCAAATATGGCAGCGCGCACCGGGGCGGCGGCTCCCAGCAAGATGACGACGCTCGCCGCCGCGAATGCCCCCAGCAAGGCGCGCACTCCCGGGCGCTTTTCAGGAGCCTTCGCAATCGTGCTCAAGGCGAGGCTATCGGCAACGATCCAGGCAAACAGCAGCGCACCGATCGTAGCGTTGGCGGCCGCCCAGTCGCTGAAGGTCAGCGCCCGTGCAATTCCAATCGCGAAAACCGGGAGAAGGATCGTGGCGAAGCGGCGAGCAGCCGGGGCGAGAGCGATGGCCATGGCGCCGTTCTAGCCCAACCGCGCGAAACTCGCCAATGTCGCCGCGCGCACAGATGGTGCGCGCGGCGCAATATTGCTTCGATCAGCCTTCCTTGCCGATGAGCGCATCGATACCCCCGCGGGTTACGGCGTGATAGCCCGGGCGCGTCTTCTTGTAGGTGTGGCGTGCGATTGCCCGGCCCCATTCGCCCTGGTCCCAAAGCACGGTGAAGAGCGGGCGCACGAACTTGGCGCGGCCGATGCGGGCGAGGAAATCCTCCGCCTGCGGGACGGCGGGTTCGTAACGATTGGCCAGCGCCAGTTCGAGCCACAGGAACAGCTCTTCATTGTTGCCGCTCTGGTCGAGCTTGAGCGTGTCGTTGAGCGTTGCGAGCTGTTCGGCAGTGCGCTTCTTCGGGATATTGTCGAGGAAACGCTGGCGTTCTGCGCTGGTCCACTCGGTCCAGTTCTTGGGCAGCGTACCGTTCTTCGCATAGGCGTTCACGGCGTTGTCTACGTCGGCGAAAGCCTTGGGATCGGGCTTGGCCACGTTCGACGGCAGGCCGGGCTCGTAGATCCATTCGCGCAGCATCAGGCGCTTGGCTTCGTCTTCATCGCGTACGAGGTTCTTTTCCATGTCGGCCAGCAGCATCGCGCTGGTGGCGGGCTGGAAGGCGTGATTGTCGAACCATTGGCGCAGCCACGCGTCGAACCGCTCACGCCCGACGATGTTCTCCACCGTGCGGAGGAAGTAGGAGCCCTTGTCGTATGCGATCGCACTGCCGACCAGGTCTTCCTTGCCATCGGTGTGCAGCGCGGTCCCGGGCGCATCCTCGCCGACATCGGCCAGCGTTTCCTCGATATTGGCATAGGCGAGCGCGGCTTCCTGCTCGGCACGCTTCTTGCCGTACACCGCTTCGACGATGCGGTTTTCGAAATAGGAGGTCACGCCTTCATTGAGCCAGCCATCGCCCCACACCGCATTGGTGACGAGGTTGCCCGACCAGCTATGCGCCAGTTCGTGCGCGATTAGACCATTGTTCGATTTGTCGCCCGCGATGAAGGTCGGCGTGAGGAACGTCATCACCGGGTTTTCCATGCCGCCATAGGGGAAGGCCGGCGGAAGGACGATCATGTCGTAGCGGCCCCAGCGATAGGGACCGTAAAGGGCCTCGGCTGCTTCGACGAGCTGCTCGGTATCGGAGAGTTCCTCTGCCGCACGATCGAGCACGGCGGGTTCCGCCCATACGCCGGTGCGGGGCCCGAGCTCGCGGAAATCGATATCGCCCGCCGCGATCGCGATCAGATAGGGCGCGACCGGCTTGTCCATTTCGAATGTAAAGGCGCGCTTGTTGCCATCCACATCCTCGACTTCGCCGACCTTCAAGCCGCTCATCACCACGTCGAGCGGCTTGGGGGCGACGATGCGCGCCTTCCAGGTCTGGCGAATTCCGGGGCTGTCCTGCGTCGGGATCCAGGTGCGGTTGAGGATCGCCTGGCCCTGGCTAAAGAGATACGGGTATTCGCCACCTGCCGTCTGTTCGGGGCTCAGCCATTGCAGCGCGTCGGCATCCTTGGCGCTGTAGGCGATCTTGATCTGCCGCGCGTCGCCGATCTGGATCGTGAGCGGGCGGCCCTTGCCCTCGACGGCTTCGCCGAGCTCGTATTTCAGCGGTTTGCCCTTACCATCGGTGATCGAGCGGACCGTGTAGCCATCATTGTCGAGGATGATTTCCTTGGCGCCATCGGCGGCCTGGACATCGAGCACGGCCTCGCCTTCGACCGACTGGTCTTCGAAGTTCAGTTCGACGTCGAGATCGACATGCGTCACTCGCGCGACCTGGGGCTGAGCGAAGGTCTGGTCGTCGATTGCATCTTCGCTGGTCAGGATCGGCGCTACCTGCGGGGCCTCGTCGCTCACGGCCTTCTGGTTGTTGACGGTGCATCCGCCGGTGGCGAGCGCGATCGTGGCGACGGAAAGGGAAAGGGCGAAGGGGAGAATACGCAAGACAGGTCTCCGATTGCGGGGAGGATTCGGTCGAAATGGAAAGGCGGGTTACAGCATCGCGCATCGTTTCGCACGGCCCGTTTGCCAAACCTGAACGACACGCTATTGTGAACGTTAACAACAAAATTCGTCGGGGAGAGAGTTATGATGGGAAGAAACATGGCGATCGGCCTCGCCACAATGCTGGCAGCAGGTTGTGCAACGGCAGATGTCGCACCGGTGCGTGTCGACGGGGCCACCGGACGGACGGTGATCTTCGAGGACAATTTCGACAATGGCGCACTCGACCGATCCAAATGGAACGCCATCGGCCCCGATTTCTGGGTCAATAACGAGCAGCAGGCCTATTTCGACAGCCCCGAAACGATCCTATTCGAAGACGGTATGGACGGCGCGGATGGCGGCGTACTGGTGCTCAAGCCGGTGTGGAAGCCGGGCATGGACACCAATGCCGAACGCGAAGCCGATTTCATCTCCGGCCGCCTCAATACCCGCGACAATTTCGATTTCACCCATGGCCGCGCCGAAGCGCGCATCCGCATGCCAGATAATGTCGGGGCCTGGCCGGCCTTCTGGCTGCTCGGCAACGGAGCCTGGCCCTACACCGGCGAAATCGACATCATGGAATATGTCGGCGACAAGAGCTGGACCGCCGTTGCGATCCACGGGCCCGGCTATTCGGGCGACACCCCGATCGTGAAACGCCGGACCTTCCCTGCGGGACAGGACGTGACCGGTTGGCACACCTACGGCGTCGAGTGGACCGGCGACAGCATCGCCTTCGATGTCGATGGCGACGTGTTCTACACCGTCAGCCGCAAGGACATCGAGCAATATGGCGAATGGCGCTTCGATACGCCGAAATTCCTGATCCTCAATTTCGCCGTCGGCGGCGTCTATCCGCAGAAGGTGTTCAATATCGAAGAGCCGTATTTCGGACTCCCGCAGGACACCGTCGACGCGATCAAGCGCGGCGAGGTGCAGATGGAAGTCGATTGGGTGAGAGTCTACGCTCTGGAGTGAGGCTTGCGTTTTGCGCAATATCAAATGCGCAGGCTCCTCTAGCCCCTAAAGCTCAAGGAGCGTAGGACCGGTCCATGTTCGATGGACTCGACGCACTGGTGCTCGCACGCATCCAGTTCGCCTTCACGGTGAGCTTCCACTTCATCTTTCCGGCGTTTTCGATCGGATTGGCGAGCTTTCTCGCAGTGCTCGAAGGGCTCTGGCTCAAGACCGGCAAGCAGCTCTATCTCGACCTGTTCAAATACTGGCTGAAGATCTTCGCGATCGCGTTTGCCATGGGCGTGGTGAGCGGGATCGTGATGTCCTACCAGTTCGGGACCAACTGGTCGGTCTTCTCCGACGTCGCGGGACCGGTGATCGGCCCGCTGATGGCGTATGAAGTGCTGACCGCGTTCTTCCTCGAGGCAGGCTTCCTCGGCGTGATGCTGTTCGGGATGGAGCGGGTCGGCAAGAAGCTGCACTTCGCGGCGACGCTGATGGTCGCGGTCGGCACCTTCATCTCCGCCTTCTGGATCCTCAGCGTCAACAGCTGGATGCAAACCCCAACCGGATACGAGATCGGCGCCAACGGACAGTTCCTGCCAGGCGACAGCTGGTGGACGATCGTCTTCAACCCAAGTTTTCCCTACCGCCTCGTCCACACCGTGCTCGCGGCCTATCTGACCACCGCTTTCGTGGTCGGCGGTGTAGGCGCATGGCACCTGCTCAAGGACAGCGCCAACGCCCATGCGCGCAAGATGTTCTCGATGGCGATGTGGATGGCCGCGCTGGTCGTGCCGGTCCAGATCTTCGCGGGTGACATGCACGGGCTCAACACGCTCGAGCACCAGCCGCAGAAGGTCATGGCGATGGAGGGTCATTTCGAAAGCCATCCCAACGGTGCGCCGCTGATCCTGTTCGGCATCCCCGACAGTGCCGAGAAACGCGTCAAATACGCGATCGAGATTCCCAAGGCATCCTCGCTGATCCTCAAGCACGATCTCAATGCGCCGCTCGCCGGGCTCGACACGATCCCCGATGACGAGGAACCGCCGGTCGGGATCGTGTTCTGGAGCTTCCGCATCATGGTCGGGCTCGGTTTCCTGATGCTTGGCGTTGGCGTCTGGAGCCTACTCGCGCGGTGGCGCGGCAAGCTCTACCAATGGCCCTGGCTGCATCGCGCCGCGCTCGTGATGGGGCCTTCGGGCTTCGTCGCGGTGATCGCGGGATGGATTACGACCGAGGTCGGTCGCCAACCCTATGTGGTCTACAATCTCCTGCGAACGGCCGATGCCGCCAGCCCGCTCGACGCGCCTGCGGTCGCGACATCGCTGCTGGCGTTCGTGCTGGTCTATTTCACCGTGTTCGGCGCGGGCGTGTGGTACATCCTGCACCTGATGCGCAAATCTCCGCATACGGGCGAATACGGCGTCAAACGCGGCGACAAGGGGCCGATCCGCACCGCCGGCATCACGCCCGGCCCGACCCAGGACCCGTCCGACCAAAGCCGTCGCGATCTGTCCGGCAGCAAGCATGAGCCGGAGGACAGGCCATGACCGGGAGCTTCGGAGACCTGACCACGATCTGGGCGTTCATCATTGCCTTCGCCGTGTTCGCCTACGTCGTGATGGACGGGTTCGATCTAGGTATCGGAATCCTTTTCCCGACCTTCGAAGTCGGGCCCGAGCGCGATCGGGCGATGAACTCGATCGCGCCCGTCTGGGATGGCAACGAGACCTGGCTGGTGCTGGGCGGCGGCGGGCTCTTCGCCGCCTTCCCGCTCGCCTATGCCGTGATCCTGCCCGCGACCTATCCGCTGATCACCGCCATGCTGCTCGGGCTCGTCTTCCGCGGCGTGGCATTCGAGTACCGCTGGCGCGATCCCAACCACCGTCGTTACTGGGACGCCGCGTTCACGGGCGGCTCACTGGTCGCCGCGATGGCGCAAGGCATGACGCTGGGTGCATTGCTGCAGGGGATCGAGGTGGTCGATCGCGCCTATGCCGGTAGCTGGTTCGACTGGTTCACACCCTACACGCTGCTCACCGGCCTCGGCACCGTGGCGGGTTATGCGCTGCTCGGCGCGACGTGGCTGGTGTGGAAACTCGACGGCGAAAGCCAGGACCATGCCCGCACCCTCGCCAAGCGCGCGGCCTGGGCTACGCTGGTGCTGATGGCGGGGGTGAGCCTCTACAACGTCTTCCTCAATGCCGACTATGCGGCCCGCTGGCTGACGGCACCGGAAATCTACTTCGCCGCCCCTGTTCCGATCCTGACCGGGCTGATCGCAGTGGCGCTGCTTCGCGCCCTTTCGGTAGCGCGACACAGCAAGCCGTTCTGGCTTTCGATCGCGCTGTTCTTCTTCGGGATGGCAGGGCTCGGCGTGACGATCTGGCCCAATGTCGTCCCGCCCGGCATCACGATCTGGGATGCCGCCGCGCCCGAACGCAGCCAGATCTTCATGTTGATTGGCGTTGCGATCACCATGCCGCTGATCCTCGCCTACACCGCCTGGGCCTATTGGGTGTTCCGCGGCAAGGTCGGCCACGAAGGGTACCATTGATGGCAGCGCGTCCGGCACTCAAGCAGCAAAGCGACAGCGCAGGCGACGACGCTCCTCTGTGGAAGCGCCTTGGATGGATGGCGCTGATCTGGGCCGGCAGCGTCATCGCGCTGGGCGCAGTGGCGTGGGTGCTGCGGCTGTGGATCGCCTAATCTGCGTGGAGCGCGGCGAAAGCTTCGATCCGGTCGACACGGCCTGAAACCACCAGCACATCGTCGGGCAGAATCAGCGTGTCGGGCACGGCGTGGATGAAATCCTCGTCCTCGCGCTTCACCCCGATCACGGTAACGTCGTACTTTTCCCGGCAGGCGCTCAACTCGAGCGGCAGTCCGGCGATCGCTTCCGGCGCTGCGAGTTTCGCGATCGCGAACTCGTCTCCGAAGCTGATGAAATCGAGCAGCCGCTCATTGAGCAGGCGGGCCACGCGTTCGCCCATCCGCTCTTCGGGGAACACGACATGATGTGCGCCGGTCCGCTCAAGGATACGGCCATGTTTCTCGTTGACGGCCTTGGCCCAGATATTGGGGACGCCGAGATCCGATAGGGCGAGCACGGCCAGCACGCTCGCTTCGATATCACTGCCGATTCCGACGACAGCCGAGGTGAAGCTGCGCGCGCCCATCTTTTCCAGGCAGACGGTATCGGTGCAATCGGCCTCAACCACCTGCGTCAGGTCCTGGGCATATTCCTGGACCAGCGTGGCGGACCTGTCCGCCCCCAGCACTTCGTGCCCCATTCGCTCGAGCGTGCGCGCGACCGATCCGCCGAAGCGTCCGAGACCGATCACGAGAACGGGATTGCGCGTATCAGCCGACAATGGGATTCTCCTCTGGATGCCGGAACGGGCGAGGCTCCGCCCCCAGCGCCAACGCGGTTGCGACCGTAATGGTCCCGACGCGGCCGACGAACATCAGAACGCACAAAACCAATTGCGCACTGACAGGCAAATCGGCGGTGATGCCGGTCGATAGACCGACCGTGGAAAAGGCCGAGATCGCTTCGAACAGCACGCGCTCCATCGGCAAGTCGGATACGGCGAGAATGAACATCGATGCCGCGATGATCAGCGTGGAAGCAGCGAAGAACACCGTCAGCGCCTGACGCTCGATGCCCGCACCGAAACGGCGCTGGAACAGGCCGGCATCGCGGCGCCCGCCGACTTCGGACAGCACCACCGCGGCCAGCACGAAGAAGGTGGTGATCTTGATTCCGCCCGCAGTCCCGGCACTCCCGCCGCCGATGAACATCAGCACGTAGTTCCACAACAGCGTCTCGCTGTTGAAAGCACCGACATCGAGGCTGTTGAACCCCGCCGTGCGCGGCATGACCGAGTGGAAGGCCGCATTGAGCAGCTTGGCCCCAACTCCCATTGGCCCGAGCGTATCGGGATTGGACCACTCGCTGGCGAGGATCACGACGAAGCCCAACGCGACCAGCACCAGAGTGCCCGTTACGGTGATCTTCGTGTGCAAGGTCCATTTGCGCCAGCGCAGCCCATTGGCGCGCAAATCCTGCATGACCGGGAAGCCGAGGGCCGTGATCACCACCGCGAGCATGATCGGGCCGAGGAATACCCCGTCGTGCTGGAAACCCATCACGCTGTCCGAATAGCTCGAAAAGCCGGCATTGTTGAACGCGCTGACCGAATGGAACACGCCGTGCCACAGCGCATCGCGAAAGCCGTAATCGTAGGCCAGCATCAATCGCGCCACCAGGATGGCGGCAACCAGGCCTTCCACCAGCAGCGTGATCTTGAGGACCAGCATCAGCACCGAGCGTGCATCCCCGCCCGAAAGGCGGTTGCGCTCGACCTCGGTCGCCATCCGGTCGCGCAGTCCGAAACCGCGCCCCGCCATCAGCCCGAAGATCGTCGCCGCGGTCATGATGCCGAAGCCGCCGATCTGGAACAGCAACAGGATCACCAGCTTGCCGAAGGGAGACCAGTAGGTCGCGGTATCGACGACGATGAGGCCGGTCACCGCAACCGCCGAAGTCGAGGTGAAGAGAGCGGTGGTAAGCGTCGTCCCGTTGCCGTCGACGGTGGCGAAGGGCAGCATCAGCAGCGCCGTGCCCAAAGCGATCGCGGCTGCGAAAAGCAGCGGAATCAGCCGGACCGGATTGCGCAGCGCACCCATGCAGCGCCGATCAGCTCCAGACGGCTTCCGGCGGCAGGCTCATGAGGATGGCGTCGATATTGCCGCCGGTCTTCAGGCCGAACAGTGTGCCGCGGTCGTAGACCAGGTTGAATTCGGCGTACCGCCCGCGCCATTCGAGCTGGGTCAGTTTGTCCGCAGGCGTGAACTCACTCTCCATCCGGCGGCGGACCAGCCTGGGAAAAATGTCGAGGAAGGTCTCGCCCACATCGCGGGTGAAAGCGAAATGGCGTTCGAACGCCGCCTCGTTTTCGCATTCGAGGTGATCGTAGAAGATACCCCCGACCCCGCGGTGGACCTGACGGTGGGGAATGTAGAAGTAATCGTCGGCCCACTTCTTGAAACGTTCGTAATAAGTCGGGTTGTGCGCGGCGCAGGCCGCGCGCAGCCGGGCGTGAAAATCCTCGGTATCTTCGGCATAGGCGATCGGCGGATTGAGGTCCGCGCCGCCACCGAACCAGGCCGCCTGCGTGGTCAGGAACCGCGTGTTCATATGGACCGCCGGGACATGCGGATTGGCCATGTGGGCAACCAGGCTGATCCCGGTCGCCGTGAAGCCGGGATTGTCCGTACTCGCGCCGTTCACTTGGCCGGCGAATTCGGGCGAGAACGAACCCTTCACCGTCGACACGTTGACGCCGACCTTTTCGAACACCTTGCCTTTCATCAGACCGCGCGTGCCGCCGCCCGGATCGGGATTGCCGTCCTCTTCGCGCTGCCAGGGCGTGTATTCGAAAGCGGCGTCCGAATCCGCCTCGCGTTCGATCGCTTCGAATTCGGCGCAGATGCGATCCCGCAGGGTTTCGAACCATGTGCGGGCTTGCTCGGTCTGCTGGGTCCAGTCGGTCATGCGAGAGGCCTTGCCATTGCGCGGGGCCTGCGGCAATAGCCTCGCATGGTTCCCCTTTCGTTCGCAGATGAAGAATGGCTACTGTGCGAGAGCCGTACGCTGTACTGGCCGCGCGAGAATGCGCTGCTGGTGGCAGACCTGCATCTCGAAAAAGCGAGCTGGTATGCGCAAGCATCGGGCCAGATGCTGCCGCCCTACGACAGCCGCGAAACGCTCGAGCGACTCGCTGCGGCCATCCGCCAGACGGGCGCGCGGCGAATCATCACGCTGGGCGACAATTTTCACGACGACGACGGCCCGACCCGGCTCGAGCCGCATGCCAAGGGCATGCTAGCCGCCCTCACCCGCGCAACCGACTGGGTCTGGATCACCGGCAATCACGACGAGCAGCTCGATCCGGCGATCGGCGGAACGGTCGCCGAAGAACTCGAGATCGGCGGCGTGGTGCTGCGCCACCAGGCGATGGCAGGCGAAACGCGGCCCGAATTGTCAGGCCACTACCATCCCAAGCTGCGTCTATGGGCGAGGGGACGGCATATCGCCCGGCCTTGCGCCGTTCTTGCCGCAAATGACCATGGCGGGTCGCGCATGATCATGCCGGCTTTCGGCGCGCTCACCGGCGGAATGGATGCAGGCGATCCTGCCATCCTAGACGCACTCCAGCCCGCCGACCGGATCGAGGCGCTGGTGCCCGCGGCGGGCAAGCTGGCGCGCTTCGCCCTTTGGCAAGCCGCGGCCTGATCGCCACGTTTGCGACTTTTTCGCCCTCGAAACTAATGCGACCCTTTCGCGTTTAACCTTTAGGCCCTATCTAGCGCCCATAAATCGCCATAATTCCGGTCGCCAAGCGGCCACCGCAACAGGAGACTACACATAGCCCGCCCACCGCGCCGTTCCCTTCAGCCGCCCGTCAAAAGCGGCCCGCGCTACGACAATTTCATTCAATCGCCCAAGGTTCGCGTTATCGACGATCAGGGCGAAAATCTCGGGGTCATGTACACCCGGGAAGCGATCGAGCAGGCCCAGGAACAGGGGTTGAACCTCGTCGAGGTATCGCCCAACGCCGATCCGCCGGTGTGCAAGTTCCTCGATATCGGCCGCTATCGCTACGAAGCGCAGAAGAAGGCAAACGCGCAACGCAAGACGCAGAAGACCCAGGACATTAAAGAGGTCAAAATGCGTCCCAACATCGATACGCACGATTACGACGTGAAGATGCGTAACGTGAACAAGTTCATCGACAATGGGGACAAGGTGAAGGTCACGCTGCGCTTCCGTGGTCGTGAAATGGCGCACCAGCAGCTTGGCATGGACCTGCTCAACCGCGTCCGCGACGACGTGGAAGAGACCGCCAAGGTCGAACAGTTCCCGCGCCTCGAAGGCCGCCAGATGCTGATGGTTCTGGCCCCCAAGTAAGCGATTGGTGGCGGCGTCCTGATTCGTGCCTTGTGCCGGATCGGACGCCACCACCCACTTCTCTCCCAACCCCTACCAATCCGATGCGCCGACCGCGCACGATAGCGCATGCCTGCACGATGGCCTGACAGTCAGGCCGGGTGTGCGGACCAGTTGAAAGCACGCCAAGCCGCGACTAAACGCGTTCGCGCAAGTGGTGATCGGAGGAGAAGCGTTCCTGCGGAGGTTAGGAACGGGCGCCCCGAATGCCCCATCCGCTCCCGCCTTCCTGGGAGCGCGATCATAGGAAGGATGCTCGCCCCATGAGCGACAACGACATCGACCCCACCACGCCGCGCAAGAACCCGCATGCCGAAGTCAAGACGATCGGCGGACGCGAACTGAAACCCAGCACGCTGATGATGGGTCATGGCTACGATCCGACGCTGTCGGAAGGCTCGCTCAAAGCGCCGATCTTCCTCACCAGCACCTTCGCGTTCGAAAGCGCGGCCGCCGGCAAGCGCCATTTCGAAGGCATCACCGGCAAGCGCCCGGGCGGCGCCGACGGGCTCGTCTATTCGCGCTTCAACGCGCCCAATCAGGAAATCCTCGAGGATCGTCTCGCCGTGTGGGATGGTGCGGAAGACGCACTGTCCTTCTCCAGCGGGATGACCGCGATCTGCGTGCTGATGATGGCCTATGCCGACAAGGGCGACGTGATCGTCCATTCCGGGCCGCTCTACGCTGCGAGCGAGGGCTTCGTTGCCAAGGTGCTCTCGCGCTGGGGCATCACCTATGTCGATTTCCCCGCCGGCGCCACGCGCGAGAAGATCGACGAAGTGCTCGAAAAAGCCAAGGCCCAAGCCGACGAGAATGGCGGCAAGGTCTGCATGGTCTATCTCGAAAGCCCGGGTAATCCGACCAACGCCCTGGTCGATATCGAAGCCGTGCGTGCAGCACACGATGCTGCCGGGCTCGATTGCCCGATTGCGATCGACAACACGTTCCTAGGGCCGCTGTGGCAGCGTCCGCTCGACCACGGTGCCGACGTGGTCTGCTATTCGCTGACCAAGTATGTCGGCGGCCATTCCGATCTCGTTGCGGGCTCGATCGCCGGTGCGAAGAAATGGCTCGATCCGGTTCGCTCGCTGCGCAACACGATGGGCGGGATCACCGATCCCCACACTGCGTGGATGCTGCTGCGTTCGCTCGAAACGGTCGAGCTCCGGATGCAGCGTGCAGGCGAGAATGCGGCCAAGGTTTGCGATTTCTTCGCCGAGCACCCCAAGGTCGAAGGGCTGGGCTATCTCGGCATGATCAAGGACGAGCGCCAGCAGGACATCTATGATCGCCACTGCCTCGGTGCCGGGTCGACCTTCTCGCTCCTGCTCAAGGGCGGCGAGGCCGAGTGCTTCCGTTTCCTCGATGCGCTGAAGATCGCCAAACTGGCGGTCAGCCTCGGCGGAACCGAGACGCTGGCCAGCCACCCGGCCAGCATGACGCACCTCTCGGTCGCCGAAGGTCGCCGGGCCGAACTCGGCATTTCGGACAATCTCGTGCGCATTTCGATCGGCATCGAAGATGCGGACGATCTGATCGCCGATTTCGAACAAGCGCTCGAGAGCGTGTAGTTCATCGGATTCGACTTGCCGAATGGTGGGGCGGGTAGCTACGCCCCACCGCACACCAACGACGAAAAACCAGGACAGAAAAAGATGGTCGTGCTCCGGAAATCCAGCCTTCTCGCAAGCGTTGCCATGTGCGGCGCTCTGCTTCTTGCCTCGTGCGGCGACGACGACAACGCACCGACGCCAACACCGACCGATTCGCCGACCCCGTCGCCTACTCCGACCGAGACGCCGACGCCTACGGCCACCGATTTCGATTTTGCGAAAGACTTCGAAGCGTCGGTGTCGAACACCTCGTATATCTATGCCTATTTCACCCCTGCCGGTGAAGCGGAGGTGTTCAACGGGAGTTCGAGGTTCACCGGATTGGGCTCGGTCAATTATGCCGCATCGCCCAATACCGTGGCCTATTCCGCTCCGGACAGCACCGAGATCCGCAATTTCGCAGCTGCCGATCTGGAGAGTGCTGCGGCAGACATCAGAACCTATCGCAAAGGCGCTGAAGGTCTGGTGATGGAATTGCCGTTCGAGCATATTTTGCGCGTATCGTATGAACGCGTCGATGCCTATGTGCGGGAAACGGTGGCAGGTGATTTGCGGAGCAACCGCGTTACGCTGTTCTTCAATTCGGTCACCACGAGCGACGCAATCACGACCAACCTTTCCTACACAGGATCCGCGCAAGTTGTCGGTGGCAAGCCGGGGGAGACCGCGCCTGAAACCTATAGCTCGCCCACTGCCACTCTGACGGTTGCTGCAAGCGATAAAAAGGTGAGCGGCACGATCCAGATCGTGACGGTTTCAGGAGGGACGACGACGGTCGTCGCAGAAATTCCGATCTCGGCAACGCTAACGGATAAAAACGTCTTGAGCGGCGATATCAAAGACACCGCCAGAGGCTTCACGGGCAAATATATCGGCTCACTCGCTGGCCCGAACCGTGAGGAAGCGTTCGTAATTTTCGAGCTCATCCACACCGACGGGCGCAGGTTGCTGGGCTCGTTTATCGCAAACTGATCGAGTGGCGCGGCGTCAGCCGCGCCACGACCGCCGCTCTTCGGCCTGCTTCAGAACGTCGTAGGCCACCTGATAGGCCTGAAACTGCTTGGCTGCGTCTTCGTCGCCCGGCTTTACGTCCGGATGGACCAGCTTGGCCTTGGCGCGCCAAGCTTTCTTGATCGTCTCGAAATCGACATCGGGTTCGAGCTCCAGCAGTTCGAGCGCACGCATCTCGTCTGCAGACCGGGAGCCATCGCCACTGCCCGACCAGCCGTAATGGCTGGCTTCGGCATAGCCGGCGTTCTCGGATTGCTCCTGCTTGGCGCGCGCCGCCGCTTCGGCCTTGTCCAGGCCTTCGAAATAATCCCAGCCCTTATTGTATTCGGCTGCGTGCTTCTCGCAGAAATACCAGCGCTCGTTCGTTCCGACCGCCTTGGGTGCCGGGCAATTGCCGGGCTCGTTGCAATTGTGGCGATCGCAGATGCGCACATTCGTGGCTTCGCGCGAGGCACCGTAATCGCGCCAGCGGGGAAAGCCCCAGTCCATCGATCTCTTTTCGCCAACCATGCGAGGTCATGTAGGCGATCGAACGCGCAAGGAAAAGGCGCGCCCGCCAGGGCGAGCGCGCCTCCCGTCCGGTTGTTCCGGATCAACTGCGAATGGAATGCTTCCGATCAGTCAATCGTTACCGTCACCGCGCGGCGATTCTGTGCCCAGGCCGCTTCGTTCGAGCCAAGCGCCTTGGGGCGTTCCTTGCCGTAGCTCACGGTGGTGATCCGACCCGGCTGCACCCCGAGCCCAACGAGGTAATTCTTCGCGGCATTGGCACGGCGTTCGCCCAGAGCGAGGTTGTAATCGCGCGTGCCGCGTTCGTCGGTGTGGCCTTCGATGGTGATCCGCTTGTTCGGATAGCGCATCAGCCATTGGACCTGTGTCTGCAAGCGAGCGGCAGCCTCGCTATCGATATTGTAGCGATCGGTATCGAAATAGACCGTGTCCTGGCCGCGCGTGAAATTCACGAAATCGCGCTGGCTGCCGGGGACGATCTCGTCCGAAATGCCCGATCCGGCATTGTCCTGCTGGCCCGAGCCGGTGCTCGTATCGACCGGCTGCGGCGGAAGGTCTTCGGGCGCTTTCTTCGAGCAGCCCGCAACGGCAACTGCCATGGCGAGCGGGGCGACGTATTTCCAATTGGCCATCGTGCTTCTCCTGTAACGGACGTGAAAGGGAGGCGACCCCTCGAACTCATTTCATCAACGTGTCAGTCGCGGATCGGTCCCCATGCGGGGTCGGACCCGTCGACAGGCGTGGTCAGGCGGCGTTCGTTGCGCCCTGTAAGGTCCACCTGCCAAATCGAGGTATCGCCCGAATTGCGCTGGGTCCGGAAGAACTGGATGATCCGACCGTTCGGGGCCCAGGTCGGCGCTTCGTCCTGCCAATTGTTCGTCAGATGCTTCATGTTCTTGCCCGACGGGCTCATGATCGCGACGCGGAAATTGCCCGAAATGTGCGTGAAAGCAATCTGGTCGCCACGCGGGCTCCACTCGGGTGTCGCCGCGCGTCCGCCAAAGAAGGTGATCCGGCGCTGGTTCGATCCGTCGGCATCCATCACATAGATCTGCTGCGAACCGGACCGGTCGCTTTCGAACACGATCTGGCTGCCATCGGGCGAGAACGAGCCGCCGACGTCGATGCCCGGCGTGGTGGTCAGACGCTCGCTCTGGCCGCCATTCGCGGAAACGCGATAGATGTCGGTATTGCCCGCGACAGCCATCGAATAGAGGACCCACCTGCCATCAGGCGACCAGCGCGGGGCGAACGTCGGGTTCTCGCTCCGGGCGATCAGCTTCTGCGTGCCGCTGGCGAGATCATAGACGTATATCCGCGGATTACCGTCGAGATAGGAGAGGTAAAGGATCTTCTTGTAGTCGGGCGAATATCGCGGGCTCAACGCGGTCGCGTTGCCGCTGGTCAGGAAACGGTGGTTGGCCCCATCCGAATCCATGATCGCGAGCTGCTTGCGGCGGTTATCCTTGGGACCGGTTTCGGCGATGTAGGCGATCCGGCTGTCGAAGAACGGGCTTTCCCCGGTCAGGCGCGAAAACACCATGTCCGCACATTTATGCGCCGCACGGCGCCAATCCGACGGCGGCAGACGCCAGCCCGCCTTGTCGACCGGCTGCTTGAGCAGCACATCGTAGAGATAGCAGCCGACGGTGAGGCTATCGTCGCTATTCTTGCGGACATAACCCTGCACCAGCATCTCGGCGCTGCGTCCGCTCCAGGTCGCATAGACCGGATCGGTCACGTCGCCGAAGTCCGGCTGCGGCAGCGCATCAGGACCGGTCGGTTTGAACAGACCATTGTTCTGCAGGTCGGCAGTGATTACCCGCGCCAGTTCCCGCCCCAATGCAGAGGTGCCGCGATCATTGGCGGCGGTCGAAACATCGGCATTAGTCGCGAAGCCGGGAATGGCGATCGACAGGTCCTGCCACTCGCTTTCGTCGGTCACAGCACCCGAAAGGCCTTGCGGCGCTTCCTGAGCGGTCGCGATCGGCTCTTCGTCGATCGCAGGCGACTGCTGCGCGACCGCAGGAACCGCAAATAGCGCAAAGGTGGCGGACAGCAGGACGGCAGAAAATTTCATCACAGTCTCCGGTCGAAACGGAAATCCGACACGCGCTTCCACGCGTCGTAATATTCTTCGGGAAGGTTGAACGGCGCGGCAAGTCGGACGGCGCGGATGGCCTGCTCCGCATGTCGTCCTGCCTGCGCGCGATTGGAATCGGTGATCCCGAGCTGGCGGACCACACGCGGCGTGCCGCTAAGCGACCCGTCCCGGTTGAGGTCCCAGGCAAGGATCGTCACGAGTTGGTCGGCATCGGCGCCCTGCGGCGCACTCCAATGCGGTTTGAGCTGGCGCGAGATCGAGCCTGCGAGGGAATTGCGCACTCTTGGCCCGATTTCCGCAGCAGGCGTCCCGGAATTGGAGCTGTCCTTCGTGGCACCACCGCCTCCCAAGAAGTCCTTGCCGATCTCGCCGCGCGATTCGGCGCGTTTGGGAGGCGAGCTGCGCTCCTTGCGCGGGGTTTCGGTCCGCTTGGGAGTGGCGCGCGGTTCGCTGCGGGTCTTGGGGCGCACCACCGGATCCGCACGGGGTTGCGATCGAGGCTGGGCGATCGGTTCGGACGGCGTCTCAGGCGCGACTTCGTCCGGTGTATCCTCGACCAGTTTTCCGCCAGCGGGCGGCGCTGCGTCGGGCACAGGCATCGGTGCGGTGGAAGTAAGGCCGACATCGTCGGTTAGCGACACCGTGATCCGTTCGGGCGGCTGCACGATCGCGTCGCCGACGGGCTTCCACAGCAGCACTGCGACCAACGCAAGATGGAGCACCACCGCGAGCGGCAGCGCGTATTTCTCCTCCGTGGCAAGGCTTCTGGTGGCCATTACCATGGCGCTACGGAAGCTCGGATGAACTGTTGTTGACCAGCGAGATCGCGGTGAAACCGGCTCGGTTGAGCTCGCCCATCACCGCCATGACCCGCCCATAGTCCAGGCTGCGATCGGCGCGCAGCGTCACCGGAGGCGGCGTGCCGCCGGCGGCACCGATCGCCTGAACGAGCCGGTCGGGCAGTTCTCCGGGCGCAAGTTCGCTATTGTCGAAATAGAGCCGGCCGTCGCGCGTCATCGAGATTTCGAGCTGATCCGCTTCCTGGCTCAACGCCTTGGCGCGGCTGTCGGGCAAATCGAGCGGAACGCCAGAATTGAGCAGCGGTGCCGTGACCATGAAGATGATCAGCAGCACCAGCATCACGTCCACGAACGGCGTGACGTTGATCTCCGCCATCGGGGCGCGCATCCGGCGCTTGCCGCCCGATTTGTGAAGCCCCATCGCCATCAGCCGCGCGTTTCCAGTTGGCGGGAAAGGCTCATGTTGAAGCGTTCGGCAAACCGCTGGAGCCGCGCTTCATAGCCGTTCACGCTCTGCGTCAGGCGATTGTAGGCAACCACGGCGGGGATTGCGGCGAACAGGCCGATGGCGGTCGCGAACAGCGCTTCGGAAATGCCGGGTGCCACAACCGCGAGCGAGGAATTCTGCTGCGCCCCGATCTGGAAGAACGAGTTCATGATCCCCCAAACGGTGCCGAACAGTCCGACGAACGGCGCCACCGAGCCGACCGTGGCGAGGAAGCCCAACCGCTTGGCCAGAGTGTCCGCTTCCTCGGCAACCTGCATGTCCATCGCCATGCGCAACCGTTCGCGCGTCCCTTCGCGATCGATTTTCGGCGCCTTGATCGAGCGGCGCCATTCCTTGAGCCCCGCCCCCGCCACGCGCGCGGCCGGAATGTCGCGATCGGCGACGCTCTTTTGCAGCTGGTCAAGGTTCTCCGCGTCCCAGAACTGCGTCTCGTAGATGGCGCCCTGCTTTTTGAGCCGCCCGAACTTCATCGCGAAGGAAATCACGATCATCCATGTCCACACGCTGGCCAGCAGCAGGCCGATCATCACGATCTGCACGACGATATCGGCATGCAGGAACAGCTCGATTGGATCGAGCCGGTTGGGTGCGGCGGCGGCGGCAGCAAGGATCGGAAGGTTGGTCATTGATCGCTTTCGTCGAGAATGGTCTTGAACGCCTCACGCCAGGCTTCGGGTTGGCGGCGAGGTCTTCCGTCGGGAGCCACGAAGCCCACCCGCAGATCGGCATCGGCCAGCATCGTATCGTCGCGCCAGGCCTCCTGGTGCATCCGGCAACTCGCCGCTTTCAACTCGGTGCAGCGGGTCTTGATCGTCACCGCATCGTCGAGCTTGGCCGGGCGCAGATAGCGCAGCTGCATGTCGGCGACGGCATAGGCGCCCTCGCCCGCTTCGTTGGCGGCGCGCTGATCGATCCCGAGCAGGCGCAGGATATCGGACCGAGCGCGCTCGAACCAGCGCAGGTAATTGGCGTGATAGACCACCCCGGAAAGATCGGTATCCTCGAAATAGGCGCGCACCGGGAACAGGTGCAGCGTACCCTCGAAGACGCCGGACGGAGGTGTAGGAGCGTTGGTCATCGTTCTGCGCGCCTTAGACGGGCTTTCCTGAACGGGGAACCACGGCTTGCGACGAACAGAATCCAGCGCTCGACGAAAGGAGCGATGGCGCCGTTGCGGAGACGCTCCTTCAGGAGGCCACCATCCGGCCGAGCGGACGCCCTGCGAACACATGCACGTGCAGATGCGGCACTTCCTGCCCGCCATCGGTGCCGATATTGGCCAGCAGGCGATAGCCCGGCTCGACCAGACCTGCCTCGCGCGCAACCTTGCCGATGGCGCGGACGAACCCGGCGATCTCTTCGGCACTCGCCTTGGCCGAGAAGTCGTCCCAGCTGACATAGCGGCCCTTTGGGATCACCAGCACATGGGTCGGTGCCTGCGGTGCGATATCGTTGAATGCGAATGCCCATTCGTCTTCATAGACCTTGTCCGACGGGATCTCGCCGCGCAGGATCTTGGCGAAGACATTGTCGTCGTCGTAATCTTGGGTGGCGTCGATCGGCATCGGCTGTCTCCTGCTGGCACTCGACGATGGTCTTACGCCATGCGCCCGGCGAGGCAACCGGGGAAGATCGCGCTTTCGGCTTGACCGCACCACTCGGCCCCGCCAATCGTCACCGCATGACCGAGACCCCGCCCGATAGCCTGATCCCCTATGACGAGATCGTGCAGGAAGCGCTGCGCGCCGTCGTCGGCCGCGTGCTTGGCGAAATCGAACAGACCGGCGGCACGCTGCCTGGCGAGCACCATTTCTACATCACGTTCAAGACAGCCGCTCCGGGGGTCGACATTCCGGCCGACCTCAAGGCCCGCTTCCCCGACGAGATGACGATCGTGCTCCAGCACAAGTTCTGGGATCTGCGCGTCACCGATAGCGGCTTCTCCGTCGGGCTGAGCTTCAACGGCATCGGTTCGACCCTGTCGATCCCCTTCGCCGCGATCACAGCCTTCGTCGATCCGGCGGTCGATTTCGGGCTTCAGTTCCAGGCCGTGGGCGAAGAAGATTTCGCTCCCGAGCATGATGACGCCGAAAACGACGAAGCCGGTGCCGCTGCGGAACAGGGCGACGGCCCCACCGTTGAGAAGGACGAAGGCTCGAACGTCGTCACGGTGGATTTCGGTCGCCGCAATTAGTTTCGAGCCCATGTAAACGGGGCACGACATGGCGAAAGTCAATAAGCAGAAGAAAGTCGCGAGCGATATCGCTGGCAAGAAGGTCGCCAAGGCCGGCCGCAAGCTCAACGGCGAGGACGACAATGACGTCTGGGGACCCAGCACCAATCCGGCGACCAATCTGATCGTTCAGGACCTGATCCTGCGCGCAGCCGGGCGACTGACCCGCACCTCGCTCGAAAAGGGACTCCTACGGCGCCGCTATGGCGGACAACACGCCAAGCAGATCATCGAAAACCGCAGCATGGTGCAGACCCTACTCGCCTTCGGCGCGACCAAGTTTGCAACCCGCTCGATCCCCGGTGCGATCCTCGTGGGTAGCGCGGTCATCGGAAAGACGATTTTCGATCGTTCGCGCAGCAAGCGACAATCGCGCCGCGAAGGCGACCGGCAATTGACCGAACAATCCAAGGACTGACCATCGGCCATGGGGGTTGATTTGCGCCCGCGCTCCGGTGCAAGTGCGGCCATGGCTTCCCACGATACCACATTGCAGCGCCGCGGACTGATGTTCATCCTTTCCTCGCCCTCGGGCGCGGGCAAGACGACGATCGCGCGTATGCTGCTCGATCGCGACGGGCATATCGGCATGTCCGTCTCGGTCACCACCCGTCCGATGCGTCCCGGCGAAGTCAACGGGAAGGACTACCACTTCGTCACCGATGCCGAATTCGACCAGATGATCGAAGAAGACGACTTCTACGAGTGGGCGCACGTTTTCGACCATCGTTACGGTACGCCGAAGGGCAAGATCCGGAACGCGCTGAAGGAAGGGAAAGATTTCCTCTTCGATATCGATTGGCAGGGCACCCAGCAGCTCTATCAGAAGGACCAGCAGGACGTGGTCCGTGTGTTCATCCTGCCCCCGAGCCTGGGCGAGTTGCACAATCGCCTGCGCGGTCGCGGAACCGACAGCGAGGAAGTGATATCCGGACGGATGGATCGCGCCCGGGCCGAGATCAGCCACTGGGACGGCTATGATTACGTCGTGATCAACGACGATGTCGAGGAATGCTACACCAAGGTCCGCGAGATTCTCGATGCCGAACGCATGAAGCGCCAGCGCCAGACCGGGCTCATTGGCTTCGTGCGTGGATTGATGTCGCCCGACGGAGAGCCGCAGAGCTCCTGAAACCGGGCGCGACGGTTGGGCTTTACGGCCTCCCGGCCCTTGCGACATCCACTTTGCAGGCGATGATCTTACCTTTTCTTTCGGCGCTGGCGAAATCGCGATGCGATGTCGGCGCGACGACCATGAACAGGGTTTTCCCGTCCGCGCCGCCAAGCATGCAGGCATAGCAATTGAGCTCGCCGGTCTCGACAACCTCGAGCACCTCGCCGCCTTGCGCATAGCGCACGCATTCTGGCGCAAGAGGGTTCGCGATCCAGATTGCGCCTTCAGCGTCTAGGCAGATGCCGTCGGGAAGGCGCGGATCGGTGCTGGCCCATTCGCGGCGGTTGGAAAGATGGCCGTCAGCTTCGATATCGAACGCGGTCAGTTTGCCCGCCAGTGTCTCTCCGACGATAAAGGTCTTGCCGTCGGGCGTAATCACCGGGCCGTTGGGGAAGAAGAGCTTCTCTTCGCCTGCCGCCAGCGAAACGGTACCGTCGGGCTGGATCAGTGCGAGCGACGTGGTCTCGCCATTCTCGCGCACCCAGTCGGGGCCTTTGTCGAGCAGCACCGCATCGAGGTCGAAGCCGAAATTGCCAACATAGGCCCGGCCCTCGCCGTCCACGACCATGTCGTTGCACCAGAACCCGGCGATATCGGACAGATCGGCATGTCGTTCGAGCCTGCCGTCGGGCCAGCGCCGCCAGACCTGCTGCCGCACCATAGAGACCACCAGCAGCGACCCGTCGGGCATCCAGCCGAGGCCGGAGGGCTGGTCGTCGAATTCGAGTTCGACACGGATATCTCCGCCCGCTTCACTCACCGAACACACGCGATGGGCGTAGAAATCGGAGAACCACAGCCGCCCGTCATGCCAGCGCGGGCCTTCCCCGAAATAGAGCCCTTCGGCGACGGTGCGAAGCTCGCTGGCCATCGGTTTACTCTCCCGACGGATCGACGAAATTGCCCGCCCCGATATTGGCATTGACCACGCCGCCATCAATCGGGATCGTGGTGCCGACCACGTAATCGCCTGCGCGGCTGAGCAGATAAATCGCGCCGCCAGCCATATCCTCGGTCACGCCGACGCGGTGCGACGGGATCCCGCGCTCCACCTTATCGGCATTGTCGCGCGCGGCCCGGTTCATGTCGCTGGGGAAAGCGCCCGGCCCGATGCCGTTGACGACGATGCCGTGCTGGATCAGCTCGGCCGCCATCCGCCGCGTAAGATGGATGAGGCCCGCCTTCGACGCCTGGTAGGGATAGGTTGGCCAGGGGTTGGATTTCATCCCGTCGATGCTCGCGATCATCAGCACCTTTGCCGGACGTTCGGCGCTCGCCGCCGCCTTGAGCAGCGGGAGCAGTTTCTGGGTGAGGAAGAACGGCGTCTTCAGGTTGAGGTCCATGGTCTTGGCCCAGCCCGCCTCGCTGAAATCCTCGAACGGTTCACCCCATGCGGCACCGGCATTGTTGACCAGCAGGTCGAGCCGATCCTCGCGCGAAGAAAGCTCGTCGGCCAGCGCCTGGATGCCGTCCATCTGGCTGAGGTCGCCGACCAGGCCGATCACCTTGTCGCCCAGTTCGGCGCTGGTCGCGTCGACCTGCTCCTTTTTGCGAGCCACGATGTAGACCTTCTCCGCACCCGCGGCGAGCAGGCCTTCGACGATCATCTTGCCGATCCCGCGGCTACCGCCGGTGACGAGCGCGATGCGTCCTTCGAGGCTGAAGAGTTTGCTGAAATCCATCATAATTGCTCCTGCTCCCCTCCCGCTTGCGGGAGGGGCAGCGAGACTTGGGCTTGCCCCGCAAGTCCTAGTCGCAGCGGGGTGGGCCCATGGCACGGACGCACTTGTCCATGCCCACCCCCGCCCCCTCCCGCATGCGGGAGGGGAGACTTAATCAATATCCGCTCAAGCGCGCCACGCGATCGGCGTGGAAATAATGATCGCCGAGAAATTCGTGCAGCGCACGGTCGCGTTTCATGAACAGGCCGATATCGTATTCGTCGGTCATTCCGATGCCACCGTGCATCTGCACGCCCTCCTGCACGGCGAGGCGCGCAACCTTGCCGACCTTGGCCTTGGCGACCGACACGATGAGGTCTGCCTTCTCGGCATCCTCGTCGAGCATCTGGGCCGCCTTGATCGCGGTGGCTCGTGCAATCTCGAGTTCCGAGTAGACATGGGCGGCGCGATGCTGGAGCGCCTGGAATTCGCCGATGAGCTTGCCGAACTGCTTGCGCTGCTTGAGGTATTCGGTGGTCATGTCGAACGCCCCGCCGGCCACGCCGACGCCTTCGGATGCCGCGCCCGCGCGGCCCGCGGAGAGCATTTTGTTGAGGACCGCACGTCCGCCATCGACGTCACCGATCACGGCATCGCCATCAAGTTCGACACCGTCGAAAGTGATGTGGCTCGCCATCGAGCTGTCGACCAGGCGAACCGGGTCCTGCGTCATGTTCGCCGCATCCCTGGGTACGGCGAACAAAGTGATGCCATCGTCATCGGCATCGCCGCCCGAGGTGCGTGCGGCCACCACCAGCATGTCGGCACTCGCGCCCTGCACGACGAACGTTTTCGCGCCGGTCAGCTTGAACCCGTTGCCCGATTTCTCTGCGCGGGTCTTGATCGACTGCGGATTGTGCTTGGGCCCCTCGTCCACGGCGACCGCGAACACGCTCTTGCCTTCCACGAGGCCAGGCAGCCAGCGCCCCTTGAGGTCGTCCGACGCGGCGTCCAGTGCCGAAGCCGCCATCACCGAACTGGTGAGGAAGGGCGACGGGGTGAGGTTGCGGCCGATTTGTTCGAGCACGATGCCGGCTTCGGCATGACCCATGCCGAGCCCACCATGATCTTCATCGACCATCATGCCGGTGAAGCCCATTTCGGCGAACTGTTCCCACAGGCCGTGGCCGAAACCGTCCTTGCAACCCTTGTCCCGCCAATGGCGAAGCTGCTTTTCGATTCCGCCCTGTTCGGCCATGAATTCGCTCGCCGTATCGGCAAGCATCTGCTGATCTTCGTCTAGATAAAGAGGCATTGTTCTGGTTCTTCCTCAGGCGCCGGGGAGTTCGAGAATGCGTTTGGCGATCACGTTCAGCATCACTTCGCTGGTGCCGCCTTCGATCGAGTTGGCCTTGGTCCGCAGCCAGGAACGTGCGGGAGTTCCGCCACTGGTTTCCTCGCTCTCCCATTCGAGCGCGCGGCTGCCGCCGGCCGACATCATCAATTCGTGACGCTGCTTGTTCAGCTCGGTCCCGGCGTATTTCATCATGTTCGGTTGCGCGGGATGTCCCTTGCCGACCTTGAGCTCGTCGAGAAATTTCTCGCCCATGCAGCCGAAGGCGAGCGCATCGATATCGTATTCGGCAAGCGCCGCGCGCAGCACCGGATTGTCGATTCCGTTGCGGGCCAGCTTGGGTCCGAGCGAGCCGGAACGTTCCTTGTTGCCGGCGCCGGAAATCATTTCGCGCTCATGGCCGAGCAGATACTTGGCCACATCCCAGCCGCGATTGATCTCGCCGACATAGGCGGGAATGCCCTCGCCGTAGCTTTTCGGCACCTTCACGTCGTCCATGAAGGTTTCGCAGAACGGGCTGTTGCCGCTGATCAACTTGATCGGCTTGGTCGACACACCGTCATTGGTCATGTCGAAAAGCATGAAGGTGATGCCGCGATACTTGTCGTTCTTGTCGGTGCGGACGAGGCAGAAGATCCAGTCGGCCTCGTCGGCGTAGGAGGTCCAGATCTTCTGGCCGTTGACGATCCAGTGATCGCCCTTGTCCTCGCCAAAGGTCTGCATCGAGACGAGATCGGACCCGCTACCCGGCTCCGAATAGCCCTGGCACCAGCGGATTTCGCCGCGCGCGATCTCGTTGAGGAAATGCTGCTTCTGGCCTTCGGTGCCGAAATGCAGCAGCGCCGGGCCGAGCATCCAGATGCCGAAGCTCGAGAGCGGCGGGCGGGCATTGATCCGCGCCATTTCCTGGCGAAGCACCTTTGCTTCGGCGGGAGACAGGCCCGCGCCGCCATATTCCTTCGGCCAGTCCGGCACTGTGTAGCCCTTTTCGCGACAGGCTTCGAACCAGGCTTTCTGCGCCTCGTTCTTGAATTCGGCGTTGCGGCCGCCCCAATATACGTCGCCCTCGCCGTCCACCGGCTGACGCATTTCTTCGGGGCAACTCGCTTCGAGCCATTCACGCGTTTCGGCGCGGAAGGCGTCCAGGTCCTGGGCCATGTTCACTCCTCTCACTCGCCGCGGGGGCGCGGCATTTAACCGCGCGTTTAAGAGCATCGCGGCGAGTCTCGCAAGCCGTGAATTTCCGCTTTCTTCGGGAATGCGGCTTCCCGTGCCGCGTCCGCGGCGCGGCGACGATTGACGCGCGACGGGGATCGCCTACGGTCCAGCCCGCACCGTTGGAGAGGATGGCGCCACATCGCAGACCCTGCACCTTTCACGCATGAAAGCGGCGCGCCCACGCCGCGCAAGCTGGCCTTGTGGCTGAAGCTCGCGCACGGTTCGGGCGCGATCGCGTTCGGGATCAAGGATGGCGGATTCAGCTTCTTCCTGCTGATCTTCTACAATCAGGTGCTGGGGATGGAGGCATCGACGGTCAGCTACGCGCTGCTGATTGCGTTGCTCGTCGATGCGTTTTGCGATCCGATCATCGGCAACCTTTCGGACCGCACCTATACGCGTTGGGGCCGGCGCCTCCCGTGGCTCTATGTCGCGCCGATCCCATTGGCGATCGCCTGGACGCTGCTGTGGACCCCGCCGGGCGGAGGAGCGCCAAGCTTCTGGGGCCTCGTCGGCATGGCGGTATCGGTCCGCCTGCTACTGTCGTGCTGCGAAGTCCCGCAACTCGCGCTGGTGCCCGAACTGACCGGCGATTACGACGAACGCACCACGCTGTTTCGCTGGCGCTTTCTGTTCGGATGGCTCGGCGGCCTTCTGATGATGGTGCTCGCCTACACGGTGTTCATGCCCGGCGCCGACGGCCTGCTGCGGCCAGATGGCTATGCAGCCTACGGAATCGCAGGCGCATTGCTGATGGCGCTAGCGGTGATGGGCAGCGCGGCAGGCCAGCACCGCGAAGTGGCGCGACTGCCCGCGGTCAAACCGCCGCCATTCACGGCGCGCAACATGTTCGGCGAGATCGTCGAAGCGTTTTCCGAACGCGCTTTCCTGATCTGGAGCGTCGGCGCGATGGCGGCCTACGTCGCACAAGGCATGACCTTCTCGATCGCGAACTACCTCAACCTGTTCGTGTGGGAATTCGGCAGACCAGCCCTGACCGCCTACCCCGCGATCCTGTTCTTCAGCGTCGTGCTGATGTTCTTCCTCGTGAGCCCGATGCATCGCCGCTTCGGCAAGCCCAGAAGCGCAGCAATCGCGGTCATATGCTCGGCGGGGATCATGCTTATTCCCTTTGCCCTGTACCTCGTGCGGCTGTGGCCCGAACCGGGCGGCCTCGCCTCGACGCTGTTGTTCTTTGGGTTCCTGCTATGCGCCAACACGATGGGCATCATCGCGATGATCAGCGCCAATTCGATGGTCGCGGAAATCGTCGAGGCGTTCCAGGAACGCACGGGCCGCCGCGCGGAAGGATCGTTCTATGCAGGTAACTGGTTCATCCAAAAATGCGCCACCGGCGGCGGCATCCTGATCACCGGGCAAATCATCTCGCTTTCGGGGCTTTCGACCGACGCCGAGCCCGGCACGATTCCGCAGGCCACACTCGATTCGATGATCCTGCTCTATGGAGGCGGGGCGTTGGCGATGGCGCTTATCGCGGCCTTCTGGCTGCATCGCTTCCCAATCGACCGATCGGCGCACGAAGCTCGCCTGTCTGCGCTCGATTCATTTGTACGGGCCGATCCCGACCATCGGAGCGTCGGCCCCTGAAGATCAATCCGCCGCTCTTTTAACCGCCCGTTTAAATCGACACTTGCGCCGAACGCTCATGGCTTCCAAACACGCGCCAACGGAATCGAACGAGAGGATACATCATGGATTTCCAGCCCACCGAACGGCAGCTCTACTGGCGCGATCGCGTGCGGGACTTCATCGCGAAGAAGGTCCGCCCCGCCGTCCCCACCTATGACGAGCAGGACGCCGAGGGCGATCGCTGGAAGGTGATCCAGGTGGTGCAGGACCTGAAGGCAGAAGCCAAGGAAGCAGGCATCTGGAACCTGTTCATGCCCCCGCGCAATGACAGCCACCACCATGTCGACGAGACCTTCGAATTCGAAGGTCCCGGCCTCACGAATCTCGAATATGCCATGTGCGCCGAGGAGATGGGGCGCATCGGTTTTGCCAGCGAGGTGTTCAACTGCTCGGCACCCGATACCGGGAATATGGAAGTGCTCCACCGCTACGGCACGCGCGAGCAGAAGGACCAATGGCTCGAGCCGCTGATGAACGGCGAAATCCGTTCCGCCTTCCTGATGACCGAGCCCCAAGTCGCCAGTTCGGACGCAACCAATATCGAATGCCGCATCGAGAAGGATGGCGACGAATATGTGATCAACGGCCGCAAATGGTGGTCGTCGGGCGCAGGCGATCCGCGCTGCAAGGTCGCGATCGTGATGGGCAAAACCGATTTCGGTGCGCAGCGTCACCAGCAGCAATCGATGGTGCTGATGCCGATGGATGCCGAAGGCGTCACGATCCTGCGGCACCTGCCGGTGTTCGGCTATGACGATGCGCCGCACGGCCATATGGAAATCGAGCTGAAGGATGTCCGCATCCCGGCATCGAACATGCTGCTGGGCGAAGGTCGCGGCTTCGAGATCGCGCAGGGTCGCCTGGGGCCGGGCCGTATCCACCACTGCATGCGCACGATCGGCGCGGCCGAGGAAGCACTCGAGAAGATGTGCCGCCGCCTGCAAAGCCGCGAAGCGTTCGGCAAGTCGATCTACAAGCATTCGGTGTGGGAAGAACGCGTCGCCCGCGCGCGCATCGATATCGAGATGACCCGCCTCCTCTGCCTGAAAGCGGCCGACATGATGGACAAGGTCGGCAACAAGGCGGCCAAGCAGGAAATCGCGATGATCAAGGTGCAAGCGCCGAACATGGCGCTGAAGATCATCGACGATGCGATCCAGGCCCATGGCGGCGGCGGTGTGTCGGAAGATTACGGTCTCGCCCGCTCCTATGCCGGACAGCGCACGCTGCGCCTCGCCGACGGTCCGGACGAAGTCCACGCCCGTTCGATCGCCCGCATGGAATTCGCCAAGCACACGCCGGACACCGAGGAAGATGGCTTCAGCTCGGGTGACCTGGGCGTGACGCGGTAACCCCGATCCCTCTCGCAAGCGGGAGGGGAGAATTGGAGAAGACATGAAAGCCGCCATTCTCGAACAGCCCGGCACCCCGCTCGAAATCGGCGATGTGCATATCGCCAAGCCGAAAGCGCATGAGGTGCTGATCCGCACCCATGCCTGCGGGTTGTGCCATTCGGACCTGCATTTCATCGACGGGGCCTATCCGCACCCGCTGCCGCTGGTACCGGGTCACGAAGCCGCCGGCGTGGTCAAGGCGGTCGGCAGCGAAGTACGCACGGTGAAGCCTGGCGATCACGTCGTCACCTGTCTCTCCGCCTTTTGCGGCCATTGCGAGTTCTGCGTCACCGGGCGCATGGCGTTGTGCCTCGGCGGTGATACGCGTCGGGCGAAAGGCGATGCTCCGCGTCTTACCCGCGGCGATGGCGAAACCGTCAACCAACTGCTGAACCTGTCGGCCTTTGCCGAACAGATGCTCATCCACGAACATGCCTGCGTCGCGGTTGACAAGGACATGCCTTTGGATCGCGCGTCGGTGCTCGGCTGCGCGGTGACCACGGGTGCCGGTGCGGTTTTCAACGCCTGCGATCTGGTCCCGGGCGAAACCGTTGCGGTCGTCGGCTGCGGCGGCGTTGGTCTCGCGGCGATCAACGCGGCGAAGATCGCCGGCGCGGGCCGGGTGATTGCGCTCGACCCGCTCGAGGAGAAGCGCGAACTGGCCAAGGTCCTCGGCGCGACCGATGCCTACGATCCGACTGCAGACGGCACGGCCAAGGAAATCATCGAACTGACCAAAGGCGGCGTCGACCACGCGATCGAAGCCGTCGGACGTCAAGCGAGCGCCGATATGGCAGTCAAGCTGCTGCGCCGCGGCGGCACTGCAACGATCCTCGGGATGCTGCCGCTCGACTGCAAGGTAGGCCTCGGGGCGATGGACCTGCTCGGTGGCAAGAAACTGCAAGGCGCGATCATGGGCATGAATCGCTTCCCGGTCGATCTGCCGCGGCTCGTCGATTTCTACCTGCGCGGTCTGCTCGATCTCGACACGATCATCGCCGAGCGGATTCCGCTGGAGAAGATCAACGAAGGCTTCGACCTGATGCGCCAGGGCACGAGCGCACGCAGCGTGGTGGTATTCGATCAATGACTCAGATCACGCCCCCCATCGATGCGCAGAACGCCTTCACCGGAACGGTCGAACCGGAAGGTCAGGACGTCCTCGATCTCGATCGCCTCGCCGAATGGATGCGTGCAAACGTCCCGGGTTTCGAAGGACCGCTGAGCCAAGCCAAGTTCAAGGGTGGCCAGTCCAACCCGACCTACAAGCTTTCCTCGCCCTCGGGCGATTACGTGCTGCGGCGCAAGCCGTTCGGCAAATTGCTGCCGAGTGCGCATGCGGTGGACCGTGAATTCCGCGTCCAGTCGGGCCTCGAAAAGGTCGGCTTCCCCGTCGCCCCGCAATACGGGCTGTGCGAGGATGACGACGTCATCGGATCGATGTTCTACGTCATGGGCATGGTCGAGGGGCATTCGATCTGGAACGGAGCGATGCCCGATCATTCGCCGGAGGAACGCCGCGCGCATTATTTCCAGATGACCGATGTGTTGGCACGTCTGCACGCGGTCGATCTCGGCGAAGCGGGTCTCGAAGATTACGGCAAGCCGGGCAATTATTTCGAGCGGCAGATCGGCCGCTGGACCAAGCAGTACCGGATGAGCGAGACCGAAACGCTCGCGCCGATGGAAAACCTGATCGAGTATCTCGCACGCTCGGTGCCCGAACAGACGCGCACCTCGGTGGTGCATGGCGACTATCGGATCGACAACATGATCTGGGCCAAAGGCAAGCCCGAGGTCCTCGCCGTGCTCGACTGGGAGCTGTCGACGCTGGGCGATCCGCTGGCCGATTTCACCTATTTCTGCCTTGCCTGGGTGACCGACAATGGCGGGCGCTCGGGCGTGCTAGATCTCGATCGCGCCGCCCTTGGTATCCCCGAGCTGGACGCGATCGTGGAACGCTATTGCGAGGCGACCGGACGCGACAGCGTGCCCGACATGAACTGGTACTTCGCCTACAATTTCTTCCGCCTCGCCGGAATCATGCAAGGCATCAAGAAACGCGTGATCGACGGCACCGCCTCATCCGCCCATGCCAAGGCGATGAGCGAACGCGTGGGTCCCCTCGCCGAACTGGCATGGGGATTCGCCGAGAAGGCACAAGGCTAAGCCGGAGACCCGCCTGCGCGCGGTTTCGCCTCTGCCTAGAACTCTGTCGACCAGCGCACTGCCGCACCCGGATCGTCGGGCAATGTGGCGTAATGCCCGGGATCGGTGCGGTAGAACAGGCTGGCCGAGGCCATTCCGCCCCAAAGCCTTCCGCGCCAGGCGATCTCACCGATAACCTCACGGCCCGTCGGCGCGAGCGAAAGCCTGCGCGTGGCGAAGGTGGCGCTGCGCGTGCCATAATCCCAGTGGACCGGGAGCGTCAGATCGATGCCGCCCGATGCGACACGCAAGGGCTGGGACAGACGCAGAGCGATTCCGTCATCTTCCGCAAGCACCCCGCGACGCTCGATATCGAAAGCCCAGCCATCGCTGGCGAGCGCCACACCCTGCGCGAACGTCCAGCCGCGCCGATAGCTGCCGCCGAGCCGCCATCCCGCACCCGCATCGAAACGCAGGTCGGTGTCGAGAAACAGGCTGTCCGCCCCGCCCACACCCAGCGCATCATGGAAGCGCGCGCCAAGCAGAGTGTTCTCCTCGCGTAGCCAGCTTGCTCCCAAGGTTGCCGCGAGCGGCCCGTAACGGCGATCGAGCGCCGCGCCGAAGCGCATGGCGCGCCCCTCCTCGCGCGTGCGAGCGAAATCATAGGCAAAACGACCGTGTGCGCCAGCCCGCACGTTTCCGCTTTCGGCGCTGAACGTCAGGCCGGACTGCCCCGCTTGGCGGCGCATGGCTATGGATAGGGTGTCGCCGAGCGCGAAGCCTGTGTCGTCATCGGGAGCGGGCGCGACGAGGAAGGCTGGGCGCGATTGGCCCTGCACCTGCGCCACCAGCCCCTGGCTGCCTTGACGGAACGCGAAGCCCATCTTCATGTCGGCGGCGACCTTCGATACCACCCGTGCAGCAAGAACGCGCGCGCGCTCGGCGTCCTCGCCCGTAAGGCGCAATTGTCCGCTCCAGGGCATCTCTGGCACCCGATCGTCGATCGTGAACGACAAGGCTGCCTCGCCCGCGCCGATCGCTACACTGCGCGATGCGTCGGTCAACGCACCGGTGAGCCGCGGCGCGACCTGTGCGCCCACGGTGCGGGCGCCGATATCGGTAACATAGGCACGGCGATATTTGTCGAGCACGGTCACCGGCATGCTGGCGCTGGCCAGCGCGTCGCCCATGGCTGGCGATCCGACGACGCTGCTGTCGGAAAGCGCCATCACCGACCCGGTGGACGCGATCGAAGTCGTGCCTGCCGGGGCGAAAGCGGCGGCGATATCGAGTATGCCCTTGCCATAGATGTCGTCATCGCCGGTCGCGCCAGCATCGCTCGCGCTTTCGAGCAGAAGTTCGACCACTTCTTGAGCGGTGAGGTTCGGGAAGGCTTGGAGCAACAGCGCGATTGCACCAGCCACCTGCGGGGCGGCAAAGCTCGTACCGGAAAAGAGGAATGCGTAGGTGCCGGTCTGATCGGTTTCGGTCTTGATCGCGCCGTCTTCATAGACACAGCATATCTGTTCGCCTCGCGCGCTGATGAACTGCGACGCGAAGCTTCCTGCGCGATTCGAAAACGAGGAAATGTTGTCCCCTGCATCGACCGAGCCGACGATCACGACACCGCCAGTGCCGGCATTCGCGAGATCCTGCGCAAACGTATCGGGCGATCCCGACCCATCATTGCCGGAAGAAACCACTACGACTACACCCGCAGCGACGGCGCGGCTCACCGCATCGCGCAGGGCTAGGCTGGCATTGCCACCACCCAGTGAGAGATTGATGATCCTGGCGCCTTGGTCGACGGCGTAATTGATTCCGGTCGCGATATCAGTATCACGCAGGCGACAATTGGTGCTACCATCATCGGAGAGATCAGCGCACGTGCCCGGCGCATCGCCGCGCAGGACGAGCAAGTCCGCTTCATAAGCGATCCCGACGACGCCGATATTATTACGCGCCGCAGCCGCGACCAGCGCGACATTGGTGCCGTGGTCGTCTTCCTGCTGGATTGAGCGCGAGCCAGCAACGTCGCGCGAGGTGGGCAGGATGCGGCCTGCGAATTCGGGACTGTCGACATCGATGCCGGTGTCAAGGATTGCGATCGCCACGCCATCGCCGGTGGCACCGCGCTGCCAGGCATAGATCGCTTCGTGCTGCTCCGGGCCGTCAGATCGAGCATACTCCTGCGTCTCGAAGACTGACGGCGGCGTAGGCGTCGGGGTAGGCGCGGGCGGCGGCGTAGGGCTGGGGGCTGGCCCCGATAGGGGCGGCGGCGTGGTCCGCGGCGTGCCGCCACCGCCGCAGGCGGCGAGCAGCGCGATCGCCGCCACGCTCGCCCCTGCCCGCAATTTCCACCCGACGTTCCGATAAGTGGCGACCGTCATTCCCGAGCTCCCGATACAGTGGACTTACGGTCTTATAGCGGCGTTACTGGCCAAAGGTTTAACGCTTGCAAAGCAATTTACCATGCCGCGGCGCTTGCCCCATCTCCGGGCAGCGGTTAGCGCCGCGCCCAGTCCAGATCGCCACCTACATGACGAGGCCAAAGCATGACCGATACCCTCGCCCGAACCATCGAAGCTGCCTGGGACAACCGGGCGCAGCTCTCGCAGCAAAGCGACGACGTGCGCGGTGCCGTCGAAAAAGCGCTCGCCATGCTTGATAGCGGCGAAGGTCGCGTTGCGGAGCCCGATGGCAATGGTGGCTGGACCGTCAATCAATGGCTCAAGAAGGCGGTGCTTCTCTCGTTCCGGCTCAACGACAATCAGGTCATGGAAGGCGGCAGCGCCGGCCATCCCGCGTTCGACAAGGTGCCGAGCAAGTTCGCCGGGTGGGATGATGCGCGTTTCCGCGAGGCAGGCTTTCGCGTGGTGCCCGGCGCGATTGCGCGCGAGGGCAGCTACATCGCGCCCGATTGCGTGCTGATGCCGAGCTTCGTCAATATAGGCGCCTATGTTGCCAAGGGCACCATGGTCGATACCTGGGCCTCGATCGGTAGCTGCGCGCAGATTGGCGAGAATTGCCATATCTCGGCCGGAGCCGGGATCGGCGGCGTGCTCGAACCGATGCAGGCCAATCCGACGATCATCGGCAACAATTGCTTTATCGGGGCGCGCTCGGAAATCGTAGAGGGCGTGATCGTGGGCGAAGGATGCGTTGTGGCGATGGGGGTTTTCATCACCCAGTCGACCAAGATCGTCTATCGCGAAACGGGCGAAGTGATCCGTGGCCACATCCCGCCCTATTCGGTGGTGGTCCCCGGTTTCCTGCCGGGTAAGGACGGCGCGCCTGGCCTTGCTTGCGCGGTCATCGTCAAGACGGTCGATGCGCAAACCCGCGAGAAGACCGGCATAAACGAGCTGCTGCGCGCCTGAGACGCGGAACCGCGAAGGCCATTCGCGCATTTCGATCGCATAACCACAACAGGCGGGATGATGAGCCATGCGCGACGAAGATAAAGAAATTCACATCGAGACCGACGAAGTGCGCGGCGGCCAGAGCAGTGGCGTTGTACGCTGGGTGCTTCTGATCGGTACACTGGTCGCGATCGTTCTGCTGTCGATCGTTTGGATGACCGGCGCGGCCACGAGCGTCGACGACGAAGCGGTCGGCGATGTTTCGGGCCAGGTCGACCCTACGGAATAAGCCGATGAACAATCCCAACAGCTTTCAGACCGATCAATACGTCGAATGGGAATGGGGCGACGGCAAGGGCAAAGGCCAGATCAAGGAGCGTTTCGAGCGTGAAGCGACGCGTACGCTCCAGGGGACCGAAGTCACCAAGGACGGTGATTCCGACAATCCCGCCTATCTCATCAAGCAGGATGACGGCGACGAGGTGCTCAAGCGCGGCTCGGAACTGTCGGCGCAAAACTGATGCCCGCGAAATCGAAAGCGCAGCAACGCGCGGCCGGTGCCGCCCTTTCCGCCAAGCGCGGCGAAACGAAGGTCGGCGACCTCCAAGGCGCGTCCAAGCAGATGTACGAGAGTATGTCCGAAGACGAACTCGAGGATTACGCGTCGACCGATCTCGACGGTCTACCCGAACACGTCGAAGACGACTGATGCTCCGCCGTTTCAGGACGCAAGACTGACATGGATGTCGGGGTCGAAGGGGGCGAACTTTTCAGCCTGACGCCGTCGATGACGTCGCAACTGGCGCTCAGCGCCGTGATGGTTGTCGTCGCGGTGGTGATCCATGGCGCCGGGCTGTTCTCGCTCGGCAATATGCTCACCCGCGAACGCGAGGTGGAAGTCCAGGATGGCGAGAACACCACAGAGCGCCGCTATAGGTTCGAAGGATACCAACCATTGTCGTGGCGCGGCGGACTGGTGGTTGTCGGTGTGGTGCTGGCGATCTTCGCTTTGCATTTCGCGGAAATCTGGGCCTTCGCCTTCCTCTACTCAGCAATCGATGCCGTCCCCGATCTCGATACCGCGATCTATTTCTCTTCGATCGCCTATGCGACCCTCGGTTTCACCGACAATTATATCGATCCAAGCTGGCGAATGATCGCTGCCTCAGAAGGAATTATTGGCGTCCTGCTCCTGGGGTGGTCGACCGCCTTCTTCGTGCGCGTTCTTTCACAGCTCGAAGGGCGCGGCTAACGCCTTCGCATGGGCACGGCGCGCGACCTGATCGACCGGCTCAGCCTAGAGCCGCATCCCGAAGGTGGTTGGTACGCCGAAACGTGGCGCGCGCCCGCATCGGGGGGTGATCGCGCCTCTTCGACCGCGATCCATTTTCTGCTCGAAGCAGGGCAGAGATCACATTGGCACCGGGTCGATGCGGCCGAACTCTGGCTCTGGCACACGGGCGATTCGCTCGACTTGGCGACCGCCCCGTCCGATTCGGGTCCAATCGAGTCGGCCCGCTTGGGCCCAGATCTGGCTGGTGGCGAGAAGGTTCAGCATGTGGTTGCACCGGGTGAATGGCAGGCCGCGCGTCCCGTTGTCGATGGCGTACGTGGCTATGTACTAGTCTCGTGCGTGGTCGCGCCGGGTTTCGATTTCGCAGGGTTCGAACTGGCCCCTGCGGGGTGGTCGCCGGGAGAGCGGACATGATCCGCACGACCCTGCGTTGGGTTCTTGCGATCCTCTACGCGATCGCCGGCTACCTGCACCTCGCCAAACCCGCGCCGTTCCTCTCGATCACGCCCGGGTGGGTGCCCGCACCCGAACTCGTTATCGCTGCCACCGGGATTGCCGAATTGCTTGGCGCAATCGCACTGTTGCAGCCGTGGTCGCGTACGCTTCGCCTGGTCGGCGGATGGGGCCTTGCTCTCTACGCAGTTTGCGTATTCCCAGCCAATATCAATCATTTCGCCGCAGATATGGCGCGTGATGACGGTGGTTTAGGTTTGGCTTATCATATCCCACGGATGGTCCTCCAACCGATCCTCGTCTGGCTTTCCTTATGGGTATCGGGCGCTGTGAATTGGCCGTTGAGCGGCAAAGAAAAAGGGCGAGCACAGCATCTGCCGCACTCGCCCTGAAAAGGTAAGCGTAAATGCTTAGCTGAGGTGCTTGGACACCGCAGCGGTCATCTTGAACATCGAGATCTTCTCGGTGCCGATGACGCCGCCGAGCTTGGCATCGGGCTCGATCATACGCTTGTCGTCCGACGCCTGCAGATCGTGCTTCTTGATGTATTCCCAGACCTTCGAGGTCACCTGGCTACGCGGCATCGGACCCTTGCCGACAACTTCTTCGAGCTGCGGCGAAAGGTTAACCGGCTTGGCGAGCGCATTGTTCTTTGCGGCCATTGTGTTTTCTCCCTACAAATTGGCCATTCTGAAATACGCTTGCGTCAAGGCCCGGTCGAGGGAGGGGCGCGTTTTCCCCCCAGTTTCCTCGGCATGGGCTGCGCCGCTACACATCGAGATCGTCGGCGATATCGCCCGCGATTTCCTCGTCGTCCTCTTCCGACCACGCATCGAGGTCTTCGGGCTCGTAGGTCGCATTGAGCACGGCGGCGGCCAGAACATGGCCCTCCATCGCTGCGAAGACTTCGTCCGCCCCCGCACCCGGCATCAGGCCCAGCGGCCGATCGATCGCGAACAGCTGGAACACGTAGTCGTGCGCCGGATCGCCGATATCGAGCTTCGGCAGCAGCCATTCCGAATTGCCGGCCGCGTTCTTGCCGGCGAAAGGCGGGCTCTCGCCTTCGAGCAGTTTGCCCTGCTGGGGCGCGAAGCCCCAGGCTAGCCAGTGCAGGTGCGCCCTGTCGCCGCGCCCGGCCGGATCTTCGACGACCAGGACCAGTTCCTCGGCTCCGGAAGGCGGCGTGCTCCACTCGAGCGGGGGCGCGACCGCGTCCTCTTCATCCGCGGTGAAACTCGGGTCGAGTGCATCACCGTCGCGAAACGCCGCAGAGCGCAGCGAGAAGTCCTCTGCACCCAGCGTATCGGCATCGGCAAGCCGCGCGACGGCCAGCCGGCCATGCAACGGAGATGCTTCGGGAAGTTTATCCGCCAGCCAGGCGGGGCAATCAGTCATAACATCCTCTTTATCTGTCTGCGGCCTACTTAATGCGGGCCTTTCAGCGCGGTCCAGAAGCGAGCATCCGCCGCGCACCGGTACTCCTCGCGCGGCTCTATCAGGCCATAGCGTAGTATCAAACGATACGGCCGTCGTTCATTTCCCATATCGCTGATTTTTGATAGAGTAATGCTAGGGAAGTTCATCTCCAGGGGATCGCACAACCATGTCTTTAGCCAAACTTCGAGCCGGCACGCACACCAGCCGCTTCGCCTTCATCGCCGCATGTTCCGCTATGGTTGCCGCATGTGGTGGCGACAACCCGCCGCCCAGCGGCCAGGCTCCGACGCCTACGGCGACGGTGGCAACGTGTGACATCCAGAACCGTCTGGCGACGACCTTCGACGTTTTCAACACGAAGTATCTATTCCCGAACCTGCTCGATACCAGCGTGAACCGGCAAAACTATAGCGCCATCCAGCCTTTCATCGATGCGCTGGTCGCGCCTGCTCGCGCGCAGAACAAGGACCGCGGATTCAGCTATGTGACGTCGATCGCCGAAGAGAACGCCCGCATCCAGTCGGGCGCAACGGCGGGCTTCGGCATCCGCCTTGTTTACGACACCACCAACGCTCGCGTGTTCATTGCAGAGGCTTTTGAAAATGGCCCGGCTTTTGCCGCGGGGATCGACCGCGGGACAGAGCTTCTCGCGATCAACGGACAGACGGTCTCCAGCCTGTTCGCCTCCGGTGGCGCGCAAGCCGTCAGCAATGCGCTGGGCCCGAGCGATGCCGGTACCACCCGCACCTTGAGGTTCCGTCCCCTGGGGGGCGCTGAGATCACCGCTTCGGTGGCCAAGGCCGACTACAATCTCGACCCGGTCTCCGATCGCTATGGCGCCTTGGTCCTCGACGATGGCGGCAAGAAGGTCGGATACCTCAATTTGCGCACCTTCGGTTCGGAAACCGTTGCGCCCAACATCCGTAGCGCGGTGCAGAAATTCCGTGATCAAGGCGTGACCGAAATCATCGTCGATCTCCGCTACAATGGAGGCGGCCTGGTTTCGATGGGCGTGCTCCTGACCGACCTTCTGGCCCGCAGCGAAGCCGGCAGTCTGATGAGCCGGATTACTTTCCGGCCGTCGCGGGCAGACGAGAACCAAGCGATCAATTTCTCCGCCGAGCCCGCAGCGATCGATGCGACGAAGATCGCCTTCATCAGCACTGGCGGGACTGCTTCGGCCTCCGAATTCGTGCCCAACAATCTGATCCCGGTGCTCGGCGACAACCTCGCTCTGGTAGGCACCAACAGCTTTGGGAAGCCGGTCGGCCAGGAAGCCTATGATATCACGGCATGCGACGATCGGTTGCGCGTGGTTGCGCTGCAACTCGAAAACCGCAACGGACAGGGCGAGTATTTCACCGGCCTTGCCAGTGTGTTTCCGAACACCTGCCGCGCGGGCGACGATATCTTCACACCGTTTGGCGATCCGACCGAAGCCTCGATCAGCGCCGCGCTCGATTTTCTCGCCGGGCGGTCCTGCACACCGATTGCGTCGTCCGGAAGCGACAAGAGCGTGATGAGCGCGGGAGACAGGGTCTTCCTCCAGCCCGAAGCGTCCAAGCGCAGCGGCGCGCAATGGGAAATCCCCGGCATCTATTAATTCGGAGACCCCACCGATGGCAGCGCGCGAATACACCGATTTTGCCTCCTTCTGGCCGTTCTATCTGAGGGAGCACAGCAGACCGGCGACGCGCGCGCTGCATTATATCGGCACCACGCTGGTCGTCGCGATCGCGATCTTTGCCATCGCGACCGGCCGCTGGTGGTGGCTGCTCGCCATGCCGCTCGCGGGGTATTTCTTCGCTTGGATCGCGCATTTCCGGGTCGAGCGAAACCGCCCGGCGACTTTCACTTATCCGCTCTGGAGCCTGGCTGCCGATTTCAGGATGTGGTGGCTATGGCTCACGGGCCGCCTCGGCCCCGAGCTCGACCGCGCGGGGGTCAAGGCATCTCCGCGCCGGTAAATGCACGCGCGTCGGTCCACGCACAGCCGCGACGGGTCTCGCCGCGCACCGAAAGGGTAGCGACGAAGGGATAGTTGCGATCGCTCATCCCGTCCGAGCATTTGCCCTCGGTGATCGAGAGATCGAAGGCTTGGCCGTCGAACTCGCCGCTCCAGGAAACCCCGCCCAACCCGGCAAAGCGCGACACGGCGACGTCGCTGCCGTCCTGGTCTTCCGGTGTCGCATAACGGACGGTGTCCTCGACGACTTCGCCCGACCAGAAGGGTTCGGTGCCGGTGAAATACACCGCCTCGCCCTCTTCGATCGCATCGAAGGTCGGGGCACTGCGATCACCATCGGCGGGTCCATTACCCGAGCAGGCGGCCAGCGCCAGCGCGGCAGATAAAAGGTTGATGGCGGCTTTCATGATGTACGCTTCCTTGATCGCAGAACGGCGGCGAAGAGACGCGGACAAGATCTCTCGCGCCCTCGTCGTCACGTTATTGCGGCATCAGGACGGTGTCGATCACATGGATCGTGCCGTTTGAAGCCGGAATGTCGCTTGCGGTAACGGTGGCAGTGCCGCCCGTCGCATCGGTCAGCACGACCCTGCCATCGACCAGCGTGGCCGTCAGCGTGCCCCCGCCGACAGTCTCGATCGAATAGCCATCGTCGCCCGCAGCCTCGATCGCCTTGGTCAGCGTGGCAGCGTCCACATTCCCCGGGACGACATGATACCGGAGGATCGTGGCGAGCGTGTCGGTGTCGTTGGTGGTGAGCTCGGTCAGTGTCGCATCGGGGATCTTGCCGAACGCGTCGTCGGTCGGCGCGAAGACGGTGAACGGCCCCTCGCCCGAAAGCGTATCGCCAAGTCCTGCTGCGGTGACGGCCTTGACCAGCGTCGAGAAGGTTTCATCGCCCTGCGCGACTTCGACAACCGTTCCAGGGCCGGTATCGACGGGCGTGGCAACGGGCGCCTCGACCGGCTCGTCATACTTGTTCTTGTCGACAGGATCGGCACAAGCGGTGAGCGCCAGTGCGGCGGATGAAGCGAGCGCGATGGATAGAGTGCGTTTGATGGTCGTCATGGCTTGAATTCCTTGTCGTCTAGCGGGCGGGAAGACCCGGCTGGCGGCAAGCGTCACGCATACGCGATGCATCGCCGGGAGAGTGACGGCGCGGGCTGGGCGGGTCTAACGCCGGGCCCGCGCATCGGGTCACATCACTTTGTCTGGCCGCGCGTCGTGATCGTGGCGCGAGGCCTTGCCGAGCACGCGCTGCAGCCGCTGGGCGAGCGTCGAGGCAGCCTTGCGTGCTGCCGCGTCGACATCGTCCGAATGTTCGGTCACGCCGATGGGACGGCCGCCGCGCGGGCGAGCCTCGATCGTGCAGGCCTTGTCGTTCGACCCGCCCTTTGGCCCGTTCTCGTCGCGGATGTGGACTTCAAGCCGGGTCAGCCGATCCTCGAACCGCGCGAGCTTCTCGCGCACCTGGTTTTCGATCCGGGTGGCGACATCGGCGGTGCCCATCAGCGAACTGTCGGAGTTGAACTGGAATCGCATTGGCAGGTCCTCTTAATAGCTTTCCTTGCCCCCATTCCCAGAACGGTCGCGGCAAGCCCGCGTTCCCGCTCCCACCCCGGATTTCGGCGCGCGCGACGGGGACATATGATACTATAGAGAGGATACCTTCGGGCGCACGAAGGCGCGCCGATCGGTTAGTCTTCGCCAGCCTCGGCAGCGACCCGGGCAGCGGCTTTTTCGCGCTCGGTCTTTTCACGTTGCAGTGTTACGCGGCGGGCCTGGTTGGCGAGATCGGTCCAGGTTTTGGCCGCCCGCATTTCGCGCTCGCGGACATTGGCGAGCTGGGCCTTGTCGGCCGCGGCGGTCGCAGCTGCGGCGCGCTCTGCATAGAATTCGTACGTCTGGGCCATGGTCTCTCCGTTGCTGGGCGGAAGACCCGCCCGCCAAGAAAAATCCCCTCCCGCCACTGGCGGAAGGGGATCGATGCGATTCAGTCCGCAGTCGAGAGGTTCACGGCGCTTTCCTTGCCGTTGCGTCCCTGCTCGACGTCGTAGTTGAGACGCTGTTCCTTATCGAGCGTCGTCATGCCCGCCGCCTGCACGGCGGTGATGTGAACGAAGCTGTCGGCCGAACCATCGTCGGGCTGGATGAAACCATAGCCCTTGTCTGCGTTGAAGAATTTTACGGTGCCAGTCTTGGCCATAAGATGTTCCTTTCAAAGAACGTAGAGTGCCCCCGCAGCAACATGCCGGAGGGTCGTGCGTAAGGTCGTCCGAAGAAAGGAAGTCGTCGTCTGGTTTTCGCCGGGGCCGGCCCAAAGGGCGCGGCAAGCGGCGTCGTCAAAATCCGAAGTCCGTCGCAAATTTCGACGTCAGCAACAGCCTATTAGCACGACTTGCCCGGATCACCTAATCCTGACTGCATCGCACCTGCTCAGCGCTCCCCCGCCAGCTTGCGATGCTCGTCGACCGAACGCCTCATCTCCACCGCCTGCAGATTGAGCGCTTTGGACGACAGCCGGATCTCGCGGCTCTGCTGGAAGAACCCCAGCACCAGCCACAGGAACGCCAGCGGGCTCGAAATTCCGCCAAGGAAATCGCCGAGTTCGTTGAGCTGAAGCTCTGCCGGGTTCTGTCCCTGGACCGCGAGATAAATCACCAGCCCGACGAGATAGAGCGCCGTGAGCGCCAGCCCGATCTGCGGCAGTCGTCGCCGTTCGCGCCGGTCGTCGAGGATTGCGGAGCTGTCGGTATCGGTCATGGCGCGCACTTCTCCTGTTGTAGCGGAACGTGGCAAACCGCCGCCCGCTTGTCCATGGCCCGTTCGATCGCCGGGCGATTACGGTTGGCTTATGCGGAACCTTCTGCCTCGCTGGCGCGCTGTTGCCCCGGACGGGTCGCAGGAGACTGGCATGGCCGACAAGACACCGCAGCAGCACCTTTCGCATATCGCCGAGGCGATGAAGGACATCGACTTCGTGATGCTCAACACCCACACGAAGGACGGGCAGATCGGCGCGCGGCCGATGAGCAACAACCGCCAGGTCGATTACGATGGCGATAGCTACTACTTCACTTGGCACGATTGTCTCATGACCAAGGACATCGAGCGCGATCCCAAGGTCGGCCTGTCGCTTCAGGGCGCTCCGCGCGAAGGCGGCGCTCCCGGCATCTTCATCGCGATCGAGGGCAAGGCCGAGATCGTCAAGGACAAGGCGCAGTTCGCCGAGCACTGGACCAAGGATCTCGACCGCTGGTTCGAGGACGGAGTCGATACCGAAGGCCTCGTCATGCTCCACGTGCACGCCACCCGCGCTGCCTATTGGGACGGCGAGGAGGAGGGCGACTTCGACATCGGCTAAGATGCGGCCTTGCCTCGCAGACGGATTGGCGTACGCACGCCGCGCTCCAGTCCGTCTTGCAGGGATTCGACGATGCCCAAACTGATCCGCTACGCTCTGCTCCCCTTGCTGATCGCGGCCTGCGCACCCGAAGCCGGATCGGTGGAGGCTCACGATTTTCCACGGCTGGTTCCCGAGCCGGTCCAGCGCGATGGCCAGCCGACCACGCTGGTGGGATGGCACGACGCATCCACCCCCTATTCGCAAAACCGCATTCTGCCCGACGATCCGTCGTTTGCCGGTGCCGTAATGCTGACGGTAGGGGATGTCGCGGTGGATTTCGATCGTGGCTTGGTCGAAGCGCTCGCACATGAAGGCGTGAGCGAACCGACAGTGGTGGCGCGCCGCGATCTCACCGGGACGATCCCCGAAACGTTCAGCACGGCGATCGACAACCCGCGGGGGCGGTATTCCACCTTCGTCGCCGATGCCGTCGGCCCTGACGGCCCGGTGCGCATTGCGGGATTGTGGTTGCAGAGCCCGGTCGATGACGAGCCCGGCTCTACCTTCGAAATGTTCATTGCACCGCGCGACACATTCGAGGCTATGGGCGGCTGGTTCGTACCCACGGCCCGCTATTTCGACATCTCGTTCGTCGATCCGGCGGAGGTCGACCTGACGCGGCATGGCACCTTGCCTCCCGAAGAGGCCGCGCAAAAGATCGCCGAACACTTCGGCGAACTCATGAGCTTCATCCTCCAAAGCCAGGCCCTGATGTCGGCGATGACCCAGCAGACGCTCAGCATTCAACAGGGTCTCGACCAAGTCGAGCCGCGCGGGCTTCAGGATCCGATGTACAAGCCGTAGTGTCCCGACTCCGCGCGCCTAGTCGTCCGGGCGTCGCCGGTCATCGGGTTCCTTCGCCACGCCCTTGAACGGTTCGCCGTCGCTCTTGACGTCCATGAACTCGCCCGCGTTCTCGCCATCGGAGCGATCACGCTTGGTCCATTTGCCCGTCACCGGGTTCTTTACCTGCGTCCGATCGTCGACCGAACCCTCGCGGTGGCCCTCACCTGTATTGCGCGCCATGATTTCTCTCCTTGTGTGAGAAGGAATCCGCGACGAGTCCCGCTTGTTCCGAAAAACACGCTGTCGGGGTCACGCATGTGTCGACCTGCACCTGAGAGCGATAGTTTCGCAACGCGGGAAAGCCATTCGCCGCGATACATAGTACCGCCCGATCAGTGGAACCTCTGTGCTAGCTTAGACGCGCGACAGCCGTCGCCGATTGGCACGAACCGGCCCTGCGTAATGCCGCAGTGTCAGTGCCCCGAGCTCCTGCGGGGACTGATTGAAACCGCCGCGCGTGAGCACCGGCCACAGGCCCAGTCCCGCCTCAACCTTTTCGGCCACCATTCTCTCCGCTTCGCGCGTCGCGATCGCACCGCCGCCCATCATCCGCATCCCGCGCAACCAGACGACGCAAGACGCCTCCATCGAAAGCGCCCAACTATCGAACGCAAGCCGCGTCCACGAAGCGGCAGGAGAGTGTGTCATAGGCAATTCCCTTGAGGTGCGGCGGAATGCTGCAATGCAACGACGGACGGCAGGATAGATGGTTGCGCTGCAGACACCGACGCCCTCGTTTACTGCACCAACCTATTCGAAGCGTCGCCAATCGGCAAATCGTCTTCCCGACTCTCGGCAATTTGGTGGCATCCCTCGCTCCGGCGCGGACTTAGTAATCGAGCGCTGAGAGTTGTGCGCTGCCCATCGTTTAGCGAGCCTGGCCCGAAGCCCGGTCATGTGCCCGCCCCAGCGTCGCGACGGCCAGGATGGCGCCGATCAGGCAAATGAGTACCAGCGCAGGGCCGGTCAGCGGGAAGCGCCGGTGCGTTGCCGAAGCACATGGATCGCCAAGATCACCGGACTGACCTCCATTCCGTCCGTCACGTGATCGAACGGGTCCCACCCGGATAGCACCAGCGCCACTACCCAGTTCGCGGTGAGCGCCAAAAGCAGGCGCGGCGGGGCCGGGTTACGACAGCGTCCTGGAGCGCCGGGTGGGCCCGGTCCGGCCTAGTCTCCCTCGGCCGCCTTGGTTGCGGGCTGTTCGTCGCTGGCCTTGCGAACGGAGGCTCGCAGGGCCGATCCCTTGCGCTCGCCATACATTCGTGGGTCGCCTTTATAGCGTTCCTGCAGGTAGGCGAGATCCCAATCCGTCAGCGAAGCGTAGGACTCTTCGCCCATCGGCGTCGACAGCACCGTCAGGATAGTGGCCGCGCCGCTTCCCTCGAGCTTGGCTGGATCGCCATTGGTAAGGCTGCGCATCAGGGCATAATCGGCGACCTGCTCGACCGACAGACCGATCAGCGCCTCGCGCTCGATCACCACCACCGACATCGCGATCGCGGCAGTGAGCATGGAATGGAGCCGTGACCCCCCGGAGGTTGAGGTATAGACCTGCATTCCGTCGGCCGACGAGCTGGAAGGGGTGCCGTTCTCGTCGATCAAAGCCGACAGGTGCCAGGCGATCGAAGGACCGTCCTCCTCGCCAATGCCCCCCAGGTCGCCGTCGAGATTCTGGAAATAGATCGGGTGTACTTTCCGGAACTGCTTGAGAAAGGCCGGTTTGTCGTCGACCAGCACCACTAGCGCACTGGTCGCGCAGCCAGGCTTGGCCGGTCGCACGCCCGCAACCTCCGCGACAGTGCGCATACGTGCCTCGATCGCGTCATTGCCGTTCTCGGTCAGCCCGACGACGCCCGGACAATAGACTTCCGGTTCGTAACGCGTCAGCGGATCGAAGTTGGAAATGACGGTCAACTCCTTGACGAAGCGATCGGCGATCTTCTTGGTTTCTTTCTCGCTTAGCGGGACCTGGCCGCGAATGACGACCCTGTTGTCGTCTCCGGCCTCGCCCGAAGCCTGGGCCGATTCCTGCTGCGCCATGGCAGGCGCGGAAAGCGCCGTCGCTCCAAAGGCAAGTGCCAGCGCGGCGATGCGCAAACGGCTGATGCTTGCACCTCGCGCTTGTGCTTCGAAACGGTTTTCCGGTGCATTCTCGATCATAATTGAGCCCTTCCCGATGCGCGTTCCTGCGAACATGCCTCTCCTGCGGACATGCCTCTGCGCGATGGATGAAGCTATCAGACTTTTTACGGCCCGAGAAGCCGTGCGCGAAAGCACGACGTGCCCCGCAACCGGATTTGCCTCTCGCTTAGTCCTCACGCTCGGGCGCTTCCGCCGGCTCTTCCTCCGCGGCATCGAACACCACGCTTTTGAGTGAAGACCCGACGCGGTTTCCGCGCAGCCTCGGATCGCCGCTGTAGCGTGCCTTGATGTAAGCGAGATCCCACGCGGTAACGGAAGCGACGGCATCTTCGCCCATCGGGGTCGACAAGACGGTCAGGATCGTCGGCGCGCCCGAATCCGCGAGTTTTTCCGCAAGACGGTCGGTAAGTGTGCGCATCACCGCATAGTCCGCCAGTTGGTCCGTGGAAAATCCTTTCGCGCCGTCGCGCTCGATCACCACCACCGCCATCATCACCGCGATGTTCACCGGTGCGAGCATCGGCGTCCCACCCTCGCTCACCGACACGTACGGGTTCGACAGGATGTGATGCGATGGCGGCATCCCGTCGCGCACCATCGGCAGCCAGAGGGTCCAGGCAATGGCGGGACCTTCCTCATCGGGCATTTTCCAATGCTTTACGTAAGACTGGAAATATTCGGGATAGGCTTTCCGGAATTCACTCAGGAAGCTCGTCTTGTCGTCCACGAAAAACACCAGCGCGCTGGTGGGGCAACCCGGCTCTGCGGGCTGGACGCCACCGACCTCGGCGACCAGCCGCATACGTTCTGCGATGCGGCGGTTGATGTCGTCCGACAGTCCGATCACCGCCGGACAGTACATTTCGCGCTCGTATCGCGCGACGGCGTTGTTTCCGCTGATGATCGTGAGTTCGCGGACGTAGCGATTGGCGATCTTCTTGGTCTCTTTCTCGGTAAGAGGGGCCCTGCCGCGAATGACGACGCGGTTATCCGCCTTCGCCTCGCTCTCGTCTGCGCCATTCTCCTGCGCGAAGGCCGCGACCGGAAGGGCTGTGCAGCCGATCGAGAGCGCAAGCGCTGCGGTTCGGAGCGCGCGACCGATGATACCGATGCTTGGCGGGGCAAACGGGTTGGCGGCATGTGTCATCACAAGCGGTGCTCCATCGGCGCCGCAGCCTCGCCGCGGCCATGCACGAGCGTACCCTGCTCGGCGCGCGAACGGAAGTGCGCGATGGCCGTGCCCACTACGGCCCTGCCGCCCTTGCCCCGAAACGACGACGGGGGCAGCCCGCGCATGGCAGGCCGCCCCCGGTCGGTGCGTATCGCGTGTCGGCGATCAGTCGTTGAGCACGAAGGTGATCTTCAGCGTGCAGCGCCATTCGACGATGTTCTCGCCATCGACGGTGCACTTGATGTCTTCGACCCACACGCCCTGGATATCATTGAGCGTCTTGCTGGCGCGGGCGACGCCCTGCTTCACGGCGTCCTCGATCCCGACCTTGGACGAGGAAATGACTTCGGTAATCTTGGCGATGGACATTGGATAGTCTCCCATTGGGTTGGTGTATACCGAACCAATGGACGGCGAACCGACAACGTTCCGACACGAGCGTCGGCGGCGCGCGCGCCGGGGGGCCGCGCAATGGCGGCACGGCCTTTGCGATCCCAGCTCCCTCTCGAAACACGCAACAAAAAAGGCGGCCCTTGCAAGGCCGCCTTCTTCGGTTCGGTCGAGCGCTCGGTTACGAGGGCATCAGCACGGTGTCGATGGCGTGGATCGTACCGTTCGAGGCGTCCACATCGGTCATCGTGACGGTCGAGGTGTTGCCCGCAGCATCGGTCAGGACGACATTGTCGCCATCCATCATCGCGGTCAGCGTGCCGCCATTGACGGTGGTGATTTCGTAACCGCTGTCGCCGGCGTCGGCGATCGCCTTCATCAGCGTCGCGGCATCAACATCGCCTTCCACCACGTGGTAGGTAAGGATGTTGGTGAGATCGGCCTTGCCGGCTTCGCTCATCAGCTCGTCACGCGTGGCCTGCGGGACCTTGTCGAAGGCCGCATTGGTCGGCGCAAACACGGTGTACGGGCCGGTGCCCGACAGCGTTTCCGCCAGGTCGGCCGAGGTCACGGCGGAGACGAGCGTCGAGAAATCGGCATTGCCCTGCGCGACTTCGACGATCGTGCCTTCGGTGGCGGCATCGGCGGTCGTGCCGTCGGTCATCGTGGCATCTTCATCCACGACCACCGTATCGTCGGCGGGATCGTTGCAGGCGACGAGCGCGAGCGAGGCAACGGAAGCGAGTGCGAGTGTCATCTTGTTCATGGCGGATAGGGTCCTTGAAAAGGGATAGGCCAGTATAGGCAATGGCGCGGGGCGATCGCCCACAACTAGCGGCTGTTCGTCAGCCGCGCGCCTTCACCCAACCAATGATCCGAACGCGGCAACGTTCCGAAATTGGCGAAAATGTGGCAGCGCCCGGATCGCGCCAAATTGTTCATCCGCAAGAAAAAACCGCTTTCTCCTGATCGCTGCTGGGCGATCGGTGCTAGGCCCGCGCGATGGAACCCGACACCCTCCCGCCCAAAACCATTCTCGTCGATGCCGATGCCTGCCCCGTGAAGGAGGAGATCTACCGCGTGGCGGCCCGCTACAAGGCGCATGTCCGCGTGGTCAGCAACAGCCCCTTCCGCGTGCCGGTGAGCGAGCGGGTGAAGCGCGTGGTCGTCTCCGACAGCTTCGACGCGGCGGATGACTGGATCGCCGAGCATGCAACGCCGGAAAGCGTGGTGATCACCGCCGACATCCTCCTCGCCGAACGCTGCCTGAAGGCGGGCGCGCGGGTGCTGAAACACGACGGGCGCGAATTCGACGCCGCCAGCATCGGCAGCGCCCTCGCCACCCGCGCGATCATGGAAGATCTGCGCGCCGGAATGGATGGCATCGGTGGTGGCCCGCCCCCCTTCAGCAAGGCAGATCGCTCGCGCTTCCTGCAGGCGCTCGACCGGGTGCTGGTGCAGCTGGGCTGAGAGGACGGGGCGGGTGACAAAGGTGGGTGACAAAGGTGGGTGACAAAGGTGGGTGACAAAGGTGACAGGGCGTCACTTTTGCAGGTCCGCGTCAAGCTCCTGCAAATGCTGGAGAAGTTCGTCGTTGGACATGGCGGACGGACACAGGTCCAGGGGCTCGTAATCGGGATCGGCGGTGGTTTGGGCGCGCAGCATCGCGATCTCGGAGCGGTCCGCAGGCGTGCGCGCGCCGGTCGACACCCCCTCCCCGCGCTCGACCGCCCCCAGCAGCGTTTCGAAATCACGCGCATGCCGCTCCGCCATCGGGGCGAGCTTGCCCATCAGCGGAATGCCGCCGAGCGAAACCTTGCGCAGCAGCGCCACCGTCAGCCGCTCGTCGAACTTGCGATAGCTGCCGACCTGCTCGCCCTGGAAGAACACCGGTATCTCCACCCCGTTCAGCGCCCGCTCGAGCGCGGCCTGCGCGAGCACATCGTAGGAATGATGAAACGCCACCTCCCATGCGAGGTCGAACGCCCGCCCCTTCAGCCGCGAGCGCAGCCGATAGGCCGATTGCCGCGACATGCCGACCGACTGCGCCGCCTCGGTCACCGAATGCGTGGCGGAAAGCTGCCGCAGGAACGCGCCCTGCTTGTCGAGCGACCAGCCGTCGTGGCGAGTGGCGCGGTGGGTGGTCTGGCGGGCGGAGGCGCTCGCGGAGGCGGCGGCGGGGTGATCGTGCTTGCTCATCGGCAAGGATAAGGCAGATTTCGGCGATGTAGGAAAGTTTATCGTGCTAAACCCATGACCAGCCCCTCGCCTTTAGCATTTCGCAAACCGCCATTTGCTACGGTGCCACGCGTGGAAACGGTAAACTTCTTGCTCGACCGTCCCCTCGCGTTGTTCGTAGTGCTCGCCATCGGCGCCGCGATCGGGATCGTGTTCGAACGCGTGACGACCGCCGCCGACCGCGAGCGGCGCAAGGCCTATTGGCGCGGCCGCAATGCCAGCAAATTCGGCAAGAAGGGCGCAACCCTCAAAACGATCGAGGCGGAAGAGCGCAAACAAGCTAGCGGCGTCGAGCTGGCGGCGGACCAGTTGAAGCTGGTCAGCAGCGCCAAGTTCACCTCGCGCTCGCTGCTCAACAAAGCGGAGGCCAAGGTGTTCGACGCGCTCGACAAGGCGGTGATCGCGCGCAATCCGCGATGGCAGGTAATGGCGCAGGTGAGCCTGGGCGAATTCCTCGCCAGCCCCGAAAAGGACGCCTACTTCGCGGTCAATGCGAAACGCGTCGATTTCGCCCTGATGGACGAGCGTTGCCGCGTGGTCCACGCACTCGAATATCAGGGCAGCGGCCACCACACCGGCACGAGCGCGGCCGCGCGCGATGCGGTGAAGAAGGAAGCGCTGCGCAAGGCCGGCATCGGCTATCACGAGATCGTCGCCGGCCACACCACGCCGAGCGAACTCTGGGCGCTGGTGGAGCGGTTGGTGGTGGGTGACAGGGATTAAGTATTGTGTCCCCGGAATTTTTGGAATTAAGTATTGTGTCCCCGGAATTTTTCGGAATTTCGTTCCGGAATTTCATCGCAAGGTCGCCGCGTAAAGCAAGCTCCGGCGATTTTCATTCCTCGCCGAACAGCCTGCTCCGAACTGGGAGCCAGCACCGGTGACGCATTTGGCGGTGGGGTATTAATCCCCTAGCGGGTTGAGCGGATCAATTGGAGAAAAGCCTTTGGTCTTCGCGAATTTCATTCTGTGATTGAAATTGGACATCGAGTCCGATGGATCAATGGCTGACAGGCGCAGATCATTGAACGTTGGCCGCACAAATTGGACAGATACGATAGGCATATCAACCTTATGCCCAGTTGTACTGTCCAGCATATTAGCCATACATGTTACAAACACCTCATTGCGAGGCAGAACACTGAAAATATCTCCAGCAACTTTCAGTGAGACGCTACAGACATAATCCTGATATAGCTCGTTGCGCTCGCCGATTGGCATTTTCGTCTCGGAGAGCTTTCCGCTCTGCAATTGTTTCCGCCGATAATTTGGTACGATCTCATCTGTATGAACATGCGCAATGGCATGCAGAAATTCGTCGGTAATACTAAACTCTAGGCGGGAACCGATAAGACCGTCATCTGCCCAAGATGTCATCGTATTAATCACGTCTCTTTCGGCCGAGATGTCCCCAGCGAGCAATCTGGTCGCCAATTCCTTATCTGATTGCCAGTCGGCATGTTCCTGATCGAAGACATTCAAATTATTTTGATGCTCCGCATCATCGCGTGCGCGTCCCTCCGATACTGCATCTACGAGCGACAGTCTGCGCTTCTCGGATCCACCTGAAAGAAAGTCGAAGAAACGCGGTTGAAATTGATCGAGGGCAGCTAGCGCAGAGTCCTCATGTCGCGTCCTCCTCATTGGCGAGACGGGTTCGGGAGCGTCCCTGAGCATCTGCCAATTCACGTCGTCATTCGGATTAACGTGAAGCGATACAAGGTCGCTGAGGTGCTCCCGCCATTCACTAACCGCATCTTGAGCATCTGCAGCGATCATTGCTTTTTGATCAGCTTTCCAGCGACGCTCTGCATCGCGAGCAGCTCGCCGATTGGCAGCCTCGATGGCGCGAAGTGTACCTCTCCAACCCATACAATCCCCCTAGTTTCTGCTACAATAAAAGGCTTCTCCGTATTGTAGCAATCAGTTCTTGAACGAATTCGGTTTCATTGCCTGCGCGCCACGGGACGGTGGTGCAGTGGTTAGTGTCGAAGTGTGTTTTCTCTTTTTCGAATTTCTCGGCTTCACAAATGTACAGAACAGGCTTTCCCAATCCTTCTGCAAAACCAGCTTCCCAGTACGCACCGGCATTTTCGTGAGTAAGATCAGCAATTAGAAATGCACAATCTCGGATATGCATTCTCATTATGTTGTCTATCACACCCGCCTGTGAGACATCCCTAAGGTCAATTGTCTCATAGCCAATTTTTGCCAGCGCAGGCTTTACGTGATCATTAATAAGACCATCGAGCTCTGTGTCGCCAAACTTAAGTGCGATGAATCCGTAGCTACCCGACACAAGACCCTTTTGCTCTTGGTCATAAAGTTCCCAACCATTGAGCGTTAGGTTCAATTCTTGTGCATTAGATGGACCATTAACGTCAGGAATGAACATACCTACAACCAGTCTTTGATCTCGCAACTCAGCCAACAAGTCGCAAGCGAATTGGCGAGAGGGAGCGCCAATCGATGAGTGGAAGTCGGGAGTGAGAATTTCAACGGGCTCACCCGTCTTCTGAACTTTAGTCCCTATCCATCGAAGGATGTTTGTGGCTTGGTTTCCCGGCGTAGGAAGTGCAGGGCCGTCTTCAATAAAATCGCGGAGTTCGTTGGAAAGCCACATTCTCGGCTTGCCTTCACGATCATTATCAAGTCGTATTTTGTGTGAAAGTGCTGCTCTTCTGACTTTGGTCAAAGACGGAAGCAATTGATCTAGATTATCAACCAAAGCTGTGCGCGATATTGCGAACTGTCCACACACCGAACAGTTAAATAGCGTCGCGTCGTAACCTTGAAACGGTGCGGACATGCAATCGAATCCATCTTCAGAAAGACAGACTGGGCAATTAGCGTTTGTCCATGCCATTAGTGCTGGCCGTCACCCTCCGGCAAATACAACCGCTCGCCCTTCTCCCGATACACCTTGCTCATCTCTTCCATCCCCTCGCGCGCTTGCTCGGCCTCCGCGTCGCTCGTCTCGCGCTTGATGTTTTCACTCGCCAGATAGCTGTCCGAGTTTTGCTTGGCGGCGAAATCGCGCACTTCCTGGCTGATCTTCATCGAGCAGAATTTGGGCCCGCACATGGAGCAGAAATGCGCGGTCTTGGCGCCTTCTGCCGGCAGCGTCTGGTCGTGGAAGTCCTCGGCCGTGTCGGGGTCGAGGCTGAGGTTGAACTGGTCGCGCCAGCGGAATTCGAAGCGCGCCTTGCTCAGCGCATCGTCGCGCACCTGTGCCGCCGGGTGGCCCTTGGCGAGGTCGGCTGCGTGGGCGGCGAGCTTGTAGGTCACCACGCCGACCTTCACGTCGTCGCGGTCGGGCAGGCCGAGGTGTTCCTTGGGCGTGACGTAGCAAAGCATCGCGGTGCCGTACCAGCCGATCTGCGCCGCGCCGATGCCGCTGGTGATGTGATCGTAGCCGGGCGCAATATCGGTGACGAGCGGCCCGAGCGTGTAGAACGGCGCTTCGCCGCACACCTCCAGCTGCTTGTCCATGTTCTCCTTGATCTTGTGCATGGGCACGTGGCCCGGCCCTTCGATCATGACCTGCACATCTTGCTTCCACGCGCGGTGCGTCAGCTCGCCCAGCGTGTAGAGTTCGGAGAATTGCGCTTCGTCGTTTGCATCCGCGATGGAGCCGGGGCGCAGGCCGTCGCCCAGCGAATAGGCGATGTCGTAGGCCTTCATGATCTCGGTAATCTCGTCGAACTTCTCGTACAGGAAGCTCTCCTTGTGATGCGCGAGGCACCATTTCGCCATGATCGACCCGCCGCGGCTGACGATCCCGGTGACGCGCTTGGCCGCCATCGGGACATAGGGCAGGCGCACGCCGGCGTGGATGGTGAAGTAGTCGACGCCCTGCTCGGCTTGCTCGATCAGCGTGTCGCGGAACACTTCCCACGTCAGGTCCTCGGCCACGCCGCCGACCTTTTCCAGCGCCTGGTAGATCGGCACGGTGCCGATCGGCACGGGGCTGTTGCGGATGATCCATTCGCGCGTGTCGTGGATGTTGCGACCGGTGGAGAGGTCCATCACCGTGTCCGCCCCCCAGCGGATCGACCAGACCATCTTGTCGACCTCGTTCGCCACATCCGACGCGACGGCGGAATTGCCGATATTGGCGTTGATCTTGACCAGGAAGTTGCGCCCGATCGCCATCGGTTCGGTCTCGGGGTGGTTGATGTTGTTGGGAATGATCGCGCGGCCGCGGGCCACTTCGTCGCGCACGAATTCGGGCGTCACGTAATCCGGCAGACTGGCGCCCCAGGGCTGGCCGTCATTGCGTGCTTCGAGCCGCGCGGCTTCCTCGCGCAGCATCTCACGTCCGAGATTCTCGCGCTCGGCGACATATTCCATCTCGGGCGTGATGATGCCCTGCCGCGCATAGTGCATCTGGCTAACGTTCTTGCCCGCTTTCGCACGCAGCGGGCGCCGCACGACATTGGGATAGGCCGGGACGCCGCCGCTGCGATCGGGGCCAAGCTGGCCGTTGTCTTCCGGCTTCACTTCGCGCGCATCGTATTCCTCGACATCGCCGCGCGCCATGATCCAATCGCGGCGCAGCTGGGGCAGGCCGGCGTTGATGTCGATCGTGGCTTCGGGATCGGTATAGGGGCCGCTGGTGTCGTAGACCCGCACGCTCGGCTCGCCGCCTTCGAGGTCGATCTCGCGCATGGCGACGCGCACGCCGCTGCCGCTTTTCGCCGCGACATGCACCTTGCGGCTGCCGCGGATCGGGCCGGTGGTGACGCCGATGTCGAATTTGCTGTTGATGTCGGCCATGCGAAGTCTCTCCTTGTGACGGAGCGCGGACTTCGGGCCGGGCGGATTGCGACAGGACCGGTCCACTCCCTCCGCCGATGCTAATCGGTTCAGGTTCGACGGGTCGTGGGGCGCGACGCCCACCTCTCAGGCCCTTGTTGTCCATCCGCATTCGCTGGCGAATACGAAGGGCGCGGCCTCCCCGGGGATGGCCCGTGTGTAGAGGTTCGCATCGGCCGCGTCCAGCATTGCGCCAATCGCGGCGGCAATCTTGTCCAGCTCCGATATTCGACGCGTTTCACTGAAATCCACGCGCGCCCCCCTCGCATGAAAATACCCGGATCCGGGGATACTCATACGCGCCGGTACCCGTCAAACTGCGCGCGCTTTCGAACATAGGAAATATGCGCGTCCCCCTCTCCGGGCGGCCAATGGTGCAGGCGCATTCGCCGGATCGCCATGCATGCCCACCAGCGAGGAAACGAACCCGTGCAGATGAAGCCAACTCACCTTCGACGGGGCGTGGGCCCGCGGCCGACAAAGGTGCGTGCCGCCAACTGAACGAATGCCAAAAAACTGCCGACACCCGCGACAGGAGGCGGACCGGACCGGTTCGTCACCTTCGCTCTATCCGCCAACCAGGAGCATGATCTTGAAAACCACTCTCTTTCTGTCCGCAACCATCACCGCGATCGCCTTCGCCACACTGTCGAGCAGCCCCGCGCTTGCCGACGACTGCCTGCTCGACACCAACGACGACGGCAATGCCGACACCAATGTCGATACCGACGGCGGAGCGGATTCGAGCGGCATCATTTCGCGGCTTGCGTGCGGAGACAGTGCGGAGGCCAGCGGCGGGAACAGCACGGCAGTCGGGGGCAGAGCGACAGCATCGGGCTTTGACGCTTCTGCTTTTGGTAACAACGCGAATGCCACTGCCACCGGTGCAATTGCGATTGGGAGGGACGCGTTGGCAAGCGGCGATTATTCGACTGCCATCGGAAATCAGGCGCAAAGCTCCAATGACAGCGCCGTCGCCATCGGCAGCGAAGCGAATGCTGCTGGAAGCTACGCGACTGTCGTTGGGACCTTTGCCAGAGGCACAGGCACTTCGAGTGTGGCCGTAGGCTATAATGCGGAGGCGTCACAATTTTCTGTCGCTGTGGGGACCTCCAGCGAGGCGAGCGGCTACATCTCTTCCGCATTCGGTCAGAGCGCTGCAGCCACCGGAGATCGGTCGTTCGCAGCAGGTTATGCAGCGAATGCTGAAGGCGCGTCGTCGATCGC